>PKDC01000036.1 GCA_002862435.1 Pseudomonadota bacterium | reverse complement strand
CATCCCCGAGTGGTCCATCCCCGAGTGGTCCATCCCCGAGTGGTCCATCCCCGAGTGGTCCATCCCCGAGTGGTCCACAGGGGGGAGCGTCTTATCTTCTTCCGAGGAGGATGCAGCCCAAGCGGCCAGCGTCACGACCAGACCTAAAACCGCCAACATCGCCAGATAAGGCACGCGCATGGCCTTATCCTCCCATAACCCGTCGGCGTGGACGCAGCAATGCAAACAGCACGGCGATCCATGAACCGCCCACCAGTCCGAGCAGCAAGAACCGAATCATTTCGCGGGGGCTACCCGTGACATCGGACAGGCGGTTCAGGGGATCGTAATCGGTCCAGACTGGGATCCGGCGCTGATAGAACTCGGGGGTAAAGAATTTCTTCCATTCCACCCCTTGAACCTTGGGGAAACCGCGTTCGTCAAGATACGCCTCATAGACAATGGCGTTCATGCTGCCCCCCGGTCCGATGCCCGCATTGGTCTGGGCCACCTCTTGATGATCGTGCATGAGCCAGATGCCAGACCCATAGCTATGCAAACCATCATCCGTGGTATCGAGGATGGCATCCACGCGCTGGGCGGAATCGATGGAGATCACATCCCGGATGACTTGCGCGGCGACAGGAACCGCAATGCCATCGAGATGGCTAATGGTGAGTTTATGGCCATGGGTATGGACTGGAACGCTTTTATTGCCGCCATTGAGCATGCGCAGCTTTATACGCTCATTGGGAGCGACGATCACCAGAGATTCCCGCATCGTATAGGGAAACGACCGGCCATTGAGTAGGAAGTAGCTGGGTTTGGCTTGGGTGATGTCAAAGCGCCGGTGGGCGTCGCGGATGATCAGGCGCGGGTCGATCCGGCCCTGGATGGCATCGCTCAGCCCCGTATAGATATCTTCATAGTGCAGATCATATTCGCGTTTGAATTGTTCCTTCACCGCAACTGACGGATGCCGCACCTGCCCAGCCCCGATGTTGAGGGTCTGCACCCAGTTGTTCGGCCGGTTTTCCTCCACCACGAACATGCCCTGCAGGCCCATCAGGATATGGACGTTGGGTTGCACATGGCAGTGATAGAACATGGTGCCCGCCACGCGGGGCTGGATCTGGTAGGTGTGACTGCGCGCCGGCATGGGCGGAATTTCGCTGGTCTCGGGCACCCCGTCATTGCCAATACCCACCGTCGGATTGTCATGACCGTGCAGTTCATGCTCAGACATGCTCTCGTCATGCGGCATGCCGTGATCCTGCGAAAAGGGATGATCCACGCCATGCAGGTGGATGGTGTGAGGCATGTAATGCGTGTTTTCCAGCGTGATGAACACCCTGTCGCCCTGTTCCACGCGAATCACCGGGCTCGGCGCGCGCAGCAGCGGGTTGGCTTTCACCGATTCGAAGTTTTCGGTGGACATGCCCACGGTCTTGGGGGAAAACACCCATAACCCGGGTCGAATGCCGGGTGCGATATCGAACTGAGTCATGGGGTCCGGCCGGTCAGGGGAGCTCCCATTCAGCTCGGTAACCTCCAGTCGGATGTGGATTTCATCTGGATCCCCGTCGCCATCGAGATCCCGGCCCATGACGACCGCGTCGGGGGTTAAACCGGATTGCATCAAGGTCGCGGGAGAAACCTTATTGGTTCCCTTGACGGCTGCGGCCACCGTAAAAGGATTGTCGGCGATACAGTTGGGCGACGCCGCAATCTCGACGCCATCGATTACAGCAGCCTTTCGCCAGCCCCGAATGTCATCGGGGCAATATTCCTCCGATGACAAGGCAGGCGTTTCCGTGCTGGGCGGTGGTGACTGGTAGGTGCCAGGCCCAACCCATTGATACCATTGGATCTGCCAGGACAACGGGAACCACTGCTTGGGAAGCAGCAGCACCCCGGCAATGGTCAGAAACAAAAAGCCAAACCACAGTGCACGTCGTTGCATGGAATCGCCCGACTCCCTCCCGAAGGCTGGCGCCCATCGTCATATTCATGCCAACGCGAGCTTGGGGAGTAAAGATTGTTGACTACCTGAAAACTACTTTCGCCAGGCCATGAACACACGAAAGAAACGTTCCTTGGAGAGACCGATCCATGGGCTTGGCGTTGTGCTCTAATCCGTGGTGAATGTCATCCGCAGCGCCTATGCGGATTTGCGCATGGCCCGCGTGATGAGGAATGCTGCCACACCGCCAACCAAGACAAGAATAAGACCGATACGGGTCAGGATCGTGCCCCAGCGAAAAATGCCGACAGCGAAGGGGAAGACAGAAATGAATTCCTTGCCCGTCTCCGGATGTCGGGCAATCACCATGCCGATGAAATGCCCCTTTTCCGGGAAAGTATGGGTCACCGTGAAAGTACCGGTGGGCAGCCTTTCCGGTGCGCGGTACAAGACCGTTGCGCGCTCGATATCTTCCTTGGTCCCCAAGTCCTCGTACTTGGCCCGGATACCAATATTGTTCACATCCTTGATGATGCGGAAATCGGTTTCCATCCCACGCAGCTCATCGCTGATGTAGTCGATGGCAAAAATGACCCGGCCAGTCTCTGGAATATCCTCGCAGAATTCCTGGGTGGCACGTCGTTCGGGCTGATAGCCGGTGAAATGGGCGCGGTAAGGCCCAACCTGCATGACGCACATGTCATCTTCGACCGATACCCCACCGTGGCCAAAAGCCACGCTGGTCATCAGAGCCAACAGCATGGCAAGGGTGATTCGAGCCAGCCTGGTGCTTCGTTCCAGATCAGGAATCCTTGACTTCAACATCTCATTCTCCTTGATGCCCGCATGCTCGATCTTATTCTTGTCATGCCCTGAGAAGCCGACGCTGCCTTGAAATCATGAAAATGGCAGCGCCGGCCTGACTGGACTTATCGATCAGCCAAAGGAAGGGATCATGGGGCCACCAATTTCATTCATATAGCGGGTTCCCTGATCATCAAAGAACATCAGCAAAGCAGCGAACCGACCATCGGGCTCATTGATCAGGCTGGTCAATCGGTAGGTCTCCCACAGCGCATCATCAGCATAAATGGTGATCGTGCGGGTTTCGCCGGGCTGGATTGGCGGATTATCGACCCGCAACCCAGAGGATGCCACCAGATCCTGCGCGTCCTGAGGCTTGATATCGAACATCTTGTCATTGATGAATCGGATATTGGCCGCGGTGAACTCACCGACCTGAACCGGCCTCGCGCTCCGATTGGTGACGGTCATCTCCACCTGGAAACTGCGGCCCGGAATGCGGTAGGTGGCTTTGTTCACTTCCACTTCCACCAACTGGGGTGGCTGCGGCAGGGGTTCCACCTCGACCTTGCCCGTCTGCAGCACGGAGGTGATGGGGTATTGGTAGTTGGCCCAGAAAAACCCGCCGGCAATCACCACCATCACGAAACCGAAGAAGAACACCGAAACAATCACGTCCGGAATGGTGATCAGCTTGTTGGCATCATCCCCCATTTCTTCCACTTTGATGTAGCGCGGCATGATCACGGGCAGCTTACGGAACCACCAGGCAAGCCAGGCAATCCCGATCACGAACCACAGCGCGTTCCACCACAGGATACTGGTCATGGCATAGGTTTCGGGGTTGATCACCTCACCGGTCATGGTGGTGATGGTGTGCTTGAAATCCTTCTGGTCGCCCGTCACTTCCACCCAAAAGGCCGGCCCGATGATGGGACCCGCGCCTTCCACGCTGATGACGGGATGAATATGGTAGCGGCCGGGCGCCCGCGCCTTGAGTACCACTTCATATTCATAGGTCTTGGCCAGATGGAAGCGGGTGGAACGGATCATGGGCACGCCGTTGACCCGTGAATCAATACGCACGAAGGCGGGGCCGGGCACGCCGATATTGAGAAATGCGGTCTCTTCAATCGATCGCATGTGCTCCGGCCAGAATTGAGACGGCATGAAGCGCCCCGTGACGCGGACAGTTTCGTTCACTGCGACCTTGCGCGGCTGAATCTCGGTATCGATCCAATGCAGGGTGCGCATGCGCAGGCTGGCCTGCTGCGCGCGTTCACCGTGAGCGTCTGCGGGTGGGCTGTAGAGCGGCCCAGCCAAGGTCAGCAGCATGGCAAGGGCCAAGGGCCCCCAATTTCGGTACCTGATGTGTTTCATTGTGTTCATGATGTTCTCGGCAATCCCAGAATGTACGGCTCGCGGCATGCGAACCGGTGTCCTTGTTCGATGAACCCCGGGGCTCCCCGGGCTGAATCCAAACTCGCGCAGAATCTCGTTCAGATCAAACGCGTCAGCCAGCGATTCTGCGTCAGGATCGACCCAATCCACACCCACAGGTAATAGTTCAGCAAGGTGACAAAACCCGCAAAGAAGGCCGTCAGCGGCGTCACCGCCTCACCGAAGGTGCGCAGCGTCGATTCCTCAATGATGCGGACATATTCTGGCATGGCGGTACGAATGTACTGGTAGCCCATCAGGTCCGCCACCGTCACAAGATAGCCGTTGTACTCCACCGGGACATGGAAAGGCGCCATGGTCACCCAGTTCAGGGGGTACAGCACGATCGCGAACAGGAACGCGCCCACCAGACCGGTGAGGAAGAAACTCCGGCTCAGTGCCAGGGTGCAATCCAGCAGGAGGCCCATGCCGATGAAGGTCGAGGGGGACACGAAATTCATCGGGAAGTTGGCGAAGATATGGAAGTTCATGTAGCGGCTGACCCACACGCCGAACATGTAGCCCAGGATCATCGCGGTCGCCCCGATGGGTAGCCGGAAGCGTTTCCAGAAGAAATAATTGAAGATTGCCGCAGGAATGATCAGTGAGAACGGCGTCACCAAAGGCCACCAGCGACGATCGCGCCAATCCTGCCAATAATCCCAGTCACCCACGGTCAGGGCGATCAGGAACACCGTCACCCCGCCGATCAGGATCGAGAAAATCGGAATCATGGTGTAGTCGATGTTCTTCCACGCCGCCATCTGCTCCTGGACATTGCGCACCGCCGACTTGGTCGGACGGGATGTTGTGTCCGGGGCTCCGCCCTTGCCATATGCACCACTAACCGTATTCATCACCTTGAACTCCCTGTTGCTGAAAAAACTCCGGAGACCGAACCATCCTGCGCAGCTCGGTCAGTCCTTCCGTCGAATATGTGTCCCGGTAGCTTCTCCGCCCTGCCTGCCTGGTAAAAGCCGGCGCCTGAATCAGCATGAGCAAATAGCGACCATATGCGGAAAATTTATTGTATTTGTTAATTATCTTCGCGTCGTATGGCATCCATGCCTCTGGATTCCATCACACGAGATTCAGGCGCACAAATGTAATTGAATCGGCAGGCCCGCACAATCCCTGAACAGCCGTTCAAGAAAAAAACCGCCAAAGCGGCCGGCGTCGGCCATAAGTCACGCCAATAGCCCCATCCAAATCAAACAGTTTTGAGTTTATGCTGCCGTGCAGGAAGGACGATTGCCCCAGGTCAAATGTTTTCAACCGACCTATTTAGTTCCTGCCCATCGCCTGCAGGCTATAAAATCAATCTCTTAGCGACCAATGGCCAATCGCAGCCAGAAGCGCCTACACCCGCCTCAAGCCCGATCCAGTTCAGCATGGCTCACCTTGGCTTGGATCCGGCCGCCTTGCTGTCCTGCTTGGCAAGCATAGCAGCGGTTGCTCCTCGCAATTGCGCTTGCTCAGCACAGGTCGAATCACGAAGCGTGAAGGGACGGCGCCCCGGCCAAGGATTTGAAACCACCGAGGTAACAGGCTTCCAAGTCACTCGATGGCAGGAGGCCCTGGCCTCCAGGCCGCGCGTTGATCGAGGCAATCCCGTGCAGCCTGAGAATTCGCAATCGGCTTACGTGGCAGGACTGGCCGGGGCCATAAATTCAGGCACTGCGCTGGGTTGATCCAGCGAGACGAAATGGCTGGTACCGTAGGTCTCAATGACCCGCCAGGTGGGGTGAGCGGTCTGGGCGCTACGCAGCATGGCGGCGCGATCCAGCACCAGATCTCGTGCGCCGATCAGAATCGTACCATGCGGAATGTTCCCGAACAGGCTGGCATCGCGCGTTTCAATCCAGTCCTGCATGGATTTCAGATTCTTGAGCACGATATCGAAGGTTTTGGGGGAGAAATACAATCCACGCACCAGATCGGCCTTGCGCGGGGTCAAGGGGGTAAACATGAAACCGCCAAAACGCACTGTGTCGACATGTCGGAGCAGTGAGAAATTGATCGGCAGCAGGTAACGACCGGGAGCGGAAAAGGTCAGTTCCAAGGCGGGATGACCCTTCCCGCCGGGCAATACCGGCGCTTCCAGGATGACCTCCACCTCGCGGAAGCGCTCGGGCGCCTGCCGCCCCGCCTCCAGGATCACCGCGCCGCCCCGCGAATGACCATGGGCGCGCACTCTGGACCCGGTCACCAGATGTTGCAGTGCCAGGTTGAAAATAAACGCATCGTGTTCAATCGTGCCGATGCCATGGGGATTGGTGACGTTTCCCCAGGGGGCGGGCTGGGGCATCTGTTCACGATCGGGGCAGTGATAGCCGCTGTTGTTGACCAGGATCAGCTCCAGTGACGGGTCCTGATACAGCGCCGTGAAATAACGGAAATCTTCCAGGAAGCCGTGGATGGCGATCACACTCTGACGCGCCGCCCCTTGCGCCGGCCGATAAGCCACCACCGACTCGCCGACCTGGTAGATCGTGCCCCCAAAGTGCTCGTGATTGACAGGGGCCAAGGGCCGGCGCAGCAGCCAGGTGCGCAGGCCGTGAAAACCCACACCGCACACCCCCATCAGAATCAGAATCTTCATCGCCATGCCTCCATGCGGCTCGTTATGCCTGGATGACGGGCCGCAGCCATCAGTGCTCGGCCGGCGTATAGACCAGCAGCACATTACCTGGCGCCTGGCTGAACAGCCCATAACCGGAGTTCACGATGACCTGCCGCCCTGCCACGATCGGCCCGCCACTATCGACGGCACCACCCTTCGCCATCCGGCCGTCTACCGCACGAAACGCCTGGGCGGTCGGCGTTTCCCACTGCAACCGCCCGTTTGCCGGATCATAAGCCTGCAGCCGGCCATCCAAAGTTGCGGCAAAGATTGCCCCAGGCAAAGCGGTGATGGCAGCAGACAGGCCGGGGTAGCATTGTTCTGGATCAGCGCAGGGCGCCTGAGCCGGTGTGCTCCACAGCAGCGCTCCGGAGGCCGCATCCAGTGCATGGAGCCCCGGCATCTTGGGCAGACTGGGATCTTCAGGCTGCGGTGTTTTCAGTCCGGGGATGGGCTTCAGATAATCGGAGATCGGCACGAAGACGACACCGCCGCGCGCGGCCATGCCCCAATGCACACCGCCCAAGGCACCGCCACGGCCAAGCCGACGCTGCCAACGCAGCGCACCCTCATGATCCGGGTCCAGACCGTACACCATGCCGGATTTCTGCCCAGCCACCAGCACTTCCCTGCCATCCGTACCGGCCACCAGCACCGGCGAGGCGCCGAAATCCAGATCCTTGCCAGCATTTTTCGGGCAATTGATGCCACCCGGCAGGACGCAACTCATGTTCCAGGCATCGTTTGGCGTGAGCTGGCGAGACCACACCATCCGGCCATCGGCGAGATCCAGCGCAAGAATCGCGTCACTCCAGGCATTGGTCGGCTGGCTGTAGTTCTCACCAGTGCCCACATAGAGTCGGCCGCGCGCGGCATCGATCGTCGGCGCGCTCCAGATGGGCGCGCCGGAAGGTCCCCAGCGACGCATAAACAAGGCATTGCGGTCCCGGGGCTGGGGAACCTCGGTGGTATAGGTCTGCCACAGGCGCTCTCCGCTGGCTGCATCCAGCGCCAGCACCGAGCCGCGAAAGGTGCAGCAGCGGTAGAACGGCAAAGCCGGCAGCGCCACCTCATAGGAGGAAACCGGCACATACAGGCGGCCCTCATGGAGCACCGGAGTCCCGGTCACCGTGGCGGCGCGATGGGTATCCACCGGCACCTTCCAGATCCGCTTGCCGGTGGCGGCGTCCAGTGCCTGGGCATGGCCGAAGAAATCCCCGAAGAACAGCCGGCGCTCCCCGCCCGGACGCGCCTCCCCCAAGGTAATGGCGGTGCGCACCTCAGCGCCCACAAACGATTTCCAACGCACGCAGCCCGACTGCCGACCCAGAGCGAAGATCCAGCCGCGCTGGCTGCCCACATAGATCGTGTCGGCCGTTACTGCCGGCTGGGAGCGTGCCTTGTTGCTGAGGAGCGGGAAACGGAAAGCCCATTGCAGTTTCAGGCGGGGGATATCCGCCGTGCCCAGCGTCTCTGCGCTGATAGGGACTGCGCGGGTATTTGCCGCATCGAAACCCCAGCCATTGGCAAGGATTGGCGCCTGCGGGTCAAATTGGGCCTCCTCGCCCTGGCATACGGGGGCGGCCTGAAGATCGACCCAGGCATAGGCGATAGCCCCGACACTGGCGAACGCAAGCGCCATCAGGAGCAGTTTGTAGCGGGATTTCATCCGTGAATACCCTTGCAAAACGACTATGGATCATGACAAGGGCGCCCGCACAACTGTACCTGGCGCCCTCGTTCAATAGAGCGATCAATCGGCCATCCCGTTGGGGAAGATCGTGGAACAAGCCCGCGCTCAAGCCACGCGTTTGACCTGGCTCGCCTCCAGCCACAAGCCGCTTTGGTAGCCGTCGCGGAATTTGCGGATCAGGTCGAAATCCTGCACATCCCAGGGATGAAAATCGCGCCGGTAAAACTGCTTGTAGTGGTCCCACGGCATGCGAAACATGCCCTGCTTGCCATAGAGAAAGGACAGGCCGCTGCGCCAGGTGCGCCACTTGAACAACACGCCATCATGGTAAAGCAGTGGGCTCATGCGCATCGGCACCAACAGGAATACCATGAAAAACGTGGCGCCCACCATTGCCGCAATGCGCCGGCGATAGCTGCCATCAACCTGCTGGTAGACATCGAAGGCCACCGCCTTGTGTTCGATTTCCTCAGCGGCATGCCATTCCATCAAGGGCTGGAAATCCGCATGGGCCGGATGACGGAATAAATCGGCACGATCAATGGCCTGATGGGCCAGCAGTGCAGTGAAGTGCTCCAGCGCCACTGTCAGCGCCAGAGAGAACTTGGGCGCCACTTTGTTGGCAAGCTTGAGGAAGGGATCGATGATGTATTTGTTCTCCCGCTCCAGGCTGGTGTAGCCCTGACGAGTCAGAATATCCAGGTGATCCTGATGGGAGCTGGCATGGGTGCCTTCCTGGCCGGCGAAGGCATTGATCTGCTTGAGCAGCGTCGGATCCTTGATCTGATCGCGGAAGTGCACCACGCTGCGCACGAAGAAATTCTCGCCCGGCGGGAATGTGGTGAACAAGGCGTTAAAGAACTGCGTTCGGAATGGATCGTTGCCGAACCAGTGGCGTGGGGTGGCGTCGGTGATATTGAATCGCACCGGCCGGGGCTCGATGCTGTGCTCGACAGGCGGCGCGCCCAAGGCGCCTGACGTGGTCGTGGTCATATCCTCTCCTCCTTTACAGGTCGTTCGATCCTGGAACGACAACCTGATTTTTATTGGCAAGTCGTTGAATGATGCTTCCCGCATCAACCATGCGACAGCAATTCGAAATGTACTTCCAAAGCATAGCGCGCCATTCGCCATCCTCAAGCTGATTTTCTAGTAAGCATTTCACCTTGACCTTGAATCAAGCTGCCCAAACAGCGCCAGCTTCCACTCCTTGGAAGCTTGATGCGCCTTGCAAGATGCAGAATCCTGTGCCTAGCTTGAATGATGAAAAAAGTCATACTGCGCTGAAAGGTCTTGATTCCAAGGATGAGTGATCGCGTCCAGAGCAAACCCCTGGCGGCAAGCAAAGCCGGGGGCGAACCGCTGATCAAACCCTATCGCAAACGCTGATCCGGCGCAGAACGTATAAAAATTTGAATTTCTTGATGCTGAGGAGGAGAAAGAATGGCCACAGAACATTTTGACACCCTGATCGTGGGGGCCGGCTTGTCCGGAATCGGTGCGGGCGTGCGCATGAGCGAAAACTGCCCCACCAAGTCCTATGCGATCCTGGATGGACGGCAACGCATCGGAGGAACCTGGGATCTTTTCCGCTACCCGGGGATCCGCTCGGACTCCGACATGTACACCCTGGGATTTCCCTTTCGCCCTTGGAACAATCGCAAAGCCATCGCGCCCGGCAGCATGATCCTCGACTACATCAAAGATACCGCACGCGAGTTCGGGATTGAACAAAAAGTCCGCTTCAATCACTGGGTCAAGCGGGCAAGCTGGTCCAGCAAAGAGGCGCAATGGACCCTTGAAGCCGAAGTCGGCCCCAATCAGGACATCGTCCGCTACACCTGCAACTTTCTTTACATGTGTAGCGGCTATTACCGTTATGAAAACGGCTACACGCCCGATTTTCCCGGGAGAGACCACTTTCAGGGTCGCTTGATCCATCCGCAGCAATGGCCCGAGGATCTGGACTACAGCGGCAAACGGGTTGTCGTCATTGGCAGCGGGGCTACCGCCGTGACCCTGGTGCCCGCGCTGGCAGAAAAGGCTGCGCACGTCACGATGTTGCAGCGCTCACCCACTTACGTCATCGGACTGCCGGACTGGGACCCGATCACCGAGGCGTTGCGCCTGAGCCTACCCGGCCGCATCGCTTCAGGGATCAATCGGTTCAAGAACGTGTGGCTGGCCATGTTCTTCTTCCAGATCTCCCGGCGCTGGCCCAACCTGGTCCGCAAGGCTTTGCGCTTTCATGCGCAGCGGGAACTGGGCGCTGCCTGCGATGTGGACGTGCATTTCAACCCCAAGTACAACCCATGGGAGGAGCGGGTATGCATCGCCGCCAATGGCGATTTGTTCAAGGCCATCCGGTCCGGGCGGGCGAGCATCGCCACCGATCACATCGACACCTTCATGGAAACCGGGATCCGGTTGAAATCCGGTCAGACCCTCGAGGCCGACATCGTCATCTCGGCAACGGGCCTCGATCTCATCCCTCTGGGCGGCGTGGAATTCGCCGTGGATGGCCAGCGCTGGGAGCCGGGCAAGAGCATGACCTACAAAGGCATGATGTTCCGCGACGTGCCGAATCTGGCTCAAGCCACCGGCTACACCAACGCCTCATGGACCCTGAAATGTGACCTGACCAGCCAGTACGTCTGCCGCCTGATCAACTACATGGACAAGCACGGCTATCAATACTGCGCGCCGCACACCAACGATCCGACCATCACCGAATTGCCGTTTGTCGATTTCTCATCAGGCTATATTCAGCGCGCCATCGACAAGTTCCCCAAGCAAGGGTCGAAAGCGCCCTGGAAGCTTTACCAGAACTATGCGCGCGACATCCTGAGTCTGAGATATGGCGCCGTGAAGGATGAGGCCATGGTATTCACTGCTGCCACCGCCGCTACTCAGCCTTCCATGTCCTCGTCCACACCCTAGCGGGGCTTTCGGTCACTTCCTGGCCAGCCACTCCAGGCAGCGACTGGCCAGAGGCGCCCAATCCGTCCCGAACCCACTTGCACTGGATGCAAACGGGCGGATCGCCGCCATCTCAGCTCGAAATGGGTTCTACCAGCCCTGCCGCATCCATCTGGGTTTCGGGGGCTGCAGCCTGAAAGGCCGCCAGCGTCATGCAGGTGCCGTAGATCCGCCGCACCCCGGGGAAGTCAGAGAGATCAACGCCCCGCTCAATCGCTTCATGCACTTCGGGGACCAGGCAGGCGTCCGCCAGCGTGGGGTGATCCCCATGGCAATGGGCGCCGGTTTCGGCACTGCTGGCCAACAGGTGTTCCACGGCGGCAAGCCCCTCGCGCATCCAATGGGCGGACCAGTGGGCGAGTTGATCCTCGCCCTGGTCATGCCGGCTGCGCAGGTAACGCAGCACGCGCAGATTGTGCAACGGCTGGATGTCCGAGACGAACAACTGGGCCAGGGCACGCACGCGCGCGCTACCCAGTAGGTCCTTGGGCAACACGGCGCGGGCGGGCCAGCGCTCCTCGAGGTACTCCATGATGGCCATGGACTGGGTGATGACATGGCCATCATCCACCAGCACCGGCGCCAGTCCTTGCGGATTGAGGGCGCGAAATTGATAGCGCTGCAGCCTGTCCCCGGCAATGTCGACGAACCGATAATCGCAGGACAAGCCCTTGATGTTCAGGATGATGCGCACCCGATGTGCGGCGACGCTGCGATGATAGGTATAAAGTTCCATGGGCTTTTGGCCTCCCAGTCGAGAAAACCCGCTGGCTGCGGACGATTAATGACGCCTGGGGCCGGGATCGTCCAGCCCAATGCCGCCTGAAATTGGGGATCCACTTCCCGTGTCGTCGCTGCGCATCGCGCGAGAACGGACTCTTGCACGCATTCCTAGTCCGCAGCCGATCCCGCCACCGTCATGGCTTCAATCAGCAGGGACCCACAATGGATGCTGCCGCGGGTGTCCAGATCATCGCCAACCGCGACGATCTGGCGGTACATCTCGGCCAGATGCCCGGCGATGGTCACCTCCTCCACCGCGTGGACGACCTGGCCCCGCTCCACCCAGAAACCCGAGGCACCCCGGGAATAATCCCCCGTGACCAGATTCACGCCCTGCCCCATCACCTCGGTCACCCACAGCCCCGTGCCCAGCGTGTGCAACAGCGCCGCCTCGCCCCCGGTGACCGTGGGCGCAGCGATCAGATTGTGCACGCCGCCGGCGTTGCCGGTGGTACGCAGGCCCAGCCGGCGGGCGGCGTAACTGTCCAGCACATACCCCAGGAGCACGCCATCCCGCACCAGATCACGCGGGGCTGTGGCCACGCCCTCGCCATCGAATACCGCACTCGCAATAGCTTGAGGAAGATGGGGATGCTCGTGCAGATGCAGCTTGGGGCTCATGATCTGCTGGCCCAGCTTGCCCTGCAGAAAACTCATTTCCCGGTACAGCGCCCCGCCACTGATGGCACCGACCAGATGGCGTATCAGACCACGGGCCACCTCGGGGGAAAACAGCACGGGCACGCGACGGGTGGACAGGGTGCGCGCACCCAGACGCGCCAAGGCCCGCTGGGCGGCACGTCGGCCCAAGGCCTCGGGCATGGGCAGCCGATCCGGATGACGCGCGCTTTCATACCAGCCGTCGCGCTGCATCTGACCGCCCGTTTCCGCCACAACGCTCAAGCCCATGCCGTGGGAAGACCCGCAGCGCACGCCCAGGAATCCCGCACTGTTGGCCAATACCGACAACCCCAATCCCGTTTGCAGGCCCGCGCCTTCGGAATTCGTGAGACGGGCGTCCTCGGCAAGCGCCGCCGCCTCCATCGCCAAAGCCCGATCAATGGCCTGCTCGGGGGAAAGCGCCCAGGGGTGATAAAGATCAAGATCCGGAAACACCCGCGCCAGTGTTTCCGGATCCGGTAATCCAGCGGCAGGATCGGCTTCGGTATGACGCGCCAGATCACAGGCCGCGTTCACCGCCTGATCGATGGCGTCGGGGCGCAAATCAGTCGTGCTCGCACCGCCTTTGCATTGGCCGAAATAAACCGTAATGCCCAAGCCCCGATCCCGCTCGTACTCCAGGGTTTCGACCTCCCCGCAGCGCACGCCGACCGCATAGCCGACGCGCAAGCCGACTTCCGCCTGGGCGGCATCGGCACCGCGCGCGCGCGCGCGGCCCAGCGCCTGGGCCACGGCCGCCTCCAGCATGGGCAGGCGTTCCCGGGGATCGGACAGGGAAACTGCTGTTGCTGCATTGTGATTGTGCGTCACGGTCATCGCGCTCAGTCATCGCCGGGAGGTGGTCGTCGGATTCTAACAGCCCTCACCACGGGATGTGCCGCGCTGCGCAGCTCACGACGCCATGACCCCAACCTGCTTTATCTGCGACAACACGGGCCGACGTTTTCCTATTGCCTTTGCGTGGCGAATCTCCTAGCCTTCGCGCTTGATCCTGAGGTGAAGCGCAACGCCGGATCCCACCGGCTGCGGCCCACCAACCATTGGGTTGGGCGCGGCGATCGAACACAGGGAAGTGAAATCCACCCAATCCTAAGGGACAAGGAAACGATGGCCTACGACTCAACGTATCTGCGGGGCAAGGCGGCAATCGTCGGCGCTGCGGACGAAGTCTCGCCCACTGGCGAGCTTCACCTCACCGAGCGCGAGCTCGAAGTCAAAGTGATCCACGCCGCACTGGAAGATGCTGGTCTCAAGCTGTCCGATGTCGACGGACTGTTCTGCACCGGGATGATGATGCCCAGCCTGGAACTGGCCGAGCATCTGGGCATTCGTCCACGCTATACCGACAGCACCATGACCGGGGGCTCGAGCTTCGAGGTCCACGTCGAGCACGCAGCCGCTGCCATCGCGCTCGGCCTGTGCGAAGTCGCGGTCTCGGTCTACGCCCAGACACCCCGTTCCAAGGGCGGCCTGACCGGTGGCATGGCCGCCATGATGAGCGCCTTCGACCGCAAGAACCCGCCGCCCTTTCTGGAGTGGGAAATGCCGGCTGGTCTCATGCTACCCGCAGGGGCCTATGCCCTGGCCGCCAGCCGTCACCAGCATCTCTACGGCACCACCTCCGAGCAGTTGGCACAGATCGCCGTCTCCACCCGTCAATGGGCGCAGATGAATCCCCGCGCCCGCTACCAGGAAGCGATGTCCATTGCGGACGTGCTGAATTCACCGCTGGTGTGCGACCCGCTGCACCGCTATGACTGTTGTCTGGTCACTGACGGCGCCGGCGCCGTGGTCATCACCAGCGCCGAGCGTGCCCGGCATCTGAAGAAGAAGCCCGTCTATGTGATGGGCGTCGGCACCCACCACGATCACGCCATGATGATCTCGGAGATGCCCGACATCACCGTGACCCCCGGCGCGGTTTCGGCACCCAAGGCCTTCAACATGGCCGGCGTCGCCCCCAAGGACATCGACCTGGTGATGACCTATGACTCCTTCACCATCACGGTGTTGATGTCGCTGGAAGACATGGGCTTCTGCCCCAAAGGAGAGGGCGGTCGCTTCGTGGAAGATGGCAAGCTGGGCCCTGGCGGCTCCCTGCCCACCAACACCAACGGCGGCGGCCTTTCCTACACCCATCCGGGCATGTACGGCATGTTCCTGCTGGTGGAAGCCACCCGCCAGTTGCGCGGCGAATGCGGTCCCCGCCAGGTACCCGACGCCAAGCTGGCGGTTGCGCACGGCGTGGGTGGCGTCCTGTCCGCCTGCTCCACGGTAGTCTTGGGTACGGAGGAAACGCTATGAGCCGCATGATGATGGGCACCTCGCCCCACGCCGAACCGTTCTGGAAGGCGACTGAAGACAAGAAACTGGTCTTGCAGTACAGCCCGGAAACCGCACGTTACTATCACTACCCCCGGGAGCCCATCGTGGTCTCCCCCAAGACCGGCGCGGTGGAATGGCATGAAGCCAAGGGGCTGGGCGAAATCTACGCCTTCAGCGTCATGCGCAAGCCCGGCAATCCGTCCATGGGCGCACGGGTCCCCTATGTGGTGGCCATCGTGCAACTGGAAGAAGGCGTACGCATGATGACCAACGTGGTCAACTGCCCGCTGGAAAACGTCAAGGTCGGCATGAAGGTCAAGCTTGCCTGGGAGGAACTGCCCAAAGGGCGTCACTTCCCGGTCTTCGAGCCAGCCTGAAGTCCGAAACCTGCTGGGCGGGGCGTCTCTCCCCCGCCCGCTTTCCCATACCTATCCCGAGCACTGTCGACTTGACCATGCCTCCCCCCTTGGATGAATCCAGTGCACCCCATCAACCCTGGGGCCTGTTCCGCGACTGGTATGAAGCCGCCCGCCCCCTGCACCCTCCCGAGCCTGATGCCATGGCGTTGGCCACGGTCGGTGCCGATGGCAGGCCCAGTGCCCGCATCGTGTTGCTCAAGCAGTTTGATGATAAAGGATTGGTTTTCCACACCCACTATGACAGTCGCAAGGGGGAAGACCTGGGCCACCATCCGGTGGCGGCCCTGTTGTTCTACTGGCCGGCACAACTTCGGCAGGTGCGCATCGAAGGCAGCGTCAGCCGTTTGGAGTCAGAGGCATCGGACGCCTACTTCAAAACCCGGCCCCGAGACAGCCAGATCGGCGCATGGGCCTCGCCCCAAAGCCGCCCCCTGCAGGGACGGGAAGAACTGGACGGCCGGCTTGACCGTTATAGCGCGCGCTTCGCTGGCCAGACTATCCCGCGGCCACCGCACTGGGGAGGCTATCGCCTGTTACCCCTGTGTTTCGAGTTCTGGCAAGCCCGGCCCAACCGGCTGCATGATCGTCTGCTCTACCAGCGGCGGGCCGATCAGAGCTGGTCGCTGGAGCGCCTGGCGCCCTGACTGCGCCATCCTGAGTCAATGCCCCCTTGATTTTCATCCCGGGGTAGGGAAGCATGAGCCCTTTTTAACTTCCTTCCCTCAAGGGGAAGGTGTCGCGACCCTGGAGCCGACTGTGAGACCCTCTTCACTGGAACTCGACGATCTGCTGGCCTGCGCCCGCGGCGAGATGTTTGGTCCGGGCAATGCCCAGTTGCCCTTGCCGCCGATGCTGATGTTCGACCGCATCACCCAGATCAGCGAGGACGGCGGCGCTCACGGCAAGGGACAGGTGGTTGCCGAACTCAACATTCGCCCGGACTTGTGGTTTTTCCAATGCCATTTCCAGGGAGATCCTGTCATGCCGGGCTGTCTGGGGCTGGATGCCATGTGGCAGTTGATGGGATTTTATCTGGGCTGGCTGGGCGCGCCCGGGCGGGGACGCGCCTTGGGTGTGGGCGAGGTAAAATTCACCGGTCAGGTGCTGCCCGATGCCCATCAGGTGATTTATCGGGTTGACCTGAAGCGTGTCATTCTGCGCAAACTGGTAATGGGCATCGGTGATGCCACAATGACCGTGGATGGCCGTGAGATTTACGTCGCCAAGGATTTGCGCGCCGGCCTGTTCATGTCCACGGCCAGCTTCTGAATGGTACGGATGGCATCGAAGAGGCCGTGCGGGAGGTAGGATACGGATGAAACGCGTCGTGGTCACCGGGCTGGGCATCGTCTCCAGCATCGGCAACAACAAGGCGGAAGTGCTCAGGAGCCTGATTGAGGGGCGTTCCGGCATTTCCTTTCAGCAGGAATACGCCGACCATGGCCTGCGTTCGCAGGTGGCTGGCTCGATCAAGCTCAACGTGCAGGAATTGATCGATCGCAAGCTGATGCGTTTCATGGCAAACGGCCATGCGTATGGCTGGCTTGCGATGCAGGAAGCGATTCAGGACGCGGGGCTGCCACCCGATCTGGTGTCCAATGTGCGCACCGGCCTGATTGTTGGCGCGGGTGGCGCGTCCCACTCGAGCATCCAGGAAGGCGTCGACACGCTGCGTGAAAAGGGGGTGCGCCGTGTCGGCCCCTACATGGTCACCAAGGCCATGTGCAGCGGGGTTTCCGCCTGTCTCGCGACCGGAGCCCAAATCAAGGGCATCAACTACGCCATCAGCTCGGCCTGCGCCACCAGTGCGCATTGCATCGGCAATGGCGCAGAGCAGATCCAGATGGGTAAGCAGGATATCGTTTTTGCCGGTGGCGCCGAGGAAGAGCATTGGACGATGTCTTTCATGTTCGACGCCATGGGCGCACTGTCCAGCAAATACAACGAAACCCCGGAAAAAGCCTCGCGCACCTATGATGCGGACCGCGATGGCTTTGTGATCGCAGGCGGTGGCGGCATCGTGGTACTGGAGGAACGGGAACATGCCCTGCGCCGTGGCGCCCCGATCTATGCCGAGCTGGTGGGCTACGGTGCCACCTCCGATGGTTATGACATGGTGGCGCCCTCGGGAGAGGGTGCGGTGCGCTGCATGCGCCAAGCCCTGGCCACGGTGGACGCCCCCATCGACTACATCAACACCCACGGCACCAGCACACCGGTCGGTGACGTGCGCGAGCTGGAAGCCCTGCGTGAGGTCTTTGGCGAACGCATGCCCCCCCTGGCATCGACCAAATCCCTGACGGGACATTCCCTGGGCGCTGCCGGCGTACATGAAGCCATCTACAGCCTCCTGATGATGAAGGAAAACTTCATTGCCGCCTCGGCCAACATCGAGCGCCTGGATCCACAGGCCGAAGGCTTGCCCATCGTCCGGGAACGTCGCGACGGCGCCCGGCTGAACACGGTGCTGTCCAACAGCTTCGGCTTCGGCGGCACCAACGCCTCTTTGGTGTTCGCCCGTCACGGCGAGTGAGCCCCTGCCGGGAGATTCCCAAAAGGATCCTCCCGGCATTTTTGACGCAAGTCATTGCCCCCTTGGCCCCAAGCGCTATCCTCCCCTGCAGGTTCCCGGGGAGAGTTCCGCCATGCCCACCGCCATTACCGATGTGTTCGATGCGGAATTGATTCGCCGTTACGACACGCGCGCCCCTCGCTACACGTCCTATCCCACGGCGGATCATTTTCACCCCGGCTTTGGTCCCGGCGATTATCAGCGCGTCCTGTGCACCCGGGCAGACGCCCCCTTGTCGCTGTATGTGCACATTCCTTTTTGTCCCAGCCCCTGCTTTTATTGCGGTTGTCACCGGGAAATCACCCGTCAGCCCGGCCCCATCCAGGATTATCTGGAGGCGCTGGAACGGGAGATCGCCCTCAAGGCGGCGCTGCTGGAGCAATCGGGACCGGTGGTGCAGGTGCATTTCGGCGGCGGCAGCCCAACTTTCCTCGCCTCGGACCAGCTCGCGCGTGTCATGGACAGGCTGCGCGCCCACTTCGATTTCGCGCCCAAGGTGGAAATGGGGATCGAAGTGGATCCGCGCAACCTGGATGCGGCGGGAGTCATGATGTTGGGGCAGATGGGATTCAACCGCCTCAGCGTGGGCGTGCAGGATTTCGACCCTGTCGTGCAGGCGGCAATCAACCGCCGCCAGAGTTATGCCGAAACCGAGGTCGTGGTCCGGGCAGCTCGCGCCGCAGGTTTTGATTCGGTCAGTCTGGATTTGATTTATGGCCTGCCACACCAGCATCCAGAGCGCTTCGAGACCACACTGGATCAGGTGCTGACCCTGCAGCCAGATCGGGTGGCGCTGTATAGCTATGCCCATCTGCCCGAGCGCTTCAAGGCCCAGCACCACATCCCGGCCAGCGCACTCCCCAACCCAAGCATCAAGATCCGCTTGCTGGAGCAAGCTGTGGAGCGGCTTACCGAGGCAGATTATGTCCACATCGGCATGGATCATTTTGCGCAGCCGAACGATCCCCTGGCCAACGCCTTGACGCAGGGCACGCTGCACCGCAACTTCCAGGGCTACTCGACCCATGGGGGGTGCGACCTCATCGGCCTGGGTGTCAGCGCCATCAGTCAGATTGGCCACTGCTATGCCCAGAACACCAAGGATCTGCAGGATTATCAGACCAGCCTGAATCACGGCACCTTACCCGTTCGCCGGGGCATCACGCTGACGCGGGAAGACGGCTTGCGCCAGGAAGTGATCCAGGCGCTGATGTGTCAGGGTCGGGTTTGTTATCGCAACATCCGCGCCCGCCATGGGGTCGAATTTGCAGCCTACTTCGCGGAGGAACTGCTGCGCTTGGAGACTGCAGCGACCGATGGTCTGGTGCGCTTCACCCCACAAGCACTGGAAGTCACGCCGCGCGGACGCTATTTGCTGCGAGCGATCGCCCTGCCGTTCGATGCCTACCTGAAGCGAAACGGCGAAAGCCTGCGGCATTCCCGGCTCATCTGATCGCACGATCCGGCAGGGATCACGCCTCTCGGCGGGGGCATGGCACGCTCACCCCAACGGCTGGAGGCAATGATTGGCGCGGCTATTGAGTCCTTCCAGATCCAGCAACCGGACCTCGCGCCGCTCCGTCTGGATCAAGCCATCGCGTTCGAAGCGGGTGATCACCCGGCTCACCGTTTCAGTTGCCAGACGCAGATAGTTGGCAATATCGCGGCGGGGCATGGCCAGGTTGAATACCCGATCCGAATAACCCCGCTCCCGCTGGCGGTTGGACAAATCGAGCAGGAATCCCGCCACCCGCTCTTCGGCGCTGTAGTCCCCGGCCAACCAGGCGTAGGCGGAAAGATCCTTGCTCAGCAAACGGAAAATCTGCTCCTGCAACCGGGGAATCTGCGTCGCCAGACGGCTCAGCTCGCTGTAAGGCAAGGCGCACACACCACCCAGATCCAGCGCGACGATGTTGGACTGGTAAACCCCGGGATATATCGCGTCCAGTCCCATCAGTTCGCCGGGGAGATGGAAGGCCAACACCCGCTCGCGCCCCTCGCTATCCATCCGATAACTCTTGAAACAACCCGAGCGCACTGCGTAGAGGGTCGTGAAGCGTTCCCCCACCCGACACAGATGAGCGCCCGCATCCAAGGGAGGCTGGCGTTCCACCAGTTGATCAAGTCGTTCCATATCCGTGACTTCCAACCCCACCGGAACGCACAATTCGCTCAAGGAACAGTTGACGCAGGTCCGGCGGATGGAGCGAGAAGCCAACACAGGATGGTGATCAGGGGTCGATGACATGGGTGAGCACTCGGACAAAACGGAGGGATGGCTCATTGTCACCCAAGGGGATCGACTCTCCCCTTGATGCAAATCAATTTCCCAAGACCTCCCACGCTTTAGGCTATTCCACGGGAGGAGTCGATGGCGGGGGTTCTGTACTTCGCGCCGGCGATCCTCCCGCTCTCCGGAAAGATGGCGCATTGAACAGGGAGGGGATTTTCCCTCCCTGTTTTTTTTCGGGCCGACCATGTGGGTATACTGCCCACAGACCATTCGCGCCATCCGGGAGAACGTCATGCCCCGTCCGCCCCTGCCCCAAGCGCATACCAAACTGGTCTGCACCATCGGCCCTGCCTCCCGCCACCCCGCCACCTTGCAGCGCATGTTGCGAGCCGGCATGAGTGTGGCCCGGCTCAATCTGGCCCATGGCAATGCCGATGGTCATCGCGAAACCATCGCACGGCTGCGGGAAGCCAGTCGCCAGACAGGTTACCGGCTGGCAATCCTCGCCGACCTGCCGGGCCCCAAGATGCGGGTCGGGCGACTTGAGCCGTCTCCGGTCACCCTGGCCCGCGATCAGCGGGTGAATCTGGTCGAGGGAGCAACCGGCGGCTCGGAGGGCATTCCCTATGATTTCCCGGGATTGGTGGACGCCGTAAACCCTGGCGAAATCATCTATCTGAATGATGGCTTCATCCAACTCAAGGTCCTGTCGATCAAGGACCGCCAGATTGCATGTCGAGTCCAGGTGGGTGGCACGCTGCTGTCCCATAACGGCATGAACGTGCCCGGGATCGACCTCGGCAAAAGTGCATTCACACCGCGTGATGAGGAATTGCTGCAAATGGCCCTGGAAGCCGGGGTCGATGCGGTCAGCGTTTCCTTCGTACAGCGCGGCGAAGATCTTCGCCAGGTGCGTCAACGAGCCCGCGCCCTGGGCTACGATCCCTTTCTGATTGCGAAGATCGAGCGGGCCATGGCCGTGCGGGAGATCGATGACATCCTTGCCGCGACCGACGGCATCATGGTGGCTCGCGGTGACCTCGGCGTGGAAACCCCGATCGAATCCATCGCCGTGACCCAGAAGGCGTTGATTCGCCGCGCCAAACAATTCGGCCGTCCCGTCATCACCGCCACCCAGATGCTGGAATCCATGGTGGAAAACCGTCGCCCGACCCGGGCGGAGGCCACCGATGTGGCCAATGCCATTCTCGATGGCACCGACTGCGTCATGCTCTCGGAAGAATCAGCCATCGGTCAGTTCCCCGTCGAGGCGGTGCGCATGTTGACCCGCATTGCCTTGGCTACTGAAAAAGCAAGGCCGCCGATCGAGCCGATCTGGCTGGAATCCGGGAAACGCCAGACCGCGCGGGTCGAGGAGTTGATGGCGCCCGACCTGGCCGACCTGGTCCATAAAATCCGCCCACCGGTGGTGATTGCTCCCACCGACAGCGGCGCGACGGCCCGCCGACTCGCCTGCTTCAAGTTCCCCTGTCGGGTCATTGCGTTCAGCAGCTCGCAGAAAACCTGCCAGGATCTGTGCTTTTCCTATGGTGTGGTGCCGGTCCAGGTCGACAGCACCGACGTCGTCTGGCGCGAGGTGGCCAGAAGCTGGTGTAGCGGGCAGGGCATCCGACGCGGCGCCGTGGTCATGACCCACGGCCCCTCCAAAGCCCATCCACAGGCCAGTAATTTCGTGGAAATCTTCAATTTACAAGTAGCTGGGGAGTCATAAGGGAGCGGCGCAGGTTGCGTTGTCGATCCATCACAAAATCGCGAATCAGGCTGCGTTGCTCGGGATCAAGCTGATCGAAGCAAGCACCCATGCGCCAGGCTGACACATCGGGGGTCATGAACCGAACGTCCACGGTCGTTGCCACCGTGCCTGCGGGCAATTGCAAAATTACCGGGCACGGGGGCTCGCCGGGGCCCCATGGCGCCGCAAGCGGCAACAGCGCCCCCAGCCCGCCCAGGGATAAATCCAGCGGTTCCGCAATGATCGGCATCGAGGGCTCGGGATGCAGGGTCAGACAGACGCCAGTCACCTGTTCCAGGGAAACCCGGCTTTCTCCCCTCAGTTGGGCATAGCGTACGCAGTCGGGCAAACCCAGATGGAGCAATTGCCCGTCCCGGCCCACGCCCTGACACACCATCTGCAACTGCTGTCCTCCCTGGGTCAGGGTCAGCAGATTGCCACACGCGCTCCCAGACCCGCTGGAAAAAGCCGGTTGCAGGGGGCGCAGGACCCACTCATCACCTTCTGATATCAGCTGCGCCGGGAGGGAGGTCGCCAGGAGCGGATAATCAACGACCACCCCGGCTGGATCGGATGCGAACTGCATCAGGAGTTGGCGGATGCGTTGCGCATCAAGCAACACTTCGTAACGCATCCACGGCGATGTTTTCCCCGAACGGCTCATCAGTACCGATCCTTGGAAGCTTGGCCATAAGGGCGATCAGGCGCGAAAGGAATCATCCCATGCGTGCGACTTGCTCAAGAAGCCATCGGCCATTCGTTCCGCATTCGGCCGGTAGGCCTTTGCCGCAATCAAATCCCCCAAATGGCGAATGCGCTGCTCCTCTGACCAATGCGATCCCAGCCGCCCCATCAGCGAGACAACCACACCACGCTCCTCAGAACGGGAAATGTGCTGCCGGGACCCCGCGTGTGATCCATCGATCCATGAATAACGTTCACCTTGCATGGTCTCTGCCCCATTCGTTAACCCAACTGATAGGGTTATCGGACGGATTTCCGTCAACTTGAGGACTTTTGCGCCAATCGATTGTCAGAGCGTCGGTTTCCTGACAGCGGATTCTCCGGATCAGGATTTCCCAACCCAATCCGACATCCGACTACGGATGCGTTTCACGGCTTGACTGTGGATCTGGCAGGCGCGCGATTCGCTGACGCCCATCACGCTACCGATCTGACGAAGATTCATGTCTTGCTCGTAATACAGCGACATCACCAAACGCTCTTTTTCAGGCAAGCTGGTCATGACCTCGACCAGCACCGCCCTGAATCCAGCAGCTTCGATTTGCTGAGCGGGATCATGGTCGCCATCGCCGGGAATATCCCCCACATCGACCACACCATTGTCAGGCTCGTCCAGACTGAGTACTCGGCACCCCGCAGCGTCCTTCACAATCTGGTGGTACTGCTCCAGATCGATCTGCATCGCGTCGGCAACTTCCGCCGGCTTGGCAAGCCGTCCCAGACGATGTTCCAGTGCGTGCACAACCACGGCCATTTCACGGGCCTTGCGGTGCACCGAGCGGGGCACCCAGTCCACCTTGCGCGTTTCATCCAGCATGGCGCCGCGTATGCGGATTCCGGCATAGGTTTCAAAGCTCGCACCTTGACCCGCGTCGTAATTGCGGGCCGCCTCCAGCAAGCCCATCATGCCAGCTTGAATCAGGTCATCAAGTTGCACGCTGGCCGGGAGACGACTGGCTAGGTGCTGGGCAATGCGCCGCACCAGGGACGCATGTTGAATCACGAGGTCATGCTGTTGGCGTGCATCAATCTGGGCAGTCTGTACCATGGCCAGTCTCCGTTGCGGTTGTCTCTCCCTTTGTTTCCTTCGTGGAGAGATCTGGATTCGTTCCCTGGGTGTCGAAATTCCGGCACCTCAGGCACCAGATGATTCGGCGCCCCCATAAAGCAGGAAACGTTCCAAACCGACGGATAAGCAACTTAATATTTTAACTATTTGTTTTTTAATTTATTTTTTTACGGCAAACCAAGCAGGAATGCGCACGCACCGCAATGAACGCCAAAATTCTGGCGAAAAGAACCCGCGCCGCCATGAAACAGCGGTGAAACTCGGCACTTAGATAGAGAAGGCTATCGGCAGAAGTTGTGCGGGCAAGACCGCGTCATGAGGATCACGGATCGATCGGTAGATCCGCACGCACCAAACCATATTTGCGCAATTTTTCGACCAGAGTGGTACGCCCGAGCTGCAGCAGCTTGGCTGCCTGGGACACCACGCCGTCACTGGCCGCAAGGGCTTGCCGAATCAGGTTGATTTCCGCTTCGGCCAGATACTGCTTGAGATCCATTCCCTCCCGGGGCAGGCGCGGCAATGGCGCCCCATCGCTCCCCGCCAGATGGGCCAAGGCAGGATGAACCGCAGGCACGTCAGAGGCCATACCATTCCGATCCTCTCCCAATGGCCGGTAGTTCTCGGGCAGATCCGCCAGATCCACCGTGCCAAAAGGATGAAGAATAGCCAGTCGTTCGATCAGATTGGCCAGTTCCCGAACATTGCCCGGCCAGCGCCATTGGCACAGGGCAATGACCGCGGCAGGCGTCAGCCGCACAGACGTGCCGCGTTCATGCTCCAGGCGCGCAATGATTTCTTCCAGCAACAGGGGCAAATCTTCAACTCGATCACGCAGCGGCGGTGTTTCAATGGGAAACACATTGAGCCGGTAGTAAAGATCTTCCCGGAACTGGCCCTTGGCAATCTGATCTTCCAGCACGCGATGGGTGGCGGCAACGATCCGCACATCGGCCGGAATGCTGCGGTTGCTCCCCACCCGCTCAAACACCCGTTCCTGCAGCACCCGCAACAACTTCACCTGCATCGGCAGGCTCATGTCGCCAATCTCATCGAGAAACAAGGTGCCGCCCTGGGCAGCTTCAAATCGCCCTTCACGGTTGCTGACCGCGCCGGTAAATGCGCCTTTTTCGTGACCGAAGAGTTCCGATTCCAGCAATTCACCGGGTATCGCGCCGCAATTGACGGCGATGAATGGCCCGTTGCGGCGTGAGGAGTAATAATGGATGTTGCGTGCAACGACCTCTTTTCCAGTACCGGATTCCCCAAGAATCAGCACGTTGGCATCCGATCCGGCGACCTGGCTGATCAGCTTGCGCACATTGCGGATAGCCCTGGAGTTACCCACCAGACTACGGAAGAGTTCCACATTGCGGGGGCGTTCCTTCAGGCGTGCGCTCTGTCGATAGAGTTCCACCTGACGCAGCGTTTCAACCAGTTGCTCGTGTCGTACCGGCTGTTGCAATGGCCACAGGGGATGATCGATCAAGCTGGGAGGAGCTGAATCCATCCACAGGATGGGCAGACGAGGCGCCTGTTGATGGAGGCGCGCCAGAGAACTGTCGCGCAAGGCGGGGGGATCCACCCGCCCGATACAGACTGCAGTCCAGTCCTGATTCTCGTAGCGCGCCCAATCCCAGGTTGCCGGATCGGAGATTTGTTCCGATTGCAGATCGATAAAACCCAAGATGGCTTTCAGCGATTCAGCATGATGTGAATCACCATCCAGAATCAGAATTTTCGGCTGGCCCATGAAATTCCCCCGACCCCAGGCATCCGTGCCAAAGGTCACTTAACATTCAGTACTATTTGCATTTTCAGCAGACCGGCAAGGGATTGTCAATTTTTTGTCTAATCCCTTCATCCCTTCTGGATTCGCGTCAGTAAGCTACAATACGCTGGCTCCTGCCCGGGTGGCGAAATCGGTAGACGCAAGGGACTTAAAATCCCTCGGGCCTGTCCCATGCCGGTTCGAGTCCGGCCCCGGGCACCAAACAAATCAACAAATTACACCACAATCCAAAGAAATGGCTGCTCCTGACAATGCGCAAAGCTACGGTTTCGGTACATTACGCAGCGGGAGAACACGTTGGCCACCATCACCAAGACCCCTTCAGCCACCTGGAAGGCCATCATCCGCAAGACGGGCTGGCCAACTTTCTAAAAGACTTTCCACGCCAAACGCTGTGGAGAAGACTGGAGCGACGCATGGCGAGCGCTTCATCGCGCTGCTCCAACGGCACTATCCAACCTGGCGGGAAGCGCGGGCAGAACTGAATGAGTTGCCGCTGGCCCCCTATCGCTGAACTTCAGGACGTTCCCGTGGCCTGAGGCGGCGCGGTTTGTTATGCTCCCCGCCCCCGGCCACTGGCGCCGGCACGCTCTTTCCACAGATCACGACAGGCGGACCTGGCCATGCATCCTCTGCTCACCATCGCCGTGCGGGCGGCCCGCCGGGCGGGCGACGTCATCATCCGCGCCTCCAATCAGCGCGATAGCCTGACCATAGACACCAAGCAACGCAACGATTTCGTCACCGAAGTCGACCGCCAAGCGGAACAGGAAATCATCCAGATCATCCACAAGGCCTATCCGGATCATGCCATCCTCGGCGAGGAAGGCGGACAGATCGGCGACAACGAAGTGACCTGGATTGTCGATCCGCTGGACGGCACCACCAACTTCATTCATGGCCTGCCCCACTACGCGGTGTCCATCGGTATCGAGGTGCGGGGCCGGCTGGAGCACGGCGTCATCCATGACCCGGTGCGCGGGGAGATTTACACCGCTTCCCGAGGAGTGGGCGCGTTCCTGAATGACCGGCGCATCCGGGTGACACCCGCCCGCAGCCTGGAGGGTACGCTGATCGGCACCGGCTTGCCGTTTCGAGACTTTACCCATGCCCCGGCCTATTACGGCATGCTGCAGGCTATTGCCAGCAAGGCCGCTGGCATCCGGCGCGCCGGGTCGGCTGCGCTGGACCTCGCCTATGTCGCCAGCGGACGGCTGGACGGCTATTGGGAACTGGGGCTGAAGCCCTGGGATATCGCCGCTGGCGTGGTCCTGGTTCAGGAGGCCGGCGGCATCGTGGGGAACCTGTCGGGGGAACCCGATGGGTTCATGGACTCGGGCAATCTGGTCTGCGGCAATCCGCGACTGTTTGCCGCCCTGGTGCGGGACATCCAGCCCCACCTGACCCCTAGCCTGATGGCGCGCAGCTAAAGCCTGTGCCCCGGGCTCGGCCGGGGGCACCGTGGCCTTAGATCTGATCCTTGGGCCCCTCGCGTACCACGGGCAACAGATGCTCCCGGCGCACGCCCATCTGCAGGGCCAGGCTGCTGGCCACATAGATGGTGGAATAGGTGCCCACGATAGAGCCCACCACCATGGCGATGGAGAACGGCCGCAAGGTGTCGCCACCCAGCACCAGCAGCGCGATCAAGACCAGAAAGACCGTCAGATTGGTCATGATGGTGCGTGACAGGGTCTGGTTGACCGAGATGTTGATCACCTCGATCGGCGTCAGGCGGCGCAGTTTGATGAAATTCTCCCGGATGCGGTCGAAAATCACGATGGAGTCGTTGATCGAGTAGCCGATAATCCCCAGAACAGCAGCCAGTACGCTCAAGTCAAAACTGACCTGGGTCCAGGAAATCACCCCGATGGTAATGATCACATCGTGGATCAGGGCGATGATGGCGCCGGAGGCCAGGCGGAATTCAAACCGCAGGCCCACGTACAAGAGTATCCCCGTGATGGCGATCAACAGCGCCAATCCGCCCTGGTTCGCAAGCTCCTCGCCCACCTGGGGGCCCACGTATTCCACCCGCAGGAGCTGGACGCCCGGATCATGGGTGGCGAGAACCGTCAGGACCCGATCGCCCAATTGCTTGGCTTCGACCCCCGCCTGCGGCGGCAGCCGCACCAGCACGTCCCGATCCGCCCCGAAACGCTGGGCCTGGGCATCGTCAAAGCCCCCGGCCGCCAGTTGCTCGCGCACGGTTTCCAGATTGACCGCCTCCGGATAGCGCACTTCCATTACCATGCCGCCGGTGAAATCGATGCCGAAATTGATTCCCCGCACGGCCAGTCCCACAACGGACAACAGGATCAGCAGCCCCGAGATGGCGAACCAGACATAGCGCTGGCCCATGAAGTCGACTTTGGAATTGTGAGGAAACAGCTCCATGTAACGCGCTCCTAGATGGACAGCTGGGTGACGCGACGGTTGCCATAGATCAGGTTGACCAGGGCCCGCGTTCCGGTGATGGCAGTAAACATGGACGCCAGGATGCCCAGGATCAGCGTGACCGCAAAGCCGCGCACCGGACCGGATCCCATCCCGAACAACAGCGCGGCGGCAATGATGGTGGTGATGTTGGAGTCGGCGATGGTGGAAAAGGCCTTTTCATAGCCGGAATAGATCGCCGCCTGCGGCGTACTGCCGTTGCGCAGCTCCTCGCGTATCCGCTCGAAAATCAGCACGTTGGCGTCCACCGCCATGCCCACCGTCAACACGATCCCGGCGATGCCGGGCAGGGTCAGGGTGGCCTGCAGAATCGACATGAGCGCCACCAGAATGATCACGTTGAACAGCAGGGCAAGGTTGGCAATCAGTCCAAACACCTTGTAATAGACGCCGACCACCAGCACCACCAGGAAAAACCCCAGCAGCGCGGCATCCCAACCTTGTTCGATATTTTGCTGGCCCAGACTGGGGCCGACCGTGCGTTCCTCGATGATGTCCACCGGCGCGGCGAGGGCGCCGGAGCGCAGCAACAGCGCCAGGTCGCGCGCCTCCTGCGGGGCCAGGCCGGTGATCTGGAAGCGCTTGCTGAAAATTCCCTGGATGGTGGCGATGCTGACCACCTCTTCCACGGTGCGACGCACCCGCACGGTCTGGCCATTCTCGATGCGCAAGTCGCTGCGATTTTCGACAAAGACGACCGCCATCTGGCGACCCAGGTTCTGGCGGGTGGTGTCCCCCATCCGGGTCGCGCCACGGCTGTCCAGGGTCACATTGACGCTCGGACCGCCGGACTGCCCATCAAAGCCGGACGAGGCATCCACCAGCTGATCGCCGGTCACGATCAGTTCGCGCTTGAGCAGGACCGGGAAACCCTCACGGTGCTTGTAGAGTTTGTCCCCCACCGGCACCTGGCCGGTCCGGGCAGCCTGGGCCGCATCGGCGTCCATATCGACCAGGCGGAATTCCAAGGTTGCGGTGGCGCCCAGGATTTCCTTGGCCCGCGCCGTATCCTGGACCCCGGGCAGCTGCACGACGATGCGATCCCTACCCTGTTGCTGGACCACCGGCTCCGCCACCCCCAGCTCATTGATGCGATTGCGCAGGGTGTTGAGGTTTTGCTGCAGCGCGAAACTGCGCAACTGTTCCTGATCGGCCTCGCTCAGCCGCAGCACCAAGGCGTCGGGACGACCCTCGGGGGATTCCACCAACAGCTCCGGATAGGTCTTACGCAGCCCCTCAAGAGCTGCCGGGCGATCGGCGGCATCCCGCAACACGATCGTCAGGATGTCCCCGCGCCGTTCGATTCCGGCGTAGCGCACCCCCATTTCGCGCAAACCCCGGCGCAGATCGGTCTCGTAGCGCTCCAGGCGCTGGGCAACTGCCGCCTTCATGTCGACTTCGAGCAGGAAATGCACTCCGCCGCGCAAATCCAACCCCAGATTCATGGGACGGGCGCCAATGGCCAACAGCCAGGCGGGCGTACGCGGCGCAAGGTTGAGGGCCAGAACATAATCACCGCCCAGCGCCTCGGCCAGTTTCTGGCGGGCGACCAACTGGGTTTCGCTGTCCAGATAACGCACCAGGACGCGCCCGTCCTGCGCCTCGATGGCTCGGGGCAGCAGTTGATTGTCCTGTAGCACCCGTTTGATGGTGTCCACGGTTTCGGCCGCAACCGGCGCATTGCGGGCGCCAGTGATCTGGATGGACGGATCCTCGCCGAACAGATTGGGCAGCGCATAGAGACAGGAAATCAGCAGCACCAGCAGGATCAGTGCGTTCTTCCACCCGGAATAGCGATTCATCGACGCATTACCCTCGCCGGCCGTGATCAGGATTTCTTTTTGAGTGTGCCCTTGGGCAACAACGCCCCGAGCGCTTGCTTCTGCACCTTGATGACCACCTTGTCGGCGATTTCGAGATCCACGAAGCTTTCTCCCAGTTCCACGATGCGGCCGGCCAGACCGCCCGTGGTCAGGATCTCATCGCCCCGACTGAGGGTCCCCAACATCTCCCGGTGCTTCTTGGCCCGCTGGGTTTGGGGCCGGATCAGGACGAAATAGAACACCACGAACAGCGCCACCAGCGGCAACAGATTCAACCAGAGGCTCGGTTCCTGGGGGGCCTGCTGGGCCCATGCGTCGGCAATGAAAAAGCTCATGATCCTGTGTTCCTGTCTGTGCAATGGCCACGGGGGCCCCCGAATCGGCGGCCATTATGGCACAGCCACCGCCGCGCGCCCCTCGCGGGCATAAAATTCGCGTTGAAAATCCTCGAATGTTCCCGAATCGATGGCCGCTCGCATGCGGGCCATCAGGTTCTGGTAATAATAGGTGTTGTGATAGCTGGCCAGGCGGGCGAACAGGATTTCCTGGCTGCGTTCCAAGTGGCGCAGATAGGCCCGCGAATAGTTGCGGCAGGTCATGCAATCGCACGCCGGGTCGAGAGGACCCGTATCCAGCCGATAGGCGGCGTTGCGGATGCGCACCACGCCGTCATGGGTAAACAGGTGACCATTGCGGGCATTGCGGGTCGGCATCACGCAGTCGAACAGATCCACACCGCGCGCCACCGCCTCCACCAGATCGCTGGGGGTTCCCACGCCCATCAGATAGCGCGGCCGGTCCTGCGGCATTTCCGGCAGCAGTGCGTCGAGCACCCTGCGCCGCTCGGCCAGCGGCTCCCCAACCGACAGCCCGCCGATGGCATAACCGTCAAACCCGACAGCCTGCAGTCCCTCCAGTGAGCGACGCCGCAGATCCGGGTACATGCCGCCCTGCACAATGCCGAACAAGGCGTTGGGATTGCCGTCATGCGCTATCCGGCTGCGCGCCGCCCAGCGCAAGGACAACTCCATCGACGCCTGGGCCGCCTCCACGGTCGCCGGATAGGGTGTGCACTCGTCGAACACCATGACGATGTCGGAATTGAGCACCCGCTGGATTTCCATGGACCGCTCGGGACTCAGGAACACCGCATCCCCGTCGATCGGCGAGCGAAAATGCACCCCCTCCTCCGTCAGCCGGCGCAGATCCGCCAGACTGAAGACCTGGAAACCGCCCGAGTCGGTGAGGATGGGACCGGACCAGTTCATGAAGCCGTGCAGTCCCCCATGGGCCGCGATTACTTCCAGCCCGGGCCGGAGCCAGAGATGAAAGGTATTGCCCAGCAGGATCTGGGCGCCGCAGTCGCGGACCTCCTCCGGCGTGAGGGACTTGACCGTGCCATAAGTGCCCACCGGCATGAAGCCCGGGGTGTCGACCTGACCGTGCGCCAGGATCAAACGGCCACGGCGGGCCGCGCCGCTGCGTCCCAGAAGCGCAAAATTCATGGGCGCACCCCCGGTGCCGGCGTGATCCACATGGCGTCCCCGTAGCTGTAGAACCGATACCCTGCCGCCACCGCATGGTCATAGGCTGCCAGTACGCGCTCCCGACCCGCGAAGGCACACACCAGCATCAGCAGCGTGGAACGGGGCAGATGGAAATTGGTGAGCAGCGCGTCCACCACCCGAAACCGAAAGGCACGGCCCGGATGGATGAACAACCGGGTTTCACCCGCATAAGGGCGCAGTTCGCCATCCTGGGCGGCCGTTTCCAGCGCCCGCACCACGGTTGTCCCCACCGCCACCACGCGCCCACCGCGCGCACGGGTGGCCGCGATCTGTTCGCACAAGGTCGCGCTGACCTCCACCCGTTCCGCGTGCAAGCGATGTTCAGTCAACTGTTCGGCGCGCACCGGCTGGAAGGTTCCTGCCCCGACATGCAGCGTCAGCGTACCCAGGGTCACACCCTGCGCCACCAGTTGCTCCAGCAGCGCCTGATCGAAGTGCAATCCGGCCGTCGGCGCCGCCACGGCGCCGGGATGAGCGGAAAACACGGTTTGATATCGCTCCCGGTCGGTCGGCTCATCCGCACGCTGGATATAAGGGGGCAAGGGCATGTGGCCCACCCGCTCCAGCAGTGCCGGCAGGGATTCATCCCCCTCGACGGCCACCTCGACCAGCCCCGCATCCCGCTTGCCCACAATCAGCGTTCCACCACCCTCCAGAACAATCCGCGAACCCGGGCTTGGGAACTTGCTGGCCCGCAGATGCGCCCAGGCGCGCCGCGCGTCAATCACCCGCTCGATCAGCAACTCCACTGCCCCACCGGTGGGCTTGGTGCCGAACAGGCGCGCCGGGATCACGCGGGTATCGTTCAGAACGAGCAGATCGCCGGGCATCACGAGCCCGGGCAAATCACGGATCCCCCGGTCCTGCCAATGGCCCGACGCCCCTTCCAGGCACAGCAGGCGGGAGGCCGTGCGGTCCGGCAAGGGAAACTGGGCGATCTGTTCGGGGGGAAGCTGGAAGTCAAAATCAGCGGCTTGCATGGCGGCGCATGTTAGCAGGACCGGCCCGCGCCCGCAGCTCCATCACGCCACCCGGAACGGCGAACCCGAATCGGGATGGGCCGAAACCACGATAGCCAAAAAGTATTTCGTGAATTATTTATTAATAGCTCATTAAATAATTCACAATTACAGAAATAGTAATTATTTTTCAATTAGTTAAAATAAAAAATGTCTCCTTTTTGAGACGCATTGCAAAACCAGCACATTGGCTCATAATCGGTTCCGTGGCCACAAAACGGCCACCGCATCCTAAAGTGAAAGATTGCTTTTGACGCCAAATGGCGACACAAATGCCATCCAAGCGATATTTATCAGGAGATCAAGCATGAAGAACGTATTGAAGCTCGCCACCCTGTCCCTGGCTCTGCCCTTCGCCGTGCAGGCGCAACTGTCCCCAATGACCAATGTGGAACTCCAATCCGTCAACGGCCAAGGCGTGCTCTACGGGAAGCTGCCCCTGTACGCCAGCCAATTGGGCCAGGCCGCCGGCGCTGTCGTGGATGCCAATATTGCGCTGGCGCTCACCGGCGTTGACGTCGCCACGGAAGCACGCGCCGATGTGCTGGACACCAAGGCCAACTTCAACAATGGCGTGGCCAGCCGACTGGAAGCGACCGGTGGTCCGGTCCTGACCTACAAGGCCGGTGGTTTCCGCCTGCTGGCTGAGTCCGAGCAATACCGTGCGACCCGGTGGCGCGGCGTGATTGCCACCACGCCGTAATCGTCATCATTTGACGCAAGCGGGGAGGCTGATGACAGCCTCCCCGCTTTTTTGCGTGATCCCCCTGTGCCGCTGACCGACCCGCTTGCTGGGCGCTGAATCCCCCTTTCACATAGACTGTTCCGACAGCCGCATCCGCTGTGACCCGGAGCATCGATCCCATGATCCCGCCTGACGCGACCGCCAGCGAGCGCGCCACTTCCCCGCCGCCACAGCTTGGCTTCTGGAAGGCCTTTGCGTTCTGGCTCAAGCTCGGCTTCATCAGCTTTGGCGGCCCGGCGGGGCAGATTGCCATCCTGCACCAGGAATTGGTGGAGCGGCGGCGCTGGATTTCCGAGCGGCGTTTCCTGCACGCACTCAACTACTGCATGCTCTTGCCCGGCCCGGAAGCACAACAACTGGCGATCTACCTGGGTTGGCTGATGCACCGCACCTGGGGCGGCATCGTCGCGGGGACGCTGTTCGTGCTGCCCTCGCTGCTGATCCTGATCCTGCTGTCGTGGCTCTACATCGCCTTCGGGGACATGCCGCTGGTGGCGGGTTTGTTTTACGGCATCAAGCCCGCCGTAACTGCCATTGTGGTGCAGGCCACCCACCGCATCGGTTCACGGGCGCTGAAGAACCCGGCGCTGTGGGCGATTGCAGCGGCTTCATTCGTGGCGATCTTTGTCTTCAAGCTGCCATTCCCGCTCATCGTGTTGGGGGCCGCATTGATCGGTACCCTCGGCGGCCGCATCGCACCGGACCGATTCACGACCGGTGGCGGCAGCCATGCCGGCACGGCCAGATCCTTTGGGCCTGCGCTGATCGACGATGACACCCCAACGCCCGCGCATGCCCGCTTCCGCTGGACGGGATTGCTCAAGGTGGTCGCGGTGGGCGCGCTGCTATGGGTCGTACCCATGGGGCTGTTGACGGCCACCTATGGCTGGCATCACACCCTGACGCAAATGGGCTGGTTCTTCACCAAGGCCGCGCTGCTGACCTTTGGCGGCGCCTATGCGGTGCTGCCCTATGTGTATCAGGGCGCGGTCGGCCATTACGGCTGGCTGACGCCGGCACAGATGATCGACGGCCTCGCGCTGGGCGAAACCACGCCGGGCCCGCTGATCATGGTGGTCGCGTTCGTCGGCTTTGTCGGTGGTTACGCGAATGCCTTGCTCGGGCCGGAATCACACTTCCTCGCCGGCGCGCTCGCCGCCGTGCTGGTGACCTGGTTCACCTTCCTGCCGTCATTCCTGTTCATCCTCGCCGGCGGCCCGCTGGTGGAATCCACCCACGGCGACATCAAGTTCACCGCGCCGCTGACTGCGATCACCGCCGCCGTGGTGGGGGTCATCCTCAATCTGGCGCTGTTCTTCGGCTACCACGTGCTGTGGCCACAGGGCTTTTCCGGCTCTTTTGAGTGGCGTTCTGCCCTCATCGCGCTGGTCGCCGCGATAGCCCTGTTTCACTTCAAGCGCAGCGTGATCGAGGTGATTGCCGGCTGCGCCGTGCTGGGGTTGCTGCTGAAAACAGGGGGGCTGTAAATTCCGTCAGACGGTGAGGCGTTGCCAGCGCCCGACAGCGATCCGGATCGCCCATCCGCAAATCATCGCATGGGCCGCCGCTCGGGCTTCGCAATGGCTGTCCAGGCCGCCGCCGGGCCGTGGTCCTGCCGCCAGCAGGGCTTCGCGTTGATGAAGCGCGCCGCATCGAAACACCCCGGTTGCGATATTTCCATAATTCTGGAATTATAAATTCATGAACGAACCCGACGCGCTCCAGGCCCTCGCGGCGCTGGCCCATGTCACTCGCCTCGGCATCTTCCGGCTGCTGATCCAGCAGGGACCCGAGGGGTTGCCGGCCGGTGACATCGCCCTGAGGCTGGGGGTGTTGCAGAACACCCTGTCCGCCCATTTGCGCATTCTGCATCAGGCCCATCTGGTGGTGAACACGCGCGAAGGGCGGGTGATTCGCTACCGCGCCGATCATGCCGCCATGCAGGCCCTTCTGGCCTATTTGCTGGAGGATTGCTGCCAGGGCGATGCCAGCATCTGCGCGCCCTTGATGGAGACTTTGCGCTGCGCCTGTTGATGCGGGCCACCGCGTGCCCATTGGCCCGCCCTTTTCCGGCCCTTTTTGATGGAGAGACCTCTCATGTCCGAGCGACCCTATAACGTCCTGTTTCTGTGCACCGGCAACTCCGCCCGCAGCATCCTGGCCGAGGCTGTGCTCAACCGGCTGGGCAATGGACGGTTTCGTGGCTACAGCGCCGGCAGCTTCCCCAAGGGCGCGGTTCATCCGCTGGCCCTGGAACTGCTGCGCCGGCAGAACTACCCCATCGCGGAACTGCGCTCGAAAAGCTGGGATGAATTTGCCATTCCCGGCGCTCCGCCGCTGGATTTCGTCTTTACGGTCTGCGATCGGGCCGCGAGCGAGGTCTGTCCCATCTGGCCGGGTCAGCCCATGAGCGCCCATTGGGGATTGCCGGATCCGGCCGCTGTCGAGGGCACGGAGATGGAAAAACACCTGGCGTTTGCCGACACCTTGCGGCACCTGGAACGGCGCATCGGGATCTTCGTCAACCTGCCGCTGGCGTCGCTGGATCGCATGGCGCTCAAGCGCCGCCTGGATGACATCGGCCGCAACGACGCCTGATCTGGTCCCTTCCCCGCACGGCGGTACGCGCCGCCGCGCGGGGCAGATTCAAGCCTCAGATAACCTTCAGGCTTTTGAGCTGCGCGATTTCCGTGGCGGACAATCCCCAGTCAGCCAGCGCCTCGTCGTTGTGCTGGCCCGCCTTGGGCGGCGTCGTGGGCAGCTCGCCCGGCGTGCGGCTGAAGCGCGGCGCCGGAGCCGGCTGCACCACACCGTCGCGCTCGACGAAGGTCTGGCGCGCCACGTTGTGGGGATGCCGCGGCGCCTCCTCCATACTCAGTACCGGCCCGAAGCAGACATCGCTGCCCTCCATGATCTCGGTCCATTCATCCCGCGTCCGGGTCAGGAAGACGGCCTGCAGCTTGGCCTTGAGCTCCGGCCATTTGCGCTGGTTCATCTGGTTGCGGAATTCCGGATCATCCTTCAGTCCCGTTTTTTCCAGCAACAAGGCATAGAACTGCGGCTCGATCGAGCCAATGGCGACGTGGCGGCCATCCTTGCAGGTGTAGGTGTCGTAGAAGTGCGCGGCGCCGTCCAGCAGGTTGCTCTCCGGGCTGTCCTTCCACATGCCGGTTGCCTTGAAGCCATACATCATGGTCATGAGCAACGCCGCGCCATCGGTCATGGCGGTGTCGATGACCTGGCCCTTGCCGGAGCGCTGCCGTTCCAGCAGGGCGCAGACGATGCCGTAGGCCTGCAGCAGGCCGCCGCCGCCGAAATCGCCCACCAGATTGATCGGCGGCACCGGCCGCTCACCGGCCCGGCCGATGGCGTGCAGGGCGCCGCTGATGGCGATGTAGTTCATGTCATGCCCGGCGGCATGGGCCAGGGGACCGAACTGGCCCCAGCCGGTCATGCGCGCGTAGACCAGCTTGGGGTTGCGCGCCAGGCACACCTCCGGTCCCAGGCCGAGCCGCTCCATCACGCCCGGCCGGTAGCCTTCCATCAGCACGTCGGCCCGTTCCGCCAGGCGCAGCACGGTGTCCACGCCTTCGGGCTTTTTCAGGTCGACGGTCACCGAACGCCGGCCACGGCCCAGCACGTCGAACTTGCCGCTCAGGCCGGGGACATTCTTCTTGTCTACCCGCAGGATCTCCGCCCCCATGTCCGCCAGCATCATGCCGCAGAAGGGGCCGGGTCCGATCCCGGCAATTTCGAGTACCTTGACGCCTTCCAATGGTCCCATGGTCGCCTCCCTGGCTGATTGCCGGCTCCCCCTTGGAGCCGTTTGCAAGGGTCCAAGCATAGCGGATTGGACCGATTGATGAATCCGCATGACCGTTTTGGGTCACGGCAATGGGTTCTTGAAACAGGTCAAACATATCTGGCAATGACGGGTCCAGATTGCGGTGGCGGGTTCCCGACCGCCTAAAATCCAAGGCGAGCGCGTTCAACCCGATGCTTCATTCCGTCTTTACTGGAGGTGCGCAATGAGCGAAGCCGAGCAAAATCTCGTCTCAACTACCGGCCAGACGCCAGCCTTATCCAGCTCGCCCAACCCCGGCGTTCGCTGGTTCCATCCCTTGCGCGAGATGGAACGGGAGTTCGAGCGTTTCTTCAATCGCCCGATGTCCCTCAGTCCGCGCGACTGGCCACGCTGGGACGAATGGTTCAAACAGTCCGAACTCGCCCTGCCGGCGATGGATGTCATCGACCGTGATGCGGAAGTGGTCGTGCGGGCCCAGGTGCCGGGACTGACCGCCGCGGATCTGGAGGTGACCGTCAGCGAGCAGGGCCTCACCCTGCGTGGCCACAAGCGGACCGAATCCGAGGAAACCGGCGAATTCCATCACCGGGAGATCAGCAGCCAGGAATTCGTCCGCACCGTGAGCCTGCCTGTGCCGGTGGATGTGGATAAGGCCACGGCTAGCTGCAAGGACGGCCTGCTGGAGATCACCCTGCCCAAGCACGAAGTGGTTCGCAAACAAAAGCTCACGATCCAGAGCGCGTGATCTTTGAGGAGGTCCGGGCACTCTGCCCGGGCCTCGCCCTTGCGCGGGTTGGATGGGCTGGGGTAAAACCGCTCCATTGCTCTCCACACGGCTTCCCGATGCGTACCGCCCTGCAACCGCTTTTCCGCCTTCCCCTGGTCCTGTTGATCCTCGCCCTCACAAGCCTGCATGTCGCCATGGCGGCGGATCCATCCGAGGCCGGTCCGCGTATCCCCACTGTCACTGAGCTACAAGAAGCTGTAGCGGCGGCAAAAGATGCCGCGCCCCTGCAGCCCGTGCGTGACAACTTGGAGCGCATCAAAGCGCTGGAGAGCGAGACAGCCGCGCTGCGCGAAACCGCCCGCCAGGCCGACAGCCGCATCGACAAGCTCAAGCGCGGGGGCAACCAGGCCGGCCTGCTGCCCTCCCCCAGCGCCGATGTCGCGACCATGGAACAGGCCCTGGACAGCGCCCAGAAACAGCTGGGAGAAACCCAGTCGCGCCTGGCGCGACTGGAAGACGAACTGCTCGCGCTGACTGCCCAGCCCGCGCAGGCCAGGATTGAAATCGCGGCCCTGGAAACCGAACAGGCGGCATTGACCAAATCCTTTGCCGACAATGCGGCCGTCTTATCCCCATCCGCGCCCGCCTTCCTCGCCCAAGCCACCCGTTATCACCTGATGGAAGCGGAAATCCAGCTGCGCCAGGCCCAACTGCAAACCCATCCCATGCGGCTCGCTCTGCTCACCGCAGAACGCGATGCAGCGCGCACTTTGCGCCGTTCGCTACAGGCACGGGTGGATTTATTGATCCAGCGCCTGGGTCGCAGTCGCGTCAGGAGCGCCGACCAGGCGGCGACTCAGACCAAGCGCGCCATCGAACAGGTCGACTCCCAGCATCCACTGGTCAACACCCTGGCAGCCGAGAATGCGGGTCTGTCGCAGGAATTGACCCAACTGGCGCAACAACTGGACCAGGTCAGCCGGACCAACGAGGATACGGCGCGCCAGATGGAAGAAGTGCAGGCGCTGTACCGCAGCGCCCAGACCCAGATCGAGATTGCCGGCGTCGGACAGGCGCTGAGCCGGGTCCTGCACGAACAGCGCAAGCGCCTGCCGGACCTGAAGGTCTATCGGCAACAGGCACGCATGCGCAGCGAACAGATCGCCGAGACCCGCCTCCGCCAGTTCCAGATCGAGGAAAAACGCGGTGAACTGGACGATACCGTACAGCGCGCGCGCGCGCTGTTGCTCACCTATGACGCCGAAACACCGCTTACTGCCCGGGAAACGGACAATCTGCTCGCCGAAGTGGAACTGCTGCTGGATAGCCAGAAGGATTTGCTGGAGCGCCTGAGCCGCAGCTATCTCACCTTGATCGACCGACTGGGGCAATTGGACCTGAACCAGAAACAGCTCACCCAGATCGGCGCTGATTACACCCGCTTGCTGGATGAGAACCTGCTGTGGATTGCCAGCGATCCACCCATCCGGGGCGCCTGGTTTGGCGAGCTGCTGGCGGAAGTGGTGACGCTGGGCGAACCCATGCGCTGGCGGCGGGTGGGCCGGGCGCTGACTGCCGAGGCACAGGAACGGCCACTGGCCGTGGCCCTGGGCATGCTGATCCTGGGCCTGGCCCTGCGCGGACGCCGCCGATTGCGCCAGTACCTTCTCAGCACCCGCGATCGCGTCGCCGATCCCGCGCAGGATCATTTCGGCCTGACCGTCGGTGCCATCCTCGCCAGCTTCGTCCTGGCGCTTCCCGTGCCCCTGCTGGCGGGCCTGGTCGGCTGGATGCTGGGAAATCAGGCAGGCACAGATCGATTCATCTTCGGACTGGGCAATGGCCTCACCCATGCCGCCTGGATAGGCTGGGTGATCGAGTCATTTCGCCGCCTGAGCAGCCGGGGCGGTGTTCTGGAGGGTCATTTTCGCTGGCAACCCCAGACCCGGGAACTGCTTTACCGCAACCTGCGCTGGCTGGTGCTCCTGACAGGCCTGGCCACCGTGCTCATGCGTCTGGCCGCCGCGGAGCCGCAGGGCTTGAGCACCGCTGTTCTGGGACGGGCCACCTTCATTGGCTTCTCGGTTGGGTTACTGGTCTTCACCACGCGGGTCTTCCATCCCATGAAAGGCGTGCTGGGCAACTGGCTTCAGGCCCATCGGGACAGTTGGGCCTGGCGCGGACGCCAGGCCGGGTATGCGCTGGCGCTGGTCTTCGCCGCGCTACTCGCCCTGATGCCGGTCTTTGGCTACACCTACACCGCCGTGCAACTGCAGTCCCGCGTCTTTTTCAGCGGCTGGCTGATGGCGGCCAGCGCCCTGGTGATCAGCCTGTTGATCCGGGGGCTGTCCGTGAGCCTGCGCCGCATCGAGGTCGCCCGCATCGGCAGCCGGCTCCTGGAAGGCTTGAGCCGCCCCGACGCAGCGGCGTCCGCCGCACCGGCCGGCGGGGAGGGCGCCATCAAGCCGCCGCCCGAGGCGATGATGGATCTCGAAACCATGAATGAGCAGGTCCGCACCCTGCTCACGCTTGCCCTGGCGGTGATGGTCGTTGGCGGGCTCTACATGATCTGGGGTGACACCTTCAGCGCGCTCAAGGTGCTGGATCGGGTCACCCTGTGGTCCATTACCGAGCCCGGCAGCGACGGCGCCGGGCCGGTCACGCGTGCCGTCACCCTGGGCAGTCTGGGCCTGGCCCTGGTGGCGCTGGCCTTCACCCTGGGCGCGGCGCGCAATATTCCGGGGCTCCTGGAAGTGCTGGTGCTGCAGCGGCAAGGCGTGGATGCCGGGACCCGCTATGCCGCCACCCTGCTCAGCCGCTACGCCATCTTTCTGGCTGGTCTGCTCATTGTCGTCAATCAACTGGGGATCGACTGGAGCAAGGCGCAATGGCTGGTGGCCGCGCTCTCGGTGGGCCTGGGCTTCGGTTTGCAGGAAATCGTCGCCAACTTCGTCGCCGGCCTCATCATCCTGTTTGAGCGCCCGGTGCGCATTGGCGATACCGTCACCGTGGGCGGCGTGTCCGGGACCGTTTCGCGCATTCGCATCCGTGCCACCACCATCCTGGATTGGGATCGCAAGGAGCTGATCATTCCCAACAAGAGCTTTGTGACCGATCCCGTCGTCAATTGGACTCTCAGCGACCTGACCACCCGTGTGGTGGTGCCCATCGGGATCGCCTATGGGGCCGATCCCCAGCAGGCACTCACCGTCATGGAAACGACCGTCCGGGAAAATCCGCTGATCCTGAAAGATCCCACGCCAGCGGTCCTGTTCATCGGTTTTGGCGACAGTGCGCTTAATTTCGAGCTGCGGGTGTTCGTCAAGAATCTGGGTGATTCGGTGGCGGTGCGCCACCAGCTCCATCTGGCCCTGGAGCGCGCATTGCGCGAAGCCGGCATCGAAATTCCCTTCCCGCAGCGTGATGTCCATCTGCGCTCGGTCGCCGCAGAAGCGGCCGAGGCGCTGCGCCCCACGCCGAAAATCCCGCCCGAGGATCGTCACTAAACCGTTACCGGGACGTTATCGTACCGTCACAGACCGTTTGCATACTTCGCGCAGCGCCAACTGCGACGCCCCGTCCGGATGGCTGGAATCTCCCCCTGCAGCGAGACGGCCGATGCGGATTGCCCTGGTCACCGATGCCTGGAAGCCCCAAGTCAACGGGGTGGTTCGCACCCTGACGACGCTGGATACGCGACTGCGCTCCCTCGGCCACCTGGTCAAGGTCATTCAACCCAGCCTGTTCACCACCCTCCCCATGCCCGGCTATTCCGAGATTCGTCTGGCCATCTGGCCGGACGGGCAGGTGCGGCGCATGCTGGAAGCCTTTGAGCCCGAACACATCCACATCGCCACCGAAGGCCCCTTGGGGCTGGCGGCCCGGCGCTATTGCACCGCCCGCAACCTGCAATTCACCACCTCGTTCCACACCCGCTTCCCGGAATACCTCAAGGCCCGCCTGCCCTTTCTGCCCACCGGGCCAGGCTATGCGGCGATGCGCTGGTTCCATGGCGGTGCGACGCGCACCCTGGTGAGCAATCCGGATCTGATCGAAGAGCTGCAAGGACGCGGCTTCGGAAATCTGGTGCTGTGGCGGCGCGGCGTGGACACCGAGCTGTTCCGCCCGATGGAGAAAGACTTTCTCGCCGGTCCCCGCCCCATTTTTCTCTACATGGGCCGAGTGGCGCCCGAGAAGAACATCGAGGACTTCCTGCGCCTTGATTTGCCCGGCACCAAATACGTGGTCGGCGACGGGCCCGCCCGGGCCGAACTGGAGGCGCGCTATCCGGCCGCACGGTTCACCGGGGTACAGACCGGCGAAGCGCTGGTGCGCCACCTGGCCAGCGCCGACTGCTTCGTCTTCCCCAGTCGCACCGACACCCTGGGCCTCGTCATGATGGAAGCGCTGGCCTGCGGCGTGCCGGTGGCGGCCTATCCGGTGGTCGGGCCGACCGCGCTGATTCGCAACGGGGAAAACGGCTATCTGGATGAGGATCTGGCACAGGCCGCCCTGCAATGTCTCGACATCGCTCCGGAACACTGTCGCGCCAGCGCCATGGGCTGGTCGCTGCAGCGCTCGGTTGAAGAATTCCTGGGGCATCTGGTGCCAGCCCGGCTCCCGCTGCCGTTCACCCTGTTCGAGGGTTTTCCGCTGGATGGAGGCCGACGATGAACATACTGGTCCTGGGCGGCGATGGATTTTGTGGCTGGCCGACGGCCCTGCACCTGTCTGCCCAAGGCATGAAGGTGCAAATCGCCGACAACCTGTCCCGGCGGCGCATCGATCACCAACTGGGCATCACCTCACTCACCCCCATCGCATCGATTGAACAGCGGCTTGCCGCCTGGCACGCCCGCACCGGGCGCACCATCCGCTTCGAGGCGCTGGATCTCGCCAGTGACTATGAGGCCCTGTGCGAGTTGCTGGCCCAGTGCGCTCCCGATGCCGTGGTGCATTTCGCCGAACAACGCTCGGCGCCCTACTCCATGAAATCGCCGGCCACCAAGCGCTACACCGTCCAGAACAACCTGGCCGCCACCCACAACCTGTTGTGCGCGCTGGTGGAAGTCGGGCTCGATGCCCATCTCGTGCATCTCGGCACCATGGGTGTATACGGCTACGGCGGCAGCGGGGCGCCGATTCCCGAGGGTTATCTGCCGGTGCGGCTACGCGACGCGGCAGGAAGCTGGGTGGACCGGGAAATCCTTCATCCCACCGATCCCGGCAGCGTCTACCACATGACCAAGACCCAGGATCAATTGCTGTTCCAGTTCTACAGCAAGAACGACGGGGTACGCATCACCGACCTGCACCAGGGCATCGTGTGGGGCACCCAGACGGCGCAGACCCAATTGGATGAGCGGCTCATCAACCGCTTCGACTACGACGGCGACTACGGCACGGTGCTCAACCGTTTCCTGGTGCAAGCGGCGGTAGGCCATCCGCTGACCGTGCACGGCAGCGGCGGCCAGACCCGCGCCTTCATCCACATCCAGGACACCGTCCGCTGCATCGAACTGGCCCTGCGCCACCCGCCGCAGGCCGGCCAGCGCGTGCGCATCATGAACCAGCTCACCGAGGTGCATCGCGTGCGCGATCTGGCGGCCCTGGTGGCGGAACAGACGGGCGCCGAAGTGCGGTTTCTACCCAATCCGCGCCAGGAGGCGCCGGAAAACGACCTGCAGGTCGACCACCGCTGTCTGCTGGATCTTGGGCTCAAACCCACCACCTTGAGCGCCGGCCTGATGCGGGAAGTCCATGATATCGCGCGGCGCTACGCCCAGCGCTGCGACCTGCGCAAGATTCCCTGTACGTCCCGATGGATACGGGACGACGGGGACACAGGCGCCGCCACCGCCGCCGTGGCCTGAACCCCCCGCCCATCCCGACCGGAGGATTCCCCATGCACGCGCTACCCAGCCCCACCCCGCCCGACTACCGCACGATCTGGATTTCCGATGTCCATCTGGGCAGCCGTGGCTGCCAGGCCGAGCTGTTGCTGGAGTTCCTGAAGCAGCATCCCTGCGAACGGCTCTATCTGGTGGGCGACATCATCGATGTCTGGGCCCTGCGCCGCGGCATCTACTGGCCGCAAGCGCACAACAACGTGCTGCGTTTCCTGCTCGGGGCCTCGCGCCAGGGCACTGAAGTCATCTATATCCCTGGCAACCACGACGCTTTGTTCCGCGACCATTCCGGCGCCACTTTCGGCAGCATCGCCATTCATCGCCACGCCATGCACACCACCGCTGATGGCCGCCGCTTCCTGGTGCTGCACGGCGATGAATTCGACAGCGTGGTGCAATACTCCCAGCTCACCGCCATGTTCGGCAGCAAGATGTACGACGCCCTGCTGCGCCTCAACCATCCCGTGAACCTGGTCCGCCAGGCGATGGGCCAGCCCTACTGGTCGCTGTCCGCCTTCGTCAAGGGCCGGGTCAAGGAGGCGGTCAAGTACATCGGCAACTACGAGGAGGCCGTGGCCCGCGAAGCCGCTCGCTATGGCATCGACGGCGTCATCTGCGGCCACATCCACCACGCCGAAATCTCCCGCATCCACAACCTGCAGTACTGCAATTGCGGCGACTGGGTGGAAAGCTGCACCGCGCTGGCGGAAAACCCGCAAGGCGAAATCTCGCTGATCCGCTGGGCCGAAGCCCGCACCGAACGCAGCACCGCCGTGCTGCGCCGCGTCGCCTGAAGATCATCCTCGACTGATCCGCCCACCCCTGCGGCGCCCGCCGCAGGGGAAAGGGCGCTTGCAGCGCCCAACCCTGCTCATGCTTTCCGCCCGCTTGCCGAAAAATGGACAGGCATCGGCGGAGGACGCGCATGGCCAGCAAGCGGCACATCATCATGTTCGGTCTGGGATTGCAGCTTGCGGCGCTGGCCGCACAGGCCGACATCTACCGCTGCGAACAGGACGGCCGCACCCTCTACACCGACCACCCCTGTGCCGGCGAACGCATCGATCCGGAATTGGCCAGCCGCGCCGGCGCGGGGGATGCCGCCAACGCAGCATCACAAAGCGAACGGGGGCGGCGCTGGGAACAGGAATCGGCCGTGTCCCAAGGTCAGCAGCGCAAAGCCGATGCGGAATGGCTGGAACGCCATGCACAGGAAAAACGGATCGAGGACGCCTACCGGCGCAGGGAAGTCGTCGCAGGGATGACCCCCGACCAGATCCGTCTGATCCTGGGAACGCCGGATCGCATTGGGAAATATGCAGACGCTCAAGGCCAGGATGACGTCTGGGAATATCCCGACCGCGGAACGGGCCGATCGACAGTCATCTTCCGGGACGGGCGCGTGCTGCAGTATCGCAATACGGGCAAGCGCCGCCGCTGAATTCTCGCCCGGGGTGATTCACGGATTCTGCGCCAGAGCGTCGTTCAGCATCCGGGCAACCGTCGCATCCTGCCAGCGCCGCAGGGAAATCGCGTTGTATTGGGCAACCGTCAGGCCGGCCCGCTGGATCGCCGTGCGCATCTCCGCATTGCCGCCTTCCGCCAAATTCTGGCGCTCCAGCTCATCCGCCGCCGGCATCAAGCGGGCATAGCGGGCATGGATGGTCTCGATCTCGCGGTAGGCCCGCGCGAAGCGCGGCAACTGGTCACCGCCTATCGTTGGCGCGCTGAGCGCCTCGGGGCGGGCCGGGGCGGGCCGGGGCAGTTCGCGTAGGTCGCGATTGGCCGCACCCGGCACGGGGTTGACGGGTGGCGGCTCGACTGCGGCCGTTCCGGGAAGCACGGGGATGTTGACCTCATCCTCATCCTGCCGCGCTTCGAACTGCGTATCGCCCGGCGGCGGCCTATCGGGCAGCGGGAAGACTTCCGCCTCCTGCGCCAGTGCCCCCAGGGGAAGCCAGAGCGCAACGCCGATTCTTGCCCATCGCTTCATCATCGCTCCCCCGATCCCAAACGCGCACTTATCCTAGCCCATCCTCGCCCGCGCTCAAAGAGCGGGTGATGCGCTGCCGGCCTGACTTCTCGCGTGATGGCGCTGGAGCGAAACCTCGCTAACAACCCCGACCGGTTTCATCGCCCTACCATGCCTTCTCCCTGTGCCAGCTCTCGATAGATCGCTGCCAGTGCCTGGCCCTGCCCTGCGGCGTCAAAACCGGCGTCGAGGTGGGCGCGACCTTGGCTCAGCCGCTCGGACCATTGCCCTGCGGAAGCCGCGATCCAGGCTTCGATGGCCGTTGCCAGGGCGTCGACATCCCCTTCCGGCGCCAACCGGTCGTCCCAGGTCGCGGGCAGCACATGGGGAATGTCGCAATGGCGGGTGGCGACGGCCGCCATGCCGCTGGCCACCATCTCGATCAGCACCACCGGTGCGCCACCTTCCGTGTCGCCATCGCTGGCGGTGCGGCTCGGCGCCAGGAACAGGTGATGATCATAGGCCTCGCGCCACAGCGCCTCGGGCGGCTGAAACCCCAGCAGGCGGGTGTGGGGCGCAAGCCCGGTGCGCGCCAGCGTGGCAAGGATGCGCGCCTTCTCGGCCTGGCTTGCCGCGTCACGCCCCGCATCCCCGATGAGGGTGATCGCCAGCGGATGATGGCGCCGCACCCGCGCCAGCGCCTCCAGGCCGTCCGGGAAGCCTTTCTTTTCGCGGAAACTTGCCGCCATCAGCACCCGCAGCGGTGCGCCCGCGGGCGGCGTGCGCGGCCGAAAGGCGATGGCGGGCAGATCGACGCCGAGGTGGTGGACCTGGCAACGCTCGGGGGGACAGCCCATGGCGATCAGGCACTGCGCCATGTGCGGTCCCTCGCACAGCACCCGGTCGACGGCGCGAAACATCTGCGCGTAGCGCGTCCGCCAGCGGGGATCGCGCTGGGGCAGCATGTTGACGTCAAAGCCGTAGAAACTCACGACATGGGCCGCCCCCAGCCGCTGCGGCAGCGATCCCATGGCCCAGCCGACATGGCCGAAATGGCTGTGCACCACCTGGGGCCGGAACGATCGGGCGGCCTGATCGACGAAGCCAAAATCGGTACGCGCGCCCAGGCGCTTGAGCCCCTTGTCCCAGAATCGCCGCAGCCGGCCGGCATGTGCGAACACCCACAGGTCCGCGGCCGGAAAAAGGTCCAGATGCTCGGCGGTGTCGGCCACGATGCGCTGGCGAAAGGCCGGCGGCAGGGCGCGGATCTGGCGGTCGAGCCAGGTCTGGGTCTGAGGCAACCAGACCGGCAATCGGTGCAGTACCCGTAATTCAGACGCCATGCCCGCTCCCGCGCCGCCGCCCCAGCCACTGGCCCAGCAAGGCCCATTCCCCCGGCAGCAATACGCGACTCACGAGGGCGTAGACCACAACACTGACGCCGGCCGATACTGCCAGTTGTCCGGGCGGCGCCAGCGTAACCAGTGCCGGTAGGAGGGCCATGATCGCCGCCATGATCGCCGCCGCGAGCAGCGGGCGACCGATACTGCCCAGATAAGCCGGGGCGCAGGGACCCAGCACCGGGCGGATGAGCACCGGATAGGCCAGCCCGAAGAACCCTGCTTGCAGCGCCAGCAGCGCCGCGGCCACCCCCGTTGCCCCGCCGAAATGAGCCCCCGCCACCACGGCGGGCACCTGCAACTGGCTGATGGCCAGATTGGCGGCAAACCCCAGGCCGGCGCGTCCCTGCGACAGCAGCAAGGCCCCCACCGGATTGCCGATGGCGCGAAACACGGCCACCCCCGCCAGCAGTTGCACCAGTTCCACCGCCGGCGCCCAGCGCGATCCGAACACCGTCGGCACAAACACCGGCGCCAGCACAGTGAGGCCCAGAAACAGCGGGAAATTGACCGCGCCCAACAGCCGCTGGGCCTGGAAATAGCCCCGGCGCAATCGCGGCTGCTCGTTCTGGATGCGTGCAAACAGCGGAAAGGCGACGCGCATCACCACCGGATTGAGCCGCGCCAGGGGTTGCAGCGTCATCTGCCAGGCCAGGTTGTAGTAGCCCAGGGTCTCGGGCCCCAATACCGCCCCGATCAGCAGTTGATCCAGCCGCGCGTTGATCAGCCCCAGCGTGCGCTCGCCCATCTGAAAGGCCCCGAAGCGCAGATCGCCGCGCAGCTCAGCCAGGGACAGATGCAGCGCCGGCGCATGCTGCCGCCAGCCCTGCACGGCGATCGGCGCCGTGCGCACCAGGGCGTTGGCGAGCTGCCCCCAGATCAAGGCGTACACGCCCGCCCCCACCAAGGCACTCGTAACGGCCACTAGCGCACCGGCGACACTCCCGGCCATTTCCGCCTGCGCAATAGGCTTGAAGCGCAAATCTTTCTGCAGCAGGGTCTGGAAGCCCTGTCCCCAGGGCAGGATCAGCAGCGAAGCACCGGACCAGGGCAACAAGGGCGCAAGATCCGGTGTCCGCAGCAGCGCGGCCAGCAGTGGTGCGAGGGCGCACAGCGCAGCGAACAGGCCGATGCCCAGAATGATGTTGAGCCAGTAGAAGGCGGCGAACCGCGCCGGCTGCACCGGGCCACGGGCGATCAGCGCCTGCGACAGGCCCAGATCGGCATAGCTCTGCACGAAACCCAGCACCACCAGAACCAGCGCCATGAGACCGAAATCGGCCGGCGCCAATAGGCGCGCCAGAACCGCCACCTGCAGCAATTGCAGGCCCGTGCCGAGGGCCGTGGCGAGCGCGGTCCAGCGCGTACCGGCGAGGGCCTGGCTGCGCAGCGGCTCGCTCATGCCCGCGCCGTTTTCCGGCAATGGATTCGGTGGCCCGGATGCTTGTCGGCGCGGCGCGACAGGTGGCCGGGTTGTCTACCGCCTGCTAGGCTTGCCCCGCTTGCCGAGCGCCAGATCGGGTTTTTCGCCCGCCGCGCCCCGATCCTTGCCGCTGGCAACGTTCTCCCTACCCTTCTTTCCATTCGGAGTATGCATCCATGATTCGATCGCGCAAATTGCTCGGCGCCCTGGCCTTGTTGCTGGCCACCCCGCTGGCCCATGCCGGCGCCGATGATTTCCTCGGCTACTGGAAAAACCAGGACGACAGCGGGCTGGTGAAATACATCCAGGTCAAGCTCGACAAGGGCAAGCCCATGATCCGCGCCTATGGCCGCTGCCAGAAAGGGGATTGCTACTGGGGCGGCATGGAGGCCATGGCCTTTGCACCCAGCGAGCAGGCGAACCTGGAGAAGGATGCCAGTGCGGTGGGCGCCTATTTCGGCGACGCCAACGCCAAGGGCATCATGATCCTCACCCCGGGTGCCGGGAAAACGCTCAAGATGGAAGCCTATGCCAGCTTCCCCAAGAGCAACCTGACCAACGTGCACAAGACCTATACCTTCGTCCCCGCTCCTGAACTGCAGGGCAAGTAAAGGTGATCCGCGGACGGCTGGGCACGATACCCGGCCGTCCGATCGCGGGCCGGATGGCTCAAGCATCCGGCACGGGCGCCGGATCGCTGTCCGCTGCCGGCGGGGATTCCCCGTTGGCCCGCTGCCATTCCTGATACCAGGGGATCAGATCGGGATGCTGGCGCAGCAGACGCCGGTCGAAACGGCGCATGTCCCCCAGCACACGGGCCGGATTGCCGCCTACCAGGGCGAAAGGCGCCACATTCGATTGCACGATGGAGCCCGCCATGATTCCAGCGCCATCACCAATGCTGACGCCGGGCATCACCAGGGTATTGGCGCCAATGGCCACGAAGCGGCCGATGCGCACCGGCGCCGTGCGGAACCCGACCCGCTGTGCTGCCGGCACCTCCCGATAATGGCGCCCATAGATGCGCAAGGCGAAGTGGGAGCTGTGGGTGAAGATCCCCACCCAGCCGCCGATGTGGCAGCCCTCGCCGATTTCCAGGCCGCCGGTGCCATCCAGGATGCTGTAGTGCCAGACGAAGCAGTGATCTTCCAGTACCACCCGCTCGGGGCACTGGATGAGCGCCGTGTCGCTCATGCGCACCCAGGGTCGCCATTGCCCGGTGGCGTCGGTGTAGCCACGCAGCATGCGGGGCGCCTTGCGATCCCGCTGCCAGGCATTGAGCCGCGCGCGCGCCGCGTGCTTCCAGGCCGGCGGCAGTTGCCGCAACAGCCAGGTTTTCATCGCGGGAGTCCCGCCCGCACGGCCGCGATGACATCATCCACATCCGCATCGCTCAAGGCCGGCGACAAAGGCAGGCTCACCGTCTGCTGACCGATGCGCCAGGCGCTGGGCATGTCTTCCGGGCGCCAGCCCAGCCGCTGCTGGTAATAGGGGTGCTCGGGCAGGCTGAGGTAATGCACGCCCACGCCAATGCGTTGCGCCGTCATGTGTTCGAGAAAGGCGTCGCGCGCGCAGCCGCAGCGCGCCGCATCGATCAGCAGCGTATAGAGATGATGCGCATGGCGGGTATCCGGTTCGGGATCCGCCGGCCGGGTCACCGGCAGGTCGGCAAAGGCCGCCTGGTAACGGTCCCAAATGGCGCGCCGCCGCAGCCAGGATGCTTCCACCCGCGCCAACTGATGCAGCCCGATGGCGGCCTGCAAATCCATCATGTTGTATTTGAAGCCGCACTCCACCACCTGGTAGTGGCGATAGCCGCTGTCGGAAAAGCGCCGCCAGGCATCGTGGCTCATGCCATGCAGGGCCAGCGTTTTGAGCCGCGCCGCATCCTCGGGCCGGCGGGCGAGGATCATGCCGCCCTCGCCCGTGACGACGTTCTTGGTGACATAGAAGCTGAAACAGCCGAAATCCCCGAAGGTCCCCGTCGGCCGTCCGTGATAGCTGCTCTCGATGGCGTGGGCGCAATCCTCGATCACCCGCAGATCATGCTGCTGTGCCAGGGCCATCAGCGGGTCCATGGCGCAGGGCCGTCCGGCAAAATGCACCGGCAGAATCGCCCGGGTGCGGGGGGTGATGCGGGCAGCAACCTCGGCGGGGTCGATATTGAAGCTGATGGGATCCACGTCCGCCAGAACAGGCGTCGCCCCGGCATGGAGGATGGCGTTCACCGTGGCGCAGAAAGTCAGCGGCGTGGTAATGACCTCATCCCCCGGCCCCAGATCGGCCGCCAGCAGGCTCAAGTGCAGGGCGGCGGTGCAGGAATTGACCGCCACCGCCTGCTCGGCCCCCTTGTAGGCGGCAAACGCGCGCTCGAAGCGGGCCACCTTGGGGCCGGTGCCCAGCCAGCCACTGCGCAGGCTGTCCACCACCTCGTCGATTTCCGCCTCGCCGATCAAGGGCGCGCCGAAAACAAGAAAACGCTCACGCATCCGATCGACCCCGTCCGTCACCGCGCGCCCTTGCCGAACAACACCACCTCGACCGTGAGCAGGCAGATCATCAGGTCGAACAACAGGCTCTGGTGCTTCAGGTAATACAGATCGTACTGCAGCTTCTCCCGGGCGTCGGCCTCGGTGTCGCCGTAGCGGTAGTTGAGCTGGGCCCAGCCGGTCAGCCCCGGCGCGAGCCGGTGGCGCACATCGTAGAAAGGAATGCCCGCGGCCAGGCGGGCGACAAACTCGGGCCGCTCGGGGCGAGGCCCCACCAGGCTCATCTCGCCGCGCAGCACATTGAAGAGCTGGGGCAGCTCATCGATGCGGTACTTGCGGATCACCCGCCCCACGCGGGTCACGCGTGGATCATTGGCCTGGGCCCACACCGCCGCGCCGGCCTGCTCGGCGTCCACGGACATACTGCGAAACTTCCAGATCGAAAAAGGCCGACCGCCCTGTCCAGTACGAAGCTGGCGGTAAAACACCGGCGCGCCTGCGCCATCCTCCAGGCGGATCGCGAGGGCGGCCAGCCCCATCAGCGGCGCGGCCAGCAGCAGCAGCAGCGCCGCCGCCAGGGTGTCGAACACCCGTTTTCCGTAGGGGTACAAGGCACTGCCAAAGCCGCCACTGGTATAAACCAGTGCCGAAGGATGCAGTAGATCCAGCAACACCTTGCCGGTTTCGCGTTCGGCAAAACCCACGGCGTCCGTAATGCGCATCCCCAAGGCGCGACAGGCCAGCAAGGCATCCAGCGGCAGCGCCCCGCGCCGATCATCGGGCGCTACCACGATCTCATCCACGCGCAGGCGCCGCGCCAGCTCGACCAGGCGCGCCGGCCCCGCGCGCACGATGGGTCCCGGCAAGACAGCAGCAGGCTGGTCGGACGCCGTGCGCACGAAACCCACCAACCGGGACCCCCGTGGCGTGCCCAGCCGCACGAACAGATCCGCGGCGCGCTGCCCCGCGCCCAGCACCAACACCCGGGGCTTGATCTGGGCATCGTCTCCCCAGCGCTGAAACAGGACCTGGGTGGTGATCAGCGCCGGCGCCACGAACAGCAGCGTCAAGGCCATCACGCCCCGCCCCAGATACAGCTCCGGCAACAGGTAATAAAGCAGCGCCAGCCCGGCCCAGCTGAGCCCGCAGGCGGCCAGCACCCGCACCGCGATTTCCTCTGGCCGCATCGGCACGAAGCGCTGGTAGAGCCCCAGGGCGTACATTGCCGTCACCAGGGTCAGGGACAGCGCCAGAATCTTGGGGCTTAGCGGACCGATGCTGGCCACGCCGGGCCAGCCCACATGAATGAAACGCAAGGACGCGGCGGCCAGCACCGCGACGGCGCAGAGCCCCATCTGCGCCAGGGCAAGCGCCATGTAGCGGTCGTGAAAGGCATGCTTGATGGGGCGCAAGGGCATCATCCAGGAGGCGATCGGTAAGTTGCGACGGCACCGCCGCAGGGGAAAACCCGGCAGATTCTAGGGTGCCCCCCCGCTCCCCTCAAGCTCAGGACGCCCGCGTCGTGAGGCGCAGCATCTCATCCACGGCCGATTCCAACTGGCGCAGGCTGGCGCATTCGCGCACCACATGGCACAGCGGCTTGTAGGTGGCAATGATCGAATCCCCGGTGTTCCAGGTGACGAAGGGCTCGGGATTGAGCCAGATCAGGTGCCGGCTGCGCTGGGCAATGAGTTTGAGCAGGTCGGCGCGCGGATCGCTCAGGTTGTTGCGCGCATCCCCCAGGAACAGCACGGTGGTGCGCGGCGTGAAGGCATCGAGATGCCGCTCCACCAGATGCGCCAGGGTACGGCCGTAGTCGGTCGGCCCGATGGGCGCGGCCGCCTGGGCCGCGTCCAGCGCCGTGGCCACCGGCTGATGCTCGAAGATGTCCGTGACCTCGACCACATCGGCGCAGAAGGTGAAGCTGCGGATGCGATCCATCACTTCGCTCAGGGAATGCAGAAACAACAGCAGGAAGCGAGTGTAGTCGGCCACCGAACGGCTGACATCGCAGATCACCACCACGCGCGGCTTGTCCACCCGCACCCGGCGCCAATGAATATTGAACAGGTTGCCGTCAAAACCCATGTTGCGACGCAAGGTGCGGCGCACGTCGAGCTGGCCGCGATGGGCGCGCTTGGCGCGGCGGGCATGGACCCGCGCCAGACGCCGGGCCAGACGCTGCACCAGTTCGGTCATGCGCGCCGCGTCTTCCTCTTCCAGCTTGTTCAGGCGGCGCTCGCTCAGCGCCTGCTCGCGCAGCGCCTGACCCGAGGCCCCGGTATAGAGCGCCACCTGCTGCTGGACAAAGGTCTTCATCTGGTCGATCAGGTAAGCGCGCCCCTCGCGCAGGCGCCGGGCGCGGTCGCCGCCGCCCTGGCCGGACCGTTCCAGTTGCGCCAGCTCTTGATCGAGCCGGTCGAGCCCCATGCGTGCCATGAGCCGCTGCATCACGATGCCGCGCTGGGTGAACAAGGTCATCTCGCTCACGCCGACCTCGCGCACCGCCTCGCGCAGCGCCGACATAAGCCCGGCCCGATCACCGGCCAGCAGCCGCTCGACCAGCGTGGCATCCTCGCCAGGCGCATCACCTGGGGCTTCCTCGGCGCCGGGCAAAAACTCCTGATGGGCCGCATCGGCAAAGATTTCGGCCGTGAAATAGCGGTCGAAGGTGTCGAAGAAACGACCCTTCTCGTCCACCGTCTTGGCCAGGGTCACCCCCAGCCCTTCACGCAGCGCGTCGCGGTCGCCATAGCCGAGAAGACGCACCACCTCATGGGCCTCCAGTGCCTCGGCCACCGACACCCGCACCTCGGCCCCGCGCACCGCCTGGATGAAATCAGACAACACCCGGTCCATCGGCTCAGCCCATCATTTCGGCGCGCGCGTCATGCAGCAGGGTGGTCACTTCCTGCTCCACGCGGCGGATGTCCTCCTCGAACTTGAGGAACACACTCAGCGTCTCGCGCACCATGCTTTCCTCCAGGGCGTTGGCATGCAGCAGGACCAGCACTTTTGCCCAATCCACCGTTTCGCTGACCGACGGATGTTTCTTGAGGTCGACGCGGCGGATCCGCTGGATGAAGGCCACCAGTTGGTCGCGCAGCGCGATCTCGATGCCCGGCACGCGCACCGCCACGATGCGCCGTTCCAGGTCGGCGTCGGGGTAGGGAATGTACAAGTGCAGGCAGCGCCGCTTGAGGGCGTCGCTCATCTCGCGGGTATTGTTGCTGGTGAGCAGCACGAACGGCCGGCGCATGGCCACAATGGTGCCGATCTCCGGTACCGTCACCTGGAAATCGGACAGGATTTCCAGCAGCAGGGCCTCGAACTCTTGGTCGGACTTGTCGACCTCGTCCACCAGCAGCACGCAGCCATCAGGCTCCTGCAGCGCCTTGAGCAGGGGGCGGGGCTCCAGGAAATGCTCGGAGAAAAACACGTCCTCATGGGCGTGCAGGCGGGCGGTCGCGGCCTCCAGCGTCTGCGCGTCCCCCATCACCTCATGCAGCTTTTCCTTGAGCAACTGGATGTACAGCAACTGCTTGCCGTATTTCCATTCATAGATGGCCTTGGATTCATCCAGCCCCTCGTAGCACTGCAAGCGCACCAGCGGCTGCTCAAGGTAGCGCGCCACAGTCTTGGCCAGCTCGGTCTTGCCCACGCCCGCCGGTCCCTCGACCAGAATGGGGCGGCCCAAGTGGTGGGCCACGAAGAGGCAGGTCGCGATGCGGCGACTGCAGATGTAATCCATCGCTGCGAAATCGCGCATGATGGCATCGACGCTGGCAAAACGTTCGGAATCCACGGGTTCACACTCCCTGTGTGCTGGTTTGATTGATCAGGGACCGGCCCAGCCGGTCATGGCCGCGGGTTTGGCCCCGCAGCAGGAAAAACGCCATTTGTTGCAGGGCGGCGACCGACTCGCGCGCCACCCCGGCTTCCCTGGCCTGCGGCAGCATCAGGTCCTGGGCGGCCTTGAGCTGCCCCAGCGCGCCCGTCAACACCGCTTCGAACCGCGCGTCCGCCTCCGGTTGGCGCGCCAGATGGGCCAGCGTGGCCCCGAGCGCCGCCACCGGGGCCATGGCCTCACCCAGTCGCGCCGGCACGACCGGCGCCGTGGTGGCGATGGCATCCCCAAGACCGCCAGCCAGCCCCAGCGCATAGGCCAGCAGCAGACCCTGTTCGCGCAACCGGAACGGGCGGGCGAACTGCTCCAGCGCCCTGCCTTCCGCACCCAGCAGGGCGTGCGATGCAAGTTCCACCTCGGCGAACGTCACCCGCGCATGACCCGCCATCGGGCCCGACAGGGGTTCGACCGTGACCCCCGCCGCCGTGCGCGGTACCGCGAACACGGAGAACCGGCGCCGGCCCGATTGTTCACCGGTCACCGCCAGCACCAGGAACACCGACGCATCCAGGCCGTGGGTAATCGGCGCCTTGACGCCCGACAGTCGCCAGCTTGCCCCGCGCCGTTCGGCCCGGGTCGCCAGATGCTTGGGATTGGCACCGATTTCAGGTTCGGAAGTGGCCACCGCCGCCAAGGCCTCCCCGCTCAGCAAGGCATCCCGAATGTCGCTCGGCGCGTCGGCCTGTCCGAAATAATGGTGCACGACCAAGGCCTCGAATAGCCCTGCCACCGCCAGCCCCGGCGGCCAGGCCGCTCGCCCCAGGCGCTCGGCCAGCGCCCACAGGGCCGCCTGATCGCCGCCTCGGCCACCCAGCGCAGTACCCACCGCAATGCCGGGCACGCCCTGGGCCGCCGCAGCGCGCCACCACGCCCAGGGAAAGCCCTGCTGCGATCCCGCAACCGGCGGCAAATGGGCCGCCATCTCATCGGCGAGAGGCGAATCGAGCCAGCAGTCGGCGGATCGGGAAACGGACGATGGCAATGGGCGGTCCTGCGAGGGCAATCAGTTTGCAAGCACAAACGCTGAGCCTATCAAACCGCCTCCCCTGAGACCATCAGCAAATGCCCACATTGGATGCGTGATGTGCCGGGGTCGATTAGAATTGCTGGTTCACATCCATTTCCTTCGGTCGGGTCCAAGGAGTCGCCCATGGCGCATAACGAACGCAGCCGCATCATTACCCAGGGCGCCCAGCGCACCCCCAATCGCGCCATGCTGCGCGCCGTGGGCTTCAAGGATGGCGATTTCAACAAGCCGGTGGTGGGCATCGCCAACGGCTTCAGCACCATCACCCCTTGCAACATGGGCCTGAACACCCTGGCCACGCGCGCCGAATGGGCGCTGCGCGAGGCGGGCGTCATGCCGCAGATGTTCGGCACCATCACCATCTCGGACGGCATTTCCATGGGCACGCCGGGGATGCGCTATTCCCTGGTCTCGCGCGAGGTGATCGCCGATTCCATCGAAACCGTCTGCAACGGCCAGCTCATGGATGGTCTCATCGCCATCGGCGGCTGCGACAAGAACATGCCCGGCGCCATGATGGCCATCGCGCGGTTGAACATCCCCGCCGTCTTCGTCTACGGCGGGACCATCAAGCCCGGTCATCTGCATGGCCGCGACCTGACCATCGTCAGCGCCTTCGAGGCCGTGGGCGCCTATACCGCCCACAAGATTGACGATGCGGCCCTGCTGGACGTGGAGCGCCATGCCTGCCCCGGCGCCGGCGCCTGTGGCGGCATGTACACCGCCAACACCATGTCCTCGGCGTTCGAGGCCATGGGCATCAGCCTGTCCCATTCCTCCACCATGGCCGCCGAGGATGGGGAGAAAGCCGACAGCGCCGGCGCCTCGGCCCGCGCGCTGGTGCGCGCCATCGAGCTCAACATCCGCCCCCGTGACCTGCTGACCCGCAAGGCGTTCGAGAATGCCATCGCCGTGGTCATGGCCATCGGCGGCTCCACCAACGCCGTGCTGCACCTGCTGGCCATCGCCCGCGCCGCCGAGGTGCCGCTCACCATCGACGATTTCGAGGTCATCCGCCGCCGCGTCCCGGTCTTGTGCGACCTCAAGCCCTCCGGCCGCTTCGTCACCACCGAGTTCCACCGCGCCGGTGGCGTGCCACAGGTCATGCGCATGCTGCTGGACCATGGCCTGCTGCATGGCGACGCGCTCACCCTGTCCGGCCAGACCCTGGCCGAAACCCTGGCCGAGGTGCCCGCTGAGCCTGATTCCAACCAAGCGGTGATTCGGCCCTGGAGCGATCCGGTTTATGCCGAAGGACATCTGGCCGTGCTCAAGGGCAACCTCGCCCCCGAAGGCGCCGTCGCGAAGGTGTCGGGCATCAAGCAACGTCACCTCACCGGCCCGGCGAGAGTCTTTGATTCCGAAGAAGCCGCCATGGCCGCCATCCTGGACAACCAGATCAAGGCCGGCGATGTGGTCGTGATTCGCTACGAAGGCCCCAAGGGCGGGCCGGGCATGCGCGAGATGCTCTCCCCCACCTCCGCGCTGATCGGCGCCGGATTGGGCGATAGCGTGGGCTTGATCACCGATGGGCGCTTCTCCGGCGGCACCTATGGCCTGGTGGTCGGCCATGTGGCACCGGAGGCTGCGGTCGGCGGCCCCATCGGTTTGTTGCAGGAAGGCGACCAGATCACCATCGACGCCGACCACCAGCGCCTGGACGTGCATCTGGAGGAGGCCGAACTCGCCCGGCGACGGGCAGCCTGGAACGCGCCCACGCGGGAGGAGAAGCCCGGCACGGTACTGGCCAAGTACGCCAAGCTGGTTTCCAGCGCCAGCGAAGGCGCCATCACCGGCTGAGGCAGCGGATTGCATGGGATAGGTGGGGGCGCCCCCCTGCGGCACCTTTGGTAAAACCGTATGACCGGGACCGGATGCGGCCGGGAAGGCGGTCATTGCCGCTTCCGCGCGCGCCGGGCCGAGACAGTCACAACCGAAGCGGTGTTCAAACTCGCTGCCGACCTCCGGGGACTGGATGCCAGCCTCTGGTCACAGTGACCAGACCGGCACCTTTCACCACCCATCTTTACATCGCAAGGCCGTAGCGCAGCCGGTTCCAGTCAAAGGCTGGGCCAGGATCGGTCTTGCGTTCCGGGGCGATATCGCAGTGTCCGACCACCCGATCGAGGGTGATCGCGGGATAGGCACGCATCAGGGCGCGCGTCACGGCGATGAGTCGCGCGTACTGGATGTCGGCATAGGGCGCCGCATCAGTCCCCTCCAGTTCGATGCCGATGCTGTAGTCATTGCAGCGGGGTCGGTCCTGAAACACGGAAACGCCCGCGTGCCAGGCGCGGCGTTTGAAG
>PKDC01000054.1 GCA_002862435.1 Pseudomonadota bacterium | reverse complement strand
AGGGGCGTGGGGAATCGCATTCAGGAAGCGAAAACTCAGTCACTTGGCGTCAGGGTGATCCTGCCGCCGGGCGCGAAACGTTTGGGGTCCCGGCGTTTTCAATCTCCAGCAGCAAGTCATGCGCCTGTGCTTGCCAGGGGCCAGAGCGCCCAGCCACTGCGCGGGCGATGCGCAAGGCTTCTTCCTGCTGGCCCCGATCAAGCAGCAGCGTGGCGCGATTGAGTTGCAGGACGTCGCTCTGAGGATTGTATTGCAGACCCTCATCCAGGACCGCTAACGCGGTAGCGCTTTCTTTATCGCCAATCAAAAGATTCGACCATGCCAACCAGGACAGCTCTTGATCAGGCCATTGCCTGGCGGCCGCCGCATAGGCACTTCGAGCGGCAGCGCGCGGACCTACCGATTCCAGCGACCAGGCGGCCGACAGATAGCGCCCCGGATCCGGCTCAGCGGGGAGTCGATCCGGTGGCAGAATCACCTGCGCCCAGCGCCCGCCCCATTCCCAGCTCCGAAGGAAGGTCGCTTCGTTCTGCACCAGGCGCTGGGTGGTCCCAGAACGCAGCACGACCTCAAGTAAAACCGATTGCTGCCGATCTTTGGACGAATTAGAGCCTTGGTTTCCACAAGATCCAATCAGGTTGCCGATGCCATCCCCATCCGACACATTGATGCGACTGCAGCGCTGGGTATTCCGCCAGTCGCAATGGGCGCTGGCGCTGGCTATCTATGCCGTTGTGGTTTCAGCAGCGGTAGGCATTGCCCCGCTGTTTTATTACATGGTGGAAGGTCGATTCACCACGGGCATCCTGGTCGCCGCCTTTGGGACTGCTTCGGTCATCTCAATTCCCCTGATGTGGGTTTTCCTGAAGATCGCCTACATCCTCATCGACAAGCAGGAAGAATCCGACCGCAGCCGCGCCGACAGTGAGCGCCAGCGCGATATCCTGAGCGGGCTGCTGGACGCCAGCCTGGTGATGCAGCAGAAAGAAGACCTGGTCGAACTGCTGGAAGGGACCATCCAACATTTGCAGCATTTATTCCGACAGCACCATTTTGCATTACTGGTGTACGGCAGGCGGCGCAATGTGGTTCGTCATCTGATTGCCCCAGGGCTATCGGAAGCGGAACAACGCACGTTGTTGCTCCACAGTGATCTGCTGTTGACCGGCCATCCGGAACAACTGTTCGAGCAACTCAACGCGCTGTCTACTCCCGCGGACGCATCGTTGCGGTGGACCGTGTTCCCGCTTTGGAATCGCATGGATCGGATCATCGGACACATGGTCGTCAAAGGTGAGGATCTGCCGCAAGAATCCCACAAGGCAGTCGAGTTGTTTCGGGATCAGTTGGCAGCGGGCGTGGAAAATCACCTGCTGCGCATGGAGCTGACGCAACTCGCCAATACCGACGGCCTTACCGGCATTTTCAACCGCAGCCATTTTCAGAACACCCTAGAGGCACACCAGGACGCCAAGCGTCAAACGCCCGCGATGGATTTTTCCCTGCTCATGATCGACATCAATGGCCTCAAACCCGCCAACGATGGCCATGGGCATCTGACTGGAGATCAACTCATCATCCGGGTTGCCCAGTTGCTCAAGGCCGCTTGCCGCTCGGAGGACATTGTCTGCCGAATCGGCGGTGATGAATTCGCCATCCTGTGCCCGGCCAGCCGGCAAGAACAGGCCGACCGCTTGGCCGAACGGATTCGCGAGCAAGTGAGTGAGCGGCCGTTGAAACTGAAAGATGGACAATTGTTGCCCATCAGTCTGAGCATCGGGGCCGCATGCAGTGATGATTGCGGTCCGGAACAGATCCTGATCGTTGCGGATCGGCGCATGTACGAGGATAAACAGCGTTTCTACGCCCAGCAGGCCAGCGCCAGCTGAGGGCAACGCCAAGCCAGTCACAGATGAAAAGGCTTCTGTCTACCTCCGCAGGAGCTTGACGACCCATCTCCAGCCGGCGATCGGCGCCATCAACGCTCCCATGCCGGTTTGGGTCAATTGATCAGCGTTTCGAGAGTGTGATTTCCATTGCGGCTGGATGTCGCTACACGTCTTGTGACCTGCAATCAACTCGTGGGAAGCCCATACTCTACGGCCAGACCCGATAGCAAGGCGCCCATCAGGGTCATGGATACGCGGCTACCCACAGCCCGGCCGCCCAGGGCCACTGCCAAGCCGGCCTTGACCAGGTTGTTGGTCATGGCCGCCAGTAAAATACCCCAGACGACGGTATCCAGCGCCAGTCCTTCACGCCCCATGCGTGCCAACGACAAGGTGATCGCGTCCACATCGGTCAAGCCAGAAATCATCGCCAGCGCATACAGGCCCTGCTCCCCCCACAGACTTCGGATCCATTCGGCGGCCAGCAGTATCCCCGCCAGCAAAGCGCCAAAACGTAAGGCCGTGCCCAATTGAAACGGGTTGCTGAGCGGCAAGGTGGCACTTTGAACGACCTGCCGCTGCAGCCACCAGAAAACGCCTGCACCCGCATAGGTTGCCAGCGCCATCGCCGCCAGCGGCGGCGCCAATCGCACCAGCAACGGGGGATACAACAGGCCGGAAACCAGCAGGATGCGCGGAAACATGGTGCCGCAGGCCACCAGAATCCCGCTCGCCAGGACGGGGCTCCAGTCCGGGTGCGAGCGCGCCAGTCGGGCCAGATTCAAGGTTACCGCCGTCGAGGAACTCAAGCCACCCAGCAGACCCGTCAGCGGAATGCCACGACCCGGGCCCAATAGTTTGACGGCAAAGTAACCGCCAAACGAAATCCCGGCAATGAGGACCACCATCCACCACAGGCGATAGGGATTGAATACCGCCCAGGGTCCATAACCCCGATCGGGCAGGACGGGCAGCAATACCACCGAGATCAGCAGCAAATTCAGCGTGGCCTGTAGTTCGCTCGCCTCCAGCCGCTGCAAACCGGCATGAAGCGTGGGCTTGAGGTTGAGCACCAGGCTGGTGGTCACCGCCCCGGCGGCAGCAAGTTCCAATTCACCAACCCCGGCCAGTGCCCCGAATCCCAGGGTCAGCAGCGCCGCAATGGTGGTGGTGGCGCTGGCCACCAGGGTTGATTGGAATCGCAGCAGATAGGCCCCACCCAGTACTGCAGCCACGGCCAGGATCATTGCAACCAGGATCCCGCCGCCGAACGCTTCGCTCAGCAGACTTGCCACGCCGCCGAGCAATCCAAGCAAGCCAAAGGTGCGCAGACCGGCGATGCGTTCTCCTTCCGCCAGGGTCCGGGATTGCCATCCCCGCTCCAGGCCGATCAACAAGCCGACCGCAAGCGCGAGTGCCGAATTCCCAAAGGCTTGTCCCTCCAATGCCATCCCCTCTTCAACGGTTTTATCGTGATCCGCCAGGCAGGTTATCGGCTCCATGCTACCGCATGCAATTTGGACGTGCCTTTCGGATGAAAACCGCCAAAAAGCGACAAGCTTTCAGATTCGCGTGTTGGGAGACAAAGGGTGCCGAAGAGGGGTTAAAAATGGCCCACACCTTCGAATGAAGGGATTTTCAGAGCTCTGCTGCCGCGCGCAGCAGATTATGGTAAACCCCTGTCAAACTGAGGATTTCAGGGCTTTCTGGGGCGCGCTCGCGTAACGAACGAATCGCACAATCCAGCTCGTACAGGGCGCGTCGCTGACCGGCTTCGCGCACCAGACTCTGCACCCACAATACCGCCACATCGCGGCGCCCCCGCGTGATTGGCTGTACCGCATGGATGCTGCTCGCCGGATAGAGCACCAGATCGCCGGCATTACCCTTTACCGCGCGCGCGCCATAGCTGTCGTCAATGGCGAGCGCGCCGCCGTCGTAGTGTTCTGGTGCGTTCAAAAACAGGGTTGCCGCAAGATCGGCGCGCAGGGGAATATCATCAAAGCGGATGGCATTGTCGACATGGGCGCCAAAGGCCATGCCGGGCAGGTAGCGGTTGATCAGGGCAGGATGGACCCGCCGTGGCAAGGCGGCACTGACGAAATCAACCGAAGCCTCCAGCGCGGCGCCTATCAAGGCCTGGAGGGCCCGAGTCTGGGGTGCGTCGGACGGCAACTGGAGGTTCTGTTTCGCGGATGCAGCCAGTGTGCCGGCGGTGACACGACCATCGCCAAACGATGCCGAGTCCAATAACGCCTGCGCACGAGCCAACGCCGAGTCGTCCAGGAGTCGCGGGATGACGATCAACATCAGAGTGCCCAGAATACGAGGATGGTCCCGAGCACCGTACTTCCACCCACCAGACCAACAGCCAACAGCCGCCCCGGATGCAGTTTGGTCCACAGCAGGACGCCGCTCAAGGTCAAGGCAATCATGGCCCCGGCCAGGGAATCGGCAAACAATACCCAGCCCGCCCCAAGCCCTGCTCCGGTGTGCAGGCGGGCCAACGTGGCGAAGAAATTGGCGCGCTCGCGCGTCACCTCAGCACGCGGTTCACCGGCCCAATAAATCACCTGCACCCGCTCCTGTGGCGTGTTGAGCGTCACATTCCAGCGCTTCCCCCGCTCGGTGGCGGCTACCGGTTCGGCTGTGGGGCGACGTTTCTCATCCGGAATACGCACCTTTGCCTGCGGTAGCGCAAGCGCGCCGGGTAACCAGGCCGCCAGCGCCTGGGGACTTGCGCCCGCCGTCGACGGCACCTCGATGCGCTGGTGAGTGGGCGCATAGGCCATCAGGTCAAGCTTCAGCACGGCGCGATGGTTGAGCACAAACCCGGACACGCCGAACAGCAATCCGAGCACGGCGCCCCACAACCCAATCCAGCCATGCAGGCGAGCGATCCACGCCACTGTCGCCGGTCCCATTTAACGCTTTCCTCGGTCAGCTGCCATGGAATTTTCCCGTTCAACGGTCACAGTGGCACTTTCAGCGAGAGGATGGCCGCGCGGGGCGATCCGGGCAAGGCCGATCGAAGCTGGCCCGATTCGTAATACGTTTCGTCGGTGAGGTTCTGGACATTGAGCTGGATGGCCCAGTGCGGCAGCTCATAACCCAGCATCAGGTCCACACGTTCATAGCCTGGCAGTTGGGCGGTGTTGCCGTTGTCGGTGTAGCGCGATGAGACAAAATACACGCCGCCGCCCAGATTCCAGTTTGGCGCGAAAGCCCAGTCCGCCCAGACCACGCCCTGCTGGCGGGCCACATTGGGCGGCCGATTGCCTTCGATCGGAACGCCATCCTGCAGCGAGTTCGAACGGGTGATCTCGGCATCCAGCCAGGCCGCACTTGCAAATGCGCTCACGGTATCCGTGATCTTGCCGCTCAACTCGACTTCCAGGCCATTGGTGATCTGCTGGCCGGCTAGAATGGTCAGGCTGGGATCGTCGGGATCCGGTGTGCGCGCCTTGTCCTTGTCGAGCCTGAAGATCGCTGCCGCCAATCCCATGCGGCCATCCAGCAACTCTTGCTTGGTCCCGAATTCATAGTTGGTCGATTCTTCGGGAGAAAGATCCGCCGTTGCCGCACTGAGGGTGAATGTTTCCGCCGATGGGTTGAAAGACTGCCCCGCGCTCACATACCAGGACGAGAACTCACTCGGTTGCCAGATCACGCCGGCGCGTGGACTCAGGAAATGGGTATCCTCGGACAGCCGGTCCTGACTCAATCGATCATCGAAATCCGCCTGGAATCGGTCGAAGCGCGCGCCGCCAATCAACTTCCACCGCTCATTGAGCGCCAATTGTTCCTGCATATACAGCGCCTGGGTCTTGGCCAGGGTGTCGCGATCCGTCGCCAGCGTCCCATCCAGATCGTTGGCGCGACCGACCCCAACGCTGGCATCGGATACCGGATCGAAGATTGCAATCGATGCAACATCCGTCGAGTTCTTGCTGCGGAAATCGTAGTCTTCCCGAGCGAGTTCAGCGCCGACCAGAAGCGTGTGCTCATGGCCAAGCCACTCGCCTGTCAGGATCAAGTCGGTCTGGTTGATGAGATTCTGTTGTCCACTGGCGCGCAATGCCTGGGTGCGTGCCACGGTCGAGCCAAAACCCACATCCGTCACCTCCCCGAAGAGATGCGTGCGGTAATCGCGTTGGTAATCGCCGTAGCGGGTCGTATTGCGCAAGCGCAGATTGTCGGCCAGCCCCAGATCCAGCACGGCCGTGGTCATGGCCACGTCGAATTGCTGGAAGCGATCGTCGGCAAAACCATAGAAGGTATCGCGTCCGACATCCGCTGGACGCCCCCGGAACATCGGCACACCATAGTCGAAGACCGAATCCTCCTGCTGGTAGAGACCCTGAAGGGTGAAGAAGCTGTCGCTGCCCAATTGCAACCGACCCGCCGGGGCAATGGCCTTGCGCTCCAGGAAATTCTGATCACGGAAGCTGTCGGCATCGTGGTAGAGCGCGCTCACGCGCCCGGCCAGCTGGTCGTTTCCGAGATTCGCGTCCGCGGACAAGCGGCGCAGATCATAGCTGCCGAGGCTCAGGTCGGCGGAAAAATCGTCGCCCGCATGCGCTTGCTTGGAAAGCAGGTTGACAATACCGCCCGTGGTACCGCGTCCGAACAACATCGAGGACGGCCCCTTGAGCACGTCCACCCCCTCCAGGAAAAACGTATCCCTGAAATACTGGCCATTGTCCTTGGCGCCATCAAGATAAGTGTCCGAATTGGCGGAGAAACCCCGCAAGGTGATCGAGTCACCCGTGCGACCACCCTCACCGGCCGCAAGGGTCAAACCCGGCACATTGCGCAGGGCATCGCGCAAGCTGAATGCGGCCTGTGCTTCGATCAGCGCTTCCGGTACCACCGTGACCGCCTGGGGAATGTCGCGTAGCGGGGTCTCGGTGCGCGTGGCGCTGCGGCTGCTTTCCGTGCGGTAACCACTGTCGACGGCCTCGCCCTGAACTTCCACCTCCGGCAGCACGGCCGCTGATTCAGTGGCCACGGACAAGGCGGGATACAGCGCTGCCACGGCCAGCGACAAGGAGACATTCTTTCGTGATGGCGCATTGATTTTCATAAGGGTTCCCAAGCTTCCAAGTATTTCACTAACCACTGGCGCGAAGGACGCGCGGGCTGGCTACTCGGGAGGACCCTTTGGCTGGCGGAGACCGTTGATGTCGTCAAGTCATTGCTATTTGGTCAGCAGCAATTTGCCGGAGGCCGTAAGCTGCAATCGATAAACTTCGCCGGCGTGATGGATGCGAAGCTCTCGCGCACCGCCAAACAGCGTTTCCGATTTCACTTCAGGCGATGGGCGCACAGGCACTGGTTAGCGTGACAGTTGGGCTTTCGTCATCTCTGGGATTCCATCAATTCCCGGTTGGCACGATAAGGGTTGCACTCATGGCGACCTCATCCCATGCATCCAAAATCACTTTGAGACCTCGCCGGAACCGGCGCCGCCCAACTGCGTTTACCGCCCGCGGTCCTCGTCACCGCTACGCGTCCTGGGACGGCGCCGGGCAAACGTTCAGATCCCGTTCAACGGGCGATGAAAAACCAATCGTGGCGTGAATCAACGCTGTCACCAGATCAGGATCATAGCCGGCACTGCCAGTAACGTCAACGATAGTGATTATCGTTTGTATTATTTTATCGGCCGACCGGAATCAATCGCGGACGCAAGACGATACTCAAGGGTGTAGGGGTGGAAAACAGGCGGGTTGGCAAGCGCCGCCATGATCCGAAGCAATTTGAGCGCAAAGCTCACTCGCGCAAGGCAATCATGTACCGACTGGGTACAGCGACATCACATCACGACTGGCGAGAAATTTCGGGGGGATGGGGTGGACGATGGGGCTCGAACCCACGACCGCTGGAATCACAATCCAGAGCTCTACCGACTGAGCTACGTCCACCATTGATTGATTTGAATCGGCGGCCAAGTCCCTGGCGGGAGTGGCGCGCCTGGCAGGACTTGAACCTGCAACCCTCGGCTTAGAAGGCCGATGCTCTGTCCGGTTGAGCTACAGGCGCTCTATTGGACACCCCGGTGGGAATGGTCGGGGTAGAGGGATTTGAACCCCCGACACCCTGCTCCCAAAGCAGGTGCGCTACCAGGCTGCGCTATACCCCGAGCGACTCATTCGAGGTTCGGCCCTGCCGCATGGGCATGGGAAAAACACCAAAAACATGAAGAAAGCGGATCATAGCGGCTGCCCCGTGCGACGTCAATTCACCGGGCACGCGCTTGCTGCGTCTTCGGCCGCCATGCGAAAATCGCCGCCCATTCGCTCCCCCTGCCGGTTCGCGTTGATGCCACTCCCGCCTTTCGTTGTCAGCGTCCCATCCACCATGCACGCAGGGATTGCCCATGAACGCGCATATTCTTGATGGCAAGGCTCTTGCCCAAAGCCTGCGCCAGCGCATCCAGGCCCAGGTCGCTGTCTGGCGGGCCGAAGGTCGGCGCGCACCCGGGTTGGCGGTGATCCTGGTGGGCAATGACCCGGCGTCCGAAGTCTATGTCCGCAACAAGCGCGCCGCCTGCGAAGCCGCCGGCCTGGAGTCCCGCCACCATCATCTCCCGACGACCACGTCCCAGGTCGACCTCCTGGCGCTGATCGAGACGCTGAATGCCGACCCAACGGTGGACGGTATCCTCGTGCAATTACCCTTGCCACCCCATATGGACAGCGAGGCGGTCATCGAGCGCATCGATCCCGCCAAGGATGTCGATGGCTTCCATCCCTACAACATGGGTCGGCTGGCCCTGCGCCTGCCGCTGCTGCGCCCCTGCACACCGCGCGGCATCATGGCGCTGTTGACCGCCACAGGCGTGGACCTGCGCGGGTGCCGAGCCGTGGTGGTGGGCGCGTCCAATATCGTTGGCCGGCCGGTGGCGCTCGAATTGCTATTGGCTGGCGCCACGGTCACGGTCTGCCACCGTTTTACCCTCGACCTGCAGGCACGGGTAGGCGACGCGGAGGTTCTGGTGGCGGCGGTGGGCAAGCCGCACCTGATTCCGGGCACATGGGTGCGACCGGGGTCGATCGTGATTGATGTCGGCATCAACCGCCTGCCCGATGGTCGGCTTGTGGGCGATGTGGAACCCGAGGCGGCGCGGGAGCGGGCCGCCTGGATCACCCCGGTTCCCGGCGGCGTCGGCCCGATGACCGTGGCCATGCTGTTGCAGAACACCCTGGATGCCTACGCCGACAGGGAACAACTCCCGCCGCTGCCAGCCTGACGAGACCGGAGCGAGGCTTCAGCCCCGCCGCCAGATCGTCCCGCCGGCGCCATCCTCCAGGACCACGCCGCCCTGCACCAGCGCATCGCGCAGGCGATCGGCCTCGGCCCAGTCCTTGCGCGCCCGCGCCGCGGTGCGGGCCTGGATCAAGGCCTCGATGGCGGCGGCATCCAGCCCATCGGAGCCCGATGCCTGACCCTGCAGGTACGCTTCCACCGGCATTTCCAGCAAGCCCAGCACCCCGCCCAGCGCCCGCAGCCCGGCGCCCAGGGCGGCCGCCCGATCCGGGTCAATCGCGCGCAGCCGATTGATTTCGCGAGCCATATCGAACAGCGCGGCGACCGCCCGAGGGGTGTTGAAATCATCGTTCATGGCATCGGTAAACGCCGTGCCGAAGGCGCCTGTTTCGATGCAATCCGATGGCGGCAATCCCCGCAGGCTCTGGTAAAGCCGCCCCAGGCCCTCGCGGGCGGACTCCAGTTGGGATTCGCTATAACTCAAGGGGCTACGGTAGTGACTGCCGAGGATGAAGAAGCGCAGTACTTCGCCGGCATAACGCGCCAACACGGCGCGGATGGTGGTGAAATTCCCCAATGACTTGGCCATTTTCTCTTCGCCCACCTGGACGAAGCCCACATGCATCCAGGTCTCCACGAAAGGCTCGCCGGTCGCAGCCTCGCTCTGAGCAATCTCGTTCTCATGATGGGGAAACTGGAGATCCATGCCGCCACCGTGGAGATCGAAATGCGCCCCCAGGCAATGCGTGGCCATGGCAGAGCATTCGATGTGCCAGCCCGGACGCCCCAACCCCCAGGGCGAGTCCCAGGCCGGCTCATCGGGCTTGGCCTGTTTCCAAAGTACAAAATCAAGGGGATCGGCCTTGCCCGCATCCACCTCCACCCGCGCCCCGGCCAGCAGTTCTTCCGGTCGCCGGCCGGACAGCTTGCCATAGCCGTCAAAGCGGCTCACGTCATAGAGCACGTCCCCGGTGCTGCCGACATAGGCGTAACCCTTGTCCACCAAGGTGGCAATCATCGCCACAATGTCGTCGATATGGGCGGTGGCCCGGGGCTGCTGATCGGGGGGCATGACACCCAGGGCGACGGCGTCTTCCTCCATGGCCTGGATGAAGCGTTCGGTGAGCGCCCCGATGGGTTCCCCATTCTCGGCGGCGCGGCGGATGATCTTGTCGTCGATGTCGGTGATGTTGCGCACATAGGTCAGGGCATAACCCAGATGGCGCAGATAGCGGGCCACCACATCGAAGGCCACCAGCACGCGGGCATGGCCCAGGTGGCAGTAGTCATAGACCGTCATGCCGCAGACATACATGCCCACCCGACCGGGGTGCAGCGGCTGGAAGGGAATCTTGGTGCCGGTCAGGCTGTTGTGAATGCTCAGGGCGTTCATCACGCTTCCTTATTGTTGTACAGCAGGGGCGCGGCAGATCGCTTCAGCCGCATGGAGCCTGCATCGCACCCTTCCGGGCGACATCAGCGCCAACAGATCGCGCAACTCCGGGCCATGTTCCCGGCCCGTGAGTGCCAGGCGCAGAGGAATGAACAAGGCCTTGCCGCTGCGGCCTGATCGTTCCCGGATGGCGCGGGTCCAGGCGGTGGCATCCCCCTCATGCGCCTCGAACAATTCAGCCGCCAGATGAAAGAAATCCGCCCCCGCCGCCTGCAGCGCATCCGGCGGCAGGTTATCCGGCGGACGGTCCGTAAACAGGCAGTCCACCCACCTCTGGCCCTCTGCGGGAAAGGCCACGTTGGGCGCCACGGCGCGGGCAAAATCGACCTTAAGATGCTCGGGAATGCACTTGGTCCCCTCCCCAACAAACGCCAGGAAAGCATCACTGTCCAAGGCAGCCACAGCCAGTTTCTGGTAGTAGCCCAATTGAACCGGGTCGAAGCGGGCCGGCGCCCGGCCGATGGCGGCCAGATCGAAGCCCGCCGCCAGCGCATCGATGGACAGCAGACCCGGCGCGTCCAGATGATGCCCGAGGCGGGCGAGGTAATTGACCAGCGCCAGCGGAAGATAACCCGCTGCCCGCAACTGGGCCAGGCTCTGGCTGCCGTTGCGCTTGGACAGCGGCGCGCCGTCATCGCCAGTGATCAGAGGCAGGTGGCCATAGCGGGGAATGGCGAGTTGCAATGCCTCCAACAGCAGGATCTGGCGCGGGGTGTTGCTGAGGTGGTCTTCGCCACGCAACACATGGGTGATGCCCATTTCAGCATCATCCACGGCATTGCTGAAGAAAAACGCCGGCGTGCCATCGGTGCGCCGAATGACGAAATCCCCGATGCTTGCCGTCTCAAAGCGCTGGGGCCCACGAATCAGATCCTCGAACGCCACGGTCGCCGCTGTCGGGACGCGAAACCGCAGCGCCGCAGGCTCGCCTTGCTCCAGACGTCGGGACGCCTCCTGCGGCGACAAACGGGCGCAGCGACCGTCATAGCGCGGTGGTTGACCGGCCGCGACTTGTTGCTGGCGGCTCTGTGTCAAGGCCTCGGGGGTGCAAAAACAAGGGTAGAGCTGCCCAGCGCGCTGCAGGCGCCCGAAGTGGATCGCATAAATGTCCTGACGCCGGGACTGGTAGAACGGGCCCTCATCCCAGTGCAACCCCAGCCAGGCGAGGTCCTCAAGCAGCGCCTGCGCATGCACGACCTCGCTGCGCGCCGCATCGGTATCCTCTACCCGCAGCACGAAATGCCCGCCCGCATGACGCGCCAGCAGGGCGCTGAACAGGGCCGTCCGGGCATTGCCCAGGTGCATCTGTCCGGTTGGGCTGGGGGCAAAGCGGGTCTTGAGCACGCGAACAGGCTCCACAAACGGGGTAAAGGGGCCAATCATACCAGCCAAATCGCAGCATCCGGACCCCGCCTGCTTGGCCCCCACGGGATGGCGCCGTATGATGGCGGCCGGTCCATTGGGAGTTCTTAAGCCATGCGGAGATTGGGAATGTTGTCGACGATGCTGATGTTACTGGCCCAGCCGGCCGCAGCCGAACCGGGCCCGGGCAGTGCGCCCGCCCCGCGGGTGCGCCTGGAAACCACGATGGGCACCATCGACGTGGTGCTCTACCCCGATCGCGCGCCCGAGACGGTGAAGAATTTTCTCGCCTATGTGGATGCCGGCTCCTACGACGGCACGGTGTTTCACCGCGTGATCCCCGGCTTCATGATCCAGGGCGGCGGCATGGACGCGAAGATGAACCAGCGCCCCACCCAGGCGCCCATCCCCAACGAAGCGCGTGCCGACACGCCCAATCGTACCGGCACCCTGGCAATGGCACGCACCAACGCGCCCCACTCGGCCACGGCCCAATTCTTCATCAACCTGACCGACAACGGCTTTCTGAACCACACCGCGCCGACCCCCCAGGGCTTCGGCTATGCCGTGTTTGGTGAAGTCGTCTCGGGCATGGACGTGGTGAACAAGATTGCCCAGGTTCCGACCGGCTCCAGCGGTCCGCATCAGGACGTCCCCAAGACAGCGGTCCTCATTGAATCAGCGAAGCGCATCACGCCCTGACACCGTGCCCGCCACGCTGCTGTTTTCGGATATTCACCTCAGCCCCGCCCGGCCGGCGATCCAGGACACCCTGATCGCCCTGCTGGCGGGGCCGGCCCGACAGGCGGCAGCGGTCTATATCCTGGGCGATCTGTTCGAGTACTGGGTGGGCGATGATGCCGCGCCCACCGAGTTCGAACCGGTACTGGAGGCGCTCAAGGCCTTGTCGGGTAGCGGCGTGCCCGTGTTTTTCCAGCACGGCAACCGGGATTTCCTTATCGGCGCCGGATTTGCCCGCCGCACTGGCGTGACCCTGCTCGACGATCCCACAGTGATCGATCTGCATGGTCATCGGGTGGTGCTCACCCATGGCGATCTGTTGTGCACGGCCGATGTCGGTTACCAGCGCTACCGGCGGGTGGTGCGCAACCGGGTCCTGCAGCAGCTATTCCTCGCGCTCCCCCGGCATCGCCGGCGCCAACTCGCGGCGCGCCTGCGCGAGCGCACGCAGGCGGCGGTGCGCCGCAAGGCCGCGACTGCGATGGATGTCGATGCGGCCGCCGCACAGTCACTGCTTCGTCGCTCTGGGGCGCAGTGGCTGATTCATGGCCATACGCATCGTCCCGCCATCCACCGCCTGGACGGCACCGATGCCGGGCGCCTGCGTATCGACCTCGGGGATTGGTATCGGGAGGGTCGTGGTCTGTGGGTCGATGCCCAGGATCTCCGTCCCTTCACCCTCGCCTTACCTGCTGTCGCCTGACCGCGAAACCGTGGGACCGCTTCCCGCTCACGTCAACTCTGCATGAACCGCGGACAAGAAGCGCCTTGGGCGCCTTGCCAGCCCATCAGATTTGTCTTTGTAGCGTCATTTGACAAGATCAACAACACAACCTTTACTAGCATGGATGTCTGCATTGGCCGACGCGGAGCCGCCTGATCCAGCGGCTGGCGATGACAGACAACAGGGTTCCATGGAACGAGAAACCCTTCACCGTCAAGGAGACACAGAAGATGAAAGCGCGACTTGCCGCCTGGTCGGTGGTCGGCGTGTTGGGGCTTGCCCCGCCCGCCTTTGCCGCCAGCGAATATGGCTCAGTGAAAGACACCGAATATCAGCAGATCGTCAAGGATCTGGAGGCCAAACCCAGCCTGATGGCCGAGCGTCCGGAAATCTCCAGACGGCTCACCACCGCTCAAATTGATCAACTCGCGAAGGACTCCGGTCTCAATTCCTATACCTGGGTGGCTCCGGTGATCGTCAAGGCCAAGCAGGCCGAAAACCTCCAGCAACACGACATCGCGGACATTTCCGTCATGGCCGTACGGGCCGGCAAACTGGTGCCCATTCCGTTCCAGATCGACGAACGGGACAAGGATGGTTGGGTGTATGTGGACGGCGTCTCCAAGACCGAAGTGAATGGCGTCGCCGGCAAATTTGACGCCAATGATGAAATCGTCTTCATGCATCGCGACACGGGCAAGGACCGTTTCGATGCCACCGCCACACCCCTTTCGGAAGGCAAGCTGGTGCAGGAAGTTGCGCTGACCGATAACGGCGCCACGCGCTACGCCTACCTCGTCACTGGAAGCGCGTCCCGGGACAAGGCAAAGTACGTCTCCTACGATGAAAGCACTTATCGCTTCAAGGGCAACTTCCACAACTTCAAGCAAAGCAAGGACAACTTGCTGATCTTCGAAGATTACCGTGCCAACGCCGGACCAACCCCGGAACATCGGGTACTGGATACGGTATTCCTGGACCTGTCGACGGGCGTCATCACGTCGTGGCCTCGCGTCTCGGTCGGCATCCAGAACATCGAGGCCAAGTTGATGGGGGTCAAGCATGGCCCGATCCGTGAAGTCCTCCTGCTGTCCATTCGCGTCGTCGTGGCAGGCATTCCTGTCTTCTTCATCCGCTCTGACATGACGCTCTATGACGAGGGCATCGACCTGCCGGTGCGACTCAACATCCCCGGCGGCGAGATTCTCACCCGCGTGCTCAACAAGCCGATCATCGATATCGGCCTGGACATGAATGACATGCGGGGCGGCCGCTTCTCTACTGCGCTCAACCCCACTGGCCAGTACGGCAAGATCGACGGCAAGATTGATGAGGTGGAAAAGAAGCTCGCCATCCAGGTGCCGGACAAGAACTGGATCTGGCTGGAAACTGCAAAAGGCTTCGACATCCTGATGCAAGTCCGCATTCCGCCGGATTGGCCGGTGAAGGCTGAACTTTATTACGAAGATGCCGTGAAGCCGGAGAAGAAATTTGCCACCGAAAAGTTCCCCGAGGCACTACCCCGCATGGGCGTGCGGGTGACCGAGCTGCCCGTTGGCAAGCTCAACATCGACCTATCGGTCATTCTCTGGTTCCCCGCCACGGTGGGCGAATCGGGGCCTGGTGCCTTTGCCAAACGCATGGACAATCCGCCCAAGCCCGCGCTCAAGGCCCTGTAACAAAACGTTCTGGATCGGATGACTCGAACCCCGCTTGACAGGCGGGGTTCTTTTTTATGTTCCATTGACCTTGGAACATAGCCGCCCAAGCATTTGCCACCGGGATCGCGCATCTCTACAGTGCCCCCTGAAATCCCATCCAAGCGGTCTCCCTCTCAATGTCGATTGATCCGTTCCGCGCGCCCAGTCCTTTTGAGCGGCGCATCCTGATTCACTATGGCGAAATTGCCCTCAAGGGGCGCAATCGCATCCATTTCGAACAGGCGCTGCAACGCAGCGTGAACCGGCGCTTGAAAGCTGAAGGAATCGCGGCGACTGCCCAGCTTCATCATGACCGCTTGTGCGTGATCCTGTCGCCCACCGACGCGACGCCCATGAGCGACATCATGGGCTGGCTGCGGGAGGTTCCCGGTGTGGTCAACATCGCGCCTTCCCTCTATTGCCCGCAACTGCTCCAGGAACCAGAAGCGGCCATGGCGTGGCTGCGCAACGCCCTGCTGGCCCTGGCCAGCGATCCGCCGCCCATGGACGGTCGATTCGCGGTCCGCGTCAACCGCGCCTATAAAAAATTTCAACTGTCTTCGACGATGCTGGAGCGGGAACTGGGCAGTCACTTGGTTCTGCACAGCCCATGGCGGCGAGTGGATCTGGTCAACCCGACCCGCACGTTTCAGGTCGATATCCATGGCGATGGCCTGTATTGCCACACCGGCGCGCAGCACGGTCTGGGCGGATTACCGCTGGGGAGCGCCGGTCATGTGTTGGTTCTGCTCTCTGGCGGCATCGATTCCCCGGTCGCCGCCTGCCTCATGGCCAAACGCGGATGCACCATTGATTTGCTGCACATGACCCCCAGCCACCTGATCCAGCAACAGATCGCGCAAACCCCCGTTGCGGCCCTGGCCTGTCAGATCAGCCGCTACGCTCAGCGCTGCCGCTTGTTCGTGCTGCCCTACACCCATTTTGACCTCAAGATGCCGGGCGATGCGGACGGCTATGGGCTGCTGCTGTTTCGCCGCTTCCTCGCCCGCACCGGCGCCGCCCTGGCCTGGCAGGTACGGGCGCGGGCGCTGATCACAGGCGACAGCCTGGGTCAGGTGGCTTCCCAGACACTGGACAATCTGGTCAGCACATCCCAGGCGACGGACCTGCCCATCCTGCGTCCCCTGATCGCCTACGACAAGCAGGAAATCATCGATTTGGCGCGGCGTCTGGGCACCTATGACATTGCCCTGCAACCGTACAAGGATTGCTGCGCCCTGCTCAGCCGCAATCCGCGCACCCGCTCGCGGGCCGCCCATCTGGACGCGCTGGAGCGGGAACTCATTGACGACTATCCCGCGCTTATCGCTCGCACCCTGGCCGATCAAACTGTGCTGGCCTATGACTGTGGCCGACCAGTGGATCCGGCAGATCTGCCGCCCTGAAGGGATCAGAACAGGGCGCATCACATGGTCAGGCACGCGCCAGGCGTGCCTTGATCGCTCTCGCAGCCCGCAGTCCATGACTTGCATGCCAACAAGAACTTCGACTTTAGCTGGGCACTCAGGAACGACCATGGGCAGTGATCGCCAAGGACGGCCGGCAATGCAGGTGCCGCGTCCGATCAAGCCCGCATCGGAGGTGTTTCAGAACCAAAAACAGCCGGCTTGAACACCCATGTTTCAGCGATTTCCGCTAAAATAGCGGGCTTCCGCAGGCAGCAGCGATTCACTGCAGCAGCGACCCACTGCCCGGAAACGCGGTGCGAATCCCCATCCTCTGCGGCTGCAGAGCAGTTCATCCTTTTGCAAGCAAGGAGCATGAATGAATATCGATTTTTCCCCCGAGGAGCTGGCCTTCCAGCAGGAAGTCCGCGCGTGGTTCGCCCAGAATCTTCCCGCCGATCTCAAGCGCAAGACTGAACTCGGCCAGATGTTGAACCGGGATGAACTGGTGGTCTGGCAGCGCATCCTGAACGGGAAAGGCTGGCTGGTCACCGGCTGGCCCGAGGAATACGGCGGCCCGGGCTGGACCCCCACCCAGCGCTACATCTTCGACATGGAACGCGCCCGCGCCAATGCCCCCATCGGCCTGTCCATGGGCATCATCATGCTCGGACCGGTGCTGATGGCCTATGGCACCCAGGAGCAGAAGGATTTCTATCTGCCCCGCATCCGCAACTGCGAGGACTGGTGGTGTCAGGGCTACTCCGAGCCCGGCGCCGGTTCCGACCTGGCCAGCCTGAAGACCATGGCAGTCTCCGACGGCGACGACTACATCGTCAACGGCTCCAAGATCTGGACCACCTATGGTCATTGGGCCAACCGCATCTTCTGCCTGGTGCGCACCAGCACCGAGGGCAAGAAACAGGAAGGCATCTCCTTCCTGCTGATCGACATGGACACCCCTGGCCTGGAAGTGCGCCCGATCATCTCCATCGACGGCGAGCACCACCTCAACGAAACCTTCTTCACCGACGTGCGGGTTCCCAAGAAGAACCTGGTAGGCAAGGAAGGTCAGGGCTGGACCGTGGCCAAGTATCTGCTGACTCATGAGCGCACCACCATTGCCGGTGTCGCCGACAGCAAGGTGCACATGGCCAACCTCAAGCGCATGGCGCGCGAGAACAGCGCCAACGGCGCACCCTTGATGGACGATCCCACCCTGCGCCAGAAGCTGGCCAAGGCCGAGATCAACCTGCTGGCGCTGGAATACACCAACCTGCGCACCCTGGCCGCCACTGCCGCCGGCAAGGCGCCGGGACCGGAGTCCTCCTTGCTCAAGCTGGATGGCACGGCCGTACAGCAGCAGCTTTCGGAGCTGGGTGTTGAATTGTCCGGCCAATATGCCTGGCCCTGGAAGGCGGAAGGCGACGTGGGGCCGGAGGAATTCTCCGCCACCATGATGCGCTACGCCTTCACCCGCGCCGCGACCATCTACGGCGGCAGCGACGAGGTGCAAAAGAACGTGATCGCCAAGATGGTCCTTGGCCTGAACTTCAAGTAAGGATACGACCCCATGCATTTCAATCTCTCCGACGAACAGAAACTGATCCGCAATGCGGTCGACAAGTTCATCCGCAACGACTACAGCTTCGATGCCCGCAAGAAAGTGCTGGCGATGGACAACGGTTACAGCCCAGACCATTGGCGCCAATTCGCTGAAATGGGCTGGCTGGGCATTCCCTTCGCGGAAGACCACGGCGGGCTGGGCGGCGGCATCGTCGACATCACGCTGGTGATGGAATCCTTCGGCACCGGCATGGTGCTGGAGCCCTACCTCAGCGCCGTGGTGCTGGCCGGCGGGCTGGTCGAGCGTGGCGGCAGCGAAGCCCAGAAAGAAGCCCTGTTGCCGGCGCTGATCGGTGGCGAGAAGCTCCTGGCCGTGGCCTATACGGAACGCGAAAGCCGCTTCAATACCGCCGATGTGCAGACCCGCGCCGAAAAGAAAGGCAACGGCTATGTCCTGAACGGCGAGAAAGCCGTTGTCTTGGGCGCCCCGTCCGCCGATGTCCTGATCGTTTCGGCGCGCACCAGCGGCAACCGCCTGGACACGCAGGGAATCTCCCTGTTCCTGGTGGACAGCACGGCCAAGGGCGTGAGCATCAAGGGCATGCGCACCATGGACGGCGGCCAGGCCGGCAACGTCACGCTGAACAACGTCGAGGTCGGCAGTGACGCCCTGGTCGGCGCGGAAGGCGCTGGCTTTGCCCTGCTGGATGAAGCGGTGGATCGGGCCACGGTCGCCGCCTGCGCGGATGCCGTGGGCGCCATGCAGGCCGCCATGCGCAAGACGGTGGAATATCTCAAGACCCGCAAGCAGTTCGGCGTCCCCATCGGCTCCTTCCAGGCCTTGCAGCACCGCGCCGTGGATCTCTTCACTGCCGTGGAGGCCTGTCGTTCCATGCTGCTCATGGCCAGCCTGAAAGTGACCGACCCGGATCCGGTGGAGCGCAACAAGGCCGTCTCGGCGGCCAAGCAATTCATCGGCGAAAAGGCGCGCCTGGTTGCCCAGCAGGCCGTGCAGATGCACGGCGGCATCGGCATGACCGAGGAGCTGGACATCGGCCACTACTTCCGACGGCTGACCCAGTTCTGCGCGATGTTTGGAACCACCGACTACCATCTGCAACGTTATGCCGACCTGATGGCGGCTGCGGCCTGAAGTAAAATCAGCCGGTTGCGGCCGCCGCGCCGCAGCCGGCTGATGGTCTTGATTTCAGCGCTGTTTCGTGGGAATGATGCCCCTCAATCTGGGGATACGCCATGCACACCCTGATCCCTCGTTTTCAATGGCCGCGCGCTCGACAGCTACTGGCCGCCTTTTGGCTTGGCTTCGCTGCTTTGACCGTGCACGCTGATCCTCCTGACGCCCCCTCCCCCGTGGCACCACCGACTCAACCCCAGGCTTTCCGCTGGGGACTGGTGGCTTATCATGTTGCCTTGCCGGGCTATGAATTAACCCCTGCGGATATCGACCGTATGGCGGATCTGGGCATTGGCTGGCTCAGCATCGATCTGGCCTGGGCGCGCATCCAGGCGACACGCGATGGCCCAATGGATTTTTCCTACTTCGACATCTTGATTGATGCCGCCAATCGGCGGGGCCTCAAGGTGGTGGGGAAAATTGGCGGTGGCTACAACGGCAATCGTCCCATCACCCCGCCCTGGACGCGGCATCTCAATGAAACCGCGTATCTCGCCGCACTCAAGCGATACGCCGAAACCACGACGCAGCATTTTGCGGGACGCATCCCCAGTTTTGCACTCGAAAATGAGTTCAATATTCCCAATGTGCATACCCTGATTGGCTGGCGTGTGGGCATCTGGACACCGGATTTCATGGATCAGGTGATGCAGACGCTGGCTCATGCGGTACAGACGCACGCGCCCGATGCGGAGGTCATCATCAGCATTACGCCTCTCGCCGGGTTTGAATCGGGCATCGAGCGCATGAATAAGCTCATTGATTATGATGTGGTCGGCGTCCACACCTATCCCGTTGGTTTCGTTCCCGATCTTGCCTTGGCTGAAAACATCAAAAGCCAGATTGCACGCGCCAGCCGAGCCAGTGAGGGGCGATCGGTGATCATCCTGGAAACCGGCATGCACACCGAAACCCCGCCCTGGACGGAAGCCCTGCAGGCCGACTACATCCAAGCCATCAGCAAGGCCACCCGCGAAGGGGGCGCGGCAGGAATCTTTTTCTATCAGTATCTGGATAACCCCGAGGAATCGGGGCGGGAGGGTCACTTCGGCCTGCTACGGGCTGATCACAGTCCCAAGCCTGCCTGGGAACGCTATCGGGGAATCATTGCGCAAGCTCTGGACAGCCTCACGGACGAGAAGCCGCAACAGGATCAAACACCGCGTTTTTGAATAGAAGCATCAAGCCCAGAAAAAAACCGCCAGTCGCAGGAAGATTTCCCCCGCTGTTCAGCCATGTCTCGCCTGTCCACTCCACGACCAAACCCAGGCCGAACTGAGACACAACATGGGTGATCGCCATCGTCTGCAACAGGGCGTTCACCCCATTCCCCAGCAGCATCAGGACGACAGGGGCCAGCACCCACAAAACGCGTGTCCAATTGCGGCCCGCCAGCACCGGGTAGAGGACAATACCCGCCAGAATAGGCCACAGCGAAACCGTCGGTCCGGCAATGGTGGCGCCAAACAACACACCATCAATGCGCATGCCTGGATGGCCAACACCAGTTCCCACGCCGATCTGGGTGACCACCGCGAACAGCAGCACCATCAGCGCCAGCAGGAACACCGTCAGGCTGATGATCAGCGCCCTGCCCCAATGAAACGGGACAGGGCGAATGTCCAATCCATTCGTTTGCATCGATGATGAACTCCAGGAACAATCAGGCGGTTTTGCGTAGCGCCGGCTGGACGTCGCCATGCACGAAACGCAGGATTTCATCGACCGCGCGAGCATAACCGCCCAGGCCCTGCATTTGCTGGCCCAATTGCGCCGCGTTCTGTCGATATCGCTCATCCTGCAACACCTGGCTCACCGCTTCACGCAGGCTGTCGACGGTGATTTTTTCGGATTTTAGCAAACGTCCCGCGCCAAGTTTCTCCACCCGGCGGGCGTTGAAACCCTGCTCAACCTGCTGCGGCACCATTACCAGCGGCACGCCGAAGTATAGGCTTTCGTTGATGCTGTTCATGCCCCCATGGCTGACGAAAACCCGTGTCCGCTTGAGCACTTCCAACTGGGGCACGCGATTGCGCACCGTAAAGTTGACCGGGATGGGCCCCAGCGCGGCAATGTCCGTATCCTTTCCTACCGACATCACCACATGACAGGGCAGTTCGGCAAACGCCTTGAAGCATTGACGGTAAAAATCCTGCTTGAGGTTGTGGACCGTGCCGAGGGACACGTAGATCACAGGCAGCGCCGAACCCAATCCGATCGGCAGATCGGCTGGCGGATCGCGTCCCTCGGGGATGGAAGGGCCCACCAGCAGATAGTTCTTTTTCAAGAATTGATGAAAAGGCTGGGCGGAAGGACTCAGGAACACAATGTTGAGGTCGCCTTCGTTGGCGAATACATCAAACATGTGATAAAGCAATCCCCGATATTTCAGTCCAACTGAGGCCAAAAGGTCCTTGATGCGGCGAACTGCCTCAAACACCCGCGGCACGCCGACCGTGAGTTCCTTTGCCACCTGCCAGGCCAATGGAAGATCGGAGGTCAACAACAGCGGCGTACTGACGATGGTGGTGACCAGGCAAATCCCGGGGACCCCGAGGCGCTGCGCCACGTATTTTCCGAACAGGCAACAGGAATCGTAGAGAATGTAGTCGGGCTTGTCCTGCTCCATGACCCGGACCAAGCCGGCCAGCGCGTTTTCGGCTTGGCCAAGCATCATGAAAGCGCCATCGAGCAGCGCAGTAGCCATTGCTGCGCTGTGCTGGTACTCAAAAAACGGTGCATAGGTGCGAAAGGTCGCGCCCAAAGCCTCGAATTGCCGACGACTGTCCTCTCCCGCGTAATAGATGACGCGCTCGCCGCGATTGATCAAGCCAGACACCAGTCCCACGGTAGGATTGATGTGTCCGGACGCTCCCGGCAGGTTGAACAGTACAGTCGTACTCATGGCTCGTTCCTCTTAAATTGAGAATGGGGATTTTTTTTCTGCGGCCACCTGGACCCTGTTGCTCGTTCTTGTTTGGTAAGCATTCTGGCGGACCATCATGACGTTTATCGGCCGTGCTCCCGAAAAATAGAGGGTTGACCTGGTTCCCTGTCGGGTCTTAGGGCAGCACCTTAAGAAACCCAATGTTCAAATGCCAGCGTCGCAGTTTTGCGACACCCGGCGCGCCTCAGAGGCTGGCTTCCAAGTGGTCCACGAAGTCCATGACATCAGCATACACAGGGGCTCCATTCCCCAATTGATCGGCATCAGTCTCCCGAAATTTTCCGGTACGCACCAAGGCCGCCTGCAAGCCGGCATCCAGCGCCCCCAGCACATCGGCCTCCACGTCATCCCCCACCATGACGACCTGATCCGGCGACAGCCCCAGTTGGGCGCAGGCGGCATGAAACATCGCCGCCGCTGGTTTGCCGATGACTTCCGCGCGAAGCCCCGCGGCATATTCGAGCCCGGCCACAAAGGCGCCGGCATCCAGGTTCAGCCCATCGGCCGCCATGAAGTAGCGGTTCTGCGCAATCGCCAGCAATGGCGCGCCTTCCATCAGCAAGCGCAGTGCACAATTGAGTCTTTGGTAACTGAAGTAGGGTCCCGCGTCCCCCACCACCACCGCATTGGGTCGATGCCTGGGCAAGCCCGCGAAATCGGGCCGCAAGTGGGGATGGATCAAGAGATAGGGCCGCAGTCCTCGGTGTTCCAGCACCAGGCGCGTCGCCAGAGGGGCAGTCAAGAGTTCGCCTGCGGTAATATCAAGGCCCATCTGGTTCATCTGGGCCAACAGGAGGGCATGCGGGGTACGGCTGGTGTTCGTGAGAAAACGCAAGCCGATCGGCAGGCGGCGCAGACGGCTCACTGCCTCGCGGGCACCGGGGAGTGGGGCGCTGCCGACATGCAGCACCCCGCTCAAATCCAGCAAACAGCCTTGAACTGATGCCAAGGCCTATCCTCCGTCGATAGGCGTTATTCCGGCTTGGACGGGTCCCGGGGATGCTCCGTATAGGGCTGGCGCAACTCCACCGGCGTCACGGCGCGCGCACCCTTGATGCGGATGTTGACCATCTCGACGAATATCGAGAACGCCATGGCGAAGTACACATAGCCCTTGGGCACGTGGAACGACAGTCCCTCTGCCACCAGGACCATGCCGATCATGATCAGGAAACTCAATGCCAGGATCTTCACCGAAGGATGATGATCGATGAAATTACTCACCGGGTTGACCGCCACCATCATGAACAGGACGGCCGCAACAACCGCGATCACCATCACCGGGATGTGATCCGACATACCCACCGCGGTGATCACCGAATCCAGCGAAAACACGATATCCATGATGCCGATCTGGATGATGACGGCCGTGAACCCACCCATGGCCTTGGCGTCCCGCTCACCTTCCTCCCCTTCCAGCTTGTCGTAGATTTCCAAAGTGGCCTTGACCAGCAGGAACAAGCCACCGGCCAACAGAATCAGGTCCCGACCCGAAATGTCAAAACTCATGAACGAAATCAGCGGCGTCGTCAAGCGCGCCATCCACGCCAGCGATAACAACAACAGGATTCGGGTGATCATGGCCACCGCCAGGCCCAATTGTCGCGCGCGCGGCCGCTGCGCTGGCGGCAGCCGATCCGAAAGGATGGAGATGAAGACGATATTGTCGATTCCGAGCACGATCTCAAGAAGAATCAAGGTCACCAGAGCGATCCACGCTTCTGGATCGTTCACCCACATCAGCCACTCAGCCATACAGATATTCCTGCTCTATCGTTTAAAGTCAGACGCTTGAAAGATTCGTTTTTGCCTGGGACGACATGCATGCGCCCATGAGGCGCAGTTTCAGTCCGGATCGGTGCTCGTTCGATGGAACATCCCCGGCCTGGCATATGGCGTGCAAAAGCCACACCCCGGCAAATTATCCAGCAGGACGGCGCCGCGGTACAGTCAGGCATTTGGTCGAGCCCAATTACGTGCGATCCACTGTCCGCCCCACTGCGTTCCCCATCGATACCCTGATCGTGGGTCAAGGCCTCGCGGGCACCCTGCTTGCCTGGGAACTGGAGCGGGCCGGGCAGCGCGTTGCCACGATCGATGCGCGTACCCGGGGCGGCGCATCCCGGGCCGCTGGTGGCCTGATGAATCCGCTGACCGGGCCACGCTTGGCCGTCTCGCCCGACCTGGCGCGTCGTTGCGAGCAAGCCCGCATTCATTATGAACACCTGGCGGCGCAGCTTGGCCAGCCCTTGGTCGAACCCATGCCCATTCGCCGACTGTGCCAGGACGCTGTGGAACAGGGCCGCGCCCGTGACATGCGCCATCCCTGGCTGAGCGTCTGGCAGCATACCGACACCCGGCCGGATCCGTTTCATGCGCCCTTCGGCAGCCTGGACATCCATCAGGGCTGGCGGCTGGATCTGGCGGCACTATTGGCAGGTTCTGCGGCGCGTTGGGCCATGCCGGATCAGGCCGCCGAATGCTTCGACTGGACAGCAATCCGTTTCCGAGGCCAGGGCGTGCGCTGGCAAGGACATGCCGTCGATTGCGTGGTGTCCTGTGAAGGCGCGGCCATCAGCGAAAATCCGCACTGGCACAGCCTGCCGCTCCACGCCGATGGCGGCGAAAGCCTGAGCCTGCATCTTCCCATTGATCTGCCGGGCGCCATCAGCGCCGGCTTCACACTGGTGCCGCTGGGCCGGCAACGCTATTGGCTCGGCGCCACCCATCATCCTGGACGCGCCGTCTCCGGGCCCACGGATGCCGGCCGGGAAGCTCTGCTGAATGCCCTGGCCGCGCGCCTGAGGATGCCCCTGCCCATCGAGGTGCTCGGGCATTGCGCCGGCACGCGGATGGCGCCACCCGATCGTGAACCTGTCCTCGGCCGCCACCCCAGGTGGCCCTGGCTGGCGATCTTCAACGGACTGGGCAGCCGGGGCATCCTGCGCGCGCCGGACAGCGCCGCTCAACTGGCCCAGCACCTGGCCTCGGGCGCGCCGCTCCCTGAAGATCGGGATGTCATGCGGTATGCCCACCACCTCGCGTGGACCTGAACCCGCATGCGGCGAAGGCCCCGGTACACATTAAAACATCTAAAAAAAGTGATTTATATTATTTTTTGGAGCTATTCACTGGACAATGGCGGGCTCGCGTACACGTCGGAAATCTCCAGCCTTTGGTATTTGCAATGCTTAAAAAAATAAGCATTAAAGTATGCATGAACACGACCGATAAACCTTTCGCTGGTCGACAAGCCAGCATGGCACCACACCGGCCAGAACAATGCCGATCGCCACAACCCAAAAATAATAGAGGATCATCATGCGCCCATCATTCAAACTCATCGCTTCAGCCGTGTCCCTGGCGGCCCTCCCTTCACTGGCCCTGGCAGAGTCCGACATCGTCTCCGGCGCGGGCACCGCGAGCGCAAAACTTGATTTTCAGATCACCATTCCCCGCGTCCTGTTTCTTCAGGTCGGCACCGGGACGTTTGGTGTTGATGGCAGCACCGTCGACAAAATTGATTTTGCGCCCACCGCAACTGACGTGATCAATCCCACCACGCCCATCAGCGGGACGGGCGGCGATCTGACGGGCGGCGCCGTAACCGCCCGCCTGTTTGGAAACAATGGGCAAGTTACCCTCACATCGTCGACGGCTGGCGCGCTCAACAATGGTGGAGGCGATACCATTTCATGGAATCAAATCTCGACGACCGTCACTCCGGACATTGGGACGCTCGCCCATCCCACCCTGGCCGACGGAGCGAGTTCGCCGGTGACTCCAACCCCCAACATCAGTACCAAGGTCACCAATCTGCAATCGACCTGGACCTACGCGTATCTCAACCCAGCGACTGCGGCGGCGGGAACCTATGGCGGAGTCAATACCCGCAACGGCCGGGTGACCTACACCGCAGCCATGCCCTGAGCCGGGATCGGGAGGTGGCCCAGATAAGCCGCGGCACCCCTGGGCCCGTTGGGTTCGCGCGCCGGCCAGCGGGCACCCCTGGCGCAAAGAACGGGTCATCTGCCCTCGCCAGCCAAAGGCTTGGTCTTGCGGCCCGCTGCATGTTCCCAGATTTGCTGCGCTTCTTCCGGGCCGGGAGAAGCGCAGCCCGATCCTTTGCCGGGTTTAACACATGCGCCCCCTGATCCCATCCTTGTCACCATCACGCCGCCCGCGGGCAGCCCAGCTCGCGTGGCGCTTGGGATGGGCGGCGGCACTGACCACTCCGGCGGCGCAGGCTTTTATCATCGATATCAGTCCGGGACCGGTGGCGGTCTATTTGCAGGTCGGCAATGGCTCATTTACGGGCTTTTTTGGCTCGGGCGGCACGCCTCTCGACAACAGCACCGTGAATCGGGTTTCGCTGTCTGTTCCGGCCACGGCCCTCGGCACCGGCGTCGATCAGTCGATGACCAGCAACAGCACCCAGGCCATCAGCTTCTATGACGGCTTCACCTTCTGTAATCCGCCCAATGAGGTGTATATCGGCGGATTTTATCGCCGGCCTGGGAGCCCCAACCAATCAGCCGTGCTCTCCGTCCAGGTTCCGGCCGCACTGTTATCGAGCTCAGCCAACAGCATTCCCTTCTCGCAAATCCGCTGGACCAGCAGCGGCAATGGCGACGGCACGGCTGCGCAGCCGGTTCCAGCGGGCAGCTTCGTGGCCGGTGGCACCCAGTTCCTCGCCAATTTCCTGCGCAATACCTGGCGCGAAAGCTGCCTGACGTTCTTTTATCAAAACGATCAAATTGTGCCGGCAGGTACCTATAACGGTCGCGTCACCTATACCCTGGCCACGCCATGAAAAGCCGCATCGCACACCGACTCGCCTCATTTTCCGGCATGGCCTCGGTCCTCTGGCTCGGCATCCTGTTCGCCGACGCCCATGCCGCCACCTATCCCGTGGATGACAGCGCCAGCCAGGTCCTCACGCCCAACCTGAAAATGCAATGGGAGTCGGTGGCGCCGTCCCAGGGCATCGGCAATCGCGTGATCGGTCAACTGGTCGTGCTGGTCCGCTTGCAGCTCGCGCCCTGGCGCGATCGCAATGCTCGGGTGTTCATGACGTTGCCGGCACGCGCCGAAGGCGCCATTACCGCAACCTGGACCACGCGTGGCTTCTTGCAATCGGGCAGCCTGCGCTCCGGTGAACGGGCGTTGATTTATGCCGGTCGCATTGCGGCTGACCGACTGGAAGACACGCTGGCGCTGACCCTGACGGCGGATGGCACCCGGCTGGAACGTGCCGAACGCCTGGAATTTCGTTTTTCGATCGAGGTGGATGAATGAATGCGTCCATGATGCATATCCCCAGGCGATGGGCCATTGATCCAGCCCGCCAACCGCTTGCCGCCGTTCGGGCTGAACCTGTCGCAGCAGGACCATTTGGCAAAGGCAAGGCGCGTGTTTCTCGGTTTCGAAGCCATCGGAGCCGGCTCCAGCAGGCGGCTATTTACCTCTGTATCGTGCTGGCAAGCCTCGCCCCGCTGCGGCAAGCCTCGGCGGGCGGATTTTCAGCGCTGATTTCCCCGCCACGGTTTGAACTGCGCGCCCAGCCGGGCCAGACCCTGCGGCAGATTGTCGAAGTGACCAATGTCTCCGTCGCCCCTGCCGCATTGGCGGTGCAAACCGCGGAATGGCGCTATGGCAACGATGGCGGCCTGCTGTTCGACAATCCGTTGATGGAGGGCAGTTGCCGTCCCTGGGTGGCCCTCGAAACACGCGATCTCCAGCTCGGCGCCAAGGCGCGACGGCGCTTTCGCTTTGAAATCAAGGTTCCCAAGGATGCGCCGGCGCAAGAATGCCGGTTTGCCCTCATGTTCGAGGGGGCACCGGAGACTGTGGGTGCCCTCTCGGTGCCCGTTTCGGGACGGATCGCCGTCATTGTGTATGTCACCGTCGGCACCGTCGAGCCGCGCCTGGAAATCGAAACAGTCGGCTCCATCGAAATCGAGGGTCGTCGCCTGCCAGCCTTGACCGTCAGAAATAGCGGGAACAGCACGACACGCCTCGAAGGTTTTCTTTCCGGACGTAATCCGAACGGAACCGACATCGTGTTCGTCCCCCAAAATTTTCCGGTGTTGCCCGGCCAGACCCGCACCCTGGCGCTTTACCCGGAAGTGAGCGAGGGGCAGACACCGCCGACCGTAAGTTTTCCGATCAAGCTCTCCGGTCGGCTGGAATGGTCCGGTCAACAGCTGAAAATGGACCAGGTCTTCACCGAATAGAGGCACATGAAAGCCCCGTCAGCTCGGCTCATCTATCCAGCGCTCGCCGTGCAACTCGGTAGCCTGCCTGTGAGTGCGCCCCTGGCCGCCGAGGACCGTTCACAGCAAAAGGATCCAACGGAATCATCCCGCGTGGTCACCTCAACCGCGTCCTATGTGGACCGCGTGATCGATGCGGGAAGCCTGACCGCCTTTCCAACCGACCCGGCCGATACCTATGATGACCGTGGCCTGCCGCGATCCTATTCACTGGAGTCAAGCTGGGCTTCGACCACGGTCGATGCCAACCGCAGCAAGGAATATGGCCTGGCGGGAAGCGCTTTCTGGGAAACGGTACTGTGGGGTAGTTATTCCGTTAACGGCGGGCTTTATAAAACATCTCTTGCCGAGTCCTATGCGCCCTCCGGAACCCTTTGGCAGCGGGGGCTGAACCTCGACGATGGCTGGCAACTGAACAATGGCCTTGGCGTGGTCAACGCGCCACTCACGGCATTGCAACGCAACCAGACCCGTTTCTTCTTGCCCAGCACGGCCCTGCTGGGCCTGGTCAGCGAATGGAATCACCCCGCCGGGATACAACTCGTCGCGGGCGCTGGTACGCCCGGGCGATTCGAGTCTGGCCGTCTGTCTGGATTTGAAACCGACACGGGGCGTACCGGCGCCGTGGGCGCCGACTGGGCGCTGGCAGACAACGCGCAGATTGGACTGTCCTGGCTCAGGACGCAGGATCGCATCACGCAGGATGCCTTCACAACCAGTCCGCCGAACGCCGAATCGCTCTTTGCCACAGGGGCATGGCAGGCAGCCCACTCACGCCTGCAACTCAACCTGTTGTCCACCGACTATGGCCTGGATCAGACCGCTGCACTTGACACCGGCAAGCTGGATACCTCGCCCGTCGGCAGTTGGCTTGACGTGAACACGCAAATCGGCCGTTTCCAGCATGACTATGGCCTGTTCCATTTCGACCCCGGTTTGAATTGGGGCGGCGAGTTGATGAACAGCGACGCCCAAGGCGGCTACTATCGCGTCAACCACCAGAAGATGCGCTGGAGCTGGGGGAGTTCACTGGATTATCTGCAGCCGATCACCGATCCCGATGCCGACAGCGTGTATAGCTCCGGAAACCTTCGCTATCAGGCCAGCAGCCGTACAGGAATCGGCGGCACGGGGACCGTGCGCAGCGGCGACACCCGCGCCTATCGCGCCAATCTTTTCGGCGACCAGCGGACGGTTTATGGCATTTCCCGCCTGCAAATTGACCAGGCCAAGGATGGCGATGATCGGACCTCGTGGCAGATCGGTCTGGATCAGAGTCTCCCGGAAACAGGCTGGGGACGGCTCTCGACGACACTCAATTTCCGTGAAATCGACGGCATGGCAGTCGAAAACAAAGGAAGCGAAACAAGCCGGATCACCGAACTGGTGATCTATGGTTCGCATGACCTGTTTGGCCGGGTGAGTCTGGATGGTTCGATACGCGGCACTGCCGGTAGCGGGCCCGAAGCTGAAACGGGATTTTTCGCCAACTTGGGCGTTAACTGGGAGATCAATGCCCATTGGCAACTGCTCGCCACTTATGATCGCAGTACCGCCGCGCGCCAAAACCCGTTTGTGCTCCAACCCTTCCCCGAACGGAGTCGTCTGGACTCCAGTACGGAATCCGAGTTTCTCTTCCTGACCCTGCGTTACACCCACCAAGCGGGTCGGCGCACGGGCATCCTGGGCGGCGCTCCCGGATCGCCCGCGGGCCTGATCAAGGGATCGGTGTTTCTGGATGAGAATGGGGATGGACGCCGCAATGCTGGGGAGCAAGTGGCTGCCAATATTGCCGTTACCCTCGATGATCGATTCACCACGCAGACCGATGCCCAGGGGAAATTCGTTTTTCCGCTGGTGGCAGTCGGAAACCATGTGATCGAAGCATCGCCGGATAACTTGCCCCTGCCTTGGCAGTTCGCTCCCGATGACGCTGTAAAAACCATCGAACTGGGTGTGCGCGACCGGATCAATATCGATCTCGCGGCCAAGCGAATGTGATCCTTTCGTAACCGATCCGGATGGCTGCATCTGTCATACGTCATGTAAACCATTACGTCATGTAAATGCGCACGGATAAAAGTAGACTTCAGTAGACTTCGGGTTCATACCTCTGCCATGGGTCAAGCGGTTACAAGGAGACTGACGGATGACACGGAACATGCTGCTCCAGGAATTATTCAGCGCCCGGCCCAGGCTTTGGCTCGGCCTCTTGGGCTTGCTCGGCCTGACGCTGGCCATGCCGGCGCGAACCGCCACACTTTGCCCCGCGACCGAGCCCGTGCCAGCGGATTTTCAGTGGGGACTCGTTGCCTACCATGTCAATTTTCCAGGCTATGAATTACAGCCCGATGATCTGGCCCAGATGGCCCAGAACGGCATTCAATGGATCCGCGTGGATTTTGCCTGGGGCCGCATTGAGCCGGAACAGGGGGGCGATTTTGATTTCAGTTATTTCGATGCGCTGGTGGCGGCAGCCAAAGCCAACGGGATTCGCATTGCCGGTACACTCGGCAATGGCTACAACACCCGCGTGCGGCCCGTGGCGCCATTGTGGACACACAGACTGAACGGGCCGCAATACGTCGCCGCGCTGGGACGCTATGCCGATGCCGTCGTCGAGCGCTATGCCGATGATGTGGATACATGGGGCCTGGAAAACGAACTCCATATCGCCACGCTGCATGTCCTGCTGCAATGGCGGCATCGCCTCTATCCGCCACAGATCAACCAGGAAATCCTGAGGACACTGTCGCAAGCCGTGGATCTGCATGACCCCAACGCCCAGATCGTGTTGACGCTGAGCCCGGGCTTCCCCGGATGGCAAGGTTTCCTGAGTCAATCGACGCAACGCTTCCGATTCGATGCCGTGGGGTTGTACTCCTATCCCTCCTACAATGCCGGCGCCGCGCCGATAGGCTTCGAAGCCGAAATCGCCAATCAGATCGCCGAGGCACGGGAAGCCAGCGGCGGCAAGGAGGTCCTGATTTTTGAAACCGGCTACCAGACACCGCCGGACAAACCGCGTACACCCGAGGATGAAGGCGGCCTGCTCCGAGACTACCAAGCGACCTATATCGAGACCATGGTGCGCTCGGCGGTCGATGGGGGCGCTGCAGGCGTCTATTTCTATCAGTATCTGGATAATCCCGATGAATTATTGCCACGCGAGGAGGTGTTCGGTTTGGTGGAGCCTGATCGCACGCCGAAACCGGCCTGGACGCGCTATGGGGAAATCATCAGCGCCTGTAGCGCCCAGACGCCTTGAGTATTGATCAACCGTGTTCTTGAATTTGGCTTGAAAGCAATAAAAAAACGGGCGGGAAAGGCAGGATCATGAAAGAAAGAAAATGGGGCTGTTGGGGCCCAGTTGCCGTATTTCTGGGGCTGCTGCTCTGCGGTTCAGGAAGCGTGGCCGCTTCTTGCCAGGATGCCCGGGGTCTGATGCCCGACCCTGCCCTGTTGTCTGAGTATTCGGGATTTTATGTGGGGGGCGATGCGTGTTTCTATGATCCCACGGGGATTCGCTTGGGCGAGGTGCCCCCGGCCCTTGGGCCTTCCGGCGATACCGGGCAACGGCTGATTTTCGTCAACGGCGCCAATCCCAAAGTCGAGCGGGAGCCTGAGTTTTTGCGTCTGCTGGCACAGGCGCGGGATCTTCCCGCCGTAGGCGTTCTCAATACACAAACCAGCGACGATCCATTTTCCGCGCCCGAAATTCGTGGAACATCCGCGGTCAAGACGCTGGAATCCGTCATGCGGGACGGCTTGGAACACGATCGTGAGGTGCTGATCCGTGCCGGTAGCGCCGGAGCTTCTGTGGTCGCCATCGCCATTGGGCGCACCAAGGCAAGTTGGGCCGCTCGTCACCCTCGACCATACAAACTTGATGAGACCTTGCGCGCGATCAAAGTGGAAACCTTTGGCGGGGCCAATCCTTTTTACCCAGATGGGCCGAGCTATGTTCATTACGCCAATCTGCTGGATCCGAATGCCCAGAAATTCGGCGTGCTGAATCCCCTCAACAAACCAGGCCAGGGAGCGGTCATTGCGGTTTTCCGGGACACAGCGGCTCCCCTTGAGGCACCCTACGAACCGCTCACGGAAAAAGATAACCACATCCTTTCCCATCATGGATTTGGCGTCTACAACGCCCATCAGATGGATTTCGATCGCGCCTACCGTTTCTCGCCCAGCCACCTCTACATCATCGCGCCATTGGCCATTCTCGAGCGTTAAGGGAACTTGAATTTGATGCGCTTGGTGACCTAAGGAAGAAAAGCGGTGCGGTCCCTCCGGATAATGTTTCGAACTCACACCCCAGCGACCCACCCCCAGACCATCTCAGGCCGGTTTGCACGGGGATGGCAGGAATCGTCTGTGGGCTAGAGAACGACGTCGAAACCCTCGAAGCGGGGCGGTCCCATATAAATGGCTTTGCTCGTACCCCCTGCGTTGGCGTGCGCTTTTCGAAACGCCTCGGAGTGGGTCCAGGCCTCGAAGTCCGCGCGGGACTCCCATACCGAATGGGACACAAACACGGTGTGGTCTTCCTCCGTCGGTCCCCGGAGCAGATTGAAGTTCTTGAAGCCCGGCACGCCATTCAGGTGACTGTCGCGATTGCGCCAGATTTCAACAAAGGCGTCTTCCTGGCCCAGGGCGATCCTGAAACGGTTCATGGCAATGAACATCAGCGCGTTTCCTCGTGCCGAGCCGGCGCCCCAAAGGAACGCCGGTTCGGCAACTGCGTATTTATTTCTTCATCTTCATGAGCAACGCCATTTCTTCCATGGCGCCGCCGGGGATGATGTAGCCTTCGGTATTGCGAATCTCTTCCAGATGGTCCCGAATGTATTCCAGCGTGAGGCCATCGGGATTGAACACCCCCTTGGTCGCGCCGATGAAAATGCGCCCGACCCGACCGGCCGCGGCGGAATAGATTTCGCCGTTGACCTTGCAGGATTCATGGCACAGATACACCACGATGGGTGACACCAGTTCTGGATCCATGCGGAACTGACTGCCCATCGGCCCCATCAATTCCTCGGTCATGCGGGTTTTGGCGCCCGGCGCAATCACGTTGGCCTTGATGTTGTATTTCTGGCCTTCCTGCTTGAGGACGTTGGTGAAGCCGACGATGCCCATCTTGGCGGCGCCATAGTTGGTCTGGCCAAAGTTGCCGAAGATACCGGCTGCGGAACTGGTGTTCACGATGCGGCCGTACTTCTGTTCGCGCATCAGTTCCCAGGCCGCCTGGGTGACCCAGAACGCGCCCTTGAGATGCACATCCAGGACCGGATCCAGGAATTCCGGCGACATGTTCTTGAAGGATTTGTCGCGCAGGATACCGGCGTTGTTGACGACGATGTCGACGCGACCGAAGGCATCCAGGGCGGTCTTGATGATGCCCTGCCCGCCTTCCACGGTGGATACGGTATGGCTGTCAGCAACCGCTTCGCCGCCGGCCTCCAGGATCTCCGCCACCACGCGCTCGGCGGCAGTTGCGGAAGATCCGGAGCCATCCACCGCACCGCCCAGATCATTCACGACTACCTTGGCGCCCCGCGAGGCCAGCAGCATGGCATGCGCCCGCCCCAGGCCATTCCCGGCACCGGTCACCACGGCCACCCGGCCGTCATATCTCAGCATGTCGGACATATTCCTTGTCTCCTTTGTTGAAGCCTGCATTCACACTCGCCTCCCCCGCGCCAAGGCGAAGGGGATGGGTTCCTAACCATAGTGAGCGGAAGGCCACGAGGCAAGCCACCGCCCCGCCTGCCCGTTGATCCTGCGCATCCTGGCACGAGGCCCATCAGCCGGGAAAGCAAAGCATGGGCGCTTCCGCCTGCTACCCTGTCATCCTCATTGCCTCACCCCGCAGACCGATCCGACGATGTCCGATACCGCCCTTTCCCTGCTCCAGCGCATCTACGGCTACCCCGCCTTCCGCGGCGAGCAGGCGGCCATCGTCGCGCATGTGGCGGCCGGCGGCGACGCGCTGGTGCTGATGCCGACCGGCGGCGGCAAGTCGCTGTGCTACCAGCTTCCGGCACTGCTGCGGGCGGGCACGGGCGTCGTCGTGTCGCCGCTGATCGCCCTGATGCACGATCAAGTCGCGGCACTGCGGGAGCTGGGTGTGGCGGCGGCCTATCTCAACTCCAGCCTGACCCCGAGCGCGGCGGCGGGCGTGGAACAGGATTTCCTGGCCGGTCGACTCGAGCTGCTCTATGTCGCGCCGGAGCGGCTGCTGACGCCGCGCTTCCTGGAATTGCTGACCCGCGCGTCAGTGGCCCTGTTCGCCATCGACGAGGCCCATTGCGTCTCCCAGTGGGGACACGACTTCCGGCCCGAATACCTGGGGTTGTCGGCGCTGCACGAGCGGTTTCCCGCCGTGCCCCGCATCGCTCTCACCGCCACCGCCGATGCGCTGACCCGACAGGAAATCATCGACAGGCTGGACCTGAACTCCGCGCGCCTGTTCACCGCCAGCTTCGACCGGCCCAACATTCGCTACACCGTGGTTGAAAAGGGGGACACCCGCCGCCAACTGCTGGACTTTCTGCGCGCCGGTAACGCAGGAAACGCGGGCATCGTCTATTGCAGCAGCCGGCGCAAGGTGGACGAGACCGCCGACTGGCTGGCCGGCCAAGGCTTCACCGCCCTGCCTTATCACGCCGGCATGAACACCGCCACGCGCCAACGCCACCAGGAGCGGTTTCTGCGGGAGGATGGCGTGATCATGGTTGCCACCATCGCTTTCGGCATGGGCATCGACAAGCCCGATGTTCGCTTCGTCGCCCACCTGGACTTGCCCCACTCCATCGAGGGTTATTACCAGGAGACCGGCCGCGCCGGGCGCGATGGCGCGGCGGCGGATGCCTGGATGGCCTGGGGCCTGGGCGATGTCGCCACCCAGCGGCGCTTCATCGAGGAGTCCGAGGCCAAAGAGGCCCACAAGCGCATGGCACACGGTAAGCTGGACGCGCTGCTGGGGCTGGTGGAAACCGCCGCCTGCCGCCGCCAGCTCTTGTTGCGCTACTTCGGCGAGGCGTCCGAACCCTGCGGCAACTGCGACAACTGCCTGGAGCCGCCCACGCTTTGGGACGGCACCGAAGCCGCCCGCAAGGCCCTTTCCGCCGTCTACCGCACCGGCAACCGCTTCGGCGTCGGCCATGTCATCGACGTCTTGCTGGGCAAGGCCACGGACAAAATCGCCCAGTGGGAGCATGAGCGCCTGTCCGTGTTCGGCATTGGCCGGGAACTGGACGAAAAGCGCTGGCGGGCCGTATTTCGCCAACTGGTGATTCAAGGCTGCCTGGACATCGACCACACCGCCTATGGCGCCCTGAAGCTCACCGAGGCAGCCCGGCCGGTGCTGCGGGGCGAGGTGCCGGTCACCTTTCGGGAAACCGCGCCGCGCAAAAAAGGCGAAAGACGCGCCGGACCTGGCATCCAGGGTCCCGATGCCGCTCTCTTTGATCACCTGCGCGCGTGGCGGCGCGAGGCCGCCGCCGACCACGACGTCCCCGCCTACGTCATCCTCCATGACGCGACGCTGAAGGAAATCGTCGCCCGCAAGCCCGCCACGCTGGCGGAACTGGCCACCATCCCCGGCATCGGCGCCCGCAAACTGGAGGCCTACGGCCGCGAAATCCTCGCCTGCCTCTCCGGCGCTGCGCCCTGAGGTGCAAGGCGATCCCGTGCGGGTGCCGCCCACGCGGCGCAGCATCGGACAGGAGCGCCTGTCGCGACCGTTTTGGAACAGCCCGGCCTGAGCACGGCTGAATCGAAACTTCTTGCCTTCCCACTTCAGCAGCGCGCTGCGGAGAAGAGCCATCTACCCAACCCGAGGCATCACGCGCGCGCAGTCATTTCGAACACCGGATTGATCCATCCTGGCTGCACCAAAAAAATCGGCCCCCGAAGAGGCCGATGAATCAGATGGGACGGATCAGAGCAGACATGGATCATGTGCTCGATCCCTTTTGCGCCCGCTCAGGTGCGTACCGGAGACTCCACCGTGGTCAGTTCACGGATGCGATTCATGATCTGGAGCATAAAGCCGCCGATCGCAAACAGCCCCCATCCCAGCACCACGAAGCCCCAGTGGATCGGCGCGGCGAACAATTCCTCGGCATAGAAGAAGGTGTGACCCCATTCGTTCAGGCCCAGGTTGGGCATGATGAGAATCGGACCGGCTGCCATCAGGGCCAGGGGAATGGAGATCCGCTTGACAAAGTAGGGCACACGGGTATGGATCCAGACGAAGCCGAGAACCAGTCCCACCAAAGCGAGGGGAATGGCGAAGTAGAACAAGCCGATATGGGTGGGCGTGAAATCGGTATCGCGGATGGTGATCTGGTGCCAGGCGGCATCGGCTTCCACATACACGCCCAGAACGGCCACGACCAGCACACTGGCAATCGCGGCAAACGCCAGAATGGTGTAATAGACGAGCAGCTCGGTCCGCGCGGGCATGGCCATGGGATCGGCCGGGCGCGTGAACCACAACAACGGGACCCCGATCGCTCCTGCCAGGGTGATGAGGCTCATCTGGATGTAGAACAGCCGCATCCAGTAGATCTGGAACTCCGGCTCGAAGGAGTCCATGCCGACGCTGAAGGAATACGTCTGCTGGTACCAGCGGTAGATGACAAAAACAGAGGCGCCTGCCAGCGTGCCCAGCACGGCGAACAGCCATGGAACCCGCACCGGGCCCTCCTCGGCAACTCCCCGCGACGCTGCACTGGCCTGTTTATACTGGAGAGGATTTGCCTGAATCGCCATGGGTTTCTCCCTCGAATCGTTTTCAAAATCACGAATTGAAATCCACCCGGCTTTTCTCTGCCTGGGTCTCGGATTCGATTCTCCCCGCCCCCAATGGCCTTGTCGTTGACAAGAATCAACTGCGCCGGCCGCCATCCCCCCACACTGACAGCGCCTGCGGTCTCGTTTATACTTTTGCGCCTCATGGGGGAGTAGTCGCCCGCGCCGTTCGCGGCCGGTGTCCGTATCAACATGATTGACCGTTTCGGTCATGGTGCGGGCGGTCCCAGGGACCTGACGAGACCTGTGATTCCGCTGTCGGATTGGGCCGGCACAGCGGAGTCACGGGTTTTCTCGCCGGCCCTGGGAATACATGACAATGACGACTTTTCTGCTTGCCGCAGGCCTGATCGCCCTGGCCGAAATCGGCGACAAAACCCAACTGCTGTCTCTCTTCCTCGCGGCCCGCTACCGCCGTCCCGTGCCCATCCTGATCGGCATCCTGATCGCCACCCTCGTCAACCATGGCCTGGCCAGCGTTTTGGGCAGCCAAGTGGGCGCGCTGTTCACGCCCGATCAACTGCGCTGGGGCGTCGGTGGGCTGTTCGTCCTCATGGGCGCCTGGGTGCTGATCCCCGATCGGCTTGATGAAGATCCCGAAACTTCCCCCCGCTTTGGCGTGCTGGGCACCACGCTGGTGCTGTTCTTCCTCGCCGAGATGGGCGACAAGACCCAGATCGCCACAGTTGGGTTGGCCGCCCAGCAAGGCCAGTGGTTCGCGGTGACCTGTGGTACGACCCTGGGGATGCTGCTGGCCAATGCCCCCGTGGTCCTGCTGGGTGACCGACTTGCCCGCCGCCTCCCGCTGAAGACCATCCGCACGATGGCGGCGCTCAGCTTCATCCTCTTGGGTCTGGGTGTCCTGATGGGCGCTGCGGCCTTCTCGCGTTGACGCTCAGTGGTCGATCCAACGCACCTGGGTCTCGATGGATTCGCGCTCGGTGCGGAAGTTGTTGGCTGGATCATCCGGATCCGCGTAGCCAAAGGAGCAACCGAACAGCAGCTTGCGATCGGCAGGCACATCAAAATACGTGCGGGTGAAATCAGGATAGGTGGCAAGCGCCGCCTGGGCGCAGGTCTGAACGCCGTGTGCCTGGGCGGCGAGCAAGAAGGATTGCAGGTACAAGCCGCAATCCACCCCGCCATAGAAACCCAGACTCTCATGGCAAAACATCAGCAACACATGGGGCGCCTCGAACAGGCGGAAATTCTTCAGCGTTTGCTCGAACGCCCCGCGCTTGTTTTCCCGGGCGATCCCCAGGGCAGTGTAGAGCGCGCCGCCGCAGCGCTTGCGGCGGGTGGCATGGGGTTCCTCGTAACGCACCGGGAAAGGATGATCCGGCCGCGGCGGACTCCCAGCCTGGACATGCGCCCACAGCGCCGCGCGGAAGCGGTCGGTTGCGGCGGGCGTGACGGTTACCACCGGCTCCCAGGGCTGGGTGTTGCACCAGGAAGGAGTGTGTTGGGCGAGTGTCAAAATGGCGCGCAAGGTCGGCTCCGGTACCGCGCGATCTTGAAAAGCGCGGGCGCTGTAGCGTTGCCGGATCAAGTCCTCGAAATGCATGAATCGCCTCCATCGAGTGGCTGATGCCGATTTATAATAGTGCGTTGCTTCATGGGAATTTTCATGTCAGCCCGTTCTGCCCTCTCCCGTTGGAAGGCCCCGCTTGAAAAACATGCTTTTGCCAGCCTCATGGCGGCGAATTTTTGTTTTTTCATGGGTTTCGCCACATTCTTCCTGTTGCCGAAGTATCTCATCACGGTCCTTGGTGCACGGGAAGGCCAGGTGGGTGCCATCATGGCCGGTTATGGACTGGTCATGGTGGCCTGCCTGCCGGCCATTGGGGTCGGATCGGACCGCTACGGGCGGCGCCCTTTCCTGATCCTGGGCGCGGTCCTGTTGGGCGCGACCGCACTGGCTTTCGTAACGGTCCAGGAACTGGGGCCGTGGCCTTATCTTCTGCGCGGCCTGCAGGGGCTGGCGTTTGCCTGCTGGTTCGTCAATTCCTCGACCCTGGCGGTGGATGTGGTGGATCCCGCCCACCGCGGCAGTGCCCTGGGTCTGTTCGGCGTCTCCACCCTCATCACCTACGGCCTGGCGCCTGCCCTGGCGGAATGGATCGCGCATGATCGGGGCTTCGCGCTGGTCTTTCTGCTGGCCTTGGCCTGGAGCGGATTGGCTTTGTTGCTGAGCCTGGTGTTGCCCACGCCTGCGCCACATCCAACCCGTCTGAAGACGGGCGTGTCCCGTTCGTGGCGGCAACTCGCCAGCGAACCCATCATCGGCGCAATTTGCATCGGCGCTCTGCTCATGGGGCTGGCCTTTGGCACCGTGCTGGTGTTTTCCCAGGCACAGGCACTGGCCCGAGGCATCACCCCAGTCACCATCCTGACCCTGGCGTTTGCGCTGACGTCGATCATCATACGCCTGGGGTTTTCACGCCTGGCCGACGGGGGCGGCAAGCGAGCGGTGCTGATCCTCTCCCTGCTGGCGATGGCCGCTGGCACGGGATTGCTGGCGGCGGTGAATGGCATCGGCTTGTATGCCCTGTGTGGCGTGCTCATCGGCGTGGGCCATTCCCTGGCCTATCCCACGCTGAATGTCATGCTGATCAATCACCTGCCGCCCCATGAACATGGGCGCGGCATGTCCCTCTTCGTGGCGGCCTTCAATGTCGGCACGATCCTGGCCCAGTTCGGGCTGGGCCTGCTGATTTCCATTGTGGGGCTGCAGGGCATCTTTCTGATCGCCGCCTTGCTGGCGGTCGCCGCCATTGCCCCCATCCTGCGTGCGACCGCCGCCCCTCAGTAGCCCTGCGCCTCCAACCACGTCTCGATTGCCACCACGGCGCGTTCAGGTGTCTGTTGCATGAAGAAATGGTTGCCCGGCAGCATCTGTGCCTGGATAGAGGGATTGATTTCCTGCGCGCGCCGAACCGCCTGGGGAATGAAGCGATAGGTGTGTTGCCCATAGAGAATCAGGGTCGGACAAGACAATCGCTTCACCGCGGCCCAGACCCCGCGCGGGAAACCCGCGAAGACCTGAGCTTCCATCCAGGGCGGACATTTCAGCACCAGGCGGCCATCGGGAAGCCGCGCCAGGGCGTGATCAACATGGCTCTGCAAGGCGTCCTCGCGCCAACCAGCGAACATGCCCCGTTCGTGGAAATAGGACAGCGCCGCATCCCGATCCAGCCATTGCCTGGTTCGCCGGCGTGCCCGGATCGCCAAGGGGTTGTAGCGGCTCAGGCCGGCATAGTGGGAAGCCGCAATCAACCCTGCGAGAGGCGCTGGGTAGAGAATCGGATCCAACAGCACCACGGCATCGAACAGACTGGGATAGTGGGCGGCGGAGAGCAAGGTCAGGGTGGCACCAAAACTATGCCCGCAGCCGATCACGGCGCGATCGCCCCAGATACGGCGCCGGTGGTGGATCACTTGGGCCATGCGCTCGGCGCTCAGGTTCCAGCCCGGGAAACGGGCGCCATCGTCGCTGTCGCCATGGCCCTGAGTGTCGTGCAGACACAGGTCATGGCGCTCCAGCAAGGGCTTTAGCAGCGGCCAATAGGACAGTCCGCACAATCCATTGCCATGGACGAAATGAATCAGGTTCGGCCGTCCACGCAAAAACTCGCGGCCGCGCAAATCCAGCCGGGCGCTCATCGGATACGCCCAGACGGTGCCGGGGATCAGCCGGGGAATGCGTGCGGCAGCTTCTTCCATGAAGGGCCTTTAGCGTTCAAAAGAGCGAATTTTTGCCAAATTATCATAACTATGGGGAATGGGGGAATCGGTCGCCCCGCCGGGATCGCCGGCGTCCGAATATTGTTTATTGACATGGCAAATGGTGCGACGTCCATGCATGACGGCCGAATTGACGCAGATCAAGGCCCAACCGCAGCAAGCAGCGGAAAATCCGCACCTATGGTTCAGGTGCATCCCATTCCCAACGCCTATGAAGGAACCCTCCATGCAGGCAACCCATGCGAGCGAAACCTATAACGACCGGGTGGTTCGTCAATTTTCGATCATGACCATCGTCTGGGGTTTGGTGGGTATGACCGTGGGGGTGTTGATTGCCGCCCAGTTGTTCTGGCCGGCCCTCAACTTTGACTTGCCCTGGCTCAGCTACGGTCGATTGCGGCCCCTGCACACCAACGCGGTGATCTTCGCCTTTGGCGGCAGCGCCCTGATGGGCACGTCGTTTTATGTGGTGCAGCGCACCTGCCACACCCGGCTGTTCAGCGACGGCCTGGCGGCCTTCGTGTTCTGGGGCTGGCAGTTGGTTATCGTGCTGGCGGCGGTGACCCTGCCCTTGGGTTTGAGCCAGGGCAAGGAATACGCGGAACTGGAATGGCCCATCGACCTACTCATCGCGGCGGTGTGGGTGGCCTATGCCGTGGTGTTCTTCGGCACCATCGTCAAACGGCGCGTGCCTCATATCTATGTCGCGAACTGGTTCTATGGGGCATTCATCCTCACCGTGGCGGTGCTGCACATCGTCAACAGCGCGGCCCTGCCTGCCGGGCTCACCAAGTCCTACTCCGCCTACGCCGGCGCGGTCGATGCCATGGTGCAGTGGTGGTACGGTCACAACGCGGTGGGCTTTTTCCTCACCGCCGGCTTCCTCGGCATGATGTATTACTTCGTGCCCAAGCAGGCCGAGCGGCCGATCTTTTCCTACCGCCTGTCCATCGTGCACTTCTGGGCGCTGATCTCGATCTACATGTGGGCTGGCCCCCATCACCTGCACTATACCGCCCTGCCCGACTGGGCCCAGTCGCTTGGGATGGCGTTCTCCCTGATGCTGCTGGCGCCGTCCTGGGGTGGCATGATCAACGGCATGATGACCCTCTCCGGGGCCTGGCACAAACTGCGCACCGATCCCATCCTGAAATTCCTCATCGTGTCCCTGTCGTTCTATGGCATGAGCACCTTCGAGGGACCCATGATGTCCATCAAGACCGTCAATGCCCTCTCCCACTACACCGACTGGACCATCGGCCATGTGCATTCCGGCGCCCTGGGTTGGGTGGGATTCATCACCATGGGCTCGCTCTATGCGCTGTTCCCGCGTCTGTATGGCCTCAAAAGCATGTGGAGCACGCGGCTGATCGAATGGCACTTCTGGATTGCCACCATCGGGATCGCGGCCTATGCCGGATCGATGTGGATTTCCGGTGTCATGCAGGGTCTCATGTGGCGAGCGGTCAATCCCGACGGCACGCTCACCTACACGTTCGTGGAATCCCTCAAGGCGACCTACCCCTACTACGCCATCCGCCTGACGGGCGGTCTGATGTACCTGACCGGCATGGGCATGATGGCCTGGAACGTCTACAAGACGATCCAGATGGCTGAGAAGCCCGCACCGTCGCCGGTGCTGATGCCCCACGCCAGCCACCTCTGAACCCGGCCGCAGGAGTCGCCAGATGTCTCAGCAACATGAGATCGTGGAAAAAAACATCGGCCTGATGGCTGTCCTGATCGCGGTGGTCATCAGTATCGGTGGGCTGGTGCAGATCGTCCCGCTGATCTTCAGCGCCCAGACCACCACCCCCGCGCCCGGCATCACCCCTTATGCGCCCCTGGCCTTGGCCGGGCGGGATATCTATGTCCGGGAGGGCTGCTATAACTGCCATTCCCAGATGATTCGTCCCTTCCGGGCTGAAACCGAGCGCTACGGCCACTACTCGGTGGCCGGGGAATTCGTCTATGACCGCCCTTTCCAATGGGGTTCCAAGCGCACCGGCCCTGATCTGGCACGGGTTGGCGGCCGCTATTCCGACGATTGGCACCGGGTCCATCTGGACAATCCCCGCAATGTCGTTCCGGAATCCAACATGCCGGGCTATCCCTGGCTTGCACGCAATACCGTGGACGGCCCAACCATCGCTACCCATATGCGGACCCTGAAGACGCTGGGCGTCCCTTACAGTGACACCGACATCGCAGGAGCAGAGGCCGCTGTAACGGGCAAGACCGAACAGGATGCCGTGATTGCCTACCTGCAGGGCCTGGGAACAGCCTTTGCGGGGCGGAGGTAAGCATGGACACCGGCACACTGATGGGTCTGATCACCCTGGTCCTCATGCTGGTTTTCGTGGGCATAGTGGTCTGGACCTTCCTGCTGCATCGGCCCGCCGATTTCGAACGCACCGCCCGCCTGCCCTTGCAGGAGGATGACCCCATTGACCGCCCCGCCACGAGGAAGCGTCCATGAGCAGTTTCTGGAGCCTGTACATCGTCCTGCTCACCGGGGCCAATATCGCGGCTGCCTGGTGGCTGATTCGCTGGACGGCCAAGCCGCGCAAGGGAGAGGTCGCTGCCACGGAAACCACGGGCCATGTGTGGGACGAGAACCTCACCGAATACAACAAACCCATGCCGCGCTGGTGGCTGTACCTGTTCTATCTGAGCATCGTATTCGCGGTCATCTATCTGATTCTCTATCCGGGCATGGGCAACTTCCGAGGCCTGCTGGGCTGGACTCAGGTGAATGCCTACGAGATGCAGATGGCCCAGGCCGAACAGACTTACGGCCCGATCTTTCACCAATACGGTGCCACCGACCTGATCGCCCTCGGCCAAGACCCCGAAGCCATGGGCACGGCTTCCCGGCTGTTTGCCAACAATTGCGCCGCTTGCCACGGCTCGGACGCCCGCGGTGGGCCCGGCTTCCCCAACCTGACCGACGGGGATTGGCTGTACGGCGGCAACCCGGAAATCATCCGCGAAAGCATCCTCAAGGGTCGCAGCGGCCTGATGCCGCCACTTGGCGCCGCCCTGGGCGAAGAGGGAATCGGCGAAGTCGCGCAGTATGTCCTGAGCTTGGGCGGGCGGCCCAGCAATCCCGTGCAAGCCGCAGCGGGCCAACAGAAGTTCGCCATGCTGTGCGCGGCCTGCCACGGCCCGGAGGGCAAGGGCACGCCAGCCCTGGGGGCGCCCAACCTGACCGACAACATCTGGTTGTATGGCGGATCGGTAGACACCATCGAGCAAACCATCCGCGGCGGTCGACAAGGGCGCATGCCCAGCCACGAAGCGCTGCTGGGTGCCGACCGGGCGCACCTGCTCGCCGCCTATGTGTACGGGCTATCCCATCGGGATGAGCCATCCAAGCCGTGAGAAACACGCCATGATCGATGCGCCAGAGAACATGGAATACCGCCTCGGGCCCCTCTCCCAGACCCTGGCGGTGGTGCTCTGGCCTGCGTTCATCAGTGCGGTCGTGGCCACGGCCGCGTTTTTCTCCCAGGTGGACCCGCATGTGCTGCACCTGGCCACCTGCCCGGAGTGGCCCATCAGCCGCGAATTGGGCTACACCCTGGGTTTCTTCATGTTCTGGGGAGTGACCACCCTGTCCAGCCTGCTTACTTTCATCCTGCTGCGGACCCCGGCAGGTCAACCGGCAGAAGGAACTGCGCTCGATGATTCGAATCGTGAGGCGCCATGAACAGCGTTCGTTCCGAACCCCCTCGCCCGACTCCTCCGGCCAGCGAACCGCCCGGTAACGGCTCGCTTTACGTCGCGCGGCAGAAAATCCATCCGCGCGAGGTCAACGGCACTTTCCAATTCCTGCGCCGGTTCACGCTGGTCGGCGTATTGGGCGCCTTCTATACCCTGTGCTGGGTGCCATGGGGCGATCGGCAAGCCATTTTGTGGGACTTGCCGGCGCGCCGTTTTCATATCCTGTGGATGACGTTCTATCCCCAGGATTTCATCTACCTGGCCATTTTGCTGGTACTGGCTGCCGTAAGCCTGCTGTTTTTCACCGCCCTGGCCGGTCGACTCTGGTGCGGCTACACCTGTCCGCAAACCTTGTGGACCGAACTGTTCCTGTGGATCGAACGCAAGATCGAGGGTGACCGCGCCCAACGCCTGAAATTGGACAAAGCGCCCTGGACCCGGGAAAAAATCCTGCGCAGGGGAAGCAAGCAGGCGATCTGGATCGTGCTGGGGTTATGGACCGGACTGACTTTCGTCGGTTACTTCACCCCCATCCGTGAGCTGCTCACGGAACTGGTCCAGTTCCGGCTGGGGCCGTGGGAGACGTTCTGGGTCTTTTTCTATGGTTTTGCCACCTATGGCAACGCGGGTTTTCTGCGTGAGCAGGTGTGCATTTACATGTGCCCCTATGCGCGCTTCCAGAGCGCCATGTTCGACCGCGACAGCCTGATCATTTCCTATGACGAGCAGCGCGGGGAGCCGCGCGGCAGCCGCCGACGGGGCAGCGATGTCAAAGCAGCAGGCCTCGGCGATTGCATCGACTGCACGATGTGCGTCCAGGTTTGCCCCACCGGCATCGACATCCGCAAGGGCCTGCAGTACGAATGCATCGGTTGCGCCGCGTGCATCGATGTCTGCGATCAGGTAATGGATCGCATGGGCTATCCGCGGGGCCTGGTGCGCTATACCACCCAGAATGCGCTGGAGGGCAAGCCCACCCATATCCTGCGCCCCCGGGTGCTGGTCTATGCCACCATCCTGCTGGTGGCCGGCAGCATCACGCTTTACTCGATCCTCACCCGCCCCAGCCTTTCCATGGACGTCCTGCGGGACCGCAATGCCCTCTTTCGGACCTTGGACGATGGCCGCATCGAAAACAGCTATACCCTGAAGATCAACAATCGCAGCGAAATCACCCACAGCTACCGGCTGGAAGCGCGCGGCATCGAGGGCATCGAGGCCCAGAGTGATCCGGCGACCATCACGCTTTCCCCCGGAGCCGTCCAGCCCATCCCCGCCCGGATTCGCGTTCCCGAGGGGGCTGTGCACGGTCCTGTGGATATCGAACTGATACTGCGCACTGTGGATGATCCCGACGCGCCGACGATACGGGAAACCGCCCGTTTCTTTGGCCCTCTGCCGAGGTAGCCGCCATGACACCTGCCATTCCCTGGTACCGCCAATTCTGGCCGTGGTTCATCATGCTGCCACCGGCCGTGGCCATGGTAGGCGGCTTTATGACGCTATGGATCGCCTTGCAGCATGCCGACAGCGTGCTGCCCGATCGACTGAGCCGGGTTGGTCTCGCGGTTCAGCCGGACCACGCCGTCGGTGCCAGCGGCGCCTCATTCACGATCCATCCCCAGACCGGGCTGCTGCATCTTCACGTGGACGGGGACGTGTCGACCACACCCTTGACCCTGCGCTGGCTGCACCCCACCCTGCCGGAGCGCGATCAGATCACCGTGCTGCGCCCCATGGCGCCGGGAGAATACGAAGCCCGACCACCCGATGCACTGGACGAAGTGCGTCTGCTGCGTCTGGAAAGCGCGGCGGGTTGGGTTCTGGAAGGCCGCTGGCAACCCCACGCACCGGAAATTCGACTCTTTCCCCTGATCTCGCGGGAGGGATAAGCCGTGACCGCAGGGTGCTTCCATTGCGGCCAGCCCCTGCCCACCGGCACGCCGCGCCAGGTGGTCATCCAAGGGCATTTGCAGCCGGTTTGCTGCGCGGGCTGTGAAATGGCCGCCCAGTGGATCCAGTCGGCGGGGCTTGGCGCTTATTACCGCTGGCGGACCGAGCCGGCGACTGCGCCGGATGGGTCAACGGATCACGCGCTGTTCCTCGCTTACGATCGGACGCAGGCTCAACAAAGCTTTGTTACCGCACTTCCCGATGGCCATCGGGAAGCCGAATTGCTGGTGGAAAATCTCAACTGCGCGGCCTGCGCCTGGCTGATCGAAGGCGCTCTGGGCAACCAGCCGGGGGTTGATCGCATTCAGGTCAACGCCGCCAATGGTCGCTTGCTGTTGCGTTTCGATCCTGCCCGAGTGCGGCTGAGCGATCTTCTGGCGCGGCTGGCATCGCTGGGCTTTCCGCCTCATCCCCAGCGACCGGGCCAAGCCGGCGCCCTGCACCTGCGCGAGCGGCGCCAGGCACTGAAACGGCTGGCACTCTCGGGCTTGGGCATGATGCAGGCCATGACCTACGCCCTGTCCCTCTATGGCGGCGCCTTCCATGGCATGGATCCGGTCTACGCCGATTTCCTGCGCCTGGTGAGCCTGCTGATCACCACCCCCGTCGTGCTGTATGCCGGGTGGCCATTCTTTGAGAGCGCCGTCCAGGGACTTCGCGCGCGCCGCATTGGCATGGATGTGCCGGTTGCGGTGGCCATTGGCGTCGCCTTTGCCGCCAGCGTGCGCAACACCCTGGTCGGCAGCGGACCGGTCTACTTCGATACCGTCTGCATGTTCATCTTCTTCCTGACCCTGGCGCGCTACCTGCAGGCTTCAGCCCGCGCCCGCGCCGGCGAAAGCGGGGATGCCCTGGCGCGCCTGCTGCCAGACACCTGCCTGCGGGAAACCGCCCAGGGCCTGGAAACCATCACCCTGCAGGAATTGATGCCCGGGGATCGGGTGCGCGTCCCCCCGGGCGCGGCTCTTCCTGCCGATGGGCGGGTGCTGGATCAGGCCGTGTGGATGGATGAATCCCTGCTCACCGGCGAGTCGCACGCGGTGCGCCGCATGCCGGGGGATCGCGTGATCGCCGGCAGTGTCAATGGTGAACAGGCCCTGCGCTTGGAGGTGACCGCCTGCAACGCCGACAGCACGATTTCCCATATCGGCCGGCTGTTGCGCAAGGCCCAATCGGAACGACCGACAACCGCCGCGCAGGCCGATCGCCTGGCAGCATACTTCGCCCCAGCCGTGCTGCTGGCGGCCGCGGGCAGCGCCTGGCTGTGGCGCGCCGACCCAAGCCGCGCCATGGACGTTGCCCTGGCCGTGCTGGTGGTCACCTGCCCCTGCGCGCTGTCCATTGCCACCCCCACGGCCCTGGTCGCCGCGATGGCCCATTTGCTGTCCCGGGGCGTGGTGGTCATCCGGGGCGCGGCGCTGGAAACCCTCTGCGAGGTGCGGCGCGCGGTATTCGACAAGACCGGCACCCTGACCGAAGGCCGGCCGCAGGTGACCCAGATCCATCCCCTGCGCGCCGGATTGACCCGTGACCGGGCGCTGGCGCTGGCCGGGATTCTGGAGCAAGCGGTGCATCATCCCCTGGCCCGAGCCTTCGCTGTCCCCACCGCAGCGACCCACTCGGCCAGCGCGGTGCGACTGGTCGCGGGGGCGGGTGTGGAAGGCCGGATTGATGGGCGTGTTTTGCGACTGGGACGGCCGGATTTCGCTGCCGCGCTATGGCATGGCGCCCCCCTCACTGCGCCCGCCGATGGCGCATCAAGCTGGCTCCTGATGGGGGATGAAACCGGCCCCTTGGCCTGGTTTGCCGTCGCCGATCCGGTTCGCCCCGACGCCTCGGCCACTCTGGCACGGCTCCGAGCGCTGGGCTTGAGCTGCCAGATCGCCAGTGGCGACGCCAAGGGACCGGTGAGCGCCGTGGCCCGCGCGGTGGGATGCGCGCAGGCCGACGCCCGGCTGACCCCCGAGGATAAACTGGTCCTGCTCGACGGTTTGCAAACCCGTGGGGAACGGGTGCTGGCGGTTGGGGATGGGGTCAACGACGCCCCGCTGCTGGCGCGGGCGGATGTTTCCGTCGCCATGGCTGCCGGCACCGCCCTGGCACACACCAGCGCCGATCTGATCCTGTTGCAGGATCGCCTGAGCGTCCTGCCCGATGTGATCGAGACCGCGCGACGGACTCGCCGCATCATCCGCCAGAACCTCGCCTGGGCCCTGGCCTACAATGCCCTGGCCGTCCCCCTGGCGGCGGCGGGCCTGGTCACCCCCTGGCTGGCCTCGCTGGGCATGTCGCTGAGTTCGGTGCTGGTGGTGCTCAATGCGCAACGCCTTTACCGTCCGGCAGCGCCCACACTTGCAGTTGACGTTCCAAGGGTTGCGGTGCAAACGCCATGAATGCCCTGTTTCTGCTCATCCCCTTGAGCCTGGTGCTGGTGGGGCTGGCCGTCGCGCTATTCTTCTGGGCGGTTCACGCGGGCCAGTTCGATGACCTGGATAGTCCGGCCTATCGCATCCTGCTGGATGACTCCCCGCCTGCCGAACCGGAGGACAGGACACCCCCATGAATACCCTGCATTTCGGCTTCATGGCGGCCCTGGTGGCGGGCCTGCTCGGCAGCACCCATTGCCTGGGCATGTGTGGCGGCATCGCCACGCTGGTGGGAAGCGGGAACGGACACCTCAAGTTCAGTCGCACGCTGGCCTTCAACGCGGGCCGCCTTGGCAGTTATGCCCTGGCCGGCGCCCTGATGGGGGGATTGGGATGGCATTTGGGCACGCCAGTGGGCAGTGCGGTCTGGGGAAACCTGCTGCGGGCCGCGATGGGTGTCCTGATGATCGCCGTCGGACTGCAGGTGGCCACTGGCTGGGGCGGGTTGAGCCGGCTGGAGCGCGTGGGCGTTCCGCTGTGGCGGCACCTGAGCCCCCTCACCCGACGCCTCGATCCGCGCCATAGCGGACTGCACGCCTTGGCTTTTGGCGCTCTGTGGGGCTGGATTCCGTGTGGTCTGGTCTACAGCGCCCTGCTGACGGCCCTGGTCAGTGGCGGCGCAGGGGCTGGCGCGGGCGTGATGCTGGCCTTCGGGATCGGGACCTTGCCGGCCATGCTGGCCCTGGGTTTGCTCGGGCAGCGTCTCCGCCAGGCCTTGGCGGGACAGAAGCTACGGCGAGCTGCCGGCGGACTGGTGATCACTTTGGGCATCTGGACGGTCGCCGGGCCTTGGCTGATGGCTGGCATGGTCGGGCACCACCATCATCCCGAGACCTCAGTGCTCCCGGCAGCGGTGCGCGGGATGCATCTGGGTGGAAACTTCGGCGATGTCATGGAGACGGGCGAGATCGAGCACCGTCACGGCGCGCCCATCGACGGCGAGTAAGCCATCCTGCTGGAACCGGGCCAGCAAGCGACTGACCGTTTCCACTGCAAGACCCAGATAATTGGCGATTTCCCCACGCGACATGCTGAGCTGGAAGCGGGTCGCCGACAGACCGCGGCGGGCGAAGCGCCCCGACAGGCTGATCAGGAAGGCCGCCAGCCGGGCCTCGGCGCTCTTCTTGCCCAGCAACAGCAGCAAGTGCTGGTCCTGCTGGATTTCCTTGGACAGCAGGCGCATCAACTGACGCCGCAATCCCGGCACATGCCCGCTCAGTTCATCGAGCTGTCCGAAGGGGATTTCGCACAGGCTGCTGTCTTCCAGACCAATCGCCGAGCAGTCATGGACATCACCGGCAATGGCATCGAGCCCCACCAGTTCGCCGGGGAAATGAAAACCGGTAATCTGCTCGGCGCCGTCCGCGCCCAGGGTGATACTTTTTATCGAACCGGTCCGAATCGCAAAGATCGCTTTCAGCGGATCGCCCTGGCGAAAAAGATGCGCCCCACGATGCACAGGCGGCATGCGCTGGACCAGATGTTCCAGCCGGCCCAGATCCTCCTCCCCGATGCCGTAGGGCAAACACAGCTCGCGCAGACTACAGGTCCCGCATGCCCGTTTGAAATCCTTCACCTGGAAGATGGCGTTCATGCGTTGCCCTGAGGGAAATCGGGAAGTTGAGTGATGGACTGCACGCTGTCCAATAGGCCTTCCGACATTCAATTGATCGGCTCGGACAAGGCGCCTATCGCAAAACATGAATGTAAGCCTTCCGCTATTACAGGCCGACACTTGATCCAGGTCAAGCGATATTCCATTTCGGGCCACCGATCAAACGGCGACTGCCAAGGCATCAAGAACTGCCATTGCAGATGCAATTCGGAGCAGTCGAGGATCAATCCAAGCCGCGCCAACAGTCCAACGCGCTTTGGCCGATGAAGGAAAAGGGCGCAAGCGAACAAAGAGGCCATGGCATGTGCACAAGGAAACGGTGAGAACGAATCCGGGCCTGCCCCCCAGGGAAGCCTTCAAGCCCCGTTGCCTGTCCATCGATCTGGAAGTCGGCATCAAAGATCAGCGCATTCACCGTTTTGCCGCGATCCGGGGGGATACAGGCGAATCTCTGGTTTACCGCGGTAGCGATCTGGGCAGGGCGTTGGCGCAGCTTGATGCAATAGCCGAGGGCGCAGCCTTCGTCCTGGGCCATAACCTTATTGCCTTTGACCTCCCCAATCTGGCGGCTGTCCGACCGGATCTGCGCCTGCTGGGTTTTATCGGCTGGTGGAATCAGGTAAACAGCAGCAACACGCCGGTATAGCCATACAGGCGGTCGTGGGCGATCTCCCCGTTGCAGAAGAAACCGGCCAGCGGCACATCCCCGAGTCGCTCGCTGATGATGGACAGCTCCGCCGAGCGACGACCAAACAGGCGCTCACCGCGCCCCAGACAGGAAAAATACAATCCCCCCCGGGGCGGTCCCTCAAGGCCGGACTGGATGTGGTCCAGCATGCGCAGCAAGTCTTCGTGAGCGGTCTGGACATCGCGTCGGCAGAACAGGATGGATTGGTCGGTCTCCACATAATCCCCAATGGCCAGCCGCTTGCGGGTGGCATCCAGGCCCAGCAGATTGCGCACCAGGTAATCCCCGGTATCCGATCCCCGCACCGGCAGGCCCACATGGATGCTGTGGGCGATCTCGTGCAGGTCGGCCTCCTCGACGGTCGTGCCGAGATCCTCGCACAACACATCCAGCGCCGGACGGCCGTCGAGGCTGATGATCACATTGCCCTCCGCCGCCGTGACCCGGTGACGCACCGGCGTCTGGCTCGGTCCATGACGCAGCGGGGAGCACCCCTGGGTAAGGCGTACGGCGACGGTGATGCCCGAGGAGAACACCACCCCGGACAGGCCATCCTCGAATCCCATCCGGGAGAAATGCAGCGAGCGGGTGCGGGAACTGGTGACGCCACCCACCAGATAACCGCTGGAGAGACCGGCGGAAAGTGTCGTCAGATGGCCGGACAGATCGTCCGTATGGGCATCGGCGTGGACCAGCGCCAGATGAGCCGCATCGTTCCCCGCCGGCGTGAGGCTGCCTGCAACCGGCAGCGGATTCTTGGGGGAAAACAGCTGGAATTCCCCCTCGGGCAGGGACGCCAACATCACCACCACGGCGGGTTCATCGAAATACTCAACCCCGGCGGCCAGGATTCCGATGCCCACCGAACCGACCCAGTCCTCCACCCCGGTGGCCTGCTGGAGGTAGGTCAGGATGGCGCGCCCCGCCGGAGCCAGCCAGTCGGTCATGTAGACAAATCCCAGATTGGCCCCGGCGGGCGGATCACCCATCTGGCGCAGGGCGGCTTCCACCGCGTCCTGCCATTGCTCGGCCCGCCCGTGCCCGGCCCGGAAGCCCGGCAGCCCTGTGTCATCACCGCTCATCGCCGTCATCCCGTTCCCATCCTCCGGGCAGGGTGAACTGCCCGCATGTCAACTTGAGCAGCTCACCGCCAATCCGGCCGCCCAGTCGGGTGGCGGAGCGGCGTAGCGCTCGTATTCCGGTTGTTCCTCAAAGGGGCGCCGCAGGCAGCCCAGGACTTCCGCGACTCCCCCGAAATCGCCTTCGCGGGCGCGGCGGATGGCCGACTCGGCCACCCAGTTACGCAATACATACTTGGGATTGGCGAGTCGCATCGCCGCCTGGCGGTCGGCATCCACGGACCCCTCCTGCGCCAGACGCGCGCGCCATTGGACGAGCCAGGCATCGCAGCGCGCCCGGTCGGCGAACTGGTCACGCACTGGCGCATCGATCCGTGGGCGCTCAGCGCTGGCGGTCTCCACTCCTCCGGGCAAGTGACTCAAGGCGCGGAAAAAGGAGGTGTAGTCGGGCCGGTTCGCCTGCAACAGGCCAAAGGTCTGATCGATGAATTCGGCATCGCCGTCCGCCGCAATGCGCAATCCCAGCTTGGCCCGCATCAGGCGCAAAAAGGTGGTTTCAAGGGCAGGGATGAAATGGCCATCGATAATCTCCCGAACCGCCTGCGGCGCACCCACCAGAGGCATCAGCGCATCCCCGAGGGCGTAGAGATTCCAGTGCGCCACCCGGGGCTGGGCGCGATAACTGTAGCGGCCGTAATGGTCGGAGTGATTGCAGATGTGGCCGGCATCAAATGCCTCCATGAAGCCGAACGGGCCGTAATCCAGGGTGAGCCCCAGGATGGACATGTTGTCCGTGTTCATCACCCCGTGCATGAAACCCACCGCCTGCCAGTGGGCGACCATCTCGCCGGTGCGCCACGCCACATCGCCCAGCAGGGCGGCGTAAGGCTGGCTGGACTCGCGCAGCGCCGGCCGGCAGCGGTCGATGACATGATCGGCCAGCAGCCGGAGTTCGACCTGCCGATCCAGGGCGTGCCAGTGCTCGAAGGAGCCGAAGCGCACGAAACTCGGCGCCAGCCGGGTCACCACCGCTGCCGTTTCCCAGGTTTCCCGCTGCACCGGCGCATCGGAACCGATCACGCACAGGGCGCGGGTGGTGGGAACGCCCAAGGCCGCCATGGCTTCGGAAGCGAGAAACTCGCGGATCGAGGAGCGCAGCACGGCCCGGCCGTCGGCAAAGCGCGAGTAAGGCGTTGGCCCGGCGCCCTTGAGCTGGATTTCGAGGGGGCCGACGTCCGTCTCCACCTCCCCCAGCAGATGGGCACGGCCATCGCCCAACTGCCCGGCCCAGACCCCGAACTGATGCCCGGAATAGACCGCAGCCAGGGGCTCGGCGCCCGGCAACAGGCGATTCCCCGCGAACACCTGGGCGAACTCGGGATGTTCACAGGCCTGGGGCGCCAAGCCGAGCAGCGCGGCGGCGTCCGGGCTGATGCCCACCGCATGGGGCTCGGGCAAGGGTGTGGGCGCCAGGCGGGTATGAAACGACGCCGGCAGTTGCGCAAACGCGCTGCCGAGATGCAGAGCCTCAAGCGTGGGGTAGCGCGTGAATGGAGGTTGTGCCATGAGCGGGAATTCCACCTGCGCCGCCGGAAGGGCGGGTTCAAAGACTTTGATACCACTATAGCCCCGGAAGATGGCGCCGGAAGCGATGGAAAAGAACGGCGCCTATCGTGCCCAGGATCAGAAGTCTGGCCGTGTGCCCGCCTCGGCTGGCCGGACCGTCGTCATTCCCCTCGGATCAAACCATGGCCCTGCCATGCAAATTCGTCTCCACCGGCCCAATACCGCCACAACGCAGCCGATGGCGCGATCTCAGGGGCAAAACGCTGTGTCACACATCCGACAAAGCCGACACAGCCCATCCCGTTCCGAGCGATGAAATCGCCTGTAAATGCAGCCTTTGGCGCCCTTTTCTCGACTGGCCCGGCCATTGCATAACGCTTATGAGAAGAGGCCCGGTCTCGCCCCAGGATGCAGACCGGCGGCACAGCGGCAATCGGAGAGGCAGAGGCGCATGGGAATTTCGACGATGGAAGAACGGCTGGCGCGCCTGCGCGGCTATCTCGAACAGGCGCTGGTGCCACAGCGGCTCGACATCGTGGATCACACCGAGGCCCATGGGCACGATCCGCAGGCCAACGGCGCGGGGCATTACCTGATCCGCGTGGTGTCCTCCCGCTTCGATGGGCTGTCGGCCATCGGTCGCCATCGCCTGGTGTACGAGGCCGTCGCGCCGATGATGCCGGCCGATGTTCATGCCTTGAGCATCCAGGCCCAAACGCCCGCCGAGGCAGGCACGCATTAAAGCCCCCATTTCATCTGGATGCACGCGCGGCTTACAGGGGAATCACGCCATGGACACGTCAAAAACGCTGATCAAGCTCACCCAGGACGGTCGCCGGGTCGAGGTGATCGACTGCGCCATCTGCCTGGATGGCCGCCACGAGGCCGATGCCCTGACCGAGGTGCGCCAGCATCCGAATCGGGTCGCCATCCGCCAGGCCGCGCCGGACGCCACCTACATGGCCGGCCGCATACCGCTCACCAAGGAAGAGGCCGCGTGCGCGCAGGCGGCATTGGACACTGCCCGCGCGCTCTATGACGCCACGCCGCTGGCGATCGCGGAGCGGATGCGCCACGCCGCCGACGACATCCTGAAGCTGCGCATCGATGAATGAGTCTCCCCATCCTGCGCCTGGAGCGACGCCATGATCCATGTGCTTGAAGTGCCTTGGGAGGGACGCCCGCAAGCCTGGTTCGCTTTCGATGAGGATGACCTGATCGGCAAGATCCGCGCGGCGCGGGCGAGCCCGGACGGGGCGGTGTATGAGGTGGTCAGCCCGCGCGAGTTGCTGTCCGCCAGCGGCGCCACCATGGAAGCCGCGCCCGCCTGGATCGCGGCCCTGGCGGCACAGCACGGGTGGGACGCCCCGCTCTACCGCGCCGATGCCTTATTGGAAACCGGCAGCTATCAGGCCGAGTCCATCAGCGAACTGCAGGCCTGCGTCGCTGCACTGGTCGATCCGCTGCAAACCTGCCGCCTGTATCCGGATGATGCAACCGCCCTGGAGGCGCTTTACCGCGATCCCTTGTATCAGGGGCGCGAGGGCTTCTATGCCCACATGGCGCTGCGGGAACAGCTCATCGCGCTGGAAGTACTGGCGGATGACATGTAAGCCCACGGCGGCTGAATGCCGCATGCTTGCCCTGACCGGAGACCGGCCATGACTGACTTTTACTGCATCGACGCCTTTCAGATGCAGGCCGTGATCCAGGATCCCCGCGCCCGGATTATTGACATCCGCGCGCCTGCCGCGTTCGCAGCGGGCCATATGCCGGATGCATTGCAGTTCGATGATGCCTTGCTGGCCCGCATGCGCCGGGAATGGCCGGGCGACACCCCCATCGTGGTGGTCTGCGACCACGGCCACAGCAGCCGCGACATCGCCCAATTGCTGAGCCATCTGGGTTTTACCAGCGTCCACAGCCTGGACGGAGGCTATGCCGGCTGGCGGGGCGCGCACTCAGCGGCAACGCCCGCCGCGGAAGGCATGGCGAAGAATCTGGGCGCCTGGCTACTGGAACAGGGCTTTGATCCCACCGATCTGGAGCGGCCCGCCGCCAACGCCATGACCGCTCTGTTGCACGCCGCCCGCGCCGGGCGCGCCGAGATCGTGCAAGCCCTGCTGGCGGCAGGCGCCGCAGTGGACGCCGTGAATTCCGACGGCAACAACGCCCTGTGGCTGGCCTGCTACGCCGATAGCCCGGCGTGTGCCGAGCTGCTGATCCGCGCTGGCGTGGCCATCGACCAGGCCAATCTCACCGGCGCCACGGCGCTCATGTACGCCGCCTCGGCGGGACGGGATCGCATGGTGCAGTTGCTCCTGCAGGCCGGGGCGGATCCCGGGCGGCGCAACCAGGATGACTTTACGGCCTTCGACATGGCCGCCACGGAAACCGCCTATTTCCTGTTGCGTCCGAAGCGGCTGCAGACGGCCTGATTGCCCGGCCTATCCCAAGTACTCCCCATGAGCTCGATCTTCATCAGCGTCAACAAATCCGACACCCTGGAAAAATCACCCATCGACAAGGCGGTCACCCGCGTTGCCGTGGCGCTGGCCCGCCAACGCCAGCAGGGCGCCATTCCCTCGGGTCCCGGCCTGGAAATCACTTTCCTGCTGGCATCCCCGGACCTGCAGCCGGATTTCGAGGGCATGCGCATGGGCGGCTACAGCGCAGATGATCCCGTGCTGCGCTTCCATGCCGCCATCCCGGAACACCTCGCCCATTCGCCGACCGCCCTGCGCTATGTGTTGGCGGTGCTGGAGGATGTGTTGGGCAATGCCCAGGACTATTTCAGCGAACGGCAGATTCCCTTCAACCACTCTGCCTGGCAACGGGTCTTCGAAGCCGCCGCCCAGTACGGCGAAGACCCGCCCGAGACGGCCTGGGCCGAGTATCCGCTCAACTGACAGCGCAATCCCCTCCTTCACGCGCAGCCGCACACACTCCATCAAGCGCAGCCCGCAGCCCGCTGCCGTACCGCCGACGCAACATCAGGCCGGTCCTACCCGGTATCCGCGCCAACGTCGCCCGCACCTCGGCCACTGTCCGCACCCCCGGCAAACGCTTGCCCTGGCGCACCGATGCGACGTCCATCAACCACGGTTCAGTAATCTTCAGCACCTGCCGATAAAAAATTGCAGCGCCCTCTTCGTCGGGATCCGGATCGAGGCCGACGCCTTGCCGGCTATCACGAGATACGTCAGGAACGCTTCGATCTCGGTCGCGCCGAACATGGACAAGAAAAACCGTCGCACCCAATCGAGGCAGGCATCCTCGATGCGGATGCTGTAATTCAACCGGCGAATACGGGCGCGTATTTCATCCATGAACAGCATCAGTTTGGTTGCTACGCATGAGGTGTGATCGACAGGTGCTTTTAGGTGTTTTACAACGTTTGACGTGACCGAAAGGCTTTGAGCGGTCTCTCTCTGTCAAATAATAGGAACCCACCAGGTGCAATAAAAAACGCCTTTTTAAGCATCTAATTATAAAGTTAGCCCTTACTATGAGCCTTACCGAGTACTTGACCAAGTGTAAATTCTCGAAGCAAACCGAGCTTCGACGCACAGTACTTCTTGCCTTCTATCATTTGAGAAATAACGACGAAGCATCATTCGAGGTAACCGGCATAGCAGATAGTTTAGTCAAGCTGGGTTATCCACGTCCAAACACAAGCCGCCTAGCAGCCACATTAAAGAAATCCCGTATGTTTGTCTCGGATGGTGCTTCACAATCTTTCAAGGTTCATCCTTCGACAGTGGAGACGCTGGATGCCGAGTTTCCAGACATCCGAAAGAAGTCCGAAGCGGTAATATCGCATGACTCCGTTATTCCTGAACTATTACTCCAGAAGGAACGAGCATTCATAAAATCTCTCATAAAACAGGTAAACGCCTCCTACGAAAACAACATTTTCGATGGTTGCGCCATACTCATGCGGCGACTTCTTGAGATTCTTCTTATTCTCTCATATCAAGAATTGAAGATTGAATCGGCAATACAGGACGAAACCGGTCAGTTCAAGCAATTGAACTCAATCATAGACGATGCCGAGACAAATAAAACTCTCGCGCTATCACGCAACACGCGCGATAGCCTCGACACTTTCAGAAAGATAGGCAACTTCTCTGCTCACAAGATCTACTACAACGCCAGCAGGAAGAGCATCGAAAGAATCATCTTGGACTACCGGGCATCAATAGAAGAGCTTCTCTATAAATCCAACCTGAGAACATAAGCATGAACGAGACAGCAAGGTTCAAATTAAATCTCATAACAGGCGAAGTCGAAATAGAAGGCTCCGAAGAATTTGTAGAGAGACAGATACAGCAGCTTGAGACAGTTATTGAAACTGTTAGACTTCGGACGCAACAGCGAGAAGAAGGGTCAGAGGGCGTCCAAGATGAAGCTCGCGAATCCTCCACTTCTCATCAATTTACTAGCAAAGAAGAGCAACCGCCCGCTAGCTTTGGCGAATGGATGAATAATTTTCGCGCTGATATTACCGACCTAGACAAAGCCCTCATTACTGCTAGGTATGTTCAGTCGCACTCGCCAGAGAATGACTTTAAAACATCGGAAGTCAATAACTCTCTAAAGGACCATGGCATTAAGCTGTCTAACCCATCTGTGTGCCTCAAACGACTTGATGGAAAGAAGCTTATATTCCAAACCAGAAAGGTTGGTTCATTGAAGTTCATGCGGGTGTCAATCGATGGCCAGAAACACCTTGAAAGCCTCAAACGACAGGGCTAACCCGCCGCTTAACCCGGTCACTCCGCCTATCGGCGGCGCGTCGATTAGCTAGCAAGAGGCCAATGGAGCCGCCACCAGTGACACGAACCATATCGCCGCCCAGAGCAGACCTAAAATCTCTCCGACAACCGCTGGAGGAAGGCGAATGGCGCATCTTTGAATTCTTCGATGCGCACCTTCCCGAGAAGTGGGAGATATACATTCAGCCTCATCTGAATGGCTTGCGGCCGGATTTCGTATTACTGCATCCCGATGTGGGTATCGCAGTTTTCGAGGTGAAGAATTGGGACTTGGATGCAGTCGAGCGTTGGGTAGAAAGGCGCCCCAATAAGCCACCAATCCTGAAAGGTCGTAAGGACGGGAAGACTTTCTCGATGCAAAGTGACAATCCTGTCGAGAAAGTCTTTCGATATAAGCAAGAAATACAAGACCTATATTGCCCGCGCATAGATCAACGCAGTGGGCTTGCCGTCGTAACCGCCGGAATTATTTTTCCTTCCGCAGACGACCATCGGGTATCTCAGCTATTGATGCCTTGCCGCGAGTACCGGCAAATGCAGGAGTGGTTTCAGTATAACCCGATATCGGGAAGAAACGCATTAGAACGCGGCGATCTATTGCGTGTGTTTCCCGAAGCCAAAAGAACTCAATCAAAGTTCATGACTCCCGAACTTGCCGCCGATCTTCGGCTTTGGTTGGTGGAACCGGATGCCCCAAAGACTCAGCGCACGCCTCTGGAACTTGACGAGACACAAAAGCGACTCGTCAATTCTCGCACCAAGTCAGGTTACCGAAGAATTACTGGCCCGGCGGGGTCAGGAAAGTCAGTTGTTTTGGCGGCACGTGCTGCGAAACTCATTGCTGAAGGAAAAGACGTTCTTGTCGTCACTTTCAACATCACACTACTCAACTATCTCGCAGACGCTGCCGTAAGGAATCATCCTTCAGCTCGCAAGGCGGCCACTTGGTTGAATTTTCATCATTGGTGTAAACGCATCTGTGAGGACACAGACCATGCCGAAGAATACCACGCACTCTGGAGCATTGAAGGTCACTTACCAGACCAAGATTTGTGTTCCCTCGTTGAATCGATAATCAAAAACGATCATGAAGGCTTGGTACAGCATTACGACGCTGTGCTTGTCGATGAAGGCCAAGATTTTCAACCAAACTGGTGGGGGTTGCTTCGCAAAGTATGCAAACCGGGAGGTGAGATGCTGTTCGCCTCGGATGCAACTCAGGATGTGTATGGGACAGCAAATTCTTGGACGGACGGAGCCATGAAGGGTGCCGGTTTTGCCGGTGATTGGACGAAGCTGAACATAAGCTATCGACTACCGTCTGGATTGATTGATTTTGTCTTGGATTACGGCAGGCGGTTTCTTCCTCGTGAGAACGCAGACCTTCCGCCGATACGACAGATGGAACTGAATATCAATCCTTGTCGGCTTCGTTGGGTTCAAGTTTATCCCGGACAGGCGGCATCAACCACCGCTGAAGAGATTTGGCAATTAATGAAATCTCATGGCGAGGAAGGGCTCTCGGTTTCCGATATAACTGTGCTCGTTGATAGTCAGGAGCTGGGTCAAAGTATTGTCTCACTCGTTGGAGAAAAAGGTACTCGCTGCGTCAACACCTTCGTGAATGACAAAAGACAGAGTCGCCGGAAGAAGCTTGCCTTTTTTATGGGCGATGCAAGGATCAAGGCAACCACTCTTCACAGCTTCAAAGGTTGGGAGACACGTGCTCTTCTGATATGTATCGAACATGCAAAAGACAAAAGGGCTATGGCGCTTCTATATGCGGGACTCACACGCCTAAAGAAACATCCGTCCGGCAGTTTCCTGACCGTTGTATGTGGGGAACAAAATTTGGCCGAGTATGGGAAATGCTGGCCAGACTTCACGCACAAAAACTGGCCTAACTCTGCGTTCCAAAGGACGCTGCGCGATGAAGCCGTGCAGCGTCCCTGACGCTTTAACTTTAAGGGGTAACCGATCAATGCCGTGGATTGATGGTGGAAAATTCTGGGTGGGGCGCCACGAATCTCGTGGGCTTGTCGTCATTCCAAAGACTTCCATGTCCACCAGAAGCGTAAGCTTCGAGGTCTATTTCGTAGATCAAGATAGGGTGGCGGATTGCAACGCCGACATCATGCGCAAATTTACCACGGGCATCGGCATCTCGCCTGATGAGGCAAGTACTGCGCTACAAGCTTTCCTCACCCTAAGATATGGGGAACTTGAGGCGAAAAATAGGCGATTCTTGGAACTTCACGGAAGAGTCTTCGCCGGTACGCGGCCCCGCTCTAAAACACTTCCTTTTCGGGTCACGCACTGCTATGCCTGCAAGGAGAACCTTGACAGCACCACCAACCTAGAATGCATCGCTTGCCACTGGAGTCTCTGCCAGTGTGGTGCTTGTGGGTGTGCATATGATCGCGCGCATGCCCCCTAATAATTCATTCAATTTGAAGTCGCTTCGCGGCTCAGCTTAATTCAGGTCTTAGGAATCATGAAGCCGATCGACCCCACCGCCGCAGACTTCGATGAGCTACTGAGCTTCCTGTACGTACTCTATGAAGACGGCTTTACGCCAATTAGCCGCTGGAGGGGTGGCAATGAGAATAACGAAGGTGTCTACGTCATGCCTTGGCCCGAGTACAACCGGGCCGTCAAAACGTTCTTTGAGTTGGCAGCCAAAGAATGCTGGGCAGACTTCGGCTATGCGACGAAGAACATCGGCAATATGATTCATGACCCACAGAAAGTCGCTTCTGCGACGCTTCCCGACATCAAGACCATGCTTACGTGGTGCGTTCGTGGAGAGCGCTTTTGTGATGGGCACTGGGCTGGCGTCATTCAAGACGGATGCATTCGCAATATCTTGTTACGCCTTCGAACACTGAGACCGTCATGATGCCCAACAACCGGTAGCAGTTGGACGTCCTCGCCTTCGGCAAGGCCGCCCGTGAACTTGGGTGTCTCGCGCCAGGTGTACTGGGCCTGCTCGCAGACCTCCGTGCTTCTTCGCCACCTCCGGGGCAGGGTCCGGTTGGCCTTCCGCAGCATCTTGAACCGCCCTGGGTTTTGAGGAGGCTCCAACACCTGAGAAGATGGAGCCATGAAGAAATCGAACAAGTTTTCCCCTGAAGTCCGTGAACGTGCAGTGCGCCTGGTGCAGGAGCATCGCGGAG
>PKDC01000031.1 GCA_002862435.1 Pseudomonadota bacterium | reverse complement strand
CCCATGGAGCCACCACCCATGGAGCCACCACCCATGGCGCCACCACCCATGGCGCCACCACCCATGGAGCCACCACCCATGGAGCCACCACCCGCCTGAAGCGCCTTTGCGTCTGCGGAGCCGGTGGGCAAGCCTGCGGCCATGCCCAAGGCCGGCAGCAACAGGGCCGTCGCAACCATCGGCCAAGTCAGGGTTTTCAGGGGTTTTGCTGGGATCTTGGGCATTGCAGGCCTCCGTGGGGCAATTGAGTGGGCAACAGGCCAATCCATGTGTTGCCGTGTTCTGGATGCATGATCACCGGTATTGCTGCCCAGATCCATCAGCCAATCGCTTGCGCTGACTCAAATCTTGAGCATTTTCCTGTCCCGGTGACTCTCGGCATATGTTCAAAAGCCGAATGGGGTCGCCGGCGAAGGCGTGAATTTTCAATGCAGTGCTAAATCAGCCCTTCCGCCTGGAGTGTTTCGATGACTTTCGGGCGGCTCCCGATGCGGGTGACATAGGCCGAAAGCCCAGGCCACGGCGTCAAGTCGATCTTGAGCGGGCGCGACCAGCTCAGCACGGTAAAGAGATAGGCATCAGCCACGGTGAACTGGGCACCCTCGATATACGGATTGTCGCCCAGCCGACCTTCGATAAAGCCAAATCGGCGTCCAAGCAGGCCGTGGACCACCTGCCGCCATTCTTGCGGCGCAGCCGGATTGAACAGGGCGCCCGCAGACTTATGCAATTCGGTGGCGATGAAGTGGATCGTTTCCATCAGGTGATAGCGTGCCATCGTCCCAAACGCGGGCGCCAATCCGGATGCGGGCGCTTGGTCGGCGATGTATTGGAGCATGACGCCCGCTTCCGTCAACAGGCTGCCATCGTCCAGTTCCAGGGCGGGAACGTAGCCTTTCGGGTTGATGGCGGCAAAGTCCGCCCCGTGCTCGGTTTTCTTGGCTCTGAGGTCGACCTTTTCCAGCGTGAACGGCAGACCGGCTTCCCGCAGCGCAATATGGGGGGCCAGGGAACAGGCGCCAGGGCTGTAATAGAGTTTCATCTCGATCTCTCCGTAGGTGAGCTGATTATAGGGATCCCATCAGGCGCTTTTGCGCCTCGCGATATTTTTCCGCGGTTTGTCGGATGACGGTTTCGGGCAGCCTCGGGCCGGGGGCGGTCTTGTCCCAGTCCAGCGTTTCAAGGTAGTCGCGTACAAACTGCTTATCGAAGCTGGGCGGGCTGATGCCGGGGCGGTATTGGTCCGCCGGCCAGAAGCGGGAGGAATCAGGGGTGAGCAACTCGTCAATCAAGACCAGTCGGCCGGCCTCGTCCAAGCCGAACTCAAACTTGGTGTCGGCGATGAGGATGCCGCGGGTTTTGGCAAAGGCCGCCGCGCGCCGGTAGATCGCGAGGGTCACCTCCCGGATCTGCGCGGCCAGTTCGCCACCGAGAATCTGTTCTGCCTCGGCATAGGTGATGTTTTCATCGTGGATGCCCACCTGTGCCTTGGTGGACGGCGTGAACAAGGGTTCGGGCAGCTCGGCTGCCTGCGCCAGGCCGGCGGGGAGGGGCAAGCCGCAGATTGCGCCCGTGCGCTGGTAATCCTTCCAGCCCGAGCCAATCAGATAGCCGCGAGCAATGGCTTCCACTGGCTGTGCACGCAGTCGGCGCGCAACGATGGCGCGTCCCATGACCTGGGACCGCTCGGCTGGATCGGTGAGGAACTCTGCCAGCGGCCGATCGACCAAGTGGTTGGGAATCAGGTCGGCCATGCGCTCAAACCAGAAATTCGAGACAGTGGTGAGCACCTGGCCCTTGCCTGGAATGGGATCCGGCAGGATCACATCGAAGGCAGACAGCCGATCGGTGGTCACTATCAGCAGCAGGTCGGTGTCGATGGCATAGACATCACGCACCTTGCCGCGGTAGATCAAGGGCAGGCTGTCCAGCCGGCTCTCATAAAGGGTTTCAGGGGGATGGAGCATGGCAGCCGTCACCAAGCAAGAAATCAGGCGCCCATCATAGCCGCTGATGCCACGGGCGCCTATTGCCTGGGCGTTGTCTTTCTCATCTCGCCGCGCAATCATGAGCGCCGCACATCGATGCCCCTACCCGCCAGTCTGGGCGCGGAGCGGAGTCGGTGCAATCACCTCAAATACACAGGAAAATGCACAATGCAGATGTGGAGCAAACTGACCATCGGCCTGCTGGGCCTGGCCGCGGCGGGAAACGTCATGGCAGCCGGCAATGCGGAAAACGGCAAGAAGCTGGCACAGCAGTATGTATGCTTCAGCTGTCATGGCCAGGATTTCAAGGGCATGGGCACCTTCCCGCCGCTGGTGGGTAAGGACGCCGCCTATATCCAGGCCCAGCTCAAGGCATTCAAGTCCGGCGAGCGCAAGACACCGATGGCTGGCGTCATGAAGCCCAATGCCGACAAGCTCTCCGATCAGGATATGGCTGATCTGGCGACTTACTTCGGCGGCATGAAGTAAGTCGATGCGCCAGGACCATGGACGGTCCTGCTCCCGGTGGCCATGCAATCAGTTGAACCAACTTCCAGGCAAACCGATCAGCTATAAGGGGAAAACGATATGGCGGGGAATTTCCGGCAATTCATTCTGCGCGGCAACGTGGTGGATCTTTCCGTCGGCGTCGTCATCGGCGCCGCCTTCGGCAATCTGGTCTCGAAGTTCACTGAATCCTTTGTCAATCCGTTGATTCGGTTGGCAACGGGCGGCGTCGAATTTGGCGGCAAGATCGTGTTGGTTGCATCCCCGGACAAGAGCAGCGAAATTGCCTTGAGTTACGGTAATTTTGTGACGGCGCTGGTGACGTTTCTGATTACCGCCGCCGTGGTTTATTACGCGGTTGTGCTGCCGCTGGGTCGACTGAATGAGCGCCTGGGTCTGGCGCCCAAGGCCACCGGTCCGACGCCGCAGGAACAATTGCTGACTGAAATTCGGGATCTGCTGAAGAAAGGCTGAGTGATCAGGCATTATCTGAAGCTGCGTCCCCTGACCCGATCCACAACGGAGCATGCCCTTGTCGCGCGAATTCATCATCGCCCCCTCCATACTCTCCGCCAATTTCGCCTGCCTGGGTGCGGAAGTCGATGCCGTGCTGGCGGCCGGAGCGGATTGGGTCCATTTCGATGTGATGGACAACCATTACGTTCCCAACCTCACCATTGGCCCCTTGGTGTGCGAAGCCTTGCGTCAGCATGGCGTCACGGCGCCTATCGATGTGCACCTGATGGTGAAGCCGGTGGATCGGCTGATTGGCGATTTCGCCGAAGCGGGCGCGAGCTTGATCAGCTTTCATCCCGAAGCCAGCGAGCATGTGGATCGCAGCTTGCAGTTGATCCACGACAACGGCTGCCAGGCGGGCCTGGTCTTCAATCCCGCCACGCCGCTGCATCATCTGGATCACGTGCTGGACAAGCTGGATCTGGTGCTGATCATGTCGGTGAATCCGGGGTTTGGCGGGCAGCGTTTCATCAAGGGCGCGCTGGAGAAGATTGCCGCGGTGCGCCAGCGCATCGAGGACAGCGGCCGGCCCATCCGCCTGGAAGTGGACGGCGGCATCAAGGTGGACAACATCGCCGAGGTGGCCCGGGCGGGCGCCGATACCTTCGTCGCCGGCTCGGCCATCTTTGGCGCACCGGACTACCACGCCGTCATCCAGGCCATGCGCGAGCGACTGGCCGAGGCCTTGACTCGGTGAATGCCATGCGACGGGCGGTGCTGTTCGATCTGGATGGCACGCTCGTCGACAGCGTCCCTGATCTATGCGCTGCCGTGAATCAGGCCTTGGCCGGGTTGGGGCGTGCCCCGCTGAGCGAGGAGGAGGTCCGGGGTTATGTGGGTGATGGCGCGCGACTGCTGTTGGCACGCGCCTTGGGTCGCAGCATGGTGGGCCATGAGGATTCCGCCCAGGTGGACCAGGCCTGGGGACCGTTCATGGCCGCCTATGAAGCCCAGTTGTGTTTGCGCAGCCAACTGTATCCGGGCGTTGCCGAGACCCTGCGCGGGCTCCATGGAAAAGGCTATCGGCTCGGGGTGGTGACCAACAAGCCAGCGCGTTTCGTGGCGCCACTGTTGAAGCAGTTGGGCGTGCTGGATTGTTTCGAGGTCTGCGTCGGTGGGGACAGTCTGCCGCAACGCAAGCCCGATCCCGCCCCCCTGGTTCACGCCATGGCCGCGCTGGAGGTCACGGCAACGGCCACCGCGATGGTGGGAGACTCGCTGAATGACATCCGCGCCGGGCAGGCGGCCGGCTGTCTTGTCATCGCCGTGAGTTATGGATATAACCATGGCCTCGACCTGCGACAGGTCGGGGCTGCTGCGGTGATTGACCGCATGGGTGATCTGATGGACTGCCTGAACCGGCTGAGCAGATGATGGGGAACACATTGCAGGAACCGTATAATGCCACCCGCGGCCGATGGCGCGGGGCATGCTGCTTGGCCTGACGACCGTCGCGGGACCGACCCGCGTCGCGTTCCTTGTGTTCCCATCCCATGCCGGGGTTTGCATGATCACCGCCGATTTTTCCCAACAGGCCGCACCAGGCTATGACCGCGTACCGCTCGTGCGCCGCGTCCTCGCCGACCTCGACACCCCCTTGTCGATCTACCTCAAGCTGGCCCGCGGGCCGTACAGCTACCTGCTGGAATCGGTGCAGGGCGGCGAGCGCTGGGGGCGTTATTCCTTCATTGGCCTGCCCGCCCGCAGTGTGATTCGGGTGCGCGGCAATCACCTGCAACGGGAAATCGATGGCCAGGTGGTGGAGTCGCATCCCGACTGCGCCGATCCCCTGGCCTGGATCGAGGATTTCCAGCGGCGTTTCCGGGTGGCGCCGTTGCCCGGTTTGCCCCGATTCACCGGCGGCCTGGTGGGTTATTTCGGCTATGAATCGGTGCGCTACATCGAGCCGCGGCTGGGGCAGCGTCTCGCGAAACCCGATCCACTGGGCACGCCGGATATCCTGCTGATGGTGTCCGAGGAAGTGCTGGCCTTCGATAACCTGAGCGGCGAGCTGACGGTGATCGTGCTGGCCGATCCCAACGACACACAGGATCTGGCCCGTGGCGAGGCCCGGCTGGACGAACTGGTCGCCCGGTTGGCCGATCCCTTGCCGCCGACCCGCCGGCTCACGCCCCTTGCCACCACGGCCAGCGGTCATGACGTCTTCCGGGCCAGCTTCAGCCGCGAGGGTTACGAAGCGGCGGTGCGGCGCATCCAGTCCTACATCCTCGAAGGCGATGTGATGCAGGTGGTGCCTTCGCAGCGCATGTCGGTGGCCTATCAAGAGAATGCCCTTGATCTGTATCGCGCACTGCGTTGCCTGAATCCCTCGCCGTATTTGTTCCATCTGGATCTGGGCGATTTCCAGGTGGTGGGCGCTTCCCCCGAGGTCCTGGCGCGCCTGGAGGACGGTATTCTCACTGTGCGCCCCATCGCGGGGACCCGGCCACGCGGGCGGGATCTGGCCGAGGATCTGGCGCTGGAAGCCGAATTGCTGGCCGATCCCAAGGAACGTGCCGAGCACCTGATGCTGATCGATCTGGGGCGCAACGATGTGGGCCGGGTGTGCGAGGTCGGCAGCGTGGTGGTAACCGAGCAGATGGTGATCGAGCGCTATTCGCAGGTCATGCACATCGTCTCCAATGTGCAAGGCCAGTTGTCGCCGGGCTTGGGCCCCCTGGACGCCCTGCGCGCCACGTTTCCCGCCGGCACCCTGAGCGGCGCCCCCAAGGTGCGGGCGATGGAAATCATCGACGAGCTGGAGCCGGTCAAGCGCGGCATCTATGGCGGCGCGGTGGGCTACATCGGCTGGAACGGCAACATGGACACCGCCATCGCCATCCGCACCGCCGTTATCAAGAATGGTCAGCTCCACCTGCAGGCGGGTGGCGGCATCGTTGCCGATTCCAATCCGGCCGCCGAATGGGAGGAAACCCTCAACAAGCGCCGCGCCCTGTTCCGGGCGGTGGCCATGGTGCGGGGTAGCGCCGATGGGGCTGCCCATGATTAGCGTCCAATGCAAACCAAACAACGCATTGCGTCATCGATAGGCCAGCAGTCTGAGCGCATTCAGTACCACGACGAGCGTTGATCCCTCGTGGAGCAGCACCGCAACCCCGATTCCGGTCCAGCCAAACAGCGTGGCGGGAATCAACAATGCCACCACGCCCAGCGACACCCAAAGGTTCTGGCGAATGATGCGCCTTGATGCGCGGCTCAAGGCCACCGCAAAGGGCAGCTTGGAGAGATCGTCGGCCATTAACGCTACATCCGCGGTTTCCAACGCCACATCGGTGCCGGCGCCGCCCATGGCGATGCCGACCGTGGCGCGTGCCATGGCCGGCGCATCGTTGACCCCGTCGCCGACCATGGCCACCTGGCCATAGCGCTGCGACAATTCTTCCATGGCCTTGACCTTGTCTTCCGGCAACAGGCCCGCTTTTACTTCGTCCAGGCCAACCGTGTTGGCGATAGCGCGGCCCACGCCTTCGTTGTCCCCAGTGAGCATGATGGTTTTGCGGATGCCGAGTTGATGCAGGCGCTCCAGCACCCCGCGCACCCCCTCGCGCGGTGTGTCAGCCAAGGCCACGACGCCGAGGAACTGCCCGTCCACCTGGATTAGCATGATGGTTTTGCCTTCCGTCTGGAGGCGCAATATATGCTGCTGAATCACCTCAGGAAGGGATTCGCCATCAAACAACTTGGCGTTGCCGATGGCTACTTTTTGTCCCTCGAATTCGGCGCGCACGCCTTTTCCGGTCACGGATTCGGTCTTACCAGCCTCGCTCCAGGTCAAACCGCGGCCCTTCGCCTCCGCCACCACCGCCTGCGCCAGAGGATGGGCGCTGCGGCTTTCCACAGCAGCGGCAACGGTCAGCAGACGTGCCTCGTCTACGATGACGGCGACGACGTCGGTCACCCTGGGCTTGCCAATGGTCAAGGTGCCGGTCTTGTCGAAGGCGATGGCCGTGAGCACGCCCAGATTTTCCAGGTGCGCGCCGCCCTTGATCAGCACGCCGCCGCGCGCGGCGCGGGCGATGCCGGACAGCACCGCCGAGGGGGTGGCGATGGCCAGCGCGCACGGGGAAGCCGCCACCAGCACCGCCATGGCGCGGTAAAAGGATACGGCGAAGGGGAAGCCCAACAGCGGCGGCAGCAGGATGAGCAAGCCGGCGCCCACTAGCACGACGGGCACGAAGATACGCTCGAAGCGGTCGGTGAAGCGCTGGGTGGGGGATTTCTGCGTCTGCGCCTCGGCCACCATCTCCACCATGCGCGCCAGCGTGCTCTCCCGCGCCAGCCTCGTCACCTCGACCACCAGCGCGCCCTCGCCGTTGACCGTAGCGGCAAATACCTTGTCGCCAGGCTGTTTGTCCACCGGCATGGATTCGCCGGTGACCGGGGACTGGTCCACCGCCGAGCTGCCCGACGCTACCACGCCGTCGGCGGGGATGCGCTGGCCGGGCTTGACGATCACCCGGTCGCCGCGCTGCAAGTCCTCCACCCTCACCTCGATCTCAGCCGCATCCCGCTGCACGATGGCGGTCTTGGGCGCCAGTTCCGCCAGCGCCTCGATGGCTCGGCGCGCGCGGTCCATGGCCAGGTGCTCCAGCGCATGGCCCAGGCTGAACAGGAACAGCAGCAGCGCGCCTTCCTCCCAGGCGCCAAGCGCCGCCGCGCCAGCCGCCGCGACAATCATCAGCGTGTCGATGTCGAAGCGGCGGCTCTTCACGCTCTGCCAGGCGTCGCGCAGGGTATAGAAACCGCCCGCCGCGTAGGCACCCAGCAACAGGCCGAGCGATAGATTGCGCGGTGCGCCGGCGAGACCCGCAAGCCAGCCGGCCAGCAACAGCAGGCCGGCCACGCCGCTGAAAATGAGCTCCCGATGCTCGGCGAACCATCCAGCCTCGCGGCCTTCCTCCAGCACGGCATAGCCCAGTGCCTCGATGCGCCGGACAATTGCCAGACGCTCAATTTTCTCGCTGTCGTACTCCAGGCGCAGGCGCTCGGCGGCATAGCTCACCGAAGCCTCCAGCACGCCGTCCGTGCGTTGCAGGGCATGCTCGATCACCGTGGCGCAGGTGGGGCAGTCCATGCCGTCGATGCGCAGGGACTCGTGACGATAGCGATTGCCGATTTTCGCCCCGGCCGCTTGCGCCAGCTCGCGCACCCGGCTCACGCTGAAACGCTGCGGATCGTAGTGCAGGCAAAGGCGGGCGCTGCCGTCTTCGCGAATCAGGTGTACCTTTTCCAACCCTTCGGCCTGCAGCAATTCAGTCAATCGCCCCGCGCAGGCGTCGCGCTCATCGGCGACATCCGGCAAGATCAGGGACAGGTCCAACGTCAATTTTTCGGTCATGGTGCTGATCCCTCTGGCCAGGCAGGTTGTGCCTGTAGCCTGTTGCTATTGATAGCGCCCGTCTCTTCCTCTTCTTCCCTGCGGTGGGCCAGTCGATACAGGATCGGCAGGACCAGCAGGGTCAGCGCCGTCGATGACAAGATGCCGCCGATGACGACCGTGGCGAGCGGCCGCTGCACCTCCGCGCCGGTACCGGTGGCGATCGCCATCGGGATGAAGCCGAGCGACGCCACCAGCGCGGTCATCAAGACCGGGCGCAGCCGCGTCAGCGCGCCTTCGTGAATCGCTGTATCCAGCGATTTGCCTTCCTCGCGCAGGGAGCGGATGAAGGAGATCATCACCAGGCCGTTGAGCACCGCTACACCCGACAGCGCGATGAAACCGACCCCCGCCGAAATGGACAGCGGGATATCGCGCAACCAGAGCGCCAGGATGCCGCCAGTCAGGGCAAACGGTACGCCGGTGAACACCAGCAGCCCATCCTTCACGTTGTTGAACATCGCGAACAGCAGCATGAACACCAGCAGCAGCGCCACCGGAACCACGATCTGCAGGCGCTTCGCCGCCGACTGCAACTGCTCGAAGGTGCCGCCCCAGGTGGTCCAGTAGCCGGCCGGCACCTTGACCGCCTGCTGGATTTTTAGCTCGGCCTCGGCCACGAAAGACCCGATATCCCGTCCGCGCACGTTGGCCGTCACCACCACCCGCCGCTTGCCGTCTTCACGGCTGATTTGGTTCGGGCCCGGCGCGATTTCAAAGGTCGCCACGTCGCCCAATTGCAGATAGGCGGGGCGGGCTTGGCCGTTTGCTTCATCCACAGGCAAATGGATGGGCAGTTGTTTCATCGCCTCCATGTCATTGCGCAGCCGCTCGGGCAGGCGGACGATGATGTCGAAGCGCCGGTCGCCCTGAAACAGCACGCCGGATTCCCTGCCGCCCACCGCGATTGCGATGGCTTCCTGCACGTCCCCGATATTCACACCCAGGCGCGCGGTCTTCTCGCGGTCGATATGAAGGGTCAGCATCGGCAAGCCTGTGGTCTGTTCGACCTTGACGTCGGCGGCGCCGGGAATAATCTCCAGCACTTCGGCAATCTCTGCGGCGGTGCGGTTCATCGTCTCCATGTCGTCGCCGAACACCTTGACCGCCACGTCGCTGCGCACCCCGGAAAGCAGTTCGTTAAAGCGCATCTGGATTGGCTGGGTGAACTCGTAGTTGTTGCCGGGCACCTTGGCCACCGCCTGTTGCATGGCGTCGACCAGGTCGGCCTTGCTGCGCTTCGGATCGGGCCATTCCGATTGAGGCTTCAGCATGACGAAGTTGTCCGCGACGTTGGGCGGCATCGGGTCGGTCGCGATCTCGGCGGTGCCGAGCTTGGCGAAGATTCTGTCAACCTCCGGAAACTGCTTGATGGTCCGCTCCAGCTCGGTTTGCATCTCAAGAGCCTGCGTCAGACTGGTGCCAGGAATGCGTAAAGCATGGAGCGCGATATCGCCTTCGTTGAGGCTGGGCACGAATTCGCTGCCCATGCGGGTCGTCAGCAAGGCGGAAAGCACGACGGCAACGCCTGCGATGGTGAGAACTAGCGGTTTGTTGCGCATGACCCGATCGAGCATCGGCTCGTAGCCGCGCCTGGCCCAGCCCATCAGGCGGCTTTCCTTTTCGCTGACCTTGTTGCCGATCAACAGCGCCACGGCGGCGGGGATGAAGGTGACCGACAGGATCATGGCGCCCAGCAAAGCGGTGACCACAGTGAACGCCATCGGATGGAACATCTTCCCCTCAACGCCGGTGAGCGCGAAGATCGGCAGGTACACCACCATGATGATGAGCTGGCCGAACAACAGCGGCCGCCGCGCCTCCCGCGCCGCCGCGAACACTTCGTGAAAGCGCTCATTGCGGGTCAGTGACCGGCCCGCAGCGGCTTGGGCATGGGCCAGCCGCCGCACGCAGTTCTCGACGATGACCACAGCGCCGTCGATGATGATGCCGAAGTCGAGCGCGCCGAGGCTCATTAAATTGGCGCTGACCTTGTTCGTGACCATGCCGGTGAAGGTGAACAGCATGGAAAGCGGGATCACCAGCGCGGTGATGATCGCTGCGCGGAGGTTGCCGAGAAACAAAAACAGGATCGCGATCACCAGCAGGGCGCCTTCGACTAGGTTCTTCTTGACCGTGTCGATTGCCTTGTCCACCAGAATCGTGCGGTCGTACACAGTCTGGGCCACCACGCCGGACGGCAGCGTGCGGTTGATCTCTTCCAGGCGCTTGGCGACCGCCTGGGAGACCGTGCGGCTGTTTTCGCCGATCAGCATGAACACCGTGCCGAGCACGACCTCGCGCCCGTTTTCGGTCGCGGCGCCGGTGCGCAATTCCTTGCCGATGCCGACTTCGGCCACGTCCCGGATACGGATCGGGACACCCTGCCGGCTGCCCACGATGATATTGCCGATGTCGGCGATGTCGGCGACCTGACCCGGCGCACGAATCAGATACTGCTCGCCGCGCTTTTCGATGTAACCGGCGCCCACATTGGTGTTGTTGCGCTCGATCGCGGCGACCAGATCCTGCAGGGTCAGGCCGTAGGCCACCAGCCGGTCGGGAAAGGGCGCGACCTGGAACTCCTTGGCGTAGCCGCCGATGGTGTTGATCTCGGTGACACCGGGCACATTGCGCAGTTGCGGCTTGATGATCCAGTCCTGGATCTCGCGCAGATCGATGGGGGTGTAGGGCGTGCCATCGGCCTTGCGTGCGTCTTCCCGGGCCTCGACCGTCCACATGAAAATCTCCCCCAGGCCGGTGGAGATCGGTCCCATGCCGGGCTCGATGCCAGACGGCAGTTTGCCTCTGGCCTGCTGGATGCGCTCGTTGACGAGCTGGCGCGCGAAGTAGATATCGGTGCCGTCCTTGAAGATCACCGTGACCTGCGACAGGCCGTAGCGCGACAGCGAACGGGTCTGCTGCAGGTTGGGCAAGCCAGCCATGACGGTTTCAATGGGGTAGGTGATGCGCTGCTCGGCCTCAAGCGGCGAATATCCGGGCGCGGCCGTGTTGATCTGCACCTGCACGTTGGTGATGTCGGGAACGGCATCGATCGGCAACTTCTGGTAGTTATAAACGCCCAGCGCTGCCATGCCGAGCACCATCAACAGCACTAGCCAGCGCTGATCGATGGCGAAACGGATGATTCTTTCGAACATGGGGAGATCTTTCCTTTTAAAGGGCGGCGTCGCCGCGTTCGCCGGAGCGGATGCGCAGTACGTCGGCAAGTTCGGAGACCGCGATCAAGCCATCGCCGGGATGGCCGGTGTGGGCGGCGGCGCGAATGGCTTCGACCACCGTTGGCACCTGCTCATCGGGGCAGAACATCATAGACCAGGCGGTCGTGGGCGTCGGGGTTCCACTCGGTGGCGGCGAAGGCATGGTGCGGACCCTGTCCGCGGGAATGGCCGTGCGCCGGAAAGATCGTGAATCCGGACAAATGCTCCAGGCCATGCAGGCGTGTTCGATCTGTTCCAGACGATGCGGCTGAACCATGGCGATAATCTGTTTCATGGTGGCCTCCTAGTGGTCGTGGCTGGCGCCGGATTTACCCAGATCGGCCTTGATCAGAAAGCTGTTCTTCGCGGCATACCGCTCGCCCGCGCTCAGCCCTTTGATGACCTCGGTGAATTTGCCGTCGCTGCGTCCCAGTTCTACGGGGCGCGCTTCGAAGGACTCGCCATAGCGGCCGAAGACGACGGTCCAGTCGCGCACGGTCTGGATCGCCTCTGTGGAGACAGCCACCGGCACTTCGACCTCATCGGCCACCAGCTCGACGTTGACCGGCAGACCGGGGCGCCAGATGCCTTTCGGGTTGGGCAGCACGACGCGTGCTTTAGCCGTCCGGGTCTGCTCGCCCACCAGCGCGCCGACATAGGACACGGCGCCGCTGCTTTGGGATTCGAACGCGGTCGCCTTGACGGTGGCCTTCTGGCCGACTTTCACGGCATTCAAATCCTTGGCGTAGATGGTCATTTCGGCCCACACCGTGGACAGATCAGCGATGACGAAGATATTGGCATCGTCCTTCACGGCTTCGCCTAAAGAGATGTGCTTCTCGACGACGATGCCGTCGATGGGCGACCGAATCTCATAGCGCGTGAGGTCACCGCCCGCCCGCAGTCCGCCGCGGAGCGAGGCCAATTTCTGTCGTGCGTTCTGGACGGCGATTTCCGCTTCCTGCATGGCGTTGCGTGCTTGCAGGTAGTCCTGTTCGGCCGAGATCTTCTCCTGCCATAGCTTCTTTTCGCGCTCGAAGGTCGTGCGCGCCAGTGCCAGGCGCTGCTGCGCGGCCAGCAGTTCGCTGCGCTGGTCGGCCAGCGCCTGGCTGGAAATTACCGCGAGCACCTGCCCCTTGCGCACCCGGTCGCCGGCGTTGGCGGCCGACGATTCAACGACGCCGGTCAAGCGCGGCACGACATGCACCATGCGATCTTCGTTGAGGCGGATCTCACCGATCAGTTGCAAGGCGCTTTCAATGCGCGCCGGTCCGGCGGTCAGCACCTCGACGTTGTGCTGCCCGAGCTGCTGATCAGTCAGGGTCACCCGCGCCTCGACCTGCTCGTAGGTGAAGCGATATGGCTTGTTGGCGTACTGCGCGGCGATGGCCACCTTGAACGAATGCGGCTCTTCGACCACCGCATCGCCCTTGAGATAGTCATGTTCCTTGGCGAACGTGAACACTTGGGGAGGGCGGCCAAGGCGTTCGAGTGTGAGGGTGATCTGGCTGGCCGCAGGGTCGAGCGGCTTGCCGTCCTGGGTGGTGTAGAGGCGAAACTGCGGTTCCACCCCTTGTTCGAAGATGGTTACTTCAACCCCGTAGCCGTCCTGCGTGAACAGCTTTCCGCCATGCGGGCCTTTCTGCGGTGCATTCGCAATGTCGTTAGGACCGGCTGTTTCTGCGGGGCCGCCATGCGTTTCTTCATCACCCTCCGGTTGCGGTTTGCCCATACCGAAAATCAGCCAGGCAAGCACGACGCCGATTCCGAGAACCAGCACAATGGAAAAGGTCTGTGTCTTGTTCAGATTGGGTTTCATGTTGGCCCCTATGGCTGGGTGACGGCTGGCGCCAGAAACAAAATGGGTGACGCGTCACCGAGGATGCGTTCGATCTCGGCGGCGGATCGATGCGTCTCGGCCAGCGCACGGAGATGTTGGGTCTTGGCCTGAAACAAGGTGCGTTGGGCGTCGAGTACTTCGAGGAAGCTGAATTTGCCCAGTTCGAAGCCCCTGGTTGCGGCATCAAAGGCGCTTTGCGCACCCGGCAGAATGTCACGGCGCAGCGACTCGACTTCCTGGTGTACCGCCTTCAGGCGCTCGTAGGCCGCAGCCAAGTCGTTGGACAAGCGAATCTCGGCGGCGGAGCGTTCATCGCGGGCCTTGTCGGTCCGGCGCAGCGCTTCCAGGAGGTTGCCTTGATTGCGATCAAAGATCGGGATTGGCAGCGAAACGCCGAGAATCGCCTGATCGAGGCCCAGCTCTTCGTTGCGCTGGGCACCGAGACTTACGGTCACATTCGGCATGCGCTGGCGGCGCTCGACCTCCGCCAGCGCCTGCCGACGGCCGACCTCGATCTTGGCCCGCAGCATGGCAGGGGAGGCGGCGAGCCGGGTGTTCAGATCGGTCAGGACGGGTAATACAGGCAGGGCATCCAGGTCGCCCTCGACCTGCTCGAAATGGGGTGTCGGGCTGCCCCAAGTTGCCGCCAGGCGTCGGCGTGTCGTCGTCAGCTCGCTGGCAGCCAATGTGAGTTCAAGGCGCATGCCGGCTTCGGCCACGCGCGCCTTGGTCTCTTCTACTGGGGAGATCTTGCCGGCGATCACACGCCGCGAGGCGGCACCGGTCGCATGCTCGGCAAGTTCGACGGAAGCTTGGGCAAGTCGCAAACGTTCCTGCGCAACGAGTACATCGAAGAACGCCGCCGTCACCGCCGCGCGAATCTCGGCCCGCCTGACGTCCAACCCCAGGGACGCGGTATCGCGGCCCCGCTCGGCCGCCTCGATTCTTGCCCTACGCTTGCCGCCCAACTCGATCGACTGATTCAGTTGCAGCGTCGTGGTCCGCGTCGCCTGCCGCGTATCTTGTTGCAGAAAGGCGATTACCGGGTTTGGGCGGACCCCACCTTGCATGACCGTGCCCTCGCTGGCCTCCAGTTCACGCCGGGCAACGGCCAGGTCGGGACTGGCTTTCAAGGCACGGTCGATAGCATCGGAAAGGGTGAGGGGACGGCTCGACGTCGCCACATCGTCCGTTGTTATCTCTTGTGCGGCGGTTGGGGTCGGTGCTGCCGCAGAAATGACGGCTGCCGCCATGATGGCCAGCGTCCACGGCCAGCTTCGAAAACGAATCGTATCCATCCAGTTCTCCTAAAAATTCAGGAAAGGGAACTGGCGAGGCAGGGACCCCTAGGACGTTGCGACACGCAACCCCATGAAGTCCGGAGGAAAATGAAGGTTGGCTACCTCGCCGGTTAGGCGAGGGAAGGCCACTTGGGGCGCTCGATGCGCGATTGGAGGGCACGCGTCGCGTGCTGCCTCACATCTGGAAGCGAAGCGGTCAGGCGAGCGAAGGTGGGCAGGGCGATGAACGGCGCGATACCCAGGGTTGGACCATGGTGATGATGGTGGTCGTGGAAGGCATCGGAGAGCGGGGAAGCTGGTTGATTGGTGCCCTCGCTGACATCATCCTGAGTGGTGCTATCGGCGTGATGCCCAATATGCTGGGCGGCTTTCCCCTGCTCATGGTGCGAGCAAAAAACAGCCTCTGCCGCCCAGATAAGTTGCAGCGGCATCAGGACCAGCAGGATCAGGGCGACGAATTTACGCATGGCGGCCCATTCTAGCAGCCTTTAATCTGCCGTTCAAAGAACCTGTTCGACCGTGGGGTTGACTTAAGCAAAGCCACTTCGCCTTGTTCTCTCCCCCTCGGCGATGGCAATGTAGCCACCAATGGACTGCGTGCGCCGGTTCTACCATCCGACCGACTCACCAACTCAAGGCCCCGCCGGTCTGGTATTCGATGACGCGGGTTTCAAAGAAATTCTTCTCCTTTTTCAGGTCCAGCATTTCGCTCATCCAGGGGAAGGGGTTGGCGGCGCCGGGAAACAGCTCGGTAAGACCAATCTGCTGACAACGGCGGTTGGCGATGAAGTGCAGGTATTCGACGAACATCCCGGCATTGAGGCCCAGCACGCCACGCGGCAGGGTATCGTGGGCATAGCGGATCTCCAGCTCGGTGGCATCGAGGATCAGCTCACGCATTTCCTGCTGGAAGGATGCAGTCCAAACCTCCGGATTTTCCAGCTTGATCTGGTTGATGACGTCGATGCCGAAGTTCATGTGCATCGACTCATCGCGCAGGATGTACTGGATCTGCTCGGCGGTGCCGGTCATCTTGTTGCGCCGACCGAAAGACAGCAGTTGCACGAAGCCGACATAGAAAAAGATCCCCTCGAACACCACATAAAACGCAATCAAATCGCGCAACAGGCGCTGATTGTCCTGCGGTGTGCCGGTCTGGAAGTCGGGATCGGCCAGTGACTCGGTGAACGGCAAGGACCAGGCCGCCTTGTCGTGCACGGCGGGCACTTCGCGGTACATGTTGAAGATCTCGGCCTCATCCATTCCCAGCGATTCGATGATGTACTGGTAGGAGTGGGTGTGCAGCGCCTCCTCGAAGGCCTGGCGCAGCAGGTACTGGCGGCATTCCGGGTTGGTCAGGTGGCGATAGACCGCCAACACCAGATTGTTGGCCACCAGGGAATCGGCGGTGGAGAAGAAGCCCAGCGCACGCTTGATGATCGTGCGTTCATCCTCGGTGAGGCTGTTCGGGTCCTTCCACTGGGCGATATCCGCCGCCATGGGGATTTCGTTGGGCATCCAGTGGTTGGCACAGGCGGCGAGGTATTTCTCCCAGGCCCAGGTGTATTTGAAAGGCACCAGTTGGTTCAGGTCGGCGCGGCAATTGATGATGCGTTTGTCATCCACCCGGATGCGCGCGGCGCCCAAGGCAATGGGTTCCAGGCCCGGCGCGGCAGTGACCGGTCGGGATGTGGATGTGTCGGTTCGGCTTGCTGCGGGCGGATTCTCGGTCGCAGCGCAATCGAGTGGGTTGTCCGCAAGCGCAGGCGCGGGCGCAAGGCCTTGTGGCGCGGGAGACGTCGAGTCAGTCCAGTTGAGCATGGGATTCTCCAGATTGGGTGAAATGTTTGGTTGCGGCCATGGGGTGAGGGGCGGGGGAATCTTCTGGGAATGCGCCGTGAAGACATCCCGGTCGCCACCGGGTCCGCCAGAAAGAAATCCCCAGCCCCGATCGCGGGGCAATCGTGCGTGGCCGATTGATCCCCGGATCGGTGCCCGTCATGTCTTCTATTGGCATGCCTCGCAGGCCGGGTCATCGATGGCGCAGGTAGAGGCGTCGGCGAAGGCTGGCGCAGCCGCGCCGGCATCGACGCGGTTCAGGCGCGCGTCGCTGATGGTGGCCTTTTCGGCGTGGGTGGCGCCGAGGGTGCGTAGGTAGTAAGTGGTCTTGAGGCCGCGCTGCCAGGCCAGCCGGTAGAGCGCGTCCAGTCGGGGACCCGAGGGCTCCGCGACGTAGAGGTTCAGGCTTTGGGCCTGATCGAGCCATTTCTGGCGCCGCGCGGCTGCTTCCACCAGCCAGTGCGGCTCGATCTCGAACGCGGTCTTGTAGCGCGCCTTGATCTCCGCCGGCACCCGGTCGATGGACTGCACCGAGCCGTCGAAGTACTTGAGGTCGTGCACCATCACGGCGTCCCACAGCCCGCGTGCCTTGAGTTCGGCGGCGAGGAAGGGATTGATGACCGTGAACTCGCCGGACAGATTCGATTTGACGTAGAGGTTCTGGTAGGTGGGCTCAATACTCGGCGAGACACCGCAGATGTTGCTGATGGTCGCGGTGGGGGCGATCGCCAGGGTATTGGAATTGCGCATGCCGACCCGCTGCACCCGCTCGCGCAGGCTCGCCCAGTCCATCGTGGCGGTGCGATCCACTTCCAGCTCGCCCGCGTCCCGCGCGGCGTGCAGCAAGGCGATCGAGTCGATGGGCAAAACGCCCTGGCTCCACAGCGAGCCCTCGAAACTGGGATAGCGTCCGCGCTCCTCGGCGAGCTGTGTGCTGGCCTCGATGGCGAAGTAGCTGATCGCTTCCATCGAACGGTCCGCAAAATCCACCGCCGCAACGCTGTCATAGGCCAGTCCCAAGGCATGCAGCGCATCCTGGAAGCCCATCAGGCCCAACCCCACCGGACGGTGGCGCAGATTGGCGGCGCGCGCCGCAGGAACCGTGTAGTAGTTGAGGTCAATGACGTTGTCGAGCATGCGCAGCGCCGTCTGCACGGTGCGGCGCAGCCGCTCCAGATCGAGTCCTGCAGGTCCGATATGGGCCGCCAGATTCACCGAGCCCAGGTTGCACACGGCGATTTCCTCGCCCGCCTTGGAGTTCAGCGTGATCTCGGTGCACAGGTTGGAGGAGTGCACGACGCCCACGTGCTGCTGCGGCGAGCGCAGGTTGCAGGGATCCTTGAAGGTGATCCAGGGGTGGCCGGTCTCGAACAGCATGGTCAGCATCCGCCGCCACAGGGCAACGGCGGAGACGGTGCGGGCGTTGCGGATCGTGCCGGCGCGCGCCATGGTTTCATAACGGACATAGGCGGCGGCGAAGTCAGCCCCGTAACGCTCATGCAGGTCCGGCACCTCGTCCGGTGAGAACAGCGTCCAGACGCCGCCCTCGGCCACGCGCTGCATGAACAGGTCGGGCACCCAATGTGCGGTGTTCATGTCGTGACAGCGGCGGCGCTCATCGCCGGTGTTCTTGCGCAGTTCCAGGAACTCCTCGATGTCCAGGTGCCAGGTCTCGAGATAGGCGCAGACCGCGCCCTTGCGCTTGCCGCCCTGGTTCACCGCCACGGCGGTGTCGTTGACCACCTTGAGGAACGGCACGACCCCCTGGCTCTTGCCATTGGTGCCCTGGATATGGGCGCCGAGCGCCCGCACCGGCGTCCAGTCGTTGCCGAGCCCGCCGGCGAATTTCGACAGCATGGCGTTGTCCTTGACCGCGCCATAAATGCCGCTCAAGTCATCCGGCACCGTGGTGAGGTAGCACGAGGAGAGCTGCGGCCGGGTGGTGCCGGCATTGAACAGCGTCGGGGTGGAACACATGAAGTCGAAGGACGACAGCAGTTCGTAGAACGCGATCGCCCGCGCCTCGCGATCCACCTCGTTCAAGGCCAGTCCCATGGCAACGCGCATGAAAAAGGCCTGCGGCAGTTCGTAGCGCACGCCGGCCTCATGCAGGAAGTAGCGGTCATAAAGCGTTTGCAGGCCGAGAAAAGCGAACTGGTCGTCACGCTCCGGCCGCAAGGCGGCGCCGATGCGTGCCAGATCGAATTCGGCCAGCCGCGCGTCCAGTCGGCCCAGCACGATGCCGCGCTGGATGAACGCAGTGAAGTAGGGGGGGTAAAGGCTTGCCATTTCGGCGGCGGTGGCCTGGGTCGCGGTGCCGATGAAGCCCAGCGCTTCGCGGCGGAGGTGGTCCAGCAACAAGCGCGCAGCGACCACGCCATAGTGCGGCTCGGTCTCGACCCGCTGGCGCGCAGCCAGCACCAGGGCCTGGGCGACTTCCGCCTCCGTCACGCCGTCATAGAGATTGCGCAGGGCCTCCTGCAGCACCGGATCGGGCGCAACATCGCTCAAACCCCGGCAGGCCTCGGTGATCAGTTGGGCGAGCCGCGCCACGTCCAATGGACTGCGCCGGCCATCCGGATGTGTCACGGTGAGCGATGGCTGCGCCGCGGGCGTGGTGGTTTCGCGGGCAGCGCGCTCCTGGGCCCGCGCCTCGCGGTAGAGCACATAGGCGCGGGCGATCTTGTGGTGACCCTCGCGCATTAGCGCCAGCTCGACCTGATCCTGGATATCCTCGATGGGAATGCTGCCGCCGCCCGGCAGGCGACGCGTCACTGCCTGCGCCACCTGAACGGTCAAACGGGCCACGCTGTCGTGGATGCGCCGACTCGCTGCCGCCGGGCCGCCTTCCACGGCCAGAAACGCCTTGGTGATGGCGACGGAAATCTTGCCGGCATCGAAGGGCGTCACCTGGCCGTTGCGGCGAATCACCTGATGATGGCCAGGAGTGGGCTCATGGGGACGGGGCGTGTCATCAGCCGATGGGTCGATGAATGCCACGGCGGATGGAGCGGGGCGTGATGAGATGGGGAGATGCGACATGGTTCCCTCCTGACGGTCTACGGGGAGGGGCCCGCGCGCGGATTCGGCAGGGCGCCCGCTGACTCGACCGGGGCGAGGCAGGGCAGCCCTGCCGGAAACCTTTGACGCGAAGGTCCCGACGTGTCACCGGAGGCATTCGGGCTCGAGCGGCTGCTCATACCGTTGCGCGACAGCCCCGGATTCTCACCGGGTTCCCCTCTGCAAACCCAAGATATGGTTTGCGACGGATGACGGGAAACAATATATGGTGTTTTGGCCAGGCTGGCAACCGTCATGTCCGGGCGAGGGCCTGGCGCTGCAGGGGGCGATCGACCGGTAATCTTGCCGCTGATCCCAAAGGCTGGGCATCTCAGGGTCAGGCGCCCGTCACGCATGCCTCAAGCTTGCGCGCGGGCTCCGGAAAGTGGAATTTGGCGGACTGCCAAGTGAGCTACGAAGAAGACCATGCAGGGCGTCCTGGCGGGCGCCATCGATCTACCGCCCTGGGATTGCAAAGAAATCGCCGACGAGCGCTCAGCTCATGCCGGGCTGAGCATTGGTGCGATTCGGCTCCTAATGATTTAAGCCGCGCAACGCTCGTTCAGAACTACTGGCGCGGTCTTGCGTTGCTCTCGCCAGCCGCGCCAGCGCAGTGCATGTCAAAACGACCAGATGAGCCGTTCTTGTTGGATTTCATGTGATCCCACGCATGACGCCGCATCAAGCTTCCACCACGGGAATCTTGCCGATGCGGGCCTGCCAGATTCTGGGCGCGGTGGCGTGGACCGATTCACCCTGGGCATCCACGGCCACGGTCACCGGCATGTCCACGACCTCGAACTCGTAGATCGCCTCCATCCCCAGCTCCGGGAAGGCCTTGACCTCGGCGCGGCGGATGGCCTTGGAGACCAGATAGGCCGCGCCGCCAACCGCCATCAGGTAGACGGACTGGTTGTCCTTGATGGCGGCAATCGCGGCCGGGCCGCGCTCGGACTTGCCGATCATGCCGAGCAAGCCGGTCTGCTCCAGGATCGTCCGGGTGAACTTGTCCATGCGCGTGGCCGTGGTCGGGCCGGCGGGACCCACCACTTCGTCGCGCACCGGATCAACCGGACCGACGTAGTAGATGAACTTACCCTTGAGGTCGACCGGCAACGGCGCGCCCTGGGCGATGAGGTCGGTCATTTTCTTGTGGGCGGCGTCGCGACCGGTGTACATGCGGCCGGACAGGAGCAGGGTCTCGCCGGATCGCCAGGTGGCGACTTCCTCACGCGTCACAATGTCCAGGTTGACACGCCGGGCACCGCCCACATTCCAGGTGATCTGTGGCCAGTCTTCCACGCGCGGGGGCGTCAGTTCGGCGGGCCCCGAGCCATCGAGCACGAAATGGGCGTGGCGCGTGGCGGCACAGTTGGGGATCATCGCCACCGGCAGATTGGCGGCGTGGGTGGGGTAGTCCTTCACCTTCACGTCCACCACGGTGGTGAGTCCTCCGAGGCCCTGGGCGCCGATGCCCAGCGCGTTCACCTTGTCATAGAGTTCCAGCCGCAATTCCTCGGCCCGGTTGGCAGGTCCGCGCGCCATCAGGTCCTGGATGTCCACCGGCTCCATGAGTGATTCCTTGGCCAGCAGCATGGCTTTTTCCGCCGTTCCGCCGATGCCGATCCCCAACATGCCCGGCGGGCACCAGCCGGCGCCCATGGTCGGCACGGTCTTCAGGACCCAGTCGACGATGGAATCGGACGGGTTGAGCATGACGAACTTGGACTTGGCCTCCGAGCCGCCGCCCTTGGCGGCCACCTGTACATCGACCGTGGCGCCGGGCACCAGTTGCATGTGGATCACCGCCGGGGTGTTGTCGCGGGTGTTCTGGCGTTTGCCGGCCGGATCGGCCAGGACCGAGGCGCGCAGGACGTTGTCCGGATCGAGATAGGCGCGGCGTACCCCTTCGTTGACCATGTCCTCGATCGAGCGGGTGGCGTCGTCCCAGCGCACATCCATGCCGATCTTGAGGAAGACCGTGACAATGCCGGTGTCCTGGCAGATCGGGCGATGCCCCTCGGCGCACATCCGCGAGTTGATGAGGATCTGCGCCATGGCGTCCTTGGCAGCGGGGTTTTCCTCGCGCTCGTAGGCGGCATGGACGGCCTGGATGAAATCGAGGGGGTGGTAGTAGGAGATGAATTGCAGCGCGTCGGCGACACTCTGGATCAGGTCGTCCTGCTTGATTGCGGTCATGGGCAGCATCCGGATGGGGCGTCAGGTGGGCAATTGTATCCCATCGACTCCCGGGCGGATCAGGTCGGCCAGCGCGCTCCGGTGAGGTCTTCACCGACTCGCCACAACTGCCGTGCCACAGCGGGATTGCGGCTGGCCGGCGAACTGTCCCTTGGGCTGCAGGCGATGAAATAGCGACCCGTGACGCCTTCCATCTCGGGGGAGCTGGCGAGATAAACCGGGGTGCGGGCGCCAGTTTCGGGGCTGGCCAGAAAGGGGCGCAGCCAACGTGGATTGCTTTCGATATTCGAGCCGATGACGCCGGGATGCAGGCAATTGGCGGTGATGTTGGTGTTTTCCAGGCGGCGCGCCAGTTCATAGGTAAACACGATGGTCGCCAGCTTGGAGGCGCCATATTGACGCCACATGGAATAGCGGCGAGCGGCATGCAGGTCGTCGAAATCGAGATTTCCGAACCGATGCAGCATGGAAGCCACCGACACCACACGGGCGGCGGGAGCGGCCTCAAGTGCATTGCGCAAGGCATGGGTGAGCAGGAAAGGCGCCAGGAAGTGCACGGCCAACTGCAGTTCATGGCCGCCGACGGAGACTTCGCGGCGCTTTTTCATCAGGCCCGCGTTGTGGATCAGCACGTCCAGTCGCGGATAATGGGACTGATAATCCTCCGCCACGCCCCGCACCTGGGAAAGATCGGCCAGATCGGCCTGCAGCAGGTCCACTTGGTGATTGCCGGTAAGCTGCCGGATCTGCTCGCGGGCGGTTTCACCCCGCGCCGCATTGCGACACACCATCACCACATGGGCACCCATCCGCGCCAGCTTCGTGGCCGTGGCCAGCCCAATGCCCGAATTGGCGCCGGTCACCAGGCAGAGCTTGCCCGTCATCTGCTCCATGAATCGTCCTCGTTGCCTGCCGCCCCGTTTTGACCTTAGCCCATGACAACGGCGTTTGCCTATTCGGCCTCAACCCAATGCGATTGAGGCCGATGCACAAGCGGTGAAGACCCGACGCACAGGATCGGTATGCTACTCGACACCTCGACCCAATCCACGGCGGAACGCTCGGCCAGCGATATGCTGGTGACCTTGCGCCGGATGCCGTTTTTCGAGGATGCCTATTTCCATATGCGGGCGCGTCATCTGGCACTTGCCGATGGTTATCTGCGCACCCTGGAAGATGGTTACCGATTGGCGCCGGCCATGCCCCAGGATGAGGTAGTCCTGGGCGCCCTGTCGGAGATGTGGCTGATGGCCGCCTACGATCTGCTCCATACCTGGCGCGAGCAGACACGGGTGGTGTTGACCCATCCGGGTCTCAGCGATCAGGTCAGTACGGCCTCGGTGTCGGTGGAGATCAGCGAGCAGATCGCGGGTTCCGCGAATTTGCGCAAGGTGATTTCCCGTTTGCGCCGGGATGTGCGCTATGGCCGCAAGCTGCGGCGCTATGCCGTGGCGGTCGAGCATATCTACAAGGATCTGCGGGAGTTGCGGGAGTTGCTGGCCCGCCATGAAGTCCTGCGCGCGCGTCAACCCGGCGGCAGTTCGGCGCATGTCCGGATCGACCCGGTCAACGGTTCGCTCATCTATGCCCTGCGCACCCGTCATGGCACGGTACGGCCTCTTTCCAGGGCACAGATTGCCGATGGCCTGACGGCCCTGCGGCCCTGACGAAGGCGCTTCGGGTCAGGCGGATTGGGCGAAAAACCCCAGCGTAACACCAGCCAGTTCGATGACATCATTGTCCTGCAGCGCGTAAGGCCCCAGACCAATGGCCTTGCCGTTGACCTTGGGTGGCATACCTGAATCCCCCGCCGTGGGCACATAGTGCAGGGTATAGCCCTCCGTGGAGCGACGGATCGCCGCGACCTGGACGCCCGGACGCCCCACAGTGGTCAGCGGTTTGACCAGATCCAGGCTGCGGCCGACATGCCGACCGCTGAGCAATTGCAGGCGAGCGCGCGGACCGGGTTTCAGTACCGGAACGGGCCCGGTCGAGGGCTCGGATGAGTCTCCTGCAACGGACCGCTCGGGTCGGGTCGGCTGTGCGGGTGGTGGCATGGATCCGGGCCGCAATACCACGGTTTGTTCCAGGCCTTCGTCCGCGAGACTTTCCTCGAAGCGCAACTGGAAGGGAGCGATGGTGATGTCATCGCGGTTGCGCAACAGGGCGCGCTGGACTGGTTCGCCGTTGAGCAGGGTGCCGTTGGTGCTGCCCAGGTCCTGAATGAAGGCGGTGCCGGCCATCCAGAGAATGGCCGCGTGATGACTGCTGACGGCCGGATCATCCAGGTGGATGTCGTTGCTGCGTGCCCGTCCCACGCTCAGGCGCTCCAACTCCAGGGTCCATTCCCGGATCGCGACCTGGTTGGCCATCAAGATGATTTTCGCCATGGTTTTCCCCTCGTCCTAATTCTTGTTATTTAGGTGGACCGCCGCATGACGCGGCGCCACCAGGCAGGTTCCGGGGTGGCCTCGGGTGCAGCGATCGCATGCCCCACGATGACCGAAATATTGTCCTTGCCGCCGCGGGCATTGGCCGCCTGTATCAGGGCGCGCGTCAGGCGAGGCAGATCGGGCATGAAGCGCCGCAGGTTGGCGAGAATGTCCTCCTCACTCAAGGTGTCGTGCAGGCCATCGGAGCAGAGCAGGAACAGATCTCCGTCGCGCACGTCGTGCTCGCCCAGGCTGACGTCCACCGCGGCGTCCACACCCAGGGCGCGGGTGACCACATTGCTTTTCCCCAGGCGCTTGACCTCCTCGGCGCTGAACATGCCGCGCGCCACCAGTTCCTCCTGCAGCGAGTGGTCGACGGTGAGGCGCCCCAACTGATCCTCGCGAAAGCGGTACAGGCGCGAGTCGCCCACATGGGCCACATGAACGCGATTCCCCAGGAACAGCGCCGCGACCACGGTGGTCCCCATGCCGCGGTATTCGGGGCGGGTGCTGGCGGTCTTGAGAATGCGCTGGTTGGCCAATTGCACCGATTCCTTGAGCAGGACCCCGGCAGGGGGGGGTGTAATGGCGTCAGGGGCAGGCGCTGGTTCCAGTCTGGCCAGGCGCTGGCGGACCAGGAAGCCCACGCTGCGCACCGCGAGTTTGCTCGCCACCTCGCCGGCGTTGTAGCCGCCCATGCCGTCGGCCAGCACGGCCAGGCCCGAGGCCGGATCGATTTCGATACTGTCCTCGTTGTGGCTGCGAACCCTACCGGTATCGCTTTGACCGCAAAATTCGATGAGCAGGCGTTGGGCCATGATGCATTCCGTCGGAAGGCGAGAATAAACGAACCGGTTGGGTCCACGGGTCCTCCGGCTTACCCATGCTAAGATCGGCTGCCATTGCCTAACATTGAATACGCGCCATGAGCAAAAGCAAGCCCGCCTTTGTTTGCAGTGCCTGCGGGGCGGTGGCGTCGAAGTGGGCGGGTCAGTGCGCCGATTGCGGCGCCTGGAATACCTTGACCGAATCACTCCATCCCCCCGTGACCACCGGGCGCTCGGGCTATGCCGGCCAGGTGCCCCAGGTGCGGCTGCTCGGGGAGGTGGAAGAGGCCCAGGATCCCCGCACGCCCACTGGCGTGGGCGAGATGGACCGGGTGCTGGGGGGCGGATTGGTGCCGGGCGCGGTCATCCTTATCGGCGGCGATCCGGGGATCGGCAAATCCACCCTGCTGTTGCAACTGGCCGTGGGACTGCAGGACCGTCTGCCGGCCCTGTATGTGGCCGGCGAGGAATCATTGCAGCAGATCGCCCTGCGCGCGCGCCGGCTGGGTCTGCCCCAGGCGCCGCTGGCGCTGGTGTCGGAGACGGCGGTGGAGCGCATCGTGGCCTGCGCCCAGGCGCGCCGGCCGGGGCTGATGGTGATCGACTCCATCCAGACCATGTACACCGAGCAGTTGCCCGGCGCGCCCGGCTCCGTGAGCCAAGTGCGCGAATCGGCGGCGCAACTGGTGCGCTTCGCCAAGCAGAGCGGCATCGTCGTCGTGCTCATCGGCCATGTCACCAAGGACGGCACGCTGGCCGGGCCGCGGGTCTTGGAGCACATGGTGGATACCGTGTTGTCCTTCGAGAGCGACCCCGGGGGTCGCTATCGGATGTTGCGGGCAGTGAAGAACCGCTTCGGCGCGGTCAACGAACTGGGCGTGTTCGCCATGACGGACGCGGGCCTGAAGGAGGTGACTCATCCCTCGGCGATCTTCCTGTCGCGCCATGACCAGAGCGCCGCCGGCAGCGTGGTGACCTGCATCCGCGAGGGCAGCCGGCCGTTGCTGCTGGAGGTCCAGGCGCTGGTGGACGACAGTCCCCTGGCCAATCCCCGGCGCCTGACCGTGGGCTTGGAACACAACCGGCTGGCCATGTTGCTGGCCGTGCTGCACCGCCACGGGGGCGTGCCGCTGTTCAACCAGGACGTGTTCCTGAACGTCGTGGGCGGCATCCGCGTGAGCGAGACTGCGGCCGACTTGCCGGTGGCAGCGGTGGTGGTTTCCAGCCTGCGCAACCGGCCGATTCCCCAGCACACGGTGATTTTCGGCGAGCTCGGCCTGTCGGGCGAAGTGCGCCCCGTGCCCTATGGCGAGGAGCGCCTGCGCGAAGCCGCCAAGCATGGCTTCACACGCGCGCTGGTACCACTGGCCAATGTGCCCCGGCGCGGCGCCGCGATCGGCGGCATGGAAGTCCATGGCCTGGGGAATCTGGCGGGTCTGCTGGACGCGCTGGCATGAGCGGCGAGACAGCAGCCGCCATGCCGGACATGTCCGGCGTGCAGTATGTGGAAGTCAGCGCCGAACGCGCCGGGCAGCGGCTGGACAATTTCCTGCTGGGTCAGTTGAAGGGCCTGCCGCGTCCCCATGTCTACCGCATCCTGCGCACCGGCGAGGTGCGTGTGAACGGTCGCCGCGCCAAGCCCGATTATCGTATCCAGGCGGGGGATCGGGTGCGGCTGCCCCCCTTGCAGCGCGCCGCGACCATCGAGCCGACCGCTCCACCAGCGGGCCTGATGGGCGAAATCGCCGGACGCATCCTGTATGAAGACGACCACCTGCTGGCCGTGAACAAGCCGGCAGGCCTGGCGGTCCATGCCGGCACCGGCGTCTCCTATGGCCTGATCGACGTGCTGCGGGCCTTGCGCCCCCACTTCCCTGAGCTGAATCTGGTGCATCGCCTCGACCGCGGGACCAGCGGTTGTCTGGTGGTGGCCAAGACACGGGCCGATCTGCTGATGCTCAACCGCGCGTTCGCCGATCGTGCCTGCGGCAAGGTGTACATGGCGCTCACGGCCGGCCACTGGGCGCAGGCACGGACCATCGTGCGCCAGGCGCTGGATGTGGAACATCGCGAGCAAGGCGAGCGCAGCGTGCGGGTGGATGCGGAGCGGGGACAGGCCGCCGTCAGCCGCTTCCAGGAGATCGAACGTTTCCCGGGATCGAGTCTGGTGCGCGTTGAGATCGATACGGGCCGGACCCACCAGATCCGCGTCCATGCCGCTGCGGCGGGCCATGTCTTGGCAGGGGACGATCGCTACGGCAATCACGACTTCAACCGCCAGTTGGCGCGCATGGGCTTGCGGCGAATGTTCCTGCATGCCGCGGAGCTTGTGCTCCCGCTTGCCGACGGCAAGCCGCTCCGCTTCAAGGCGCCGTTGCCCGAGGATCTGGCGCGGGTGCTCACCGCCCTGCGGGCCGGCGAGGCGGCGCCCTGAGCCTCCTGTTCAGGGCAGGGCGTGCCCCGCGTTCCGCAGCATGGCGGCCAGCCGGATCAGCGGCAGCCCCATGAGGGCGGTGGGATCGTCGCTGTCGATGGCCTCGCACAGGGCGATTCCCAGGGCTTCGCTGCGCAGGGCGCCGGCGCAATCCAGCGGCCGGTCGCGTTCCACATAGCGGCGAATGGTCGCCTCGTCGAGGACCCGAAACCGCACCGTGGTGACGATCATCTCGAGCTGGCTGTGCACGGTGCGCGCATCGAGCAGGCACAGCCCGCTCAGGAAGCGCACGGGCTGCCCCGAGAGCCGCGCCAACTGGGCGCAGGCCCGCTCGACCGTGCCGGGCTTGCCCAGAATGATGCCGTCCGGCCCAACCGCCACCTGGTCGCCGCCAATGATCAAGGCATCGGGATGAATCGCGGCCACGGCCTCGGCCTTGGCGAGGGAGAGTCGCCGCACCAGGGCTTCCGGCGACTCGCCGTCCCGCGCCGTTTCATCGGTGTCCGGCGCCACACAGCGGAAGGGTATCTGGAGCCGTTCCAGTAAGCTGCGCCGATAAACCGAGGTGGAGGCGAGAATCAGCGGGGCGGGCGCATGGGGCATGATGCGGCGGTCCATCCAGGGAAGGTGTTCAGTTCGGCAAAATCAGCGTGCGAAGAACCCTGATTTGCACGCCGAATCGCGGATATCTGCCGTCAGAACGGAATGTCGTCGTCGATTTCCATATCGTTCCGGCCGGAGGGTGCCGCCGCAGGTGCATCCCAGTCGTCTTTCACCGAACGGCGCGGAGGCGGCGTCGAGCCCTTAGCGCTGGAGGAGGCGCCCCATTCATCGCCATCGCCCTGTGAAGCGCCAGACCCTGTGCCCCCGGAGCGGCCATCCAGCATCTGCATTTCGTTGGCGACCACTTCGGTGGTGTAGCGGTCGTTGCCTTCCTTGTCCTGCCACTTGCGGGTCTGGATGCGGCCTTCAAGGTAGACCTTTGCACCCTTGCGCAGGTACTGGCCGGCGATTTCGGCGAGCTTGCCGTAGAGCGTGACGCGGTGCCATTCGGTCTGCTCCTTGCGCTCCCCGCTCTGGCGGTCGTTCCAGGATTCGGAGGTGGCAATGCGCAACGAGGCAACTTGGGAACCGCTGGTGGTGGTGCGCGTTTCCGGATCGGCACCCAGATTGCCGATCAGGATGACTTTGTTGACGGAGCCCTTGGACATTGGTTTTCCCCTCTGGCGTTCGAATTGGGTGGCGCTCACGGCGGGCGGCGCGATGGCTTCATCTTAGCATCGCCGTGGCGCCTGAGGAGATAGGTGGCGCTTCAGGTCTCGATGGCTCGCGCGGGCAGTGACGTCCGCCCCACCTGCATCGACAGGTGACGCAAGGGCCAGCTCAGGACCAGCCACACCACGCAGAGCAGGGCGTGGATCTCGAACAGCGTGGCCCCGCCCCAATGGTTCGCCAGCGTCCCCCCCAATACCCCACCGGCAAAGGCGCCGAGGAACTGGGCCGTGGAATAGACCCCCAGGGCGGCGCCCTTGGCATTGGCCGGGGCGGCTTGGGAGACCAGCGCCGGCTGGGAGGCCTCCAGCACGTTGAAGCCGGTAAAAAAGATCCACAGCATCACCAGCAGAATCACCCAGTGATGGGGCGCCCACAGCAGCCCGAACTGGGCGATGCCCAAGAGGCCGATGCTGGCCAGGAAGATGGGTCCTACCGGGCCGCGACTGGTGCGCATCACCAGCGGCGCCATGGTCACGAAGGCGGCCAGCATGACGGGCAGGTAGATTTTCCAGTGATCCCCCTGATCCAGCCCCATGTCGTCCTTGAGCAGCATTGGAATGGCCACGAAGCTGGCGGTGAGCATCAGGTGCAACAGAAACACACCCAGATTGAGGCGCCACAGCAGGGGATCCACCAGATGACTCCAATCGGGCGGCGGCAGCTCCAGTTCCCGTGATTCCATTGGGGTGGGCAGGCGCCACACCACGACCAGCGCCACAGCCGTAAGAAAGGCGGTGAGCAGGAAAATGCCACGCACGCCCATCAGTCGGTCCAGTACGGGGCCCATGAACATCGACAGGGAAAAGGAGATTCCTATGGTGACGCCCACGATGGCCATGGCCTTGGTGCGTTGATCGGGCCGGGTCAGGTCGGCCAGCAGCGCGCTGAGCACCGCCGAAATGGCGCCCGCGCCCTGTAGCGCGCGGCCGAGGATGATGGTGTCGATGCTGCTGCCCAAGCCAGCGACGAGGCTGCCCAGGCCGAACAGGACCAGCCCGAACAGCAACATGGGCTTGCGCCCGATGCGGTCGGACAGGCTGCCAAAGGGGATTTGCAGCAAGGCCTGGGTCAGCCCGTAAATGCCCAAGGCGAGCCCCAATTTGAACGGGGTGGCCCCGGGCAGCCCACGCGCATAGAGCGCCAGGACCGGCAGCACCATGAACAGCCCCAGCATGCGCAAGGCATACAGCCCGGCAATCTGGAAGCTGGCGGCGCGCTCGGCGGCGCTCATTCGGGTGGCGACATCAACTTCGGCTGGTGCAGGCAAGGGGAAACCTCCTTTGCCCGGTGTCATAGAGGGTGGTTATAGTAGCAGGTCGAATTCCCAACGGTGAGCCTATGCAAAGCATCCGGATTCGGGGCGCCCGAACCCACAATCTCAAGAACGTCGACCTGGATCTGCCCCGGGACAAGCTCATTTGCATCACCGGCCTGTCCGGTTCGGGAAAATCTTCGCTCGCCTTCGATACCCTCTACGCCGAGGGCCAGCGGCGTTATGTCGAGTCCCTGTCGGCCTATGCGCGCCAGTTCCTGTCGCTGATGGACAAGCCCGACGTGGATCACATCGAGGGCCTGTCGCCGGCGATTTCCATCGAACAGAAATCCACCTCCCACAACCCGCGCTCCACCGTGGGCACCGTCACCGAAATATACGACTACCTGCGTCTTCTGTATGCCCGGGCCGGCATTCCACGCTGCCCCGAGCACGGCGTGGCGCTGGCGGCGCAGACCGTGAGCCAGATGGTCGATCAGGTGCTGGCGCTGCCGGAGGGGCTGCGCATCATGCTGCTGGCACCGGTGATACAGGACCGCAAGGGCGAACATGATCAGGTGTTTGTCGACCTGCGCAACCAGGGTCTGGTGCGGGCGCGGGTGGATGGCGCGGTGCGCGAGCTGGAGGAGATCCCTCAGCTCGATCCCAAGCGCAAGCACCGCATCGAGGCCGTGGTGGACCGGTTGCGGGTGCGCGCGGATGCGGGCCAGCGTCTGGCCGAGAGCCTGGAAACCGCCCTGCGGCTGTCCGACGGCTTGGCGGTGCTGGCCTTCATGGACGAGCCGGAGCGTCCAGAGCAGTTGTTCTCCGCCCGCCTGGCCTGTCCCCATTGTGGCTACAGCCTGCAGGAGCTGGAGCCACGGCAGTTCTCCTTCAACAACCCGGCGGGCGCCTGCCCGGACTGCGATGGCCTGGGGGTCAAGCAGTTTTTCGATCCGGCGCGCGTGGTGGCTCACCCTGAACTGAGTCTGGCCGGTGGCGCGGTGCGCGGCTGGGACCGGCGTACGGCCTACTATTTTCACCTGATCCAGTCGCTCGCCAGCGCCTACGGCTTCGATGTGGACACCCCATTCGCGGAACTGCCGGAATCGGTGCGAGAGGTGATTCTCCACGGCAGCGGCGAGCGCAAGATCGAATTCCGCTACCTCTCCGAGCGGGGCACGGAGATAGTTCGGCGTCATCCTTTCGAGGGCATCCTGCCCAACCTGGAGCGGCGCCACCGCGAGACCGATTCCAACCTCATCCGCGAGGAACTCGCCAAGTTCATCAGCACCCGGCCCTGCCCGACCTGCGGCGGCGCGCGGCTCAACCTGGCGGCGCGCCACGTGTTCATCGAGGACACCAGTCTGCCGGTGCTGACCGCCTGGTCGGTGCGTCAGGCCCAGGCTTTTTTTGGTCAGTTGGACCTGCCGGGACGGCGCGGGGAAATTGCCCAGCGCATCTGCAAGGAAATTGCCCAGCGGCTGGATTTCCTGGTCAATGTGGGACTGGATTACCTGAGCCTGGACCGCAGCGCCGAGACCCTCTCCGGGGGGGAGGCCCAGCGCATCCGGCTGGCCAGCCAGATCGGCGCGGGCCTGGTGGGGGTGATGTATGTGCTGGATGAGCCGTCCATCGGCCTGCACCAGCGCGACAACGACCGCCTGCTGCGCACCCTGATCTATTTGCGTGACCTGGGAAACACCGTGATCGTGGTGGAGCATGACCACGACGCCATTCTCGCCGCCGATCATGTGGTGGACATGGGTCCCGGCGCCGGCGTACACGGCGGCCGGGTGGTGGCGCAGGGAACGCCGGCCGAGATCGCGGCCCATCCCGAATCCCTTACCGGTCAATACCTCAGTGGCCGACGCAGCATTGCCATCCCCAGGCCGCGCCGGCAACCCGACGGCGACCACTGGATTCGCATCAAGGGCGCGAGCGGTCACAACCTAAAGCACCTCACCGCAGAGATCCCGGTGGGCCTGTTCACCTGTGTGACCGGCGTGTCTGGCTCGGGCAAATCCACCCTCATCAACGACACGCTCCATGTCGCGGCGGCGCGCTATCTGCATGGCGCCGCCGCTGAACCCGCCCCCCATGAGCGCATCGAGGGACTGAATCAGTTCGATCATGTGATCGACATCGACCAAAGCCCCATCGGCCGCACCCCGCGCTCCAACCCGGCCACCTACACCGGCCTGTTCACGCCCATCCGCGAGCTGTTCGCCGGCACGCCGGAAGCGCGCAGCCGGGGTTATGGTCCCGGTCGGTTCAGTTTCAACGTCAAGGGCGGGCGCTGCGAAGCCTGTCAGGGCGATGGGGTGATCCGGGTGGAGATGAATTTCCTGCCCGATGTGTATGTCACCTGCGATGTGTGCAAGGGCCAGCGCTACAATCGTGAAACCCTGGAGGTGAGCTACAAGGGGCGCAGCATTCACGAGGTGCTGGAATTGACGGTGGAGGACGCGCTGGCGTTCTTCGCCCCGGTGCCCACTGTGGCGCGCAAGTTGCAAACCTTGATGGACGTGGGCCTGGGTTACATTCGCCTGGGGCAGAGCGCCACCACCCTCTCGGGGGGTGAGGCGCAACGGGTGAAGCTGTCGCGGGAGCTGTCCAAGCGCGACACCGGGCGGACCTTGTATATTCTGGATGAGCCCACCACGGGCCTGCATTTCTACGATATCGAAATGCTGCTGGCGGTGCTGCAGCGGCTGTGCGGTCACGGCAACACGGTGGTGGTGATCGAGCACAACTTGGATGTGATCAAGACCGCCGACTGGCTGCTGGATCTGGGGCCGGAGGGCGGTGATGGCGGGGGGCAGTTGATTGCCGCAGGACCGCCCGAGGCAGTGGCCGAGGTGGCCGCTTCCCATACCGGCCGTTATCTGCGGCCTTTGTTGCCGGATCTGGCGGGCGCTGCCTGAGGGTGCGCACCGGGCGTTTCAACGGACGAAACAGCGAGGAAGCATCGGTATGGCCACGCATTACCCCCCGGTGGTGATCGTCACCGGTTGTTCGAGCGGCATCGGGCAGGCGCTGGCGCTGGCGTTTCATCATCATGGCTACCGAGTCTATGCCACAGCGCGCCGATCCGAGGATCTGGCGCAACTCAGCACCCTGGGCCTGCATGCATTGCCGCTGGATGTCTGTGACCCGGCCAGTCGTGCGGCGTTCTGGGCCGCTCTTGACGCCCAGGAGGATCATGTCGACATCCTGATCAACAACGCGGGGTACGGCGCCATGGGGCCGACCGTCGAAATGCCGGAAGCGGAGCTGCAGCGTCAATTCACCACCAATGTGTTCGCGCCCCTCCTGATGGCGCAGGCCGCCGCGGCGCGCATGCGCCAGGGCAGGGGGCGTATCGTCAACATCGGCAGCGTCTCCGGGGTGCTCACGACGCCCTTTGCCGGCGTGTATTGCGCCACCAAGGCCGCCCTGCATAGCCTGTCCGATGCCCTGCGCATGGAGCTCGCACCCTTTGGCATTGCGGTGATCACCATCCAACCGGGCGCGATTCGCTCGCGTTTCGGGGATCATGCCAGCGAGGCAGTGGAGCGGGTGTTGCGGGCGGACTCCTGGTATGACCGGTGCCGGGAAGCCATTTACGGACGGGCACGGGCCTCCCAGCGCCGTGCGACGTCGGCCGAAACCTTCGCGCGCATCTGCTATCGCGCGGTGACCGCGCCGCGCCCCCGCGCCATGGTGCGCATTGGCAACGGCAGCAGCCTGATGCCCTTGCTGGCGCGGTTGCCCATCCCCTGGCGGGATCGGCTCCTGCGCCGACAATTTGGTTTGCAGTTTTCCGCCATCCCGGAGCATTCCCCATGAGCGCTGCATCGGTATCCCTGCCCGTCGACTCGCTTCCCGCCACATCCCGCATGGTGCCCGTGATCCTGTCCGGAGGCTCGGGCACCCGGCTCTGGCCCTTGTCCCGCGAGCAACTGCCCAAGCAGTGCCTGGCCTTGTGTTCCGAGCACACATTGCTGCAGGACACCCTGCTCAGACTGGTGGGCGTGCCGGAGCTGGCCGCGCCGCTGATCGTGTGCAACGAGCAGCACCGCTTCCTGGTGGCCGAACAACTGCGCCAGATCGGCCGCGAACCGGCCGGCATCCTGCTGGAGCCCGCCGGCCGCAACACGGCGCCGGCGGTGGCCATCGCGGCATTGGATGCCGCGAGCCGGGATCCCGAAACGCTGCTGCTGGTGTTGCCGGCCGATCATCTGATCCAGGAGCCTGAACGCTTTCGCGAGGCGCTGGGCGCGGCGCGCGCAGCGGCGCAGCTCGGGCATCTGGTGACCTTCGGCATTGTGCCCACGACGCCCGAGACCGGTTATGGCTATATCCGGGGGGCTGACGCAGACGGCGAGACCGGCTGGCAATCCGTGGCGGCCTTCGTGGAGAAGCCCGACCGGGAGCGGGCCGAGGCCTATCTGCGTCAGGGCGGGTATTTCTGGAACAGCGGCATGTTCCTGTTCACGGCCCGGACGGTACTCGACGCCCTGGCGCAGCATGCGCCGGATATCCTGGCCGCTGCGGAGGCGGCCTGGACCGGCGCCGCCCGTGATCTCGACTTCACGCGTCTGGCCTCGGCGCCCTTCCTCAGTTGCCGATCGGATTCCCTGGACTACGCCGTGATGGAGAAGACTGATCGGGCGGTGGTGGTGCCGCTCGCGGCCGGCTGGAGCGATGTGGGCTCCTGGGCTGCGCTGCAGGCGGCCGGCCCCGGCGACGCACAGGGTAATGTGGTGCTGGGCGATGTCTTGCTGCAGGACGTGCAAGGCAGCTATGTGCGCGCCGAGAGTCGGCTGGTGGCTGCGGTGGGCGTGCGCGACCATGTCATCGTGGAAACAGCCGATGCCGTTCTGGTCGCTCACAAGGACCATGCCCAGGAGGTGAAGGCCATCGTCGCCCAGCTCAAGGCCGCGCGGCGGGATGAGGCGCTGGCCCACAGGCGGGTTTATCGGCCCTGGGGCTGGTACGAGGGCATCGGCAGCGGTGAACGCTTCCAGGTCAAACACATCCGTGTCCATCCGGGCGCCACCCTGTCGCTGCAGATGCACCATCACCGCGCCGAGCACTGGATCGTGGTCAAGGGCACGGCGCGGGTGGTGCGCGGCGAGGACAGCTTTTTGCTGCGGGAAGACGAATCCACCTACATTCCCCTGGGCACCTCCCATCGCCTGGAGAATCCGGGCAAGATTCCGCTGGATCTGATTGAAGTGCAGACCGGCAGTTATCTGGGCGAAGACGACATTGTGCGTTTCGAGGACCGTTACGGTCGTCGCGATGACACCCCCTCCACCTGAGCCGACGAGGAATCAACGTGGCTGAATCACTGACTTGCTTCAAGGCTTACGACGTGCGCGGGCGGCTGCCTGATCAACTCAACGAGGACATCGCCTACCGCATCGGCCGGGCCTATGCCGACTACGTCAAACCGCGCCGGGTGGTGGTGGGGCAGGACATGCGCCTGTCCAGCCCGGCCCTGACCCAGGCGCTGATGGCCGGGCTGATGGCGCAGGGGGTGGATTGCTATGACATCGGCCTGTGCGGGACCGAGGAAGTCTATTTCGCCACTTTCCACGAGCACATAGACGGCGGCATCATGGTCACGGCAAGCCATAACCCGCCGGACTACAACGGCTTGAAATTCGTCCGCGAAGAAGCCCGTCCCTTGAGCGGTGACAGCGGTTTGCCGGAAATCAAGGCACTGGCCGAGGCCAATCAGTTCACGCCGGCCGCGACGCCGGGAACCACCCGGTCCCTCGCCGTGCGGCCGGCCTATGTGGCCCATCTGCTGCGTTTTGTCGATGTCGCGGCCCTCAAGCCGCTGCGGCTGGTGGTGAATGCGGGCAATGGCTGCGCGGGGCCGGTGCTGGATGCGCTGGCTGAGCACCTGCCGTTTGAATTCATCCGTCTGCACCATGAGCCCGACGGCCGTTTCCCCAATGGTGTGCCCAATCCCATCCTGCCCGAGAACCGCGCCATTACGGCCCAGGCGGTGCGCGAGCACAAGGCTGATATGGGGATCGCCTGGGACGGGGATTTTGACCGCTGCTTCCTGTTCGACGAAACCGGCCGATTCATCGAAGGCTATTACATCGTCGGTCTGCTCGGCCGCGCCTTTGCGGAAAAGCTTCCTGGCGCGCGCATCGTCTATGACCCGCGCATGGTCTGGAACACCGTGGAAATGGTGGAAGCGGCGGGCGGCGAACCGGTGCTCAGCAAGGCCGGGCATGCCTTCATCAAGGCGCGCATGCGCCAGGAAGATGCCGTCTACGGCGGCGAGATGAGTGCGCACCACTATTTCCGCGACTTCGCCTATTGCGACAGCGGCATGGCTCCCTGGCTGCTGGTCGCCGAGATGATCGGCAAGACCGGGCGTTCGCTGGCCGATCTGGTGGAAGAACGCATGGCGCGCTATCCCGCCAGCGGCGAGATCAACCGCACCCTGCAACATCCGGCGCAGGTGATTGCCGCGATCGAAACACACTTCGCCGGTCAGGCGCTGGCTGTGGATCATACCGACGGGCTGGGCATCAGCTTCCCGCAGTGGCGTTTCAACCTGCGTTCCTCCAACACCGAGCCCGTGGTGCGGCTGAATGTGGAGTCGCGCGGCGATCAGGCGCTCATGGAAGCAAAGACTCAGGAGTTGCTTGACCTGATGGCGCGTCTGGACGGGGCCGCTTCGGTGTAGAATCAGGCCTTTCAGGCACAGGATCGGGTCAAGGGGGCAATGGGCAAGCTTTATATCCAGACTTGGGGTTGCCAGATGAACGAGTACGACTCGGCGCGCATGGCCGACGTGCTTGCCGAATCGCATGGCCTGGAATCCACGGACCGGCCGGAAGAGGCCGACGTGCTGCTGCTCAACACCTGCAGTGTCCGCGAGAAAGCCCAGGAGAAGGTGTTTTCCCAGTTGGGTCGCTGGCGGGAATGGAAGCTGGCGCGTCCCGAGCTGCTGATCGGCGTCGGTGGCTGCGTCGCCAGCCAGGAAGGGGAGGCCTTGCTGCGCCGGGCGCCCTTCGTGGACCTGGTATTCGGCCCTCAGACCGTGCACCGCCTGCCCGAGATGATCGACGCCGTGCGCCGCGAGCGGGCGCCCCAGGTCGATGTCTCCTTCCCCGAGATCGAGAAGTTCGACCGCCTGCCCGAACCCCGCGCCAAGGGGCCGGTTGCCTTCGTCTCCATCATGGAAGGCTGCAGCAAGTTCTGCACTTTTTGCGTGGTTCCCTACACGCGCGGCCAGGAAGTGAGTCGGCCCTTCGATGACGTTCTGGCCGAATGCCTGGTGCTGGCGGAGCAGGGTGTGCGGGAAATCACGCTGCTGGGGCAGAACGTGAATGCCTATCGCGGGGCCATGTCGGGTGCGGAAACGGCCGATCTGGCCCTGCTGATCCACTACCTGGCCGAGATCGATGGCATCGAGCGCATCCGCTTCACCACCTCCCATCCGCTGGAATTCAGCGACTCCCTGATCGAGGCCTACGCCACGGTCGACAAACTGGCCAACTACCTGCATCTGCCGGTGCAGAGTGGTTCGGACCGAATCCTGGCCCTGATGAAGCGGGGCCATACTGCGCTGGAATACAAGGCGCGGCTGCGGCGGCTGCGGGAGGTACGTCCCGACATCTCGCTGTCTTCCGATTTCATCGTCGGTTTTCCCGGCGAGACCCCGGCCGATTTCGAGGCCACGATGGCCTTGATCGACGCGGTCGGTTTTGATCAGGCCTTCAGCTTCATCTACAGCCCGCGCCCCGGCACACCCGCCGCCGCCTTGCCGGATGACACCTCCATGACGGAGAAAGAGGCCCGGCTGGCGCGCCTGCAGACGCGCATCCTGGCCTTGGGGCGCCGGTACGGCGAAGGCTTGTTGGGCACGGTCCAGCGCGTGGTGGTGGAAGGGCCGTCGGTCAAGAATCCCATGGAGCTGACTGGGCGAATCGATTGCAATCGCTGGGTGAATTTTGCCGGTCCCGCCGAGTGGATCGGGCAAATGGTTCCCGTGCGCATCGTCGCGCTAAGACCCAATTCGCTGCGCGCGGAAGCGATCCTGTCCGAGGTGGTGACCCATGCCTGAAGCTGTCGCATCCGAACGCATCACCCGCGATTTGCAGCTCGAACCCGATGACAATCTGCGTCTGGCCCGGGTCTGTGGCCGTTTCGATGAACACCTGCGCCAGATCGAAGGACGGCTGGGGGTGGAGATCCGCAACCGTGGCGCGCACTTCCAGATCCTGGGGAACCCTGACAAGGTCGACCAGACCGCATGGTTGCTGAAGGAAATGCACCGCATGAGCCTGGTGGAATCCCTGGGTCCCGAACAGATTCATCTGCTGCTGCAATCGGCCAGCCTGGCCGATCCGACGACTGAGGATGCGCCCGCCGAGGATGTGATCGCCATTCGCACGCGCCGCGGAATGATCCGTGGAAGAGGCCCCAATCAGCAGCGCTATCTGCGCGCCATCCTCACCCACGATGTCAATTTCGGCATCGGCCCGGCGGGCACCGGCAAGACTTATCTGGCTGTGGCCGCTGCCGTGGAAGCCCTGGAGCGCGGCCAAGTCCGCCGCATCGTGCTGGTACGACCCGCCGTGGAGGCGGGCGAGCGGCTGGGTTTCCTGCCCGGCGACATGGCCCAGAAGGTCGATCCCTACCTGCGCCCCCTGTTCGATGCGCTGCATGATCTGCTGGGCATGGACAAGGTCGAGCGCTTGATGGAACGGGCCCAGATCGAAGTGGCCCCGCTGGCCTTCATGCGCGGACGCACGCTGAACGAAGCCTTCATCATCCTGGACGAGGCCCAGAACACCACCGTGGAACAGATGAAGATGTTCCTGACCCGTCTGGGTTTTGGGTCCACTGCGGTCATCACCGGCGACACCACCCAGGTGGATTTGCCGCGTCAGACGACTTCAGGCTTGCGCCACGTGCAGGACGTGCTGCGCGATGTGGAAGACATCAGCTTTACCCTCTTTACCAGTCAGGATGTGGTGCGCCATGCCCTGGTGCAGAAAATCGTCGACGCCTATGCCCGTTGGGAAACGCCAGCCGACCCACTGGAGACGGGTGGTGACTGATGAGCGCTGCGGCATCCAGTATGCCGTTGGACGGCGCGGGGTCCCGGCGCCCGCGAGTTTCCGCCATTGGATCCAGACCAGCCTGGGCGTGTTGGAGCGGGCTGGGGGCTTGACCTTGCGGGTGACGGACGAAGCCGAATCAGCCGCCCTCAATCAGGCCTATCGCAACAAGCCGGGCCCCACCAATGTACTGTCTTTTCCCTTTGATTCGCCGCCGAGCTGGTCGGGGAACTATCTCGGCGATCTGGTGCTGTGCGCACCGGTCGTGGCGCGCGAGGCCCAGGCGCAGGGCAAGCCGCTGCGCGCCCATTGGGCGCATCTCAGCGTTCACGGAAGCCTGCATTTGTTGGGCTATGATCACCAAGACGCCGCCGATGCCCGCCAGATGGAAGCGCTGGAAATCAGGATCCTGCGAGAACTCGGCTTTGATGATCCCTATCAGGATTTCGACGAGCCCGACGGCAACCCGATTCTAACCCATGATGAACCACAGGATGTCCATGTCTTCCAGCGATGATCGCCCCAGTCCCAACGCTTCCGCCGCCCGATCCTGGCGGGAGCGTCTCGTTCATTTGCTTCAGATCGCCCCCCATGACCGGGATGAACTGCTCCAGATCCTTCGCAAAGGTCAGCAGGGCGGCCTGTTCGACGCCAACACACTGGGCATGCTGGAGGGCGTGCTCGACGTGACGGAAATGCAGGTCGAGGAAATCATGATCCCGCGCGCCCAGATGGCGGTGGTGCGCCGCGATGATGATCTCGCCAGCCTGCTGGCCGAGGTGATCAGTTCCGGTTTTTCCCGGTACCCCGTGATTGGAGAACACCGCGACGAGGTGGTCGGGGTCTTGATTGCCAAGGATTTGCTGCGGTTTTTTCCGGGCGGCCCGGGAGTCTCTCCTTTCAATCTGCGGGACATCCTGCGGCCGGTGAGTTTCGTCCCGGAGAGCAAGCGGCTCAATGTCCTGCTGCGGGAATTTCAGAGCAGTCGCAGCCATATCGCCATCGTGGTGGATGAATACGGCGGGGTGTCGGGCCTGGTGACCATCGAGGATGTGCTTGAGCAAATTGTCGGCGAGATCGATGACGAGCACGACGAGCGCGAGGAAGACAATATCTTGCAGCACGGCGATCATCGCTATTTGGTCAAGGGCCTGACCGCTATCGAGGAATTCAACACGGTGCTGGGCGCCCAGTTTTCCGACGCGGAATTCGATACCGTGGCCGGTTTGCTGATGAACACCTTTGGCCACCTGCCGCACCGCGGCGAACGGGTGCGCCTGGGCCATTACGAATTCACGGTGGTCCGGGCCGATAACCGGCGCATCCATCTGGTCCAGGTCAGTGTGCTTCCCGAAACCGATGAGGCGGCGCCGAACGCCTGATCTCCACGCCGGTTCCCGTCATTCTTCCCGCTGCCGAGGAGTAGCGCATGCGCTTGATTCATCAGGGCTTCCTGCGGCCGCTAGGGGCACTGATGGCGGGCGCCGTGCTGGTGCTCGCCTTTGCGCCCTGGCAATGGGCCTGGCTGGCGCCTTTGGCGCTGTGGAGCCTGCTCTTCCTGTTGCGGGATCAAGACCCGCGCCGTGCCTTCGGAATCGGCTATGCATTTGGATTGGGGCAGTTCGGCTTTGGTGTGAGTTGGGTCTTCGTCAGCATCCACGAGCATGGCAACGCAGGTTTGTCCCTGGCGCTGCTGCTGACGGGGCTGTTGATTGGTTTTCTGGCGCTGTTTCCTGCGCTGGTCACTGCTGTGACGGCCTGGCTGGGCGGTCGCGCGCCCGGTCGGGCCTTGTGGGTGTTTCCCGCGGCCTGGGTGGCGGGTGAATGGATCCGTACCTGGATTTTCACCGGCTTCCCGTGGCTGGCAGTGGGTTATACCCAGACCGACGGCCCCCTGGCGGGCTTTGCGCCGCTCCTTGGTGTGTTGGGGCTCGGCGCGCTTCTGCTTGGGACCGCTGCCAGCCTGGAATTCCTGAGGACTGCGCGGGGACGGTGGCGCTTGGGGGTACTGCTTGCGCTGGTTTTTCTCTGGGCCGCGGGTTTTGCCCTGCGCTTTCATGCCTGGACCCAGCCAGCGGGCCCAGCGGTGGCCGTGGCATTGGTACAGGGAAATATCCCCCAGGAAGATAAGTGGGATCAGAATCGGGCCGATCAGATCCTGCAGCGCTACCGGGAATTGACGGAGCCGCTGCTGGGGACGCCGATCATCGTCTGGCCGGAAGCCGCACTGCCACAGGTTTATCATGAGCTGGCGGGGACTTACCTCACCCGTTTGCAGATCGCCGCCGCCGCGGCGGGCAGTGAAATTGTCCTGGGTCTGTTGCGTTTCGATCCGGAGCGCCGGGTTTATTTGAACAGCGTGCTGGCCTTGGGGCTGGATCGCCAGTTCTACGACAAGCGGCACCTGGTGCCATTCGGCGAGTATTTCCCGGTGCCCGATTTCGTCCGCCACCAAATGCAGGTGCTGGACATGCCCTACAGCGACCTGGGAGCGGGTGAGGCTCAGCCTGAGTTGCTGCGATTGCAAGGCCTGCCGGTGGCCACGTTCATCTGCTATGAGGCGGTATTCGGGCGTGAGGTCATCCGTGACCTGCCGGCGGCACAACTGCTGGTGAACGTGAGCAACGATGCCTGGTTTGGACGCAGTTTCGCGCCGTATCAGCATTTTCAGATCGCCCAGATGCGGGCTGTCGAGACCGGCAGGGATTTGTTGCGGGCCACCAACACCGGCATCACCGCGCTGGTCGATGCGACGGGGTGGGTGCAGGGTCAGCTTTCCCCATTCGAGGTGGGCGTGTTGCGGGGTGAGGTCGTCCCACGTACCGGCGCCACCCCCTATGTGCGGTGGGGCGACTGGCCGGTGCTGGTGTGGATGGTGGTCAGCCTTGCCCTCGCCGCTGGCTTCAGGAAACGCGGGGCGTCTTAGGGTGAACGGGGCCGGGCCGGCGCCCAATGGTTATAGCCCACGCCGGCCAGGATCACCGCCAATACGAGAATCTGCGAGAAAAGCGTCTGCGCCGTGGGATAGATCCCCAGCACCGGCAAACTCACGAAGGCAACCGGATGGACGCCAATCCAGCCCGTTGCTTGCAGGGCGGCGATGCCCTTGCCGGCAAAGATCACGGCCAAGACCCCGATCAGCGCGGCGCTGAAGCTGAAGAACTGGCGGATCGGCAAGCGGACACTGAAGCGGAACAGGGCGACCGCGATCACCGTCAGCAGGATCACCGCCAGACCCATGCCCAGGACGAGGGCCTGATGCTGGCCCTGGCCCCACAGGGCGCGGTAGAACAGCACCGTCTCGAAAGCCTCCCGATAGACCGCCAGGAAGGAAACCAGGGCGATGGTGCGCAAGCCGCCACGTCCCAGGGCCGCCTGCATCTGGCCGGCGACATATTGTTGCCAGCGGTCCGCATAGCTCTTGTTGTGGAGCCAGAGCCCCATCCCCACCAGAATCGCAGCAGCCAGCAAGGCGGTCAGCCCTTCGGTGAGTTCCCGGTTGGCGCCGCTGATGTCGATCAGATAGGTGGCGGCAAACCAGGTCACGAAGCCCAGGAGCAGCGCCACGATCCAACCGGCATGCAGGTAAACCAAGCCTTCCGTGCGTCCGGATTTTTTCAGGAAGGCGAACATCGCCGCCAACACCAGGATGGCTTCCAGTCCTTCCCTGAACAGGATCAGGAAGCTGCCGCCAAAGGCTGCCGCCGCGCTGCTTTCCCCGCTGGCCAATTGCGTTTCGGCGCGCGTCAGTGCGGCCTGCAAGGCGTCGATCCGGTCATTCACCGACGCCACGTCCGCGCCGTCGCGAATTGCGCCGCGCAGCGCCATCATGTCTGTCTCGATCTGACTCATCAAAGCCCGATCCGAAGCGGCCAGCGCTGCCTCGGCCAGTTCGAAACCATCCAGATAGGCCGACAGGGCAGCTCGGGCCGCTTTTTCACGGTCTCCGGCCCGGTACGCGTTCCGGGTTGTTTCCAGGCGTTCGTGGGCGGTCGCCAAACTTTGTGCCTGGGACGGATTGAAAAGGGCGGGTTCGGCGATCAGGGCGGCCAGGAGGGATTGGGCATGGCCCGGATAAATCGATTCCAGGGCGGTCGGCGTGAGTTGCACCAGATGGGCCAGATTGGGTACCGTCTGGCGAGTGGCAGGATTCTGCGTCCAAAGCGCGGCACCTGCTTGTCGCTGTTCCGCAGAGAAGGCGAGCTGGCCGACGTGGAAGGCCAATGCCCAGCGCTCCGCCTCGCTCAGCGCGCTATAGCTCGTCATGGCCGTGCCGGCGACCCCCAGTGTCAAGGTGTTGTAGTAACTGAAAAGGCTGCGCTGATTGCGCCGCTGCAAGTCATGGAAATTCGTGGGAGCGGGCTCCAATCCCGCCGCAGCTGGACCGTCCCCATGCCCTGCTGTCCCATGACAGCCGGCACATTGCTGCTGATAAATTTGCGCTCCGACCGCCAGATCGGGCGCCTGAGAGGGGGTGATCGCCACCGGATAGTGGGTCTGAAGCAATTGCGTCATGCGCGCGGTCAGGGTCTGGACCCGGCGGCCCTCGGTCTTGTCGGCGATGGCCTGTTCCAGCTCAAGGGCCGCAGCCATCAGCGCGGCCTTGCCACCGGTTTCCGGCAACGCCGCCAGCCGGCGGCGGATGTCCGCCGAGAATTCGCGTTGTTCCGCATATTCGGCGCCATTCTTGACTTGGCCATCCTGCACGAAGGTCGGGTAGTCGACCCCGACATAATCAACCATTTGCAGGATTGGAAGAACCTCTTCCGGATTGGCAGCCTGGGATGGACTGGCCCAGGCGAAGACAAACAGGACGGCGGCAAGCCAGGGGACGAAAGAAGAGCGATCGACAATCCGGCGGATCATGAGGAAAGCCTGCGGCAAGCGTCGTGAAGTTGAATACAATCCTAAGGCAAGTGAGAATCGATTTCAATAAAGCAGCTCAATCGCGGCCTATCTGACCCTTCATCGTCCATAATGACGATTTGGCATCTGGGGCGACTAAAAACGGCGACAGGTGGTAAATTCCCTGCGCTTTCGTTCAAACTAGGCGCGAGGCTGTCATGGGCAGCCGATGGCGATACGAATCACTAATTCAAGGAGAAATGAATTATGACCAAGACTTCCAAACTGCGCTGGCTGATGATCGCAGGCCTGATCGCCGTTTTCGGCCTGTCTGCCTGCGACCGCAAAGAGCGGGAGGAAGCCAAGCAGGACGCCGAGTCAACCATGGAGAAGGTTGAGGAAAAAGCGGATGATCTGATGGACAAAGCCAAGGAGCCGTTCCAGGGGCCTGCCGAGGAAGCTGGCGAAAAGATCGACGATGCCACTGGCGCCGCGGGTGAAAAGGCCGAAGAACTGGGCGAGAAGCTGGACGAGAAAACCGAGGAAATGAAGTCCAACTGACAGGATTTCATCAGCTCAATGAGGGTCGGCGGGACTATATGATCGCCGGCCCTCTTTTGCGATAGGGGGATACGGACATGGGTGAACTGGATCCAATCGTCGGGCAATGGTATCTGGATCTGGAACAAGACGAACGGTTCAAGGTCCTGGCTCTGGATGAGCGTGGCGATGAAGTGGAAGTCGAATACGAAGACGGCGAAATCCGGACCCTGAGCTTCGATGAATGGTATGACCTCGACCTGGATGTGTTTCAGGGAGAGGAAGAGGAGCTCCAGGACGATGTGGTGGAGCCGAAGAATGACTTTTCCCGTCCGACACAATCCCGCCGCTATCGCGAAGAAGATGATGAGGATGAAGATAAGGATGATCTTGATGAGGATGATCTTGATGAGGATTGGGATGACCGTTGATCAGTCTCCCACCCCGCCATGATCTGTTATCTCGTCCGCCATGGCATTGCCGAGGAGCGCTCCCCGGAGCGCGCTGATGGCGAGCGGGCCCTGACCGCCGAAGGCATTCGCAAGATGCGTCAAGCGGTGGACGGGCTGCACCGGCTGGATGTCAAACCGGGCGCCATCTGGTCCAGCCCGCTGTGCCGCGCTCAGGAGACGGCCAGTCTGTTGACCATAGGCCTTGGGATCAAATCCAGCGCCATCTGTGCCGCGCTTGCACCTGAAGGTGACCAGGCAGCTCTGCTCACTGCTATGGTAACTGCGCCTGCCCCTTTGATGCTGGTCGGTCACCAGCCGGATCTGGGGCTTTTGGCCTCACGCATACTGACCGGCGATCCAGCCGCCGTTGACTTGCCTTTCAAAAAAGGTGGGGTGGCCTGTATCACCTGGAATGGGCATGAACCGACTGGCCCTGGCCAGCTGGAGTGGTTCCTCACGCCTGCCCAGTTGCGGCTTATCGGTCGCGCCTGAAGCCGTCGCTTCTTGATTTGGACCTCAATCGAAGTCGAGATGCACCCGCAGTTCTTCCCACAAGGCCTGGTAGGCCGCCGCCGCCGGACTGTGAGCGGCGAACTGGGTGACCGGGCTTTGATGCTGCCCCATCTGCTCCACCACCGAGGCATAGGGAACATAGGCCCCCAACAGGTTCGGCAAAGCCTCGGGCGGAGCGTCCAGCCATTGACGATGCAGCCCACGGCGTTTGTCGACCATGGAAAAGAACGGAAACAAGCGCCCCTCGGCCAATCGCTTCTGTGCCAGGAAGCCCACCACCTGGGAAAAGGCCCGCACCGAAAGGGGCGTGGGGATCAATGGGACGGCCACCGCATCGGCCAGGGTAAACACGTTTTCTGAAAGCCGCGAAAAACTGGGCGGACAGTCCAGCACCAAGAGGTCATAACGGGCTGCCAGCGGCTTCACCAGCTGCATCAATACCTCTCGGGGCGCGTCACTGTCATCAAACAAGCGGTCCAGATGGCGATAGGTCGTATCCGCCGGGATCAGGTCCAGACCGGGCAGCTCGGTGGGGCGGGTCTGGCTGACCAGCGTGTCCTTTCCTTTGAGCAGCTTTTTGGCTTTGATGTCGAGCCCAGTCGTGTCGCGCAAATACCAGCTGGCCGCGCCCTGGGGATCGAGATCCCACAAGCAGGTTGCAAGGCCATCCCGCGCGGCGCACCAGGCCAGATTCACGGCTGCGGCGGTCTTTCCAACGCCGCCTTTGAGATTGTAGAAAGCCAGAGTGCGCATGGACGTGTCTCGCTGTTCAGTGCGGCGGGTGAGGTGGATCGTTGCGGGCTGACGGGGCGGCGCGTGCGGCATCCGCCGCCCACAGATCCCAGTAGGCCGCGATGCGACGGATGAAGCGGCCCGGTGTTTCGGCATAAAGCCGGTCACCCAGGGACAGGGACTGGCGACGCAACAGGGCTTGGCGGCGACCAATGGCGCCCAGCAGGCGCTGTTGCTGCGCATCCCAGCCGATGCGCTCGGACCAGTGCAGCAATTGCAGCCTCAACACGGCCAGATCGTGATCATCCCCCAGTTGATCCGAGAGTGCCTTGAGCAGGTCCTGGCGCTGCCCCAGGCCCATCGGCCAGGCCCCGGTCAATAACCGGATGTGGTACCAATGATCTTTGACCCGCTTGCGCCATTCATGAAAGGCCTCCGGCGTCGGGTTCAGGGCGGCCTCGGCGAGCCGGCGCCGACCGGATCGATAGCTGCGCGCCAGACCCGGGCGGATGAGATCAAAACCTGTTTCGGCCCCGGGGATGACTGGCAGGCGGGCAATCTGCTCGGCCAGTTCAATCCGCAAGTGAACGAGAGTCTCCGTCAGCGCATCGGCTTGATAAAGGTGCGCATGGGCGTTCTCGGTCAGCATTTGATGCAGGGCGCGGCCAGCAGCGGTTTCCAGCGGCTTGGGATCGATTGCGTGTAATTTGTCCCAGCATTCCACCAAGGCCTGGGCATCGCGGGTTCCCGAAAGCCGGCGCCCGGCATCGCGGAACCACAGGACCAGACTGGGCGCATCCAGATCGGGCACATCACGCACCAGCCGCAACACCGCGCGGATTTCCTTGAAGCGCTTGCGGGCCTCGTGGATCCCCTCGGCACGATCCTGCTCTGGTGCCGACAGGTGCTCCAAGGCCTTGCGCATCCGCTCCTGGAGGATGGCGCGGACGGCGCGATCGGTGTGTCGGGGCGAGGGAAAGGCAAAGGCCATGATGGCAAAAGGCTCAGATATCCGCGTTGGGACAGCGAACTTAACATATTCGGCGCCGTTCCCGCAGTCGCCCCCGGTGTCAGGCTAGTTGTCATCTTCGGGTCTTAAAGTGGACTCAATCACGCTCAAGCCAGGGAGACCACGCCATGACGACTTCGGATCACGCCGACCATTCTCCAACGCCGGAACAGGTGGAACTCATCGCCTTGCGGGCGGCGCTGGAAGCCTTGCGTGAGCAGATCGTGCAGGGCGCGCTGGCGGACATGGCCCGCTGGCACCCGGAAGCCGGTAGCAATGGCGCGGTGAGCGTGCGTAATCTATTGCATTACATACATTTTCGTCGCAGCGACCTGCGCCCGCTGCAAAAACGCCTCAGTGCCCAGGGGCTTTCATCGCTGGGGCGCTCCGAGGCGCATTTGCTCCATGACCTGGATCGGGTGCTGGCCCTGTTGGCGGGGGTGCTGGAGGGAAGCTGGACTCCGTCGATGCCAGGCCAGGATCCGACCATTGACGAGGGCGAAGCCTTGCTGGCCGCCCATACGCAGCGATTGTTCGGGCCGCACCGCGATGGCGAGGGGGTCTATATCATGGTCACCCTGCCCAGCGAAGCCGCCGAGCAGGGCGATCTGGTCGCGGCGATGCTGCGCGCCGGCATGGATTGTGCCCGCATCAACGGCGCCCATGACGATGCGGCCACCTGGACACGGATGATCGATCAGGTGCGCCGGGCCAGCGCGGCGCTGCAGGTGCCGTGCCAGATCTATATGGATCTGCCGGGCCCCAAGCTCCGCACCGCCAGCGTGCCCGCCGCCCCGATCTTCGCCATCCACCCGCCCCGCGATGCCTCGGGCCGGGTGATTGCGCCCGCTGAGGTGACGCTCGCGCCGGCGCAAACCCCGCCGATCGGCTCCCCGAGTGTCCTGCCGGTGACTCCTGCGATCTATAGCGATCTGCAAGTCGGTGATCGACTGCGTTTTCGGGACACCCGTGGCCGGCTGCGCGAATTGGAGGTGAAGGGGTGTGATGCCATTGGTCGCTGGCAGGGCCAGATCTGGCACACGGCGTATGTCGAGCCGGGAATGCCGTGCCGCTGGTGGCGCCCCGGGGCACTTCCGGTACGACAGGGCGAGGGCTGCTTCGGTCCCTTCCCGGAGCAGCCCGGTTTCCTGGTGGTTCATCCGGAAGAGCAACTGTTGCTGGCCCGGAATACGCAGCCCGGCCGGGCCGCCCGCCGCGATGCCGATGGCGCGGTGGTGGAGATGGGCCGGATCGGTCTCAGCTGTCCCGAGGTCATCGATGACCTGCAGGTGGGACACCGCGTCTTCATTGACGATGGCAAGATCGGCGCCGTGGTGGAGGCATTGATCCCCGAGGGCGCTGTGTTGCGTATCACCCGCGCGCGCGCGGAAGGGGAGAAGATCCGGGGAGAGAAAGGGCTCAATTTCCCGGACAGCACGCTGGGGTTGCCGGCCTTGACGGCGCAGGATCTGGACATGCTGGACCTCGCCGCCCGGCAAGCGGATGTGATCGGCTATTCCTTCGTCCGCACGGCCCAGGACGTGGCGACCCTGATGGCGGAGCTGGATCGACGGGGTGCTCGGGACGTACCCATCGTGGCCAAGATCGAGACGGCCCAGGCGGTGCGCAACCTTCCAGAAATCCTGCTCACCGTCATCCCGCGGCGGCCCATGGGTGTCATGGTGGCGCGCGGGGATCTGGCGGTTGAAATCGGCCCGGAACGCCTGGCAGAGATCCAGGAAGAGATTTTATGGCTGTGCGAGGCGGCCCATGTGCCGGTGATCTGGGCCACTCAGGTGCTCGAATCCCTGGCGCGCAAAGGCACCCCGACCCGGTCGGAGGTGACCGATGCGGCCATGGGGGTGCGCGCCGAGTGCGTGATGCTCAACAAGGGTCCTTATATCTGCCGTGCCATCGAAACCCTGCGCGATATTCTGCTGCGCATGCAAGCGCATCAGCATAAGAAGATCGCGCGCTTGCGTGCCCTGCACTGGTAGGGCGTGCCCCGATCCGCACCCTGGACCGGGGCGCACCTGGATGACTCAGCCGCCGCCTTGGCGCCGCGCTTCCTGTGCTTGCTGCATGCCGTCTCGCGCCGCATGGCGATCGACGGCGCTCAAGACCGCGCGCAGGGTGGCCGCAGTGACATCCTCGTCCAGACCCACCCCAAATACAGCCTTGTCGTCATCGCCCACGGTCAGCTCCACATAGGCCGCTGCGCGTGCATCGGCGCCTGGGCTCATGGCATGCTCGCGATAATCAATCACCTGAATCGGCATGCCAAGCCAATCTGCCAGGCCGTGGACGAAGCCGTCCACCGGACCCCGACCGACGCCGGTCACCACCTGGTCCAGTCCTGCCGCATCCCGCAGCATGGCGCGCACCCGCCGCTGTCGCCCTGCGTCCCCACAGGGCTCCTCACGGTAATCGACCAAGGCATGGCCGCCGGGAATCTTGAGATACGCGGCCTCGAAGATCGCCCACAAATCCGCCGCCTTGATCTCCTTGCCGCTGGCATCGGCCACCTCCTGCACCCGGTTGCGGAACTCGATCTGCAGACGGCGCGGCAAGTCCAGTCCGAATTCGCTGGCCATGAGGTGGGCAATGCCCCCCTTGCCGGATTGGCTGTTGATGCGGATCACCGCTTCGTAACTGCGTCCCACGTCCTTGGGATCGATGGGCAGGTAGGGAACCTCCCATACCGGTACGGGGGCGGCGTCCGCATCCCGGGCGGTCAGGCCCTTCTTGATGGCGTCCTGGTGGGAGCCCGAGAAGGCCGTGAAGACCAGTTCACCCGCATAGGGATGGCGCGGATGCACCGGCAACTGGTTGCAGGTTTCGGCCACGCGCACGATGTCGTTGATGCGGGAAAAATCGAGCGCGGGATGAATGCCCTGGGTATAGAGGTTCAGCGCGAGGGTCACGATGTCCACATTGCCGGTGCGCTCGCCGTTGCCGAACAAGGTCCCCTCGACTCGGTCGGCACCCGCCAGCAAGGCCAGTTCCGCCGCTGCCACCGCTGTGCCGCGGTCATTGTGGGGATGCACGGACAGCACCACGCCGTCCCGCCGCGGCAGATGACGGTGCATCCATTCGATCTGGTCGGCGTAAACATTGGGGGTGGTCATTTCCACTGTGGCCGGCAGGTTGATGATGACCGGCCGTGCGGCCGTCGGCCGCCAGATGTCCAGCACGGCGCCGCAGGTTTCCAGGGCGAAATCCAGCTCCGTGCCGGTGAAACTTTCGGGAGAGTACTGGAACACCCAGTCGGTATCAGGCTGGCGCGCCGCATACTCGTCGACCCAGCGTGCGCCCTGCTCGGCAATGGCGTGGATGCCAGCGCGTGCCTGTCCGAAGACCAGCCGGCGCTGCGCCTCGGAGGTGGAGTTGTAGACATGCACGATGGCGCGCCGGGCCCCCTTCAGGCTCATGAAGGTGCGGGCAATGAGATCCTCGCGCGCCTGGGTCAGGACCTGGATGGTGACGTCGTCGGGGATGCGATCCTGCTCGATGAGTTCCCGCACAAAATCAAAATCGGTCTGGGATGCGGCCGGGAAGCCGACTTCGATCTCCTTGAAACCGATGGCGATCAGGGTTTCGAACAGTTGGCGCTTGCGCGCGCTGTCCATGGGCTCGACGAGCGCCTGGTTGCCGTCGCGCAGATCGACACTGCACCACCGTGGCGGGTGCACGATCTGTCGGGACGGCCAGCGCCGATCGGATAAATCAAGGGCGGCAACGGGACGGTATTTGTGATGTGGATGATCGATCATGGCAAGACTCCTGGGGATTGACGGATGGATGCGCCCAGGGAATTCGCGATGGTCGTCGGGCAGGCGCGCGCTAGGCCCGGCGACCGCGTCGCAGTCGCAGCAAGCCAATGGCCTGATCAGGGAGGAAAGGGAAGGGGGGTTGTCTCAACATGTCATCCACCAGAGTGCGCCGCAGAACTGGATCCAAGAAGACCCGGTTCACAGTCGCGGCAGGTGGTTCATATCAAGATAAAGGCACATGGCTCAACCCTAAGGGCTTTTCCGGGCGCTGTCAACGTCGGCCCGGGCGGGCGCTTTTTCGGCCCCGGATGACCATGTCCCTCCCAGGGCCCGAATCAGATCAATGCTGGCGCCAAGCTGCTGGCCCACCAAGGCCGTGCGGGTGCGTTCGCTTTCCAGCAGGATGGTCTGGGCGGTCACCACATTGAGATAGCTCACCACCCCGGCCTTGTACTGGTTGGTCGTCAGTTGCAGGGATTGACGCGCCAGATCTTCTGCTTCGGCTTGCGTACGTGCCTCTTCTTCAAGAATCCGCAGCGCGGCCAGCTGATCTTCCACTTCCTGGAAACCGCCCAGCACCACCAGGCGATAGCTGCTGGCGGTTGCGTCCAGAATGGCTTCCGCCTGGTCGACCTGGGAATCACGCAGGCCGCCATCAAACAGGCTCAGTGCCATGCGCGGACCGATGGACCAGAACTGATTGGGTAAGCTGATCAGGTCGCCGAGACTGGTGCCCTGGTAGCCGCCGCTGGCCGAGAGCGTCAGGCTGGGGAAGTAGGCGGCCTTGGCGACGCCGATCTGGGCATTGGCGGCGGCCATGCGCCGTTCGGCAGCGGCGATATCCGGGCGTCGTTCCAGCAAGGCGGAAGGCAATCCGGCTGGGACCACGGGAATGAGCGGATCGACAAGTGGGCTGGGCGCCAGGGAAAACTGTGCTGGCGGTTTGCCAATCAATACGGCAATGGCGTGTTCGAGCTGGGCGCGCTGGACCTGCAAGTCCGTGGCCTGGGCCTGGGTGGAGCGGAGCTGGGTTTTCGCCTGCAGAACATCGGCGCGGGAGGTCACACCGCCCTTGTAACGATTTTCCGCAACTCGCAGCGATTGCTCATAGGCCGCCACACTTTCGCGTAACTTGGCTTGCAGCGTGTCGTTGACGCGCAGGGCAAAATAGAACTGGGCCAACTGGGCCTGCATGCTCAGGCGCATGGACTGCAGGTCGGCCGCACTCGCGGCAAGATCCGCCGTATTGGCTTCAACCTGGCGCCGCACCCGCCCCCACAGATCGATTTCCCAGCTGCTGCTAAGGCCCAGGTTGTATTGGGTGCGTGGGTTGAAATCGATCTCCGGGGCCGGTATCGCGGGGGGGCGTATCCGCAATGCGCCGAACGGGCCGAAACGTTGCTCGGGAAGCTGGATCGGCGTGCGATTCAGCCCGGTGAGCGGATCGGCGGGCTGGGAGCGGGTTTCTCCCGCGGAAGCGCCCAGGGATGGGAGCAGTCCGGCGCGGCTTCCCGCCAGCGCCGCCTGGGCTTGACGGAATTGAGACTCGGCAATGCGGACATTGAGATTGCCACTGCCCAATTGGGCCTGCAGGGCGTCCAGTTGGGGGTCTTGATAGAGCGTCCACCACGCGCCCCGATCCAGATGAGCGGCCGGTTCGGCGGGTTTCCAGTTCTCGGCTTCCTTGAAGGCCGCCGGCGCGTCGTTTTCCGGGCGGACATAATCCGGCCCCATCTTGCAGGCACCGAGCAATAGCGTGAGCACTGCAATACCCAGCCACCGCCAGCGCGAACCTGGATGGGGATTGGAGAAACCGGATTCAGGGGAGCGGAGCGTCGCCATGGCAAGGGCCTTCAGTCAGTCACGCGGACCGGATTGCTTGGCAACACCCAGCGACGCTGGGTCCACTGGTGCAATCGGTCCATGTAGAGGTAAACCACGGGTGTGGTGTAGAGGGTCAGGAACTGGCTGAACAACAGCCCGCCGACGATGGCGATGCCCAGCGGCCGGCGCAGATCGGCGCCGTAACCGGTGGCGATCGCCAGCGGCAGGGCACCTAGCGCGGCGGCGAGGGTGGTCATCAGAATGGGGCGCAATCGAATCAGGGCGGCTTCGAAAATCGCCTGTTCCGGCGTTTGATTCAGTTCACGCTGGGTCTGGATGGCGACGTCCACCATCATGATGGCGTTCTTCTTGACGATGCCGATCAGCAGGAACAGGCTGATGAGCGCCATGGCATTGAGTTCCACCCCGGTGATCATCAAGGCGAGAATCGCGCCCACGCCAGCCGAAGGCAGGGTGGAGAGAATGGTGATGGGGTGGATGAAGCTCTCATAGAGAATGCCCAGCACCACATAGATCGTCACCAGCGCCCCCAACAACAGCCAGGGCTCCGAGGACAGCGACTTCTTGAAGGCCAGCGCCTCACCCTGGAAACCGCCCCGCACCGAGGTGGGCGCACCGATCTGGGTCATGGCACGGCGGATGATCTGGTCGGCGTCGCTCAGGGAGACTTTGGGTGCCAGGTCGAACGACAGCGTGGCCGCGGCGAACTGCCCTTGGTGGTTGACGACGATGGGGCCCTTGATGGTCTCGACATGGCTGAAAGCCGACAAGGGCACCAGCGCGCCGGTGCGCGACTGGACGAACAGCTTCTTCAGCGCTGCCGGATCAGCTGTGTCGGTGGGGCTTGCGGTCATCACAACAAAATACTGGTTGCGCTCGGCATAGATGGTCGATACCGGACGCTGACCGAAGGCGTCGTAGAGCGTGGCGTCCACCCGTGCCGGATCCACACCCAATCGCACCGCAGCGTCCCGGTCAATCACGACCTTGGCATGGAGGCCGCGGGTCTTGAGGTCGTTGTTGACGTCGACCAGCCCGCCCTGCGCCTTCAGCGCCTGTTCAAGGCGCTCCGACCACAGGTAGAGATCGTCCAGATTGTCGCTCTGCAGGCTGTACTGATAGCGGGAATTGCTGGGTCGGCCGCCGGGACGGATGTCCTGTGGGCCCTGAAGAAACAAGGTGGCACCGGGAACATCGTTGATCTGTGTGCGCAAACGCTCCATCACCTTGTGGGCCGGTATGCGCCGTTCGTCCAGCGGTTTGAGCGAGACGAATACGAAGCCCGTGTTGCCTTGTGATTCCCCGCCGATGAAAGACACCACGCTCTCCACTGCCGGATCGGCGCGCAGGATGTCGGTGAACTGTTGCTGCTTGTCGCGCATCGATTGGAAAGACAAAGCCTGCTCGCCGCTGATATAGCCCAGCAATTTGCCGATGTCGTACTGGGGCAGCAGCCCCTTGGGGACCACCACGAACAGGAAAATATTGAGCGCGAAGGTGGCGAACAACGACATCAGGGTCAGGAAGGAATGGCGCAAGGCCCAACCCAGGCTCACTCGGTAGGCCTGCATCATCCGCTCGAATCCCGCATCGATCCAACGATGCAGCCGACCGGGGTTGGCGAACGTTTCCTGCCGCAGCAACCGGGCGCTCATCATGGGCGTCAGGGTCAGCGACACCACCATCGACACCAGCACGGCAATGGATAGCGTGGCACCGAATTCCTGGATCAGGCGTCCGATCATGCCGCCCATCAGCACGATGGGCAGGAACACCGCCACCAGCGACAGGGTCATGGAGACCACGGTGAAGCTCACTTCCCGTGTGCCGTCCAAGGCGGCCTGAAATGGCGGACTGCCTTTTTCCAGATGGCGCATGATGTTTTCCAGCACCACGATCACATCGTCCACGACAAAGCCGGTCGCGATGGTGATTGCCATGAGCGAGAGATTGTCGATGGTGTAGCCCATCAAATAGAGCGCCCCGAAGGTGCCGATCAAAGACACCGGCAGCGCCACCGCCGGCACCAGCGTGGCGCGCGCATTGCGCAGAAACAACAGCACCACGCCCAACACCAGGATGGTGGAGATGACGATGGTGACCTCCACCTCATGCAGCGAGGCGCGGATGGTCTCGGACTGGTCGAGCTCGACGGTGAGGTTCACGCCGCCCGGTACCGAGGCCTTGAGTTCAGGCAACAGCGCCTTGACCCGATCCACGGTTTCAATGACGTTGGCGCCTGGCTGTGTACGCAAGGCGATAACCACTGCCGTTTTGCCATTGGCCGTTCCGGCATTGCGGATGTCCTGCACGGCATCGTGCACTTCAGCGATGTCCCGCAGCAGCACAGGCGAGCCTGCAACGTAGGCAATCACCAAATCGCGGAATTCGCTGGCGGTCTTGGCCTGATCGTTGGCGTGAATCAACCAGCGCTTCTGGTCGTCCTCTAGGCTGCCTTTGGGCCGGTTGGCATTGGCCCCCGCCAACGCCTGACGGATCTGTTCGAGCCCCAGACCGTATTTGTTGACCGCGTCGAGATTGAGTTCAACCCGAACGGCCGGCAGGGCCGAGCCGCCCAGTTCCACCTGACCGATGCCATACACTTGGGAGAGCTTCTGGGCCAGTATCGTAGAGGCGGCATCGTACATCTGACCCGGCGTCAGGGTATCGGAGGTGAGAGACAGCAAAAGGATCGGCGAATCCGCAGGATTGGCCTTGCGATAAATGGGGCTCGTCGGGAGATTGGCAGGCAACAGGCTGCGCGCTGCATTGATGGCGGCCTGGACGTCGCGCGCCGCGCCATCAATGTCCCGGTTGACATCGAACTGGATGATGATACGGGTGAAACCCATTGAACTGGAGGAACTCATTTCCTCGATGCCGGCGATCCGCCCCAGTTGGCGTTCCAGCGGCGTGGCCACGGTGGCGGCGATGGTTTCCGGGCTTGCGCCGGGTAGCCGGGCAATCACCACGATGGTGGGGAAATCAACCTTTGGCATCGGCGCCACAGGCATCAGGAAAAAACCCACCAGCCCCGAGAGGGTGATGGCCAGAGTCAGCAGCGTGGTGGTGACCGGCCGGTAGATGAAAAATGCGCCGAAATTCAAGGCGCGCCCTCGGGCGCGGGCGCCGGACGACGACCGATGCGCTCAGCCAGGTCGGAAAACGCCAGGTAGATCACCGGCGTGGTAAACAAGGTCAGCAACTGGCTCAGCACCAGCCCGCCCACCAGGGTGAGTCCCAGAGGCCGGCGCAATTCAGCGCCCACGCCCGTACTCAACATCATCGGCAGCGCGCTCAGCAAGGCGGCCAGCGTGGTCATCAGGATCGGCCGGAAGCGCAACAGGCAGGCCTCGAAAATCGCCTCCCGGGGCGACTTGCCGCCGCTGCGTTCGGCGTCCAGGGCGAAGTCCACCATCATGATGGCGTTCTTCTTGACGATGCCGATCAATAGCACGATTCCAATGATGCCGATCACATCCAGCGGATGACCGCTCAGCAACAGGGCCAGCAAGGCGCCCACACCCGCCGAGGGCAGGGTGGAGAGAATGGTGATGGGATGGATGTAGCTCTCATAGAGCATCCCCAGCACGATGTACATGCAGACGATGGCCGCCAGCAGCAGGTAGGTCTGGTTGGCCAGGGAAGCGCGAAACGCCAGGGCATCGCCCTGGAAACGGGTCTGCAGGCTGGCAGGTGGCGCCAGTTCTGCCAACACCGCCTCGACATCAGCCACCGCCGCCCCCAGAGAGGCATCAGGCGATAGGTTGAAGGAGATGGTGGCCGAAGGGAACTGACCCAGATGCTGGATCATCACTGGCGTGGTGCGTTCACTCAGCCGCGCCAGTGCGGTGAGCGGCACCTGTACGCCGGCCGGAGAGGGCACGTAGATCCGCTCCAGCGCCGCCAGGCTGCGTTGCAGGGCGGGGTCGAGTTCCAGCACCACACGGTATTGGTTGGACTGGGTGAAAATGGTGGACACGATGCGCTGGCCAAAGGCGTTGTAGAGGGCATTGTCGATGGCGGCGGCGGTGATGCCGAAGCGCGCCGCCGCATTGCGATCGATGGTCAGATAGGCCTGCAGCCCGCCGGTTTGCAGGTTGTGGTTCACATCTCGCAGGGACGGGAGCGCTTGCAGGCGCTGGGTCAGGGGCGTGATCCATGCGGCCAGTTCGGCGGGATCCGGATCCTGCAGGGTGAGCTGGTACTGGGTGCGCGAAACCAGGTTGCCAATGCTCAGGTCCTGCAACGGTTGCAGGTACAGGGAAATGCCCGGTACGCGCGCTACCCGCTCCTGCAGGCTGCGCATCAGGGTCATTGCATCCTGGTCGCGCTCTTCATGGGGTTTGAGCTGGATCAGCAGACGCCCGCTGTTGAGGGTGGGATTGGCGCCGTCCACGCCGATGAAGGAGGTCACCCCCGCAACTGCCGGCTCCTCAAGCAGGACCTCGACCAGCGCCTGTTGCCGCTCAGTCATGGCCTGGAAGGAAATCGCTTGGGGCGCTTCCGAAATGCCCTGGATGAGCCCTGTATCCTGCGATGGCAAGAAACCCTTGGGAATCAGGACGTACAACACCAGCGTGAGAATCAGGGTGGCAACAGCGATGAGCTGCATGGGTCCAGGACGGTCCAGCACCCGGTTCAGGATCCGGCTGTAGCGGGCGATCACGTCATCGAGGAAACGGCCCTGGGCCAGTTCGGAATGGCGACCGGCCGGCGCGCTGTGCAGCAAACGAGCACACATCATCGGCGTCAGCGTGAGCGAGACCACGGCCGAGATCAGGATGGACACCGCCAAGGTCACGGCGAATTCGCGAAACAGTCGGCCAATCACATCCCCCATGAACAACAGGGGGATCAGGACGGCCACCAGGGATACGGTGAGCGAGATGATGGTGAAGGCGATCTGGCGTGAGCCTTTCAACGCCGCCTCCAGCGGCGAATCCCCTGCCTCCAGATAGCGACTGATGTTCTCGATGACCACGATGGCGTCGTCCACCACGAATCCGGCAGCAATGGTGAGGGCCATCAGGGTCAGGTTGTTGACGCTGAAGCCAGCCAGGTACATGAAGGCGAAGGTACCCACCAGAGACAGCGGCACCGCAATACCGGGAATAAGCGTGGCGGTGAGGTTGCGCAGGAACAGAAAGATCACCATCACCACGAGGGCAACGGCCAACATCAATTCGAACTGCACATCCGCTACCGAAGCGCGGATGGTGGTGGTGCGATCGGAAAATATATCGAGTGTCACGGCGGCGGGCAGGGATTCCTGCAACCGCGGCAGCAATTCCTTGATGCGATCAACGACCTCGATCACATTGGCGCCGGGCTGGCGCTGGATGTTGACGAGAACCGCCGGCTCGCGGCCGGACCAGGCGGCCTGGCGGGTATTCTCGACGTCGCGCACCACCCGCGCCACCTGATGCAGACGCACCGGTGAGCCGCCCCGATAGGCCACCACCATCTGTGCGAATTGCTCGGCGCTCAGCAACTGGTCATTGGCGTCGATGGTATAGGCGCGATCCGGGCCATCGAAGCTGCCCTTGGCCTGGTTGACGTTGTTGGCGCCAACCGCGGTCCGCAAATCTTCCAGGCTCAGGTTGTAGGCGGTGAGTGCGCGCGGATCGACCTGGATGCGGATCGCCGGTCGCTGGCCGCCACTGATACTGACCAGCCCCACGCCGCTCACCTGGGCCAGTTTTTGCGCCAGCCGTGTGTCCGCCAGGTCCTCCACCTCGGACAAGGGCAGATTTCGGGAGGTCAATGCCAGTGTCATGATCGGCGCGTCGGCCGGATTGATCTTGTTGTAAATGGGCGGATTGGGCAGGTCGAAGGGCAGGAAGGTGTTGGCGGCATTGATGCCCGCCTGGACCTGCTGTTCAGCAATGTCCAGCGTAAGGTCGAGGGAAAATTGCAGGGTGATGACCGATGCCCCCGCGGAACTGGTGGAGGTCATCTGGCTGAGTCCGGCCATCTGGCCGAGTTGACGTTCCAAGGGTGCGGTGACAGACGACACCATCACCTCCGGACTGGCACCGGGGTAGAGCGTTACCACCTGAATGGTGGGATATTCCACCTGCGGCAGGGCGGCGAGAGGCAGGAAGCGATAGCCCAGCAGACCTGCGATGAGCAGGGCCGCCATGATCAGCGAGGTCGCAACCGGCCGAAGAATAAACAGGCGCGAAGGGTTCATGGGGCTTTGGGAGAGGCAGGGAGGGAGGCTGCTTTCTCGATGATCTCAACCGACTTGCCTTCGGCCAGTTTTTCGGTGCCGTCGACAACCACCTGCTCCCCAAGGCTCAATCCCGCGGTCACAGCGGTCAGGCCCTGATCGCTGACACCGGTCTGAATCGGGCGGGCGGTGACGGTCTGCTCGGGTCCGATCACCCAGACGTAATTGCCCTGCACGCCACGCAGGATGGCCCCGTCGGGTATGACTGTGGCATTGCGCGCCACGCTGAGTAACAGGCGGGCGTTGACGAACTGGTTGGGAAACAGGTTTTCATCCGCGTTGGCGAACCGGGCCTTCAGGCGCACCATACCTGTGCTGGAGTTGATGCGGTTGTCGACGGCAACCAACTGGCCCTGGCCCAGCTTGCGCGACTGGTCACGATTGAAGGCGGTCACCGGCAAGGAAGCGCTGCGCATGCGCTCCAGCACGACGGGTAGGGCATCCTCCGGAATATCGAACAGCACCGCGATGGGCTGGGTCTGGGTAATCACAGCCAAACCATTGGGATCGCCCGCACGCACCAGGTTGCCTTTGTCAACGTTGCGCAAGCCGATGCGTCCGGTGATGGGCGCCGTAATGCGACTGTAGTCGAGTTGCAGGCGCACATTGCTGATTTGCGCTTGGTCAATCTTCAGGGCTGACTCATATTGGCGCACCTGGGCTTCCTGCGTGGAGACCTGTTGCTCGGCAATGGAGTCTTCCTTGAGCAATTTCTGGTAACGGGCCAGATCCTGCTGGGCGTTGGTCAGGAGTGCCTGATCCCGTGCTAGTTGCGCCTCGGTCTGCTGGAGCTGGACCTGGAATGCCCGGGGATCGATTTCGGCAAGAAGGGCGCCCGACGTCACTAATTGACCTTCCTCAAAATGCAGGGCCATCAACTCGCCGTCCACGCGGCTGCGCACGGTCACGGTATTGAGCGGGGTAACCGTTCCGAGTCCATTCAGATAGACGTTCAAATCGGCCTTGCTCACCGCAGCCATCGACACGGGCGCAGGGCGATCAACGATCACGGGCTCGGCGCTGGGTTTTTGCCCCCAGAGCAGGTAGGCGCCCCCCAGGATCATCAACCCCAGCAGTCCACCGCGAGCGATGAATTGCTTGTGGTTCGGCTTCCGCCTGGACGCGGGAGAGGATGCAGCGGAAGGGGCGGATCGCGTCATGGAGATTCCTGATGGAAACAGAGAAAAAATCGACGGCGCGTGCCGTCAGGTGAGCGGATCAGTGCTCCCCGTTGATGCCGGATTGAGCTCCGTTGTCCGTCAACATCGGCCTTTCGTCATCCCGCTTGAGACACAACGATCGGTTTTCGCCCGCCTGATGCCGCTGTCAAAATCCAAGCAACCCGGCGTGCCGCTCGAATCAATGATGGCCAGCGGAATGTTTGATGCGGCGGGGCATTGCGCGTCAGCGTCAACAAGCGCGCGGCAGACGGTAATCCGCACGGCATTGCCTGTCAATCCAATTGCCGGGCGACAAGGCTTCAGGGGTCGGTGGGAGGTGTCTGTGATCCGCCGCCCAACATCTTGCCCATATGCTGCCGCATGCGCGACTGGGCCTGCTCCCGTTCGCTGTCGTCCAAAAAGCCATCGCCGTTGGCATCGAGCACCGCAAAGCGCTTGTCACTCATCGCCGTGAACTCGGCCTTGCTGATGCGGCCATCTTTATCCGCATCCGCCATCGTCCACATATGTTTCATCATGCCGGGCCCCCTGTCGCCCGTTTCCGCCAAAGCGCTGTCGGCCAAGCCAACCAGAACGACCATCAGGGCGATACGTGTCATGTGGCCCATCACTCACCTCCTCGTTAAAAAATAAGCGTATCCAGAGCATGGCTGACACACCATGGATCGAGAAATGTCGCCGGCCAGCGACGCGTCTGCGTTCGACTGGCCCTCTGGCACGACGTTCAATCCTCCGGCTCATAGCCCAGGTTGGGGGCCAGCCATTTTTCGGCCTCGGCCAGGGTCCACCCCTTGCGGCGGGCGTAATCGACCACCTGATCCCGCCCCAGCCGGCCCAGCACGAAATACTGCGACTGCGGATGGGCGAAATACCAGCCGCTGACCGCCGCACCCGGCCACATGGCATAACTTTCTGTCAGGCTGATTCCACAGTGCCGCTCGACATCCAACAATTGCCAGAGCGTGGCTTTTTCGGTGTGGTCGGGGCAGGCCGGATAGCCCGGCGCCGGACGGATGCCGCGGTATTTCTCCCCGATGAGATCGGCACGATCAAGGTGCTCGTCGGCGGCATAGCCCCAGAATTCGCGCCGCACCCGCTCGTGCAGCCGCTCGGCGAATGCCTCGGCCAGCCGATCCGCAAGGGACTCCAGCAGGATGGCACTGTAGTCATCGAGATTGCGCCGGAACTCGGCAACCCGCTCGGCACAGCCCAGCCCCGCCGTGACCGCAAAGGCGCCGACATAATCAGGCAGGCCGCTGTCTTTGGGGGCGACATAGTCCGCCAGGCAGCGGTTCGGCACACCGTCGCGATGTTCGCCCTGCTGGCGCAACTGATGCAGCCGGGTGAGTACCTCGCGCCGGCTTTCGTCGCGATAGATCACGATGTCATCGTCATCGACCTGATGGGCCGGGAACAGGCCGATGATGCCGCTCGCCCGCAGCCAGCGTTCTGTGATCAGTTGGTCCAGCATGATCTGGGCATCGTCCCACAGCCGGCGCGCCGCCTCGCCGGTGGCGGGATTGTGCAGCAGGTCCGGATAACGGCCTTTCAGCTCCCAACTGATGAAGAAGGGCTGCCAATCGATGAATTCGCGCAGCTCGGCCAGCGGATAGTCATCGAAGACCTTCACGAATTGGGTCGCCGGATGCGCTGTGTGATCACAAGTCGGGCCCTGACAGACGTCCATGGCCTGCTGCAGCAGCATGCGTGGCCGTGGCGGTCGATCATTCTTCCAGTCGATGGGCGTGCGGCGGGAGCGGGCCTCGGCAAGGGCGAGGAATTTTTCCTGCCGGTCCTTGTTGGCGTGGCGGCTGCGGATTTGGTCATATTCCCGACCCACCTCCGCCAGCAGCCCAGGCTTTTGCTCGGGCGACAGCAATGCTGCCGCGACCGGCACCGAGCGTGAGGCATCCTTCACCCAGATCACCGGGCCAGGATAGGCTGGATCGATCTTCACCGCCGTGTGCGCGCGCGAGGTGGTGGCGCCGCCAATCAGCAGGGGAATGCTGAAATTCTGGCGCGCCATTTCCCGGGCCAGGTTGACCATTTCATCCAGTGAGGGGGTGATCAGCCCCGACAGGCCAATGATGTCGGCCTTTTCTGCGATCGCGGCATCCAGGATCCTCTGGGCCGGCACCATGACCCCGAGATCGACGACATCATAGTTGTTGCACTGCAGCACCACGCCGACGATGTTCTTGCCTATGTCATGCACGTCGCCCTTGACGGTGGCCATGATGATCTTGCCTTTGGAGCGGACGGCGTCACCGGGTTTTTTTTCCGCCTCGATGTAGGGAATCAGGTAGGCAACCGCCTTTTTCATCACCCGCGCGGATTTCACCACTTGCGGCAAAAACATCTTGCCCACGCCGAACAGATCGCCCACCACGTTCATGCCCGCCATCAGCGGGCCTTCAATGACCTCGATTGGCCGGCCGCCCCGTGCGGCGATCTCGCTGCGCAATTCCTCGGTGTCGGCCTCGACGAAGGCATCAATGCCCTTGACCAGGGCATGAGTGATGCGCTCGCCGACCGGCAGCGCGCGCCAGGCTTCGTCCTCCACGACTTGTTTTTGGCCATCGCCCCGGAAGCGCTCGGCAATCTCCAGCAGGCGGTCGGTGGCGTCCTCGCGGCGGTTGAGAATCACATCCTCGATGCGCGTGCGCAGGTCGGTATCGATCTGGTCGTAGACCACCAGCGCGCCGGCGTTGACGATCCCCATGTCCATGCCGGCCTGGATGGCGTGATACAGGAAGACCGCGTGGATGGCCTCGCGCACGGCGTTGTTGCCACGAAACGAAAACGAGACATTCGATACGCCACCGGAAATCAAGGCGCCGGGAAGATTGTGCTTGATCCAGCGCGTGGCCTCGATGAAATCCACGCCGTATGCATTGTGTTCGGCGATACCGGTAGCAACCGCAAAGATATTGGGGTCGAAGATGATGTCCTCGGCCGGAAAACCCACCCCCTCGGTCAGGATGCGATAGGCCCGGGCGCAGATCTCCTGGCGCCGCACCAGGCTGTCCGCCTGGCCCTGTTCGTCGAAGGCCATGACGACGACGGCGGCGCCGTACTGGCGGCACAGCCGGGCCTCGCGGATGAACTTCTCCTCACCCTCCTTCATCGAAATGGAGTTGACGATGGGTTTGCCCTGCACGCACTGCAGGCCCGCCTCGATGACCTCCCATTTGGACGAGTCGATCATCACCGGGACCCGCGCGATGTCGGGCTCGGCAGCGATCAGGTTCAGGAAGCGGCGCATGGCCGCCACCCCGTCGATCATGCCCTCATCCATGTTCACATCGATGATCTGGGCGCCGGCCTCGACCTGTTGCAAGGCCACCGCGAGTGCTGCGCCATAGTCCTCGGCCTTGATCAGTTCGCGAAAACGCGCGGAGCCGGTGATGTTGGTGCGTTCGCCGACATTCACGAACAGCGTCTCGGCCGTGATGTTGAAGGGTTCCAGGCCCGAGAGGCGGCAGGCGGGCGCGGGTTTGGCCGGCACGCGGGGCGGCTTGCCCGTCATCGCCTCGGCGATGGCGCGGATGTGATCCGGCGTGGTGCCGCAGCAGCCGCCCACCAGGTTCACCAATCCGGCATCGGCGAACTCGGCCAGGATCGCGGCGGTATCCTCGGGTTTTTCGTCATATTCGCCAAAGGCATTGGGCAGGCCGGCATTGGGGTAGCAGGACACATGGCAGTCCGCCAGGCGCGCCAGCTCGGCAATGTAGGGGCGCATGTCCTTGCCGCCCAGGGCGCAGTTCAGGCCCACCGCCAAGGGCTGGGCATGGCGGATGGCGTTCCAGAAGGCTTCTGTGGTCTGGCCCGACAGGGTGCGCCCGGAAGCATCGGTGATGGTGCCGGAGAGAATGATGGGCCAGCGTTCGCCCAAGATCTCGAACAGTCGCTCGCAGGCAAAGATGGCCGCTTTGGCGTTCAGGGTATCGAAGATGGTCTCGATGAGCAGTACATCCGCGCCCCCCGCCACCAGGCCGCGCGCCTGTTCCAGGTAGGCCGTGACCAGCTCGGCATAGGAGATGTTGCGAAAACCCGCGTCGTTGACGTCCGGACTGATGCTGGCGGTGCGATTGGTGGGGCCGATGGCGCCGGCAACGAACCGCGGTCGATCCGGGGTGGCATAGGCGTCAGCCGCTTGGCGGGCAATGCGCGCGGCGGTTTCGTTCAATTCATAGGCCAGCGCCTCCATGCCATAGTCATGCAGGGCGACTGTGGTGGAGTTGAAGGTATTGGTTTCGATCAGATCGGCGCCGGCGGCAAGATACTGACCGTGGATATCCCGGATGATAGCCGGCTGGGTCAGCACCAGCAGGTCGTTGTTGCCCTTGACGTCCTGCGGCCAGTCCTTGAAGCGCTCGCCGCGGTAGTGGTGCTCTTCCAGCTTGTGGCGCTGGATCATGGTGCCCATGGCGCCGTCGATGACCAGGATGCGTTGCGAAAAGGCATCGCGCAGTTGTTGCTGGCGGTGAGCGGAGCAGACAGTTTCAGGCATCAATCCATCCTGGGTGGCGCATCAAGGAGTTGAACCGCACTCGATCGGTCCAGGCTCCGAGAGCGGCGAAAATTGCAAGCATCTTAAAGGGAAAAGGCCCTGCGGAGGGTCTCCACAAGGCCTTTTCGAACCAAACCGCTTTGAGGGCGGTTTGCTTACATCAGCATGCCTTCGGGCATCACGTTCTGCAGCTGCATGGCGATGGACATGTCGCCTTCGATCTGGATGCGGCCAGACATGAACAGCTGCTGGGGGTTGGCGGAACGATCGATCATCAGTTCGCGCCAAGTGGCCTCGTCGGTCACCAGGGTCATTTCAGCGTCGTCCACGCCGGGCTTGATTTCGATGTCGCCGCCCTTGATGTGGAACGAGTAGGCAGCGCCCGCGTCGGTGATGTTGAAGCCGATCACGGTCGAGAAATCGCCAGCCTTGTCACGGGCTTCCTGCTTCTTGTCTTCGGGCAGGGCAGCGATCTGCTCGGGGATGAACTTCTCGAAGAAGTCCTTCGGGGTGATGTCGGCGGGGGGAGTGGGACGATCGGCCATTTTAAATCTCCTTAAAGGAATCAACAAGATCCATTTGGTTGTTTGCGATCCAGCACTCACTGGATGCGCAATAGCCTAGTGAAGCCTCGGAGAAACTGCAAGCTGCCCGGATCAATGTCGTCCGCTGGTCATCCAGCCGCTTGGTCTGGCGGGCTACACGCAGCGCTAATTCGATCTGCTAGGGAAGCGCTGATCAATCACCCGACTACCAGCCTGGGGAGACTGGAGGGCGTCGATCGCTGGCCGGAGATGGGTAGGTCAGCGTTTCCGGCAGGCCGAATGGACTCTTTTTCGGGTGTGGC
>PKDC01000011.1 GCA_002862435.1 Pseudomonadota bacterium | reverse complement strand
ATGGGGATCAGTCCCTTGGCAGGCATAGTCAGCCCCGACTATCACGTCTATACGTCGAGAGGCGCGCTGCTGCCCGAGTACGTCGATCTGCTGTGTCGCTCACGGCCCTTTGTGGCCGAAGTGAGCCGGTGGTCAAAGGGTGTCTGGTCTTCCCGCTTGCGTTTGTATCCGGAGAACTTCTTCGAAATGCGCCTGCCGGTGCCCCCATGCAACGAGCAACTCGATATTGTCCGCGCAGTCGAGACGGATCAACGTAAGGCAAATGCTCTGCGCGATAGCTTACAGTTGTCGATCACACTGGCGAAGGAACGCCGCGCCGCCCTGATCACCGCCGCCGTCACGGGCCAGATCCCGCTGGAGGAGATGACCAGATGAAACTGGAAAGCCTCTCCCTCGCGTACTGTGGCGGCTTCGAACAGCTCGATATCGCCTTCGAGCCGGATGTGACGCTGATCGCCGGCGTCAACGGCGTGGGCAAGTCCACCATACTGCACGCACTGACAGTGCTGCTGTCGCGGGCACTACCTGAGTTCACGCCCTCACGCTCGGCGCCGCTGTACTTCACCGATGACGACATCCACGGTGACAAGGGCTCGTTGGAGGTGTCCGCCCGCATCCAGATCGATGGCCAAACCATCAATGCCGGCGTGCAGCGCTTGCGTGCGGCGGATGAGAAGGGCGACCGCGTCATGCTGCTGCGGCAGGCCGAAGTTGCCACCGGCGCCGCCGATTTTGCCCAGGCTCTGAGCGCCCGCACGCTGACCGGCGAACTGGAAGCGGGCATGAAGGAAACCCGCGCCGCGCTGGCGACTCTGAAGAGCGCGGCCCATCCGCCGCTGGCGGTGTATTTCTCGCCCAAGCGCCAGTTGCCCGGCCAGCCGCGCAGCCTGCCGGAGGCCAAGCCCTTCGACCCGTCCATCGCCTACGGCCGAGCCCTGCACGACCGCGAGGTGGAGTTGCGCGAGTTCATGCATTGGTTCCGCACCCAGGAGAAGTTGGGCGCGGCCAGCGAGCCACGCCGCCTCAGGGTGCTGGACGCGCTGCGCGCCGTGGTGGCCGAACTGGTGCCCGAGTTCAGCAATCTGCGCATCCAGGAGCAGCCGCGCCTGGGTTTCGTGGTGGACAAGCGAAGCGAGCCCTTCTACCTGCACCAGCTTTCCGACGGTGAGCGCGGCCTGTTGGCCCTGGTGTTCGACCTCACCCGGCGCCTGTCCATCGCCAACCCGGACAGCGAGAACCCCATTGCCGAGGGTGTGGCGCTGGTGCTGATCGACGAGATCGAGCTGCACCTGCATCCCAAGTGGCAGCGCGATGTCTTGCAGCGCCTGCGCGACATCTTCACGGGCTGCCAGTTCGTGGTCACCACCCATTCGCCCCTGGTGTTGGGCGAGGTGCCGGCGCGCTGCGTGCGCTTCCTGGAGTTTGTGGATGGCAAGGTCTGCGTGACCGTGCCCACCGAGGCCTACGGCATGGATGCCAACCGCATCCTGCAGGAGTTCATGGGCGCCCCGGTGCGCAACCGGCAGGTGGACGGCGAACTGAAAACCCTTTTCGAACTGATCGACCAGGAGCGTTTCGACGTGGCCCGCACCGCGATTGCGGCCCTCGAAAGCAAGCTGGGCGAGGACGAACCCGAGCTGACCCGGGCCAGCTCGCTGATCCGTTTTCTGGAGGGTACTGAGTAGATGCGGACCATTCAGAAAGGGCCGGAGCCCGCCACCTTGACCCAGCATCGCCAACAGCCGCATGCCGATTACGACAACTACACCGACAAGGCCGCCTTGCGGACGGCGCTGGTAGCTGAGCAGCGCGGCGTGTGCTGCTACTGCCAGTCGCGTATCCGGGCGACACCAGACGGCATGAAGATCGAGCACTGGCAGTGCCAGGCCGACCACCCGGCACGACAACTCGATTTCACCAACCTGCTCGGCGCCTGCCTCGGTGGGCATGGGCGCCCGGAGCGCGACCAGCACTGCGATACCCGCAAGGGCAATGCTGACCTCTGCTTGAGCGTTTGCGATCCGGCCCATCCGATCGAGCGGCTGATCCACTTTCTGGGCAACGGTCAGATCACCTCAGATGATGAGGCCGTAAGCATGGCGCTGAACGAGGTGCTCAACGTCAACTGGCCGCGCTTGGTCAGCAATCGGAAAGCGGTGTTGGACGCCTTCCAGCAGCGCCTGCAAACGGGCATCCGCGTTGATCCCGCGCGCGAGCTCCCCAATTGGGACGGCAGCCAAGCAGGCGATCTGCCTGAATTCGCACAGGTCGTCGTCTACTGGCTGAAAAAAAGACAAGCGAGGGCTGTCGTATGAAGCGACCAGCGAAGCGGCGTTTGAAACAGCCATCTAGTCGGTTGGGCTGGCGGATCAGCGGAGCGGAAATTTCTGGCACGGGTCGTGAGCATGTGCCACACTCAATTCCGGTTGGCACGATAGAGGGCGATATGGCAACAAATCCTTCAAACAACGAAGTCCAGGTCGGCGCGCAAGGCCGGCTGGTCATTCCCGCCGCCCTGCGCAAGGCGCTGCACCTGAAGCCGGGGGATCGGCTGGTGGCCCGGCAAGAGGGCGAAACGCTGGTACTGGAGCGGCGCGAGGCGATCGAGAAACGGCTCCAGGATCGGTTTCGCCACATTCCCAAAGAGGTCAGTCTGGTGGATGAGCTGATCGCGGAGCGTCGTGCCGAGGCAGCGAAGGAGGCGGCGGAGGGGTGACGCTGGTCCTTGATGCATCGAGTTTGCTGGCGTTTCTGCACGACGAGCCAGGGGCCGACCGGGTCTGGTCGGTATTGTCGGGCGCCATGGTTTGCGCGGTGAACTGGTCGGAAGTCGTGCAGAAATCCCTGCGCCGTCAGGCCGACATCGCCGGGATGCGGCAGGAATTCGCGGAGGCGGGTGTCATCTTCATGCCGTTCACGCAGGAGCAGGCCGAAATCGCCGCCCTATTATGGGACAAGACACGCCACCACGGCCTGTCGCTGGCCGATCGCGCCTGTCTGGCGCTGGCCCTGGAGCGCAAGCTGCCGATTCTTACCGCGGACCGGGCCTGGTCCGAGCTGAACCTGGATATGGATATCCAGCTCATCCGCTGAGAGGGACCATGGCAAAAAGCACCAGCGAAGCCGCCTTTGAAACCGCCATCGAGGCGGTCCTGCTGGGCGCTGGCTACACGCGGGTCGATGACCAGGGCTTCGACCGCGAGCGCGCAGTCTTCCCCGCCGAAGCGCTGGCCTTCATCCAGGCCACCCAAAGCAAGCTGTGGGAAAAGCTGGAGGCGCTGCACGGCGAGCAGACCGGCGCGCGGGTGCTGGAATCCCTGTGCAAGTGGCTGGACACCCACGGCACGCTGGCCACCCTGCGTCACGGCTTCAAATGTTTCGGCAAGACGCTGCGCGTGGCTTTTTTTCGCCCGGCGCACGGGCTGAACCCTGAGCTGGAGGCACGCTACCAGGCCAATCGGCTGGGGTTGACCCGGCAACTGCATTTCAGCCCGAAGAACGAGAAATCGCTGGACGTTGTGCTGTCGGTCAACGGCATCCCGGTGGTGACGCTGGAACTCAAGAACTCGCTCAGTGGCCAGACCGCCGCCAATGCGATTCACCAATATCGGCACGACCGTGACCCGCGCGAGCCGATCTTCGTGTTCACCAAACGGACGCTGGTGCACTTCGCGGTCGATACCGAAGCCGCGCACATGACCACGCGCTTGGCGGGCGGCAGCACGCATTTTTTGCCCTTCAATCGGGGCTGGGATGGCGGGGCGGGCAACCCGCCCGACCGGGAGGGCAGGAATTACAAGACGGCCTACCTGTGGGAAGAGGTGCTGCAACGCGACAGCCTGCTCGACCTGCTCGCCCGCTTCCTGCATCTCGATGTCGAAGAGAAAACCACGGATGACGGCAAGAAGGTGCGCAAGGAAAGCCTGATCTATCCGCGCTATCACCAGTTGCAGGCGGTGCGCCGGATGGTGGCGGCCGCCGCCAGCGAGGGCGTGGGACACAACTACCTGGTCGAGCATTCGGCCGGCAGTGGCAAGAGCAATACCATTGCTTGGCTGGCGCATCGGCTCTCCAGCCTGCACAACACGCAGGACGAACGCCTGTTCGACAGCGTGGTCGTCATCACCGATCGCGTGGTGCTGGACCGCCAGTTGCAGAACACGATCTACCAGTTCGACCACCGCCAGGGCGTGGTGCAGAAGATCGACGAGGATTCGCGCCAGCTCGCCGAGGCCCTGGAAGCCGGCGTGCCGATCATCATCACCACGCTGCAAAAGTTTCCGTTCGTGGCCGGGCAGTTGGCCAAGCTGAGCGAGGAACGCGGCGGTAGCGGCAACAGCCATCTGCCGACCCGCAAGTACGCGGTGATCATTGACGAAGCCCACAGCTCGCAGTCCGGCGAGACGGCGACGGAACTCAAGGGCGTGCTGGGCGGCGCCGAACTGCGCCGCAAGGCCCAGGAGATGGCCGAGGAGGAAGGCGAAGTCGAGCTCGAGCGCCTGTTCCGTTCCATGGCCAAGCGGGGCCATCAGCCGAACATGAGCTTCTTTGCCTTCACCGCGACGCCCAAGCACAAGACGCTGGCGATCTTCGGCCGCAATGGCGAGCCCTTTCACCGCTACACCATGCGCCAGGCCATCGAGGAAGGCTTCATCGAGGATGTGCTGAAAAGCTACGTCACCTACAAGACCTACTACAAGCTGATCAAGAAGGCCGAGGACGACCCGAACGTCGAGCGCAAGAAGGCCGCCAAGGCGTTGGGCCGCTTCATGCGCCTGCACCCGCACAACATCGGCCAGAAGACCGAGGTGATGGTCGAGCACTTTCAGCACTTCACCCGGCACAAGATCGGCGGCCACGCCAAGGCGATGGTGGTAACCGGCTCGCGGCTGGAGGCGGTGCGCTACAAACAGGAGTTCGACCGCTACATCGCCGAGAAGGGTTACCCGATCAAGAGCCTGGTGGCGTTCTCCGGCACTGTCGAAGACGACAGGATTCCCGAGAAGACCTACACCGAAGTGGAGATGAACGGCGGGGTGCGCGAAAAGGAACTGCCCGATACCTTCGCCAAGCCGGAATACCGGGTGCTGCTGGTGGCCGAGAAATACCAGACCGGCTTCGATCAGCCGCTGTTGCACACGATGTATGTGGACAAGCGCCTGGCAGGCATCCAGGCCGTACAGACGCTGTCACGCCTGAATCGCACTCACCCGTTGAAGGACGACACCTTCGTGCTGGACTTCGTCAACGATCCTGCCGAGATCCAGGAGGCCTTCCGCCAGTACTTTGAGGGCTCGGTGATGGGCGAGCAGGTCGATCCCGACAAGCTCTACGAGGTCAAGGCCGAGCTCGATGCCTCGGGCATCTACCTGCAGACCGAGGTCGCCGAGTTCGCTCGCGTGTTCTTCGCCCCAAAGCGCCGCCAGAGCCCCAGCGACCACAAGTTGATGAACGCGATTCTCGATCAGACGGTCGCGCGCTTCGTGCAGTTGCAGAACACGGAAGAGGAGGAAGCCGAGCTGTGGCGCGGTAAGGTGCAGGCCTTCCGCAATCTGTACAGCTTCCTGAGCCAGGTGATTCCCTACCAGGACAGCGATCTGGAAAAGCTGTTCACCTACCTGCGGCACCTCGCGCTGAAGCTGCCAAAGCGCAAGAGCGGGCCGGGCTACCAGTTCGACGAGGAAGTCGAACTCGACTACTACCGCCTGCAGAAGATCAGTGAAGGCTCGATCAGCCTGAACGAAGGCTATGCCAAACCGCTGGATGGACCTCGCGAGGTGGGCTCCGGCATGGTGCGAGAGGAGCACGTTTCACTGTCGCGCCTCATCGACATCATCAACGAGCGTTTTGGCGGCGAACTCAACGAAGCCGATCAGCTGTTCTTCGACCAGATTGCGGAGGCGGCTAGCCAGAACGAAGCGCTTCAGAAGGCTGCCGAGGTCAACTCGCTGGACAAGTTCCAGCTGGTGTTCCGGCAGGTGCTGGAATCGCTGTTTATCGAGCGCATGGAGCTGAACGAGGAACTGTTCACCGACTACATGGGCAAACCCGACATGCAGGAGCTGGTATCAAAATGGCTCGGCAGCCAGGTCTATGAGCGGCTATCACCCCGAGGGCCAAGGTCGTCGGGCGATATGGCTCCGAAGGCATGACCCGAGCGGGTACCGGTAAAGTTGGATGTCTCCCGCCAGTTATCCGGAAATCCCGGACAACTGGCCCCCGCACCCGCAACCCTCCGGAGATTCCGGACCATTGCCGACCCGCAAGCTCGCAGGAATTCGCAGCAGTTTGCACTGCTCCGAAATGGCTGACCGAGGACCAATTTCTTCCGTCAACCATCCGCCATCATAAAGGCTTTCCGAACGAAGGCGGTAAGTCTTCGGCCAACCCCGCCACGATCAGCATTGGCGCGGCGAGTAGACGCGATGGCCGCGCATGCCGCCACAGGCGCCCAGCGCGTTGCAGGAGCAAGTCGATGGGCGCGAGGTCACTGGCGATGAGGTCGAAATCGAAGTCCAGATTTTGCTCGGCGACTTGCGTAGCGATGAGGATTTTTCGTCCGCAACGTTCGGCGGGCGCCTGTTGGTTTGGCGGGCCGAAAATCTTCAGCCGCAGAATCTCGTTGGCCCGGCGCAATTCCTTCACTTCGCGCTCCAGAGCCTTGATGCGCTCGCGCTCGGCGGTCGTCATGCCGTCCCGCAAGCCGTTATCTATCTCATGTCGCTTGACCCATTCATGCAGCGTGGCGCCAGCACAGCCGATCTTCGCGGCAATCGATTCGACCGCCGCCCACAGCGACGGGTACGCCAAGCGATGCTCCCGCACCATGCGGACAGCGCGTTCACGGACTTCGGGGGAATACTTGTCGGGTTTGCTCATGGCTTCATTCTCTCAAGAGTCGAAGCCTCCTCAAAACCCGGGGCGGTTCAGTACACCAACATTCCAATGATCACTACCGCGATGAATGCGCGCGACCATTGCTCATAAGCTCACTCAGATTCGAGCGCAGGTACGTGATGTCGCCGCCATGCCCAGGTCGATGCACCGGCTCAGGGTCGCGGCCCGGAACACCGTGCCCTGGCACAGGCTTTCGCCGGGCAGGCCCACCCAGGCCTCGATCTCGCAGCCGTCCGCTTCGTGGCGGACGCTGCGGACCTTGTGTTCGATCCAGCGCAGCCGGAACAGCAGGTCGATCACCTTATCCTCCCACTCCATGTCCTGATCCCGACGGGTCATCTCGCACCTCCGAACACCAGCTTGACCTTGCCGCCCTCGATGCGCGCCGTGGCCGAAAACGGCTTGCCGGCCCGGCTCTTGAGCCCGGCCAGTTCGACCGAGGCTCCGCCCAGCAACCGCTGCGCCTGGCGCTCGGTGAGCGTCTTGCCGGCCGTCTGCCGCCAGACGATGGCCTGGCAGCTCTGGCATTGCCAGGCCTTGGCCGATTCCCAGATCTCTCCGCCGCAGGCGCAGCGCCATGCGCTCGTCGCCGAGGCCTGCCTGTTCACCGGGCCGCCTTTTCCGGCGGCGGCCGGGCCCTTTGGCGATCTCTCTCCGACCCTCCGGCCCGGCTTGCCGCGCGCATCGGGCAAGGTCTGCCGGCATTCGGGATAGCCGGAGCAGCCCCAGAACATCCCATAGCCCCCCTTGCGGCGCCGCAGGGGCTGCCCACAGGCCGGGCAGGGGTGAGCCCCTGCGGCGCCTGCCGGCGCCGTCCAGGCGGCTTCTCCGCACTGCACGCGCCCAACCTGCTGGCGCACCCAATCGGCCTGCTGCGCCAGGAAGGCGTGCAGTGCGCGCTTTCCGGCCGCGATCTCGTCCAGGCCCTGCTCCCAGACTGCAGTGAGGACAGGATCGCGCAGCTCAGGCGTCACCTGGTCGATCAGGGCCCGCCCGGTGGCCGTGCTGACGATCTCCTTCTTGCCCTTGCGCTCGATGTAGCCACGCTGGAACAGGGTTTCCAGGATTCCGGACCGCGTCGCCTCGGTGCCGATGCCGCTCGTCTCCCGCAGCATCTTGCGCAAGGCGGGGTCCTGAACGCTCTTGCCGACCGACTTCATGGCCGCGACCAGCGTGCCCTCGGTGTAGCGCCGCGGCGGCTCGGTACACCCTTCCCGGATCGAGGCCTCCAGGCAACGGCAGTCCTCGCAGGCTCGCATCGGCGGCAGCGCCTGGTTGGCTTCATCCTCGCCGGCCCCCTCCTCCCCGCTGCTTTTCCCTTCGCCCTCGGCCCGGACCAGGCCCGGGACCGCGCGCCAGCCGGTGACCACGCCCTGGCGCGCACGCGCCACAAAGACCTCCCCGCCGATCTCCGCTTCCACATCGGTCTGCAGGTATTCGTAGTCGGGATAGAACTGGGCCAGATACCGCCCGCGCACCAGCTCGTAGATGCGCCGCTCATCGAGGCTCATGCGCGCCGGATCCACGACGGCGGCAGTGGGAATGATGGCGTGGTGCGCTGTCACCTGGGCATCGTTCCAGGCCGCGGACTGCAGGGCGGCATCGGCATTGGCGACCGCCGACGCGACCTTTGCATCGCTGCGGGCGAGCGCGGCCAGCACCGCCGTTGCCTCGGCGTGCTGTGAGACCGGCAGATAGGCGCAATCGGATCTGGGGTAGGTGGTTGGCTTTATGGGTCTCGTAGAGCGCCTGAGCGGCCGCGAGAACGGCCTTGACGGGCATTCCCCAGCGCCGGGACGCCTCTTGCTGCAGCGCACTGAGGCTGAACGGCAGCGGAGGCGGCTCGGCCTTGCGCGCCTGCTGCGCCAGCATGATCCGCCCGGCGGCGCCCGTCACCCGTGCGAGCGCGGCCTGCGCCTTGGCCCGGTCCAGGCAGCTACCGCGCTCATCCAGGCCCGCGCCGGCGGGCCGCCAGCGCGCCAGGAACAGCCCGCCCGGCACTGCGATCTGCGCCAGCAGGTCGTAGTAGGCCGCGGGCTTGAAGCCCTCGATCTCCCGATCCCGCTCCACCACCAGCGCCAGCGTGGGTGTCTGCACGCGCCCCACCGACAGGACGCCATCGTGACCGCCCTGCCGGCCCAGGACGGTATAGGCGCGGGTCAGGTTCATGCCCACCAGCCAGTCGGCCCGTGACCGGCCCAGTCCTGCCTGATACAGCGGTTCCGTGCGCTTGCCGTCCTGGATCTGCGCCAGCGCCTTGCGGATGGACACAGGATCCAGCGCCGAGAGCCACAGCCTCCCCACAGGGCCGCGCCAGCGGCAGCGCTCCAGGATCTCGCGGGCGATGACTTCCCCCTCGCGGTCCGCGTCCGTGGCGATGATCACTTCCTTGGCCTGTCCCAGTTGTTCCTCGATCTGCTTGAACTGCCCGCGCGCCCTGTCCTTGACCTCCATCCGCCACTGCTCCGGCAGGATCGGCAAAGCCCCCAGGTCCCAGGTCTTGAATGCCTCGCCGTAGGTTTCCGGCGGCGCCATCTCGAGCAGGTGGCCAATGCACCAGGTGACCATCACCCCATCCCCTACCAGACAGCCGCCGCTGTCCCTGGTGGCGCCCAGAACCCGCCCGATGTCCCAGCCCTGGGAGGGCTTTTCACACAGGAACAGCCTCACATGCCCCTCCCGGCCAGATTCATCGTTTCCAGGACTGCCCAGGGATCAATGTCCAACACTTCGAGCACCGGAGTGGCTGCGACGCTTCAACCCGAAAGCCACTCCCCGCGCCTCAACGCAACAGGAACCCGGCAAGCCCGGCGCTCCTGGGCAGCGCGCCGATCACCGCCCGTACTGGCCGCCTTCCAGCCGCTCTGGATGGCGGACCACGCCACCTGCCCGCCCTGGATGACGACCGATCCAGCCAGCGCGCTCAGCACGACCAGCCGCGAAAACCGACCCTCGATCTGGCGCAGTTCCTCGGCGCTCAGCGGAGCTATCTCCGACGCATCCACCGTTTTCAGCCCTGCCGCACCGATAACGATCATCGCCATGCCGATCCCGAACAGTCGCCATCCTTTTACGCGATCAAAGTTCATTTTAAATAACCTCATAAAGTGAGTAACCAATTCTAATACGGTGCTTTGTATGGACAAATCGCTACAAATCCATGATTAGCCTGCATTACCTTTCCGGCCGCGCCTAGCGGCTGGCGCAGCCTCCTGCCGCGGTGGGTCCGGCGCCGGCGCCCCATCCTCGCCATTGACGCCGCGCTCGCGCACATCGATGCGCGCGATCCGGCTCGGATCGATCGCGAGGTAATCGACCTCCAGTTCCATCCCGACCCGGTCCTCGCCCGTCTCCCGCGACTGCCAGGCGCGCTGGACCAGGGTGCCCTCGACGTAGACCCGCATCCCCTTGGCGAGCAGCGGCTGCAGGGTTTCGGCCCGCCGCCCCCACACGGAGGCATTGAGCCAGAATCCGCCCCGGTCCTCGAATCCCCCCGACTGACCCTCCCGCGTCGGCACCAGCCGGTCAAAGTAGATCCGCAAGGGCAGTACATTGCGCCCCTCTGCGCCGTCCTCGATGCACCGCAGTTCCGGGGTGGCCCCCAGGTTGCCGCGTCCCCGAAACTCGTTCATTCCTGTTCCCCTCCCAAATCGGCTTTTCCACCGCATAAAGCCTGCACGATCGGCGCAAGCCCAGCCAGCAAAAAGCGTTATTCGGATTCGCTCGTTTTTTCGCGTCGCTTTTGCTGGCGCTGGCGCTCGAGAATGTTCAGGTAGTGCTCGATGACCTTGATCTCGCGATCCCTCACCGCGACCGCAGCATTGAGCCAGTAGCCGCGCCGCTCATAGTCCAGTAGCCGCCCCCGCACCTGCGCCGGCGCCTCCGCAAGCATCTTAGATGCCGCCTTGCCGCCCATCAGGACGGAGCTCTGCTTGTCTCGTCCGCGCAGCCGCCATCTGACCTGGGCCCCGCCGGTGTTGATCGAGCCCATGACGATGTATGCCGGCAAGGACCCCATCTGCCCTTCGAACTCGCGCTTGAACTCCTCCGGCATCTTCCGCAGTTCGATATGGATCCGTTGCCGCTCGGCAAGCAGATCATCCCGCCGCTGCCGCGCCTCGGTCAGCGTCCACCACCCCAGCCACTCCGCCATCGGTGCTCCATGCCTTGTTTGAATTGTTATCAAAGGGTCTTTAAGGGAATGGCCCTTATCCCTTAAAGGGGAAAATCGGTAGATATTTTTCTGATCTACAAAACACAAAGCCGGTAGATGAATTTTTTATCTACCGGACGCGGCGGTCCCGCCGCGCCAGCCGCGTGGCTTGCGCCCCTCATAGACCGCCCATGGATCCATCCTCACCGCCTCGCGCATAGCCGCGCGCAGAGCTTCCGGCGGCGCGAACTCGCCGCGCATGGCCGCGTAGGCAGAATTCCTGCGACAGCCCGCCTGCCGGGCCACGGCCGCCAGGGAGGTGCCCGCCAGCTCGCACAGCAGCGCCACCACCTTGTGCATCGGCACACCGGCGTCCTTGAAGACCTGCAGCAGCTCCTCCCGGTCGACGGCATCGACTTCATCAATATTCCGGGCCCATGGATCGACACCCAGCGCAGCCGTGATGCGCTGGCGGACCTCAACGCTGCCCAGCCCGCTCTGCAGCATCCGCAACTGGGCCTCGTCGAGGGTCACCCCCCGATCCGCGGCCAGCATGGCGGCAGCACGGTGCAGTGGAACGCCGGCCTGGCGCAGGACCTCGAGGATCCCGGCTGGAGTCGGGGGATTCCGGATCTCTGGCTCGACGGAATTCTTGACAACGGCCTCCGCCTCCCATGGGTCGAATTCCAGAATACCGGCAATCGCCTGACGCACGTCGCCTTTCGGGAAATCACTTTCGATCGCCCGGCAGACGGTGCTCTTGCTACAGCCGAGCGCGTTTGCGACATCCCCCAGGGACCCGCCCGCGAGATCGACCAGGAACAGCACCGCCGTGTCCACCGGGACATGGTGGTGTACGAGCTGATTAAAAAGCTGCTTCAAATCCATGTGACCTCACATTTTCCTGCAACGCTGCCCCGGGCCACCGGCCCCGGTCACTGTTGCACATTTTCCTGCAACGCTGCCCCGGGCCACCGGCCCCGGTCACTGTTGCACATTTTCCTGCAACGCTGCCCCGGGCCACCGGCCCCGGTCACTGTTCCTCATCCTCCTTGAACACCATGGGCTTGCGGATGTCTGGGGCAAATTCGCCGCGCACCGTGCGATCCAGGACCTCCTGGGGCAGTTCGCCCATGCGCTGCCGGGCCTCGGCCAGTGCCTTGCGGATGCGGGGGTGCAGGGTCTCATCGTCCACGCCTCGGCTCACCACCGTGCGGCTGACCAGAGCGCCGAGGAAGCGCCAGCCGTCCGGGGCGTAAATGAAGGCCCGAATTTTGGCCGAGACCTCGCGCATCAGCTTTTCCTTCTGGTCGCGGCTGATGCGCGCCGCATGCGCGGCGGTGAGGATGGTCAGGAACAACTGATCGGCATCGGCGATCAGGTAGATCGGCAGGTAGGCGTAGGGGTTCTGGAACTGAACCGACACCTCGATCGGATGGACGGACTCGGCAATGTGGATGTCCACCCCGCGGAACGCGGTCAGCTTGCCTTCGAGTTCCTGCCGGGTGTGCTTGAGCCAGCCCTCGGTTTCCTTGTAGGCCGCCTCGAGCTTGAGCAACGTCCAGTCGGCATAGGGATCGTCCATGGAGGCGTAGTGGGCGACTTGACGCACCTGGCGCGCATAGTCGAACAGGCCCTTGATGCGGTAGGCCTTGGCGCTGGCCGCTCCTTCCTGGGCGGACCGGCCCATTACCAGATTGCGGCCCTGGCGCGTGTGCAGGGTGATCTTGCTGCCGCCCCAGAGCGGGCCGGGATCGCCCACATAGACACTGGAATCGGTGACGACGATCGATTCGGGGCGCGCAGATGCGGGACGCTCCTCCGGGTCGGAAAAAATGCGGGTACTGGTATTCATCGGCTCACTCCTGTTGTCTGGCTTGTTCGACGATGCGGTAGACCGTGCAGACACTCTGCCCGGATTGCCGGGCCGCCTGCAAAAATCGTTCTGGTGGGGTCCCCACGGCGGCCGACCATGCGGACAGGACGCGGCTGATGAGTTCCGGGTCGTCATTGCCCTGGCAACGGGGACGGCCCGGCGTGGCGGGCAGGCCCAGCATGCGGCGCCGGGCGGTGTAGGCTTTCGGGGAAAGGCCGAACCACCGGCCCATCAGTTCGCGCGTCGCGCCGGCCTCCACCAGCGCGCTGACCAGCTCCTCCTGGGCGAGATACTGGGATTCCCAGTTGCGGGCTCGCTCGAGGTAGTCTTCGCGCACCTCGACCCGCAGGATCTTGGACAGGAACGAAACCTGCCGGAACATGGCGGGGTGGATGGTTGCCAGCGTCCGCTGGGATTCGACGCTGCAGCCGAATTCGCGCACCAGGACCTCCTGCAGCTCGGCGTCGTCGTGGGCGCGACGTGCCGCAGTGGCGAGCGTGACCAGAATGTCGGCCAGCAAGGCCGCGCCTTCCGCGTTCGGACTCATTGAAACACCCCCGGTTTTCTGGTTTCGGTGATTTTTCGTTCGATCTCGGCGAACTGCTCGGCCAGCTTGGCCCGCATCGCCGGATCTGTGATGCTGGTGATCAGGCGCCGCAGCCCCGCGGCCTCACCGGCCAGCGCACGCAACTCCTGGACCGCCACGGTTGACGGCGGGGGAGAGGGCCTGAAGACAGGTAGGGGCGGAGCGGCCGCCGGCTGGCGGAAAAACAACCCGTCCTTGGCTGCCTTGACGAGCGAGATGGCAAACGGCACCGGCTTTTGCACCTTACCGGCCGCCATGCGCTCGGCCAGGTACTCGAGGATTCCCGGGCGATGCTGCTCAGGGGCCTGGGTGATGTAGCGCGCGATCAGGTCCTGCTCGTTCTTGGGCAGGAGGGCCTGGAGTATTTCGGGAAAAAGTACCGATTTCCTGGGTGTAGAAGCCTCCTCAGGAGAATCAGTTGTAGTTGTAGTTTTAATATTCTTAATACTACTACAGGATTTAATAGCACGATCCGTGCCAGAATAACATTGTTCTGTATTTCCTTTATTATTCAATGAGTTGGTTCCTGGTCCGATTTTCTGACCCGGTTCAACCGAGTCAGATTTTCTGACCCGGTCAATTTCACCAAGTCCGATTTTCGGACTTGGCTCTTCATCCGCCTCGACCACCTTTTCCTGCTCGCGGAAGCTTTCCAGGACGCCCAGGCTGGCGCCGAAGAAATCTCCATCATTGCCATGACGGGCAGACAGGGAGCCGAAGCGCCTGGCTGAGGCCGCGGCATGGGCGGTAATGTCTTCGCCCCGCGCGATGGCCGCGGACAGGGAAGCGTCCATCGCGGCGGCCGCCGCCCGGATCCGCGGACTGCGATGGCTGCGGCAATCATCAAAGAATCTCATGTAGTCGGGATCGATCTCGATGATCTCAGCCAGCGGCGCCGGCTCGTCGTGCATCATCCAGATCTGGCCGCGGTGGCGGCCCTGCGCATCCCGCACCGCATGGACGCGCGTCAGCCAGCCCCGCAGACGCAGCAGGGCGTAGCTGATCGACAGCGTGTCCCTCGAGCCGACCCGCCATACGTTTTCCAGGTCCTCGTAGCTCGGAAATGCGGCGCGCTGGCCGACGGCGCGCATGCCCAGCCGCATCACCACCCACAGGTTGCGGTCCACCGGACGCAGGGTAGGATCTAGAAAGAGCGCGGTGGGGATGGATTCCTGCTGCACGCCGGCGAAGAACATGAGGTCGCCGGAGGCGGAACCGTCCAGCAGAGCGTTCACCGACTCCTGGATATGGTCCAGGATCCTGGGATCGGTACTCACAGCCGGCTCTCCCGATTCCGCAGGAAGTGGACCCGCAGCTCGCGGTAGGTCGCCATCAGGTCGATGACGTCCTGCAGCTCCCGGTCATCGACCGTCGAGATGGCCCGCATGAACACGGGGCCGTTCAACGGCGGCTCCTTGTCCAGGAGGATCCCGGCGAGTTCGATCGGGTCGCAGCTCGGGGCGAACCGGCGGAATTCACTGTCGGCCGGCGTGAGCCGGTCCAGCAGCGCCGCATCGATTTCTTCCTGGTGGCAGAAACCGTACAACAGCCACCATACCTGCTCGATCGGGATGTGCTTCGGGGTCTCATCGATGGTGTTATGCGGGATATCGGTCAGGATAAAGCCGAAGTGTGTCTGCGGAGCCGGCGCGATGATCGGCCCCATCCGGTAATGCTGCGCGATACGCTGCGCCAGGACATAAGCCCGCGCCTTGAGCGACTTGAGGTCGTTCATCGGGATGGGCGAGGGTATGGCTCCGGGCCCAAACGCTCCCCTGGGCGCATCCGCGCGGCCTTTGCCGGGATCCACTGCACCCATGGCCGGGGATTCCGGCGGATCAGCCACATCGTCCGGCCAGGGTGCGGGCTCCGGCTCGACGACATCCGCCTCAGGCCACTCGGTGCCCAGCTCAGGCTGGGCATCCGGCGCCTGATGCACGAGGGGTGCTTCAGCAGATACCGCAGCGCCTGGTTCGGTGAAGGGCGGAGCTGACGGCAGCGGCTCGCTCGGGGCTACTCCGCGCCGCTCATAGATCAGGCAGTCCAGTTCGAGGCTGATGTCCCCGGCGTCCTTGCCGCTGACCCACTCGCCCAGGATGCAAGCCAGGTTGTGCTGGAGCGCGACCAGGCTGAATTCCGGCGAATCCGATTCGGTCAGGGCTCGGTCCCACGCGGCGGGGAATTCCGCCTCGAGCAGGGCATTGTCCGCCCAGATGCGCCGCGCCGCGCCATGCAGGGCCATGACGCGATCGACGACCTCGCGGCCGAACGAAGGATCGGCCGTAGCCTCGGGCAGGGATTCTGCGATCTGGGCCGTGAAGCGCAGGCGGGTGATGGCGCGCTCCGAAATCGTGAAGCCGGCGGCCTTGAGGCGACGCTGAAACTCGCCCCGCGAGAGATCATCCAACCCGCTTTCAGCGGCCCACTGCCGGCGCAGCGCCTCGAGGCCGCGCGCCTTGTCGACGAACAGCATCTCGCCGCGCAGCTCGTTCTCGATCAGGTGGCGGGTCAGGATCTGGGATTCGGATTCCCAGGGCTTGTACAGGACATGGGTGTAGTGGAATCGGTCATCCCCGGTCTCATCCCAGAGTTCCTGCAGCGCGCGCAGGCGGGTGTTGCCGCCGGCCTCGATGATGTAATGCTCTTCACCGGGCCGGCGCGTCACGGTGAGCGGATTGTTGATGCCGCCCTGCGCCAGGATCGACACCTTGATCTCCTCGAACTGGGAATTGGCGTGCTGGCGGGGATCCTGCTCATAGCGACGGATCTTGGTCACATCCAGCAGCAGCTGCGTCGGGACGATGGGATCGCCGGGCTTGTCCAGCGGCCGCGACTGCCCGAAATTGGGCTGGAGCAGCAGCTCGCCGAGATTGGGGGGAGGATTGCGGTTGCTCACGCTTCACCCCCTTCTTGTTCAGCGCCTTTGGGCGCCGCCGCGAAGCGGAACAGGTCCTCGCTGAGGTGCGGGAGCAGTTCGGCCCCCAGCGCCGTCATGGCCTCGAGGGATCGCCCCCTGTCCCATCGGTGCACCGGCTCGCGCCGGGTCGCCGCCTCCCGGAAGGCCACACTGGCCGGGATGACGGCATCCAGAATGGTGATGCCGCCGCGGCTCTCGGCATAGCTCTCCTTGCGCAGCTCGCCGGCGATGCCGCGGGCATCGCGCGTGCGGTCCACGCGGTAGATCACCCCGCGCAGCGGCCCCACGGGGGCGCCGAGCGCGGCCATGGGGCGCAGCCGCTCCAGCATGGCCAGGGTCCCGCGCGCGAATTCGCGCGCCGACAGGATCTCCGGCGGAATGGGGCTGACCAGCAGGTCGGCGGCCAGCACCGCCGCGTCCTGCAGCGGGCCGACCGCGCCCTGGGTGTCCACAATGATGAGGTCGTAACGCCCATCGATGCGGCGCAGCAGGTGCCGCAGGCGCACCCGTCCGTCGGGCGTATGCAGGATCCAGTTCTGCAGCCGCCCCTCCGGATCATCCGAGACCACGATGTCGAGGTTCGCAATATGGGTGCGGCTGACGGTCCCCTCCGCGCTGGCATCGACGATCAGGCGGGTGAGCCCGCCGGCCGCGAAGTCCGCGATGGGGTAATAGCTGGAGAGTGTGGGTTGCGGATCGGCATCGACCAGCAGCACGCGCTGGCCAATGTCCGCCAGGAGCGCGGCCAGATTGGCCGCCAGCGTGGTTTTGCCGACCCCGCCCTTCGTCGAAACGATCGTCAATGTCAGAGCCATCGGACTCATCCCTGTGTGTTGTTGATTGACACAACAGGTGGGATTTGCGATGATCCCTGACTACTTCGCCTTTTCTTCTTCCCAATGATCCCTGATTGTTTTGGGCCGTTAGCTCAATGGTAGAGCAGCTGACTCTTAATCAGTAGGTTCGGGGTTCGAGTCCCTGACGGCCCACCACTTCATCCCTCGCCCCGATTTACCGCTGTTCCAAGGCGATTATTCGCCGCAATCGTGCCTAGATCGCGTGACGCGCCTTCGGGCTTGGCCCTCACGCAAGCCCGCGCGCCAGATCCCGCTTCAGATCCGTCAGCGATTCCAGCCCCACGGACAAGCGCAACAAGCCCTCCCCGATACCCGCCTTCTCGCGCTCCTCGGCCGGCAAGCGGCCGTGGGTGGTGGTTGCCGGGTGGGTGATGGTGGTCTTGGTATCGCCCAGGTTGGCCGTAATGGAGATCAGCCGGGTGGCATCGATCAGCCGCCACGCGGCCGCGCGGCCGCCCGCAACCTCGAAGGAGACAATGCCGCCGAAGGCGGATTGCTGGGCAGCGGCCAGGGCGTGCTGGGGATGGTCGGGCAGGCCAGGGTAATAGACGCGCGCCACGCCCGGTTGCGTCTGCAGCCACCGAGCCAGTTCCAGCGCCTGTTCGCTGTGGGCGCGCATACGCAACGCGAGTGTCTCCAGGCCCTTGAGAAAGATCCAGGCATTGAAGGGGCTCAGGCTGGGCCCTGCGGTGCGCAGGAAGCCCAGCACCTCCTTGCCCACCGTCTCGGCATCCCCCACCACCGCGCCGCCCATGCAGCGCCCCTGCCCGTCTAGATATTTGGTGGCGGAGTGGATCACCAGATCCGCCCCCAAGGCCAGGGGCCGCTGCAGGGCGGGGGTGCAGAAACAGTTGTCCACCACCAGCCGCGCACCCACGTCATGCGCCAGCGTGGCCAGTTGGCGGATATCCGCCACCTCCCCCAAGGGGTTGGTGGGGGTTTCGATGATCAAGAGCCGGGTGCGCCCCGGCTCGATGGCCGCCGCCCAGGCCGCGTAGTCGGTGGTCGAAACGAAGCTAACCGCGATACCGAAACGGGTCAGGTATTGCGTCAACAGGCTGGTGGTGGTGCCGAACAGGCCACGCGCGGCCACGACGTGATCGCCCTGACGCAACAGCGCCATGCACACCGACAGCACCGCTGACATGCCGGAACTGGTGGCCACGCAGGCCTCGCCGCCTTCCAGCGCCGCCAGCCGCCGCTCGAACATGCGCACCGTGGGATTGGTGAAACGGCTGTAGATATTGCCGGACTGCTCACCGGAAAAGCGCGCCGCCGCTTCGGCGGCACTGGCAAAGACGAAGCTTGAGGTGGCGTAGATGGCCTCGGAATGCTCGCCTTGGTCGCTGCGCTCGATCCCGGCGCGGATCGCGCGGGTCTCGAAGTCAAAATCGTCCGGATCGTGTCCGTCCATTATCGTTTAGATCCCGTTGTAGATTTCGATCACCGGGAAGTCGCTGCCCGCGGTGTCTTCCTTGGCGGCATCCGAACGCCGCAGCGCCAGCCGCTCCAGGTATTCTGGCGTCACATCGCCGGTGACATACTCGCCGGAAAAGCAGGAGCTGTCGAAGCGATCGATGCGCTCCCCGTCTTTTTCCCAGCGCACCGCCCGCTCCAGATCCGCGAGATCCTGATAGATCAGACGGTCGGCACCAATCTCGTGACAGATTTCCTCTTCGCTGCGGCCATAACCCACCAGTTCCGAGGACACCGGCATGTCGATGCCATAGACGTTCGGGAACCGCACCGGCGGCGCGGCGGAGGCGAAATAGACCTTGTTGGCACCGGCCTCGCGGGCCATCTCGATGATCTGGCGCGAGGTGGTGCCGCGCACGATGGAATCGTCCACCAGCAGGACGTTCTTGCCGCGAAACTCCAGATCGATGGCGTTGAGCTTCTGGCGCACCGATTTCTTGCGCAACTGCTGGCCGGGCATGATGAACGTGCGCCCGATGTAGCGATTCTTCATGAAGCCCTCGCGGTACTTCACGTTGAGATGGTGGGCGACCTGCACCGCAACCGTGCGGCTGGTGTCGGGAATCGGGATCACCACGTCGATGTCCCGTTCGGCCCATTCGCGCTCGATCTTCTTCGCCAGGTAGTCCCCCATCCGCAGTCGCGCCTTGTAGACCGAGACGTTTTCAATGATGGAATCGGGACGGGCGAAATAGACGTATTCGAAGATGCAGGGCGAATGCAGGGTGTGCTCGGCGCAGACCTTGCGATGCACCTCGCCGTGCAGGTCGATGAACACCGCCTCGCCAGGCAATACGTCGGCGACCGGCTCGAAACCGAGCACCTTCAGCGCCACACTCTCCGAGGCGATCATGTAGCTGGTGCCGCTGGGCGTGACGCGCCGGCCGTAGATCAACGGGCGGATGCCATAGGGGTCGCGGAAGCCCACGATGCCATAGCCGGTGATCATGGCCACCACGGCGTAGGCGCCCCGGCAACGGCGGTGCACCCCTGCCACGGCGGCGAAAATATCCTCGGGCTGGATGCGGATCTTGCCCTGCACCTGCAGTTCGTGGGCAAACACGTTCAGCAGCACCTCCGAGTCGGAAGAGGTGTTGATGTGGCGCATGTCCTGCTCGAACAGCTCGCGCTTGAGCGTATCGGCATTGGTCAGGTTGCCGTTGTGGGACAGGGAAATCCCGAACGGCGAGTTGACGTAGAACGGTTGCGCTTCGGCAGGCGTTGAACAGCCGGCGGTGGGATAACGGGTATGCCCCAGGCCCATGTTGCCGCGCAGCCCGAACATGTGCTGAGCCTGAAAGGTATCGCGGACCAGTCCGTTTTCCTTGCGCATGTAAAGCCGGTTGCCGTCGCAGGTCATGATGCCTGCGGCGTCCTGCCCGCGGTGCTGGAGCACCGTCAGGGCGTCGTATAAATCCTGGTTCACCGGGGCCTGCCCGACGATGCCGACTACACCGCACATAGTTCAATTACCTCGGAAATTCCCAAGCGGAGCGGATTCAACGACCATCCGCCGTCGACGCAAAATCGGGGATGGCCGCCTCGGCCGGCAAGGCCGCCTGCAGTTGCGCCGCCAACGGCAAAAAATACGGCAGCAGGCGCGATTGCACCCACCACTCATGCTGCGGCAGCCGGGTCAGTTGCAGCAGCATCACCACCACGGTGATCAAGGCGGTCGCCCGCAGCGCGCCGAAACCCAGCCCCAGCAAGCGATCCATTCCCCCCAGCCCCAGGCGGCGCACCCCTTGAGACAGGAAACGGTTCAGCAAGCCGCCCGTAATCAGGACCAGCACGAAAATGAGGGCGCCGGCGAGCACGCGCCGGGCCGTAGGGTGCGCTACCAGTCCTGTCAGATAGGGCTGCACCGGTTCCGCCAACAGGTAACCCGCCGCCACGGCGGCGACCCAGGTCGCCAGGGACATCGCCTCCTGGACCAGGCCGCGCAGGAACGCCACCCCCAAGGAGATGATCAGTGCCACCAAAATCAGCACATCCACGGGATTCAAGGCGCAGGTCCCACGACCAGAGGCTTGTGAACCCTAAGGATCATGGATCCGGTACCACCCGGCCATTCAACCCCATCGATTGTTCGATCCGCACCCGCAGCGCCTCGGCATCTTCCCGGCGTCCCAGATGGCCCACCCGGACGCGATACAAGGTCCGGCCGTTGACCATCAGGGTACTCACCTGGGCGCTGTGCTGGCGCTGCAACAGGCGGGCCGCCAGGCTCTGGGCGTTTTGCATATCCCCGAAGCTGCCCACCTGCACGGACCAGGCGGAGCCCGGCGCGCCGGGGGATGGCGGCGGCTGCGTGGTTGCAACCGACGCGGGAGCGGCCGGGACCGGAGTGGGTGCGGGCGGCGGGGGCTTGGTTGCCGCCACGGGTTTCGGCGCCGTCACCACAGGAGCCGCGGCGGGTTTGGCGGGCACGGCGGGCGGACGCGGCGCGGCGGACGCGGGCTTTGGAGCAGGCACAGGAGCCGGGGCCGATGCTTGCTGCGGTGGCGGCGCTTCCGGTTGCGCGTTGGCTGGGGCGTCTTCCATCTCCGCCAGCGCGGGGGGCGGCTCGGCCGAGGGCTCCGGTTCGCTCACCGCCGGGACAGGCGCACTGACCGCAGGCGGCGCGCGCGGCGGCGGCGGCGTCAGATCAATGGTCCGCATTTCCCGATCCGGATCGCTGGAGGCGACGACGGTGGGGTCCGGCGTGGATTCGCGGGCGGGGTCCAGAACCCAGGGCAAGATCAGCATGGCCGCCCCCCACAACACCGCCGCCCCAACCAGACGTCGTTTCAGGACCGGATCCATCGCCATCCTCCATACCTGATGCGGGCGCGCATCATCAACTGCATATTATAAAGGTGCCGGCGCGGCCAGGGCCACGGTCAGGAACGAACCCGTCACCACCACACGATCGCCGGGTAGAGCGTCCGCCAACGCCTGCGCGAGCGCTCGCTCTGGATCTCCAGGCAACAGGATGGTGGCATCGGGATGCAAGGCTCGCAATTGGGTCGCGAGCGCTTCTGCCGATCCCCCGCGCGGTCCCGGCAAATCGGTGAGATACCAGACATCGGTCTGGGGGATGAGCGCATCGATCATGGCGCCCGCATCTTTATCCCCCAATATCCCCAGCACCGTCCGTCGCGTGCCAATTGTGGGCAACGTCGCCAGATGGATCGCCAGCGACTGCGCGCCCGCCGGATTGTGGGCCACATCGAACACCTGGGTAATGGCGCCCGGACGGTGATCCAGCCGGCCAGCCAGGCGCGCCGTTTGCAGGCCGCGCACCACGGCGTCCCGCTCCGGCTGCAGCACGGGCGGCAATTGGGCCAGCGCCGCCAGCGCGCCGGCCGCATTGCCGTACTGGTGCGCGCCCTTCAGGGCCGGGGCGGGCAGATCACACCAGCACAGCGTCGCGCTGCGAAAATCCCAGCGTCCGTCCTCCCGGCGCGCCATGCGGAAATCGCTATCGGCGCACCAGCGCGGCGTGCCCAGGCCATGCTGCAGCAGGCCTGCCGGCGGGTTGGGATCGGCGCAGACCAAGGGCTGGGTCGCCCGACTGATGCCCGCCTTCTCGCGCCCGATGTGATCGCGATCGGGGCCCAGCCAATCCTGATGATCCAGATCGATGGACGTGATGAGGGCGATATCGGGGTCCAGCACGTTGACGGCGTCCAGGCGCCCCCCCAGCCCCACCTCCAGCACCGCCACCTCGAGGCCCGCGCAGGCCAGCAGATCCAGCGCCGCCAAGGTCCCGAACTCGAAATAGCTCAGGCTGACCGCACCCCGCGCCCGCTCCACCCGCTCGAAAGCGGCGCACAGGGCCGCATCGTCCACCGGCTCGCCATCCAGGCGCACCCGTTCGTTGTAGCGCCACAGATGGGGCGAGGTGTAACTGCCCACGCGCCGACCGGCGGCGATCAGCACCGCCTCCAGAAACGCAACACTGGACCCCTTGCCATTGGTCCCCGCCACCGTGATCACCACCGGGGCCGGACGCGGCCGCCCCATCGCTGCGTAGACAGCGCGGATCCGCGCCAACCCCAGCTCGATCTCGCGTGGATGCAGACGCTCCAGATGGGTCAGCCATTGCGCCAGGCTGCGCCGCTCGACGGCGGCGCTCACCCGGCGGCGACCCCCGGCGTGCCCATCAGCAGATGCAGCAGGCTGGCGAGGCGATCGCGCATCTGCCGGCGATCCATGATGATATCCACGGTGCCATGATCCAACAGGAACTCGCTGCGCTGGAAGCCCTCGGGCAAGGTCTGGCCCACGGTCTGCTGGATCACCCGGGGACCGGCGAAGCCGATCAAGGCCAAAGGCTCGGCGACATTCACGTCCCCCAGCATGGCCAGGGAGGCCGACACGCCGCCCGTGGTGGGATGGGTCAGCACGGAAATGTACGGCACCCGGGCAGCCGACAATTCGGCCAGGGCGGCGCTGGTTTTGGCCATCTGCATCAGCGAAAACAGGTTTTCCTGCATGCGCGCGCCGCCGCTGGCGGAAAAGCAGATCAAGGGTGCCCGATCGGTGAGGCTCTGGCGGGCGGCGCGGGCGAACTTCTCCCCCACCACCGCGCCCATGGAACCGGCCATGAAGCGGAAATCGAACGCCGCGGTCACCACGGGCAAATGCTTGAGCAAACCCTTCATCACCAGCAGGGCGTCTTTCTCACCCGTCGCCTTCTGGGCCTGGGTGAGGCGATCCTTGTACTTCTTGCTGTCGCGGAATTTGAGCGCGTCAACGGGCTCCACGCCAGCGAACAGTTCCACCGCGCTGTCGGGATCGAGAAAATGGGCCAGTCGCCGGCGCGGTTCGATGGGCCGGTGATGCCCGCACTTGGGACAGACCTCGACATTGCGCTCCAGCTCGGGCCGGTAGAGCATCGCTTCGCAGGACTCGCAGCGTTCCCACACCCCTTCCGGCACCGCCCGCTTCTGTTCACTCTGGGTGCGGATGCGCGACGGCATCAATTTGGTAAACCAGTTCATTCAGTTGCCCTCCCGGGACGGACGCGGCGCTGTGTCCATGGCATTGCGCAGGGCGCGCACCTGGGTTTCCAGGGCGCCCGGCAACTGCTCCGGCATGCCGCCCGCGATGGTCTGCACCAAGGCGCTGCCCACCACCACGGCGTCCGCCACCGCCGCGACGGCGGCCGCCTGCGCGGGTCCTGAAATGCCGAAGCCCACCCCCACCGGCAAGCGGGTCAGGCGCCGCAGCACCGCCAGGCGATCGCCCACCGCCGCCAGATCCAGGCTGGCGGCGCCGGTCACGCCCTTGAGCGAGACGTAATAGACGAAGCCCTGCGCCTGGTCGCAGATCCAGGCCATGCGCTGATCGGTGGTGGTGGGAGCGACGAGGAAAATGGGCGCCAAGCCCGCCTCGCGCAGCGCCGGCAGCAGGCCCTCCCCCTCCTCCGGCGGCAGGTCGACTGTCAGCACTCCATCCACCCCAGCGGTGGTGGCAGCCTGGGCGAACGCCCCGTAGCCCATGCGCTCGATGGGGTTGAGATAGCCCATCAGCACCACCGGCGTCTCGGCATCGTCCATACGGAAGCGGCGCACCAGATCCAGCACGCCATGCACCGTCATGCCCGCACGCAAGGCGCGGCCGGCGGCAAGCTGGATGGCCTCCCCATCCGCCACTGGATCAGAGAAGGGCACGCCCAGCTCGATCACATCGGCTCCGCCGGCCACCAGCGCATGCATCAGCGCGACCGTGGTCCCGGCATCCGGATCGCCAGCCATCAAATAAGTCACCAGGGCCGCCCGATTCTGCGCCCGCAAGGCGGCAAAACGGCGGTCGATACGGGATTCAACCGGCGGGATGCTCATAGGACGATCCCCTCCCGGGCCGCGATGGTGGGAATGTCCTTGTCACCGCGACCGGACAGATTCACCACGATGATCTGCTCCGGTGACATCCGCGCCGCGAGGCGCTCGGCATAGGCCAGCGCATGGGCGCTTTCCAGCGCCGGAATGATGCCTTCGGTGCGGGTCAGGCGATGAAAGGCCGCCAGGGCCTCCTCATCGTCGGCATGGACGTAGTTCGCACGGCCACAATCCTTCAGCCAGCTGTGCTCCGGGCCGACCCCCGGATAGTCGAGCCCTGCCGAGATGGAATGCGCTTCCTGGATTTGGCCATCGGCGTCATCCAACAGATAGGTGCGGCTGCCGTGCAGCACGCCCGGCCGGCCAACCGACAGCGGCGCCGAATGCTGACCGGAATCCAGGCCGTGGCCCGCCGCCTCCACGCCATACAGCGCCACCGCCGTATCGGCCAGGAAGGGATGGAACAGGCCCATGGCATTGGACCCGCCCCCGACGCAGGCCACCAGCGCGTCGGGCAGCCGCCCTTCCAGAGCCAGCATCTGCTCGCGGGTTTCCCGACCGATGATGCACTGGAAATCCCGCACCATCATGGGATAGGGATGCGGCCCGGCCACCGAGCCGATGACATAGAAGGTGTCGTCCACATGGGTGACCCAGTCGCGCATGGCCTCGTTCATGGCGTCCTTCAGCGTGCGGCTGCCAGATTCCACCGGGCGTACCTCGGCACCCAACAGCTTCATGCGGTAGACGTTGGGCGCCTGGCGCTTGACGTCCTCGGCCCCCATGTACACCACACACGCCAGCCCCAAACGCGCCGCCACCGTTGCCGTGGCCACGCCATGCTGGCCGGCACCGGTCTCGGCAATGATGCGGTGCTTGCCCATGCGCTGGGCAAGCAGGATCTGCCCCACCGTATTGTTGATCTTGTGCGCGCCGGTGTGGTTCAGATCCTCACGCTTGAGATAGATGCGCGCCCCGCCCACCTCGCGGGTGAGTCGCTCGGCCAGATAGAGCGGCGACGGCCGGCCGACATAGTGGGCCAGGTCCAGATCCAGCCGGCGGCGGAAATCAGGGTCTTGCCCGACCTCGTGGTAGGCCTGCGCCAGCATCTCCAGCGCCGCCATCAGGGTCTCGGGGACGAAGCGCCCCCCGTAGGGACCGAAATGGCCCCGGGCATCGGGGAGCGCGCCCCCCGGCAATTCAACTTTCGGCATCGGCACGCCTCACACTCTCCATAAAGTCATGCATACGCTGGGAATCCTTCACGCCGGGGGCGCTCTCCACGCCACTGCTCACATCCACCGCCATCGGCCGCACCTGGCGGATCGCCGCCGCCACATTGCCGGCATCCAGCCCCCCCGCCAGGATCAGCGGCAAGGGCCGCTCGGCGGGAATGCGGTCCCAGGCAAACCCGATCCCACGCCCGCCCGCCTCGCCCGGCGCATGACTATCGAGCAGCATGCCACGCGCCAGCTCATGGGCGCGGGCCTGGGCCGGCACGTCCGTCTCACCGCCCATACCCAGCGCCTTGATGTAGGGCCGACCGTAGCGCAGGCAATCGCCCGGCGACTCGCGCCCGTGGAATTGCAGCAGCTCCAGGGGGAGCGCAGACAGCGCGCCCTCGACTGTCGACGGCTCGGCATCCAGGAACAAGCCCACCACGGTCACGAAGGCCGGCACCCGGTGAATCCAGCGCGACGCGGCAGCGGGGTCCAGGAAACGGGGACTCTTGGGATAGAACACGAGACCAATGGCGTCCGCCCCCAGGTCCGCGGCCCGCAGGGCATCGTCGAGCCGCGTGATGCCGCAGATCTTGACGCGCGTGCGTACCGCCACCGTGGGCCCCCATGGGAAAAGCGCCCAGCTTACCAAAAGCCGCCTTGCAGCGGGGACCGGCGGCGGGCTGCGCCATCGTGCGTCAGCGCCCGCACCCCCGGCAAGCGCTTGCCCTGGCGAGTCGACGCGACGTCCGTCAGCCATGACTCATCAATCTCAATCACCTGCCGATAAAAAATTGCACGCCCTCTTCGCCGGGTTCCTGGTCGAGGCCGACACCTTGCCGGCTATCGTGAGATGCGACAGGAACACTTCGTTCTCGGTCGCGTTTAAATCGCGCTGGTGTCGCCGGACATGGATAAAGACAAACCGCCGCACCCAATCGACGCAGGCGTCCTCGGTGCGGATGCTGTAATTCAGCCGACGGGTACGGGCGCGCGCCTCGTCAAGAAGAATCGGTTTGTCTGCTGCGCCAGAGGTGTGATCGACAGGTTCTTTAAGGTGCTTTACAACGTTTGACATGACCGAGAACCTTCACTTAATCTCGCTCTATAAAATATTTAGGCTAACCACAAGGTGTAATGAATGACGCCTTTTTGGATGTCTGATTATAGTTAGGTTTCATGTGCAACAAGTGCGTTATTAAAAATTAGGAAAATATGTACGCTGAACTCATTCCAGCAATAATTGCACTATCCGGGGTTCTGGTCGGAAGCGTAGTGAATTTCTTCGCAACTAAGCAGATTAAGAGACAGGAGTGGAAGCTTGAGTTGGCGAAAAATACTATCTCAGACCGCCGAAAAGTCTATGCTGACTTCTTCGTGACTTCCTAGGAATATATTCTGCATTCAATAGATGATAAATATTCCACAGCTTCTCAATTTTTAGAAATCAGTACTTGCCTTGCCAATGTCGAAATTACAGCTTCTGATGAGGTTTCTAGCGTGGCAAAAAGAATCTATGACTATTGCTTGCAAAGTCACAAGCAGGGTAAGAAATCGGCAGAGCATAATTTTTCAACACTTAGGGCCGAATATATCCTGGCGGTTCGGGAAGAATTGAAAAAAATATATGATGAAAACTAAACATCCGGTGCAGGCCTACGGCCCTTACTGGCCGCGACCTGAACTTAAACATTAGGCGTCAGAATGGGAGATTATGTGAACCTTCTACTGGACTCAAAGCCCACGGACAAATGGGATTCACGCTTCTGCGAACTAGCCAAGTTCGTGTCCGAATGGTCCAAGGATTCAAACGCGAAGGTCGGAGCAGTTGTCTTCACCAAGCGAGGTGGCGACATCTCCATTGGCTACAACGGCTTTCCGATGGGCGTCGAAGACTCCGCCGAAAGGCTCGAAGATCAGAACATCAAACTTGAGCTGGTGGTCCACGCCGAACAGAATTCACTCATTGCTGCCGGCTCTCGATCTACCGGCTCGACCCTCTACATCTGGGGAAAGCCTGTCTGCGCCCGATGTGCTGGATCTATCATCCAAGCTGGAGTCAAGCGCGTCGTCGCGCTCAATCCGGACTCCGTCGAAAAGAAGTCGAAGTGGCACGAGACCGGGAAGGTTGCTCACCAAATCTTCCGCGAAGCCGGCGTAGAAGTTGACTTCTACTCGGTAGCTGACGCCTAACCCTTCGCTCGAGCCGACCCGAACCGGTCTGGCGCTCGCGGCTCATCTCAAAGGTTAGCCCTCACTAGCAAGGTGGAGAGAATGAACCTGACACCATCTAAATTCGTAAAAATTGAAGGAACAAAAATCACCGTCGAAGCCAAAGGCCTTGCAGAGGCAAAGTTGGCGCTAAAGGAATTGAAGCTGAAGAAGAAGGAGTTTGCGCTTCTTAAGAAGAACCTAAACGCCCAGCAAAAGGAACTGCGTGCAGAGCATACGCACGCCGTAAGAAGCCGGGGTTCCATGGTGCGCGGCGGAGGAAAACTGGGAGGTTTCATTCGCTTTTTCCAGCGAGCATCTCGGGACGGCGAAAGGGCAACCCTTGCAAGAAATCTGAAGCCGCTTGAGTCTCGTAGGCAGGATGTAGATGCAATGATTAGCACTATTGAAAGCATCATCATCAAAGTTGAGGCCGCCATATTGAAAGGTGAGGGCTAACCATTCTCTGCAGGCGCGACAGTCCTGACGGGCCGCAGCCTGAACTCAAACGTTGGGCCTAAAAACAGGGAGACCATCAAAAGCCAAGGGGTCACAAAAGCCAAGGGGTCAGGTCTTGCATTAACACATTTCCCCCATGTCAAACTAACCTTATGGCGCGACCTTTAAGACTTGAACTGGCTGGTGGGCTTTACCATGTGACTTCGCGGGGGGATGGGCAGGAGGATATTTACCTGTCGGACGCTGACCGGGAGGTGTGGCTGGCGGTGTTAGGCCAGGTCTGCAAGCGCTTTAACTGGGTGTGTCACGCCTGGTGTCAGATGACAAATCACTACCATCTTTTGATTGAAACGCCGGAGGCGAATCTGGCGAAGGGGATGCGGCAGCTTAATGGTCTTTACACGCAGCGTTTCAACCGCCAGCACGGGCGCGTGGGACATGTGTTTCAGGGGCGATACAAGGCCATTTTAGTGGAGCGGGACAGCTACCTGCTTGAGCTGGCGCGTTATGTGGTGTTAAACCCGCTGCGTGCGGGGATGGTCAGGCGGCTGGATGACTGGCCGTGGAGCAGCTACCTTGCCACTTGTGGGCAGGCATCCACACCCGAGTGGTTGCAAACCGATTGGACTCTGGCGCAATTTGGCCGCCAGCGTGCCAGCGCAATCCGCAAATATGTGGCGTTTGTGCATGAGGGTGCGCGTCTGCCCAGCGTATGGACCCAGTTGCAGGGGCAGATTTATTTGGGATCAGACGCCTTCGTTAAAAAGATGCAGACGCAGATCGCGCGCCAACCGGCGCTGGATGAGATACCCCGCGCCCAGCGACGCGGCCTGACGCAGCCGCTGGCAGATTTTGAACAACGTTATGCACGCAATGAAGCGATGGCACGCGCGTATCTGTCTGGTCAGCATACGATGGCTGCAATTGCGCAGCATTTCGGCGTGCACTATTCAACGGTCAGCCGGATAGTGAAAAATCATGAAGCCACAACCAGTGGGGTAATGTTGTATTGCAAGACCTGACCCCTTTTCTATACCGCCGAGGGCGGCCGATCTCAAGCCAGCGGCTGATCGCCCGCTGACTCTATCCCTGGTTCAGGCACCGGTGAATCGCATTCCGCTCATCCACCGTCAAATGATCGTGCGCTTTCCCATCCCAACACCCTATCAAGTCCAGGGTGTTGCACTTCATTCTGGTAACCGCCTCCCAAAAGGCATGGACCTCTCGCACGTCTCTCAAGGCGATCTGAATGCTATTGCCTGCCAATTGAATCGCCGACGTCGGCGATGCCTCGACCATGAAATTCAATTCGATTCTTTCTTAATATAAATCAGTAACTTGCAGAATTTTATTGCACTGCAAACTTGAAGCAGGCGGCGGGAGACTGAACCTTTTTCATATACGGAAGTCTTCATTTCATGATGTCAATCATGTCGATAAGTTTGCGTCTCATTTTTGAGACACTTGAGATACTGAAATCTCATCTGATATGTAAGAGCATGCCTGAAAAACGGGCCGCGTCTTCGGATCCATCCGCATCTCAAGAAATTGATTAAATAGACAAAATATCATGATCTCAATCCGCTCTCTGGCAGCTTGGAGGTTGTGGCAACTGAAAAAGCCTTCTTTCTATGCACGATTCAAGCGAGGTATTTTATTTAATTTGAACTTTATCGAAATTGGCCATTCCATGATAGTAGGAAACCAATATGTTAAGTTATGCCGTAATGTTTTTGATCATAGCCATCATTGCAGGAGCGCTCGGTTTTAGCGGCATTGCAGGAACCGCAAGCTGGATTGCCCAGGTTCTGTTTATTCTCTTCCTGGTCTTGTTTCTGCTTTCTTTCTTCCGCGGCCGCCGCCCTCTTTGAACTGTCTATTAACCAATCTCCCCCTGAATCGAAAGGAATTATGTCAATGATCATTCAGTCGAAAAAACGCTCATTTTTGAAAACCACCACATTGACCCTTGGCCTTGCTGTTCTTGCCCCGGCCTTATTCGCCACCCCGGCCAGCGCAGCGGAGCGGAGCGCCACGCAAAGAGTGGACGATGCGGCGATCACGGCGCAGGTCAAGACTCGCCTGCTTGCTGACGAAACGACCCGCGGGATCAACATAAATGTCGACACTGAAGCTGGTGTCGTAACCTTGCGTGGTACAGCCCCGACGGTTGCAGCGAAAGCGCGCGCTGAAGAAATCGCGAAAGCGGTGGATGGTGTGCAGGTCGTCGCCAACTCCTTGATTGTTGGAGATTCCTCCCTGAATCCGCAGACAGCGACGGCGAAAACCAAGGAAGTTGCCGAAGAAGGGGAACACATGGCTGGTGATGCGTGGATCACCACCAAAGTCAAATCTCAATTGCTGGCCGACTCTGATGTGAAAGGTCTTGATATCAATGTCTCAACCAAGGATGGCGTGGTGACGCTGGCCGGCCGGGTCCCCACTACCGCCATGCGCGATAAGGCCATTTCATTGACGCAAGGCGTGAAAGGTGTAAAGAAAGTCAACACACAGGCTCTCAAGGTAGGTTCGTGAGAGAACAGATCTGAGACAAAACAGTCTCTGGATGCCATGAAGATACTGGAGGATAAAATGAACGAAGACCAAATCAAAGGCAAATGGAAGCAGCTAACCGGCCGTATCAAGGCCCAATGGGGCAATCTGACCGATGACGATCTGACGCGCCTGGAGGGTGATCGGGATTACCTGATAGGGAAAATTCAGGAACGCTACGGCATCACCAAGGAACGGGCTGAAGAGCAGATTCGCGCCTTTGAAAGTCAGCTCCATTAAGAAATTTCATTAAGATATCGCACACCGAATGCCCGCTTCAGCGGGCATTCGGCTGTCCGGGATCTGCCATCACCTGCAGGCGCACGAGTGAAGGTGTAGGAATTTTGGTGTCAACGGTCGTATGACAGGAAACTGCCGCGCTTCAGGAAAGAAACCCAAAGACATGTTCGGCGAGAACGGCTGCTCAAGCAACTCACCAAGAAGCTGGTGGAGTGCGCCTGGAAGTCGAGATGGCTGAGCACCTTGGCCATGCTCGACACGAGCCGGTCGCCACCCTGCGGGCAACAGCCGCAACAGCAAGCGCAAAAAGACCCTCAAAGGCGGACTCGGCGAACTGCTGTTGATCCCCACTGTGACCGCCACGGTAGCTTCGAGCCCCAACGCGTCCTCAAGCACCAAACCTGCTGGACCGGCTTTGACGTTAAGATCCTGCCGCTCTACACCCGCGACATGCCGGTTCGGGAAATCCAGGGACATCTGGATAGAGAGCTACGGCGCCAAGGTTTAGAAGCGGCCCCGTTTGTCTGAACAGCATTCCCCTACTTGCAAGTGGACTCTGTGCGGATTGCCGGCCGTGCAGCGTTGTCCATGGCTGCAGTCGGCGCTTGCGACGAACCGACCGACGCAGTGGGCGACTCAGTGGGCGACTCGGTGCGCGCCAGGGATGATCATTTACGCGGCCAGCTTCAGCGGCTGCAGATCCGCCGGCGCCGCCGGCTCGGCGCCACCTCCGAATGCGCCGCTGGTGTGCTCGACCAGCTGGCGCTTCCCTCCGGTGACCTGGTTGGGCTGCAGCCGAACCGCCCGGTCAGGTCGGTCAGCGTCCTATCCTCTCGCAGTATCGTCAGGGCGATTTGCGCCTTGAAGGCAGGTGGGCGAGTGCACCGCGCGTTCTTCTTGACCCTTGAAACCCCTGTCGCCAAGCCCTCCTCGGCCCGGCTGCATGCAGGGAGTTTCCACCTTAAGGCGCCGCTCAGATTTCCGGGGCCACTTCGCTTCATCCTGTGGCCGGCAATCAACCCTCAACCCGGCTTGTCCCTTTGCCGATAGACCTCCTGAAACCATTGCTGGAATCCCTTCCAGGATGCGGTACGGGCCGCAGCCAAGCCGACCCACTGAAGATGGCGGGTCGGTTTTCCGCCCTGCGCGTGCCGGGATTCCCGCGATTCAAATGAATTGGGACACTTAGGGGCAGCACGGATTCATGCGTTCGCTTAAAGACTGGCTGACAGGACAGTGGGTCTGGCCGATCATCCTGGTGCTGGTGGTGGGCCTGGCCACGTTGCTGCGTGCCCCCGCGCTGCAACATCTGGAATGGCAGCTTTATGACCGAGGGCTGCAGTTGGCCCGCAGTCCGGGCGCCGATGTGAGCCTTGCCCTGGTCGAAATCGATGCCCGCAGCCTGGGTGGACAGGCGGAAGATCTGCAGACCCAGCTGGCGCGACTGATTCACTTGTTGCGTGCCGATGGGGCGCGGGGTGTCGGATTGGTCTTGCCGCTGGAATCGGATCCGGGCCTGCCCGTCTGGTTTACGACGCTGGGCCAAGTGCTGGGAGAGAGCCAGCTGGTTGCGGCCGATCGCGCCAGTGTCAACCGCATGCAGCGGCTGCTCGCCGATGGCGAGCGGGATCTGGACCGCACTGGCTTGCTGGCGCGGGTCATGGGCGATGGCGGTATGACCTACCTGCCATTCCGTTTTGGCGATCGGCTGGGATCGCTGTCCGAACCGGTTGATTTGCCAGATTCACTCAGGCGTCATGCCATTGCACCCCGTCCCGGAACCACGGTGACGAGCAGCGATGGCGCACCCTGGCTCACCAGCCCCAAGCCCACGGAGCGGCCGATCTTTCCGGCGCCACGCCTGGCTACCGCCGCCGCGGGCGCGGGTTACCTGGACGCCCCAGCCGATGGGGATGGCATCGTGCGCGGCTTGCCACTGGTGATCGGCTATCAGGGCCGTTACCACGCGGCCTTGGCGCTGTTATTGGCCAGTCGCTGGCTGGAGGGATCTTCCATGGCGCTGCGCGTGGAGCCGGGCCGGGGAATTTACCTGGGTACCCACTTCATTGCCACGGATGCCGAGATGCGGGTGTATCCCGGGCGCATGGGGGGCGCCATGCCAAGCTGGCGGCGGGTGCGATTGGCCGATCTGTCGCCGACCCCCAATGGCTTGTTCCGGGGACGCATGGTGTTTGTGGGGCTGGCGCCTGAATTGGATGTGCAGCGACGCATGGCAACGGATGGCCTCCGTACCGAGATCGAATGGCAGGCTGGTTTGATGCAGCGTCTGGCCAGCCTGGATTTCTATACCCGGCCACCGTGGGCGGAACAGGGGCGTTGGGTGGCGCTTGCCGCTGCGGCGCTGCTGGTGCTGATGCTGCCGCTGTTGCCCGGTTGGCTGGCAATGGCATTGGCCTGGGGCCTGGGAGCGGGCCTGTTGGCTACCCTGGGATATCTGCTGGTGTTTCAGCATTGGTGGGTGGCCCTGGGAACGCCGGCCCTGTTGCTGATCCTGGGCGGAACCGTGGTGGGTGTGCAGCGTGGTCTTGCCCATCTGCGGGATCTCGCCTATCTGGCGGATGATGGGGACGTGCGCCCCTGGTGGGCGGAGCCAGGACGTCGGCTGCGCCAGCTGCTTGCGCAATGGTGGCGCCGATTGCGCGGAAATTCCGTGACTTCGGCGCCCCTGATCGCGGTGGCGGGTGCTGCGGCGGTTCCCGATTTGCCGGCGGCCCAAGCCCAGCCGATTCTGGCGCGCTTGCGTGCCAAACGCGCGGAAGGGGAAACGCGGGAAATGACCGGTGTGCTGCCACCGCCTGGCCCGCTGGTGAAAGCCGCTCCAGCTGCGGCGCCGACCAGCAAATCCGCGACCGGCGGGAGCAATGGCGCGGCGATTCGCACCCTCGGCCGTTACACCATCGAAAATCAGCTGGGCAAGGGTGCCATGGGCGCCGTCTATCGCGGCGTGGACCCGCGCATCAATCGGGTGGTGGCGATCAAGACGCTGAATCTGCAGCAGGAATTCGAAGCCGAGGAACTTGAACAGGTCAAGGAGCGATTCTTTCATGAGGCGGAGGTGGCCGGGCGGCTCAACCACCCTCACATCGTCACCATCTACGATGTGGGGGAGGATCATGGATTGGGTTACATCGCCATGGAACTGGTGGATGGCCATGACATGCGCCGCTATACCCGCAAGGAAGGCCTGTTGCCCATCAATCGCATCATGGAAATGGCGGCGCAGATCGCCGAGGCCCTGGATTTTGCCCATCGCAACGGGGTGGTGCATCGCGATATCAAGCCCAGTAACATCATGCTGGACAAGACCGGACGCCAGGTCAAAGTGGCCGATTTCGGGATTGCCCGCATCGGCAGCAGTGGCAAGACCCGCACCGGCACCGTCCTGGGGACGCCGCCCTACATGTCTCCCGAGCAGCTTTCGGGGCGGCCGCTGGACGGACGCTCGGATTTGTTTTCCTTGGGGGTGGTGCTGTTTGAGCTGGTGAGTGGGCGCCGGCCTTTCGAGGGGGACACGGTGGCGACGTTGATGACCCGCATTGCCAACGAACCCCATCCCGATCTCATGGTCCTGCGAGGCGGCGTGCCGGCGTGTCTGCGCAACATCATCGACAAGGCACTGGAAAAGGACGTCAACAAACGCTATCCGAATGCGGGCGCCATGCGGCTGGCCTTGTTGCGGTGCATCGAAAACAACTACACCGGGACGGGTTTCGGCGGCCGGGGGACTTGACGAAACCCGCATCGAACATTAAAGTTTGCGGCTTCCCGAACAGGGGGCCATAGCTCAGCTGGGAGAGCGCTTGCATGGCATGCAAGAGGTCGGCGGTTCGATCCCGCCTGGCTCCACCACGTTTTCCCGAACTGGGGTGAAATACCCATCGGGCACCACGTCCCCATCGTCTAGTGGTCAAGGACACCGCCCTTTCACGGCGGCGACCGGGGTTCAAATCCCCGTGGGGACGCCACTTTTCCGCTGAATCCTGCGCCTCCCGCGCATCGTGTGGGCGCAGTTTCCGACCTGATCGGCCTGTGCAGCCGATTGTCCCTGTGCCAGTGACCTGACCGCCGAACCATGATCCGGCCCTGAATGGGGCAAACCGGGCGCGCTGGACGTTTTACCGTCCGATGCCATGCCGTACAATCGCCCCATGACCTACCCCACCATCGAATCCTTCATCGGCAACACGCCTCTGGTGCGTCTGCAGCGCCTGGGACAGGCCACCGACAACACTTTGCTGGTCAAGCTGGAGGGCAACAACCCAGCGGGTTCGGTGAAGGATCGCCCGGCGGTTTCCATGATCCGGCATGCCGAGGAACGACGGCATATTCGCCCCGGTGACACCCTGATCGAGGCCACCAGCGGCAACACCGGCATTGCGCTGGCCATGGCGGCGGCCATCAAGGGCTATCGCATGATTCTGATCATGCCCGAGAGCGCCAGCAGCGAGCGCGTGGCCACCATGAAGGCCTTCGGCGCGGAGGTGATCCTGGTGTCGGCCGATGCCGGCATGGAAGGTGCGCGGGATCTGGCCGACCGGATGGTGGCCGAGGGGCGCGGCAAGATCCTGGATCAGTTCGCCAACCCGGACAATCCGCTGGCGCACTATGAAACCACGGGACCTGAAATCTGGCGCGATACCCAGGGCAAGGTGACCCATTTCATCAGTTCCATGGGCACCACCGGCACCGTCATGGGCGTGTCGCGTTACCTGAAGGAACAAAACCCGCGCATCCGCATCATCGGTGTACAGCCTGCCGACGGCGCCCAGATTCCAGGGATTCGCCGCTGGCCGACTGAGTACCTGCCGCGCATCTTCGATCCTGCGGATGTGGATCGCATCATCGACGTGGACCAGCACAAGGCCGAGATGACCACCCGGGCGCTGGCGGCTCAGGAAGGCATCTTCGCCGGCATTTCCTCCGGGGGCTGCGTGGCCGCCATGCTGACCGTGGCCCAGGAAGTCCGTGGCGCCACCCTCGTCGGCATCGTCTGTGATCGCGGTGACCGCTACCTCTCCACCGGCGTGTTTCCCGCCTGAGCGATCCGCGAGGACGATTCGTGAACCTGCTTGTTTTTGATATCGAAACCGTGCCCGACACTGCGGGCGGGCGGCGGCTGTATGACACCGAGGGGCTGTCCGATGAGGACGTGGCCCGCATCATGTTCCACCAACGCCGCCAGAAGACCGGCGGCGATGAGTTTCTGCCCCACCACCTGCACCGCATCGTCGCCATTTCCGTCTGTCTGCGGCGCGGTGATCAACTCAAGGTCTGGTCGCTGGGCGATCCGGAGTCTTCCGAGTCCGAGTTGATCCAGCGCTTTTTCGAAGGGCTGGAGCGCTTCTCGCCCACCCTGGTGAGCTGGAATGGCGGCGGCTTTGACTTGCCGGTGCTGCACTATCGCGCGCTGTTGCATGGAATTGCCGCCCCGCGTTACTGGGATGTCGGCGAACAGGACAGCGGGTTTCGCTGGAACAACTACCTGTCGCGCTTTCACTGGCGCCATACCGACCTGATGGATGTGTTGTCGGGTTACCAGGGGCGCGCGGTCGCGCCCTTGCAGGACATTGCCCTGCTGCTGGGCCAGCCGGGCAAGATGGGCATGGCGGGGAGCCTCGTTTGGGACGCTTATCTCGCCGGTGAACTGGGGCGCATCCGCGACTATTGCGAGACCGATGTGCTGAATACCTATCTGGTCTATCTCCGCTTTCAGCTGATGCGCGGTCAACTGGATGCGGAAAGCTATGCGACCGAGCAGGCGCGGGTGCGCAGTCTGCTGGTGGAGGATGGCCGTCCCCATCTGCAGGCCTTCGCCGCCGCCTGGGCTGGCTGAGGGCAGCGCGCGTGGGCGGGCGTCGGGCGCTGGTACGCATGGCCCCGGTGGCATGCGGCCCGGTGGAGGTCACTGCCATGGCCCATGATGGTCGCGGCATTGGCCAACTGGATGGCAAGCGGATCTTCATCCACGGCGCGCTGCGCGGCGAAACGGTCCGTGTGCTGGCCAACCGCCGCACCCGGGCCTATGACGAGGGCGAGGTCAGCGAGATCCTGAGCGCGAGCCCGGATCGGGTCGTCCCCCGCTGCGCGGCCTATGCGCGTTGTGGCGGCTGCAGCCTGCAGCACATGGACCCGCAGGCCCAGATCCTCGCCAAGCAGCAGGTGCTGCTGGACAACCTCAAGCACATCGGGCGGGTGCAGCCCGAGCGGGTGTTGCCGCCCTTGACCGGGCCGGTGTGGGGCTATCGTCGCAAGGCCCGGCTCGCGGTGCGCCGGGTGCGCGCCAAGGATCGGGTGCTGGTGGGCTTCCGCGAGCGGCGCTCGGCATTCATTGCCGAGACGGAGCGCTGCGAGGTGCTGGACGAACGGGTGGGCGCGCGCCTGGGCCTGCTGGCCGAGTTGATTGCCGGCCTCAGCATCGTCGACAGCCTGCCCCAGATCGAGGTGGCGATCACCGATGCGCTCACCGTGCTGGTGTTGCGGGTGATGGACGAACCCACGGCGGCGGATCTGGAGCGTTTGCGTAGCTTCGGCGTAGCGCACCGCATCCAGTTCTGGTTGCAAGCCAAGGGGCCGGACAGCGCGGCGCCCATCCCCGGCGCCTGGGCTCCGGATCAGACCCTGGCCTACCGGCTGCCGGAGGATGGCATCGAGATGGGCTTCCGGCCGCATGATTTCACCCAGGTGAACGAGGCGATGAACCGGCTGATGGTGGCTCAGGCGATGGCCTTGCTGGATCCGGATCCGGCGGACCGTTTGCTGGACCTGTTCTGTGGGTTGGGCAATTTCACCCTGCCCATGGCGCGGCGTGCACGCGAAGTCATGGGCGTGGAGGGCGACGCCGATCTGGTGGCGCGGGCGCGCGCCAACGCCGAGCGCCACGCGTTGCCCCGGGCCCGTTTCCTGACGGCCAATCTCTACGATCCTGCCGCCCTCGATCCGCCGCCCTGGGGCCGGGAAGGCTTCGACGGCGTCCTGCTCGATCCGCCCCGTTCAGGCGCGCGGGAGGTGCTGGGCGCCGTGGCGGCCACCGGTGCGCGGCGGGTGGTCTATGTGTCCTGTCATCCGGCCACTCTCGCACGCGATGCAGCGGCTCTGGTGCATGTGCATGGCCTGGAACTGACGGCGGCAGGAGTGATGGACATGTTCCCCCACACCGGCCATGTGGAATCGGTTGCGCTCTTCGAACGGGGGAGACGCCATGGCGCTTGAGATCGAACGCAAGTTTCAGGTGATCAGCGCGGACTGGCGCGCCGCGGTGCGTGACAGCCAGGCGCTGGTGCAGGGCTACCTCAATCTGGAGGGCGGCGGCATCACCCGGGTGCGCATCGCCGGGGATAGCGCCTGGCTCAACATCAAGGGCGCCACGCGGGACATCGTGCGCCACGAATTCGAATACCCCATTCCGCTGGCCGATGCCCGAGAAATGCTGCAACACCTCACCGTGGGCCCGGTGGTGGAAAAGCGCCGCCATCATGTGCCTTATGGCGGGTGGCTGTGGGAGGTGGATGAATTCCTCGGTGCCAACGCCGGGCTGGTGGTCGCGGAGATCGAGCTGGATGATCCCACCGCCGTCTTCGCGCGGCCGCCCTGGGTCGGCCGCGAGCTCAGCGCCGAACCGCGTTTCCTGAACATCGCCCTGGTCCACCATCCCTACCGGGAATGGACCGAGGCGGAGCGGGCATGACGCCTTTCCCGCCCTCCTGGATCCACATCGCCCTGGCCGATCAGACGCTCTCCCTGATGGCGGGGGAACGTTGTCTGCGGCGATGGTCCGTGTCCACCGCCAAGCGTGGCGCCGGGGAAGTCATGGGCAGTTACCAGACGCCACGGGGTTGGCATCGCATCCGCGCGCTGATCGGGCGGGACGCTCCCATCGGCGCGGTGTTCATCGGGCGGCGCTGGACCGGCGAGCGCTATACCCCGACGCTGGGCGCCTGTCATCCCGAGCGGGACTGGATCCTGACCCGCATCCTGTGGCTGTGCGGCAACGAAGTCGGCCATAACCGGCTGGGACCGGTGGATACCCAGCGCCGCTACATCTATATCCACGGCACACCGGACGAGACACCGCTCGGCATCCCCGGCTCCAAGGGCTGCGTGCGCATGCATAACGCGGATGTCATCGAATTGTTCGATCATTGTCAGCCCGGCATGCCGGTATGGATCACGGAGGAAGCTCGATGACGGTCCAGCGACCCGGACCCTTGCTGATTGGCCTGGATGGCCCCGCGCTCCCGCCCGAGGAAATCGAGCTGCTGGCCCACCCCTTGATCGGCGGGGTGATTTTGTTCGAGCGCAACTACGAGACGCCGACCCAGTTGCGCGCCTTGATCGGCGCGCTGCGGGCGCGACGCACTCCCTTGCTGGTGACCGTGGATCAGGAAGGGGGCCGGGTGCAGCGCCTGCGCGAAGGCTTCACCCGCCTGCCGCCGCTGGGCTGGCTCGGCTCGCTTTTCGCTCGCGATCCCCAAGAGGCGCGAATGGCGGCTCATGAGCTGGGCTGGCTGATGGCCGTGGAGTTGCGGGCGCTGGATGTGGACGCCAGTTTCGCCCCGGTGCTGGACCTGGCCGGCAATACCGAAATCATCGGCGCGCGCGCCTTTCATGCCGATCCCACCGGGGTGACGACCTTGGGCCGGGCCTACATCGCGGGCATGCGGGACGCCGGCATGGGGGCGACGGGCAAGCATTTCCCGGGACATGGCTCGGTGCGGGGGGATTCCCACCTCGAACTGCCGCGCGACGCACGTCCCCTGGCCGAGATCGAGGCGCAGGACCTCCAGCCTTTTGCGGCGCTGGCGCCGGATCTTGCGGCAGTGATGACCGCCCATGTGGTGTATCCCGCCCTTTGCGAGCAGCCGGCGAGTTTCTCCCGGCGCTGGATCAGGGAAGTCTTGCGCGGGCGATTGGGCTTTACCGGGGCCGTGGTGAGCGATGATCTGGGCATGGCCGGAGCCGTCGTCATCGGCGATGAACTGGCGCGGGCCGAGGCGGCGCTCGCGGCGGGCTGCGACCTGCTCCTGGCCTGCAATGATCGCGCGGCCGTGGTGCGTTTGCTGGATCAGTTGCGCTGGGAACGCCCGCCCGGATTCGACGGGCGTCATGCCGGCTTGCAGGGCCGCGGCGAGCCCGTGATTGAACCTCAGCGCGCCGAACGGGTGCTGGCACTGGCCCGCCGGGCCTGTGAAGAAACCGAAGGGGATGAGCGGAATGCGTGAGGATCGGCTGCAAGAAGTCGAGCGGGTGTGGGCCGAGGCCGATTGCCTGTATCCGGCGGAGGCGGTGGCGGCGGCGATTGCTCGGATGGCGCAGGCCATCACGACAGATCTGGCCGGGCGCAATCCGCTGGTGCTGTGCGTCATGACCGGCGCCTTGCTGCCGACGGCCTTGTTGCTGCAGCACCTCGCGTTCCCGCTGGAACTCGATTACCTCCATGCCACCCGTTATGACGGCGAAATCCAGGGCGCAGCCTTGCGCTGGATCCATGAGCCGCGCGTGTCATTGATGGGGCGGGTGGTACTGCTGGTGGATGACATTCTGGACGAAGGCGTCACCCTGCATGCCTTGCAGACCTGGTGCGCGGGGCAGGGTACTGTCGAGCTGCGTACCGCCGTGCTGACCCAGAAATGCCACGACCGCAACCGATTGGACACGCGGGCGGATTACGTCGGGCTGGAGGTGCCGGACCGCTACGTCTTCGGCGCCGGGATGGACTACAAGGGCTATTGGCGCAATGTGCCAGGTATTTATGCGGTGCGTGGATCATGAATGGGAGAACGATGCCAACCGAGGTCACCACCGCCGTCATCGGCGGCACCGGGCTCACCCAACTGGAGGGGCTCACGCTCGTTGAGGATCGCACGGTGGAGACGCCCTATGGGCCGCCTTCCTCGCCGCTCCATCTGGGGCTTTATGTCGGCCGGCCCGTGGTGTTTCTGGCCCGCCATGGGCAGGATCACCGCTATCCCCCTCATCTGGTGAATTATCGCGCCAATATCTGGGCGCTGCATCAGTTGGGCATCCGTCGGGTGATCGCTGTCGCGGCCGTGGGTGGCATTCACGCCGAGCTGGGACCGGCGGCTCTGGCGGTTCCCGATCAGATCATCGATTACACCTGGGGACGTGCTCACACCTTCTCCGAGGAAGGGCGGGTACTGCATGCCGATTGCACCGAACCCTACGATGGCGCGCTACGCGACGCGCTCATCGCGGCGGCGGCGCGGGCACAGGTGGCGGTCATGCCCAATGGAATCTACGCCGTAATGCAGGGACCGCGGCTGGAAACGGCCGCGGAAATCCGCAAGCTGCGCGCCGAGGGTTGCACCATGGTAGGCATGACCGCCATGCCCGAGGCCGCGCTGGCGCGAGAACTGGGGCTGGCCTACGCCACGCTCGCCGTGTCGGTGAACTGGGCCGCGGGCCTGGGGCCTGCGGGCAGCGACATCCATGGCGACATCGCCGCCAGCCTCAGCGCGGGCATGGACAAGGTCCGCGCCGTGCTGCGGGAAGTGCTATAGGTCGGCATCAAGCAGGCTCTTGTTATTCTTCGCCGCAAGTTGAACCTGTGCATATCGCTAAGGCACCTCGGCGAGGCGAGCGCAGGCGTGGAAGACACAAGCAACCGCAGGAATCCCTAGACCGACGCTGTCGAAACACCGGCGGTTGGTTCATCGTACTTACAGAGACTGCCACCTCGCAGCCTCCTCAATTCCCAGAAGGGGTATGACCATGTCTGTCCGCAGCGTTCGTCTGCACCGCGTTCTCCGAGCCAAGCCCGAGCAACTCTACAGAGCCTTTACCGAGGCCGATGCGCTGGCCAAGTGGCTGCCTCCCTATGGCTTCACCTGCACCGTGCATCACCTCGAGGCCGTTGTCGGCGGCACGTTCAAGATGTCCTTCCGCAACTTCTCGACCGGCAACTCGCACTCGTTCGGCGGGGAGTACGTGGAATTGGTCCCAAACCAGCTGGTCCGGTACACCGACAAGTTCGATGACCCGAACCTTCCCGGTGTGATGCAGGTCACGGTGAAGTTCGAGCCGGTGTCCTGCGGCACCGCGCTGTCAGTCGTGCAGGAAGGCATCCCGGAGATCATCCCGCTGGAGATGTGCTACCTCGGATGGCAGGAGTCGCTTGCGCAGTTCGCCACGCTGGTCGAACCGGACATTCCGGGGTAACGCGGTCTAATCATCCACGACACGGATCTCGGGAAAGACGGAGGGCGCGGCAGCCTGGACAAGATGGGCGCTCGCGCGCCGGGCGATGTCGTGGTAGGCCTGGGCCAGCGCCCCACCGGGCTCGGCTACCACCGTGGGGCGGCCGCGGTCGGTCTGTTCGCGGATGCGCAGGTCCAAGGGCAGGCTGCCCAGGAGAGGAACACCATATTGCGCCGCCATGCGCTCGCCGCCGCCATGGCCGAAAATGGCTTCCTCATGACCGCACCGAGAACAGATGTGGGTGCTCATGTTCTCGATCACCCCCAGCACCGGCACCGACACCTTCTCGAACATGCGCAAAGCCTTACGGGCATCCAGCAGCGCGATGTCCTGGGGTGTGGTGACGATCACGGCGCCGCTCAGGGGCACCTGTTGACTCAGCGAAATCTGCACATCGCCGGTGCCCGGCGGCAGGTCGATGATGAGGTAGTCCACGCCACCCCAATCGGTCTGGCGCACCAATTGGGTCAGGGTCTGGGTCACCATGGGGCCGCGCCAGATCATGGGCTGATCCTCGTCCACCAGATAGCCCACCGACATGGTGCGCAGGCCGTAGCGCTCCACCGGCGGCAGCCGGCCGTCCGCCCCCGCTTGGGGCGCCGCGCCGACATAGCCAAGCATGCGCGGCTGGCTGGGGCCGTAAAGGTCAGCATCGAGCAGACCCACGCGCGCGCCGTCCGCGGCCAGCGCCAGGGCCAGGTTGACCGCAGTGGTGGACTTGCCCACCCCGCCCTTGCCGGAGGCCACGGCAATGATCCAGTCCACTCCCGGCACGGCCTGGCGGGTGGTGTCCGGAGGCGGCGCATTCAAGACCATGCTGCCCTGCACGCGGATATCGACACCGGGCAAGGCCTGGGTCAGGTGAGCCTGGGCGGTCGCCGCCAGCGTCTTGGCGTGGTCTCCGCAGGGGTAGCCCAAGCGCAATTCCACCGCCCAAGCCTCGCCCTTGCGGTCGATGGCAGCAACGGCGCGCAGATCGCAGCCGCTGTAGGGATCCTGCACATCGCCCAGCAGGGTTTCGATTCGGGTCCGCAGTACTGCATCGTCGGTCATGTCGCGCCTCCCGGCGAGCAAAAGAGCGATTTTACGCCAGAAACCCGCAGCGCCAATCGCCCCGGGGTGCTATGGCATACTACTCGGCCCCTTACCGACGCACTTGCCGCCATGAACGCTCCACGCCGCATCCTCGTCACCAGTGCCCTGCCCTATGCCAACGGCCCCATCCATCTGGGCCATCTGGTGGAGTACATCCAGACCGACATCTGGGTCCGCTTCCAGCGCATGCGCGGCCATGAATGCCTGTATGTCTGCGCCGACGATGCCCATGGCACGCCCATCATGCTGAAAGCGCGCGAGCACGGCATCACGCCCGAGGTGCAGATCCAGCGGGTGTGGCTCGAGCACACTACCGACTTCGCTCGCTTCGGCATCGGGTTCGATCACTACCACACCACGCACTCGGACCAGAATCGCGAGTTCGCCGAACTGATCTACACCCGACTGCGCGACGCCGGCCACATTGCTCGACGCACCATCCGCCAAGCCTACGACCCGGTGCAGAATATGTTCCTGCCCGACCGCTTCATCAAGGGCGAATGTCCACGCTGTGGCGCCGCTGATCAGTACGGGGATTCCTGCGAGGTCTGCGGGGCAACCTATACGCCCAGCGACCTCAAGAACCCCGTTTCAGTGCTCTCCGGCGCAGTCCCGGTGGAGCGCGAGTCGGAGCACTATTTTTTCCAGCTCGCTGACTTCGAGGCCGTGCTGAGGGACTGGATCGATCGCGGTGCGCTGCAGCCGGCGGTGCGCCACAAGCTCGATGAATGGTTCGAGGCCGGCCTGTCCGACTGGGACATCTCGCGCGATGCGCCCTATTTCGGCTTCGAGATTCCCGATGCGCCGGGGAAGTATTTCTACGTCTGGCTGGACGCCCCCATCGGCTACATGGCGAGCTTCCAGGCCCTGTGCGCCCGGCGCGAAGCCCAAGGCGCGGCGCTGGCCTTCGACGACTTCTGGGCGCCTGACAGCACCGCCGAGCTGTATCACTTCATCGGCAAGGACATCGCCTATTTCCACACCCTGTTCTGGCCAGCCATGCTGCATGGGGCTGGGTTTCGCATGCCCACGGCGGTGTTCGCCCACGGTTTCCTCACCGTCAATGGCCTGAAAATGTCCAAATCGCGCGGCACCTTCATCCGCGCCGAGACCTTCGCCCGCTACGTCACACCCGAATACCTGCGCTATTACTTCGCCGCCAAGCTGGGCTCGGAAGTCGAGGACATCGACCTCAACCTGGAGGATTTCGCCGCGCGGGTGAACGCGGACCTGGTCGGCAAGCTGGCTAACATTGCCAGCCGCTGTGCCGGCTTTATCACCAGCCATTTCGACGGCATGCTCGCCTCCCTGCAATCAGAATACGCAGAATCAAAACAGCCTAATAATAGAAACGCTCCGTTCCTAGGCCACGCCTTCGTAGGATCGACCTTCCCGGGCGCTGCCGAACAATACACATTGCGCGAAGACGGCTTCATCACGCTGAATTCATTGGAAAGTAAAGAACAATTCATTGCAGAAGCCTATGAAAATCGCGATTACGCAAAAGTCATTCGCTCTGTGATGGAATGCGCCGACTCGGTGAATCACTACATCCAAAAAGCAGAACCGTGGAAACTCGCCAAACAAAATCAGAACGATCCTGAGATTCAGGAAATTGCGACCATTGCCTTGAATGCGTTCAGGATCCTGGTGATCTATCTCAAGCCGGTCGTGCCGAAACTTGCTGTAGAAGCCGAGAAATTCCTGAACATCAAGGAAATTCAATGGGACGACATCAAAAATCCCTTGTTCGGTCACCAAATCAATCCTTACCACCCGCTGGCGCATCGGGTTCAGCCTGAGCAAATCAAGGCCATCGTAGATGCGTCCAAGAGCCCTTCGGCGGAACCCGCTTTCAACCCCTTAATCGCACGACAAGCCGACGACATCGACATCCCGGATATTCTCCCCACCATCGGCATCGAGGAGTTCGCCAAAATCGACCTGCGCGTGGCGCGCATCGTTGACGCGCAGGCGGTCGAGGGAGCCGACAAGCTGTTGCGCCTCACCCTGGACCTGGGATCCGAGCAGCGCACGGTGTTCGCCGGCATCAAGTCCGCCTATCGGCCCGAGGATCTGACCGGACGACTCACGGTCATGGTCGCCAACCTCGCACCGCGCAAAATGAAATTCGGCCTGTCCGAGGGCATGGTGCTCGCCGCGGGAGACGGCAAGGGCATTTTCCTGCTGGCCCCGGATACGGGCGCCACCCCCGGCATGCGGGTGAAATGACGATTTCCAGCGCAATCCCGGCGCATCGTCATGGGTGACTGGATGACGCCCTTGATCGCCACGGCGCTGCTGCAAAACGTGGCATTGAACCTCGGCTTGGGCCTGAGTCCCGCACTGGACGCGACATCCAACGGAAACCGGGCGCTGTGGGCCAGCCTGCTGGGGGCGCCGGTGCTCGTTCTGGCCAGCGCGCTGGGCTGGCTGCTCGAGTCCCTGGTGCTACGCCCCCAGGGCTGGGACGCCTTGCGGCTACCCATACTGCTGGGCATCACTGCCCTCATCGCCCAATTCGCCGTGTTGGGACTGCGGGCCGGTCCTTATGCGCTGCGCGCGACCTTGAACCCCCATCTCGCCCTGTTTGGTGTCCACTGGACGATCCTGGGGCTTGGGCTCGTTCTGATGCCGACGCCCGCCTCGCTCGGCGCCGCCCTGGCCATCGGCTTGGGCACGGCCCTGGGGGTCGGGCTCGTCCTGGTCCCGCTCGCGGCGCTGGTGGCGCGCCTGGGCATTGCCGACGTGCCCACTCCGTTCCGGGGCCTGCCCATCGCCCTGGTTTCCTTGGCCTTGGTGGCGCTGGCGTTTCTGGGCTTCAATGGTCTGGTGAAGGTGTGACCCCGGTGGACTGGACAGCCATGGCGGTGCTGCTGGTGCCCATTGCCGGATTCGGGGTGGTCCTGTCGCGGATGGCTGCTCGCTGGCCGGACGATCATTCGGTCTTGGTCGAACAACTGGAATCGGCACTGCCCCAGACCCAGTGCGGCCAATGCGACTATGCGGGTTGTCGACCCTACGCGCAGGCGCTCGCGGCAGGCGAGGCACCCCCCAATCGCTGCGTGCCCGGCGGCACGAAAACCCGGGATCGCTTGCTGCAATTGCTGGGTCTGGACGCCCATGTTGCCGACTTCCCCGCGCCCGCCCTGCCGGCACCCGCCGTGGCGTGGGTGGACGAGATGCGCTGCGTGGCCTGCACCCTGTGTCTGGATGCCTGCCCGGTGGATGCCATCATCGGCGCCCGTGGACTCGCTCACACCGTGCTGGCCGATGAATGCACCGGCTGCGCCCTGTGCCTGCCGGTCTGCCCGGTGGACTGCATCCTGCTCGAACCGGTGGCCGCCACCCGCCCCTGGCAACCGCCCCCCAGTCTGCAACCGGAACCCCCGCGTCATGGTCCGCGTTGAATCGGCGCGCTACGGCTTGCGTGGCGGGCTGGCGCTGCAGCCGTCCCGGCCGGAGCCCGCCTTGCCCTTCGAAGAGGCGCCCCTCCCCCCATTGCTCATTTTGCCGTTGCAAGCGCGGGCGGGAGAAGCAGCCCTGCCCCAGGTGCAGGTGGGCGAACAGGTGTTGCGCGGACAACGCATCGCCCGGCTACCCGGCCCCTGGGATGCGGCGCTTCATGCCAGCAGTTCGGGGGCAGTCATCGCCATCGAGCCGCGCCCTGTCGCCTTGCATGCGGCGATCCTCACCGTCCCCTGCATCGTGATCCGCACCGACGGAGCGGACAGCGCGCTGCCGCGCCTGCCCCCTTGTGATCCCGCGCTGATGGACCGGGCAGCGGTGTTGAAGCGGCTGGCAGAGGCGGGCGTAGTGGGTTTAGGGGGCGCGGTTTTTTCCACTGCGGCCAAACTGGCCTGCGCCGTGGCAGCGGAAGTCGACACGCTCATCCTCAACGCCGCCGAATGCGAGCCACATATCCGCTGCGATGAAGCCTTGCTGCGCCATCAAGCGGAACGGATCGCGCAGGGCGCCCGCGCCCTGGCGGCCTTCCTTGGCAAGCCCCAGGTGCTCATCGGGCTCAAGGAAACGCTGGATTCCGCCCCTCTGGAGGCGGCGCTCACGGCCGTGGGCATGGATGAGGCGCGCATCGTGCGGGTCCCGGCCCGCTATACCGCAGGGGCGGAGGACATCCTCATTCGCCTGCTGACGGGGCGGGAAGTGCCGCGCGCCGGCCTGCCCACGGACATCGGCTGTGTCTGTCTGAACGTGGCCACTGTCGTCGCTGCCGGTGATGCACTGCTGCGTGGCGAGCCGCTGACCTCCCGCATCGTCACCATGAGCGGCCCCGGCCTGGCGCGGGCTGCCAATCTGGTGGTGCGCCTGGGGACCCCGATGGCTGACCTCATCGCTGTCTGCGGCGGCTACACCGATCAAGCCAGTCAACTCATCCTCGGCGGTCCCATGATGGGCCTGGCCCTGCCGGATGATGCCCTGCCCGTCGGCAAGGCCAGCCAGGCGCTCTGGGTCGCCGCCGCTGCACAACGCCAGGCGCCCCAGGCCGTCCTCCCCTGCATCCGCTGCGGAGCCTGTGCCGAGGTCTGTCCGGTGCGCCTGCTGCCGCAACAGCTGCATGCCTATGCCCGCAGCGGGGACGCGGCGGCCCTGGAAGCCCATGCGCTGGATGTCTGTATCGAATGCGGCTGTTGCGATGTGGTCTGCCCCAGCCAGATCCCTCTGGTGCAGACCTTCCGCGATGCCAAGACTGAACTCGCCCATGCAGAGGGACAAGATCAACGGGCCGCCTGGCTCAAGGGCCGTTTCGAAGCCCGCGAGGCGCGTCTGGAACAGCTCAAGATCCAGCGCGAGAACCGCCACCAATCCGCCCGTGATCAGCTGCACCGGGAAGATCCGCGCGCGCGCCTGGCGCGACTGAAAGCGCGTCGGCAAACCGAAGACAAACCGCCCAAGGAAGGGGCGCCATGACGGCATTTCCCACAGCACCTGCGCCCCACGGGCCCCATGCCCGCCCGGTGGGCTGGGTGATGACCCAAGTCCTGCTGGCGCTGGCGCCGGGTGCGCTGACTGCCCTCATCGTCCGAGGGCCCGGTGTGGCAGTCAACCTGGCACTGTGCCTGGGCACCGCCTATCTGTGCGAGGCGAGTGCCCTCAGCTTGCGCAAACGCCCGCTGGGGCCGGCCCTGCGGGATGGCAGTGTCGCCGTAACCGGCGTGCTCATCGCCCTGTCGTTGCCACCCTGGTTACCCTGGGCATTGCCGGTACTGGGAACCGCTTTTGGCGTGCTCTTTGCCAAACACCTGTACGGCGGCCTGGGCCAGAACCCCTTCAATCCGGCGATGGCGGCCTATGCCTTCCTGTTGGTGAGCTTTCCGGTCGCCATGACCCGCTGGCCGGCGACGGCTGCGGTCTGGGATGGCGCGCTGGCATGGAAGGCCTGGATCGGCGCCGACATGGCCTGGGATGGGTTGACCGGCGCCACGCCCTTGGGGCATGTGCGAACCCAACTGGCGCTGACCCATACCCTGTTCGAAATCGCCGAACAGGGTGGTCCCCCGTGCGCGCGGGCCGGGCTGCTGCTGAACCTGGCCTATGGGGTGGGTGGCCTGTACCTGCTCGCGCGCGGCATCATCAACTGGCGCATTCCGCTGGCCGTACTCGGCACGCTGGCCCTGTGCGCTTTCAGTTTCCAGGTCATCGACGCGGATCGCTATCCCTCGGCACTGTTCCACCTGACGCAGGGCGCCGCCCTGCTGGGCGCCTTTTTCATCGCCACCGATCCCGTGTCCGCCAGCACCACCCCTCGTGGCCGGCTGATCTATGGTGCAGGAATCGGGGGTTTGGTTTATCTCATCCGCACCTTTGGCGCCTACCCCGATGGGTTTGCCTTCGCGGTGTTGCTGATGAACCTCGCCGTGCCGCTCATTGATCGCCTGACCATCCCGAGGCCTTATGGAACCCCCGATGACGCCTGACGCCGGTTGGCGCCGTGCGCTACGGGCCGGCAGGCTGCTGGGGGGCTGCGCCCTGGTGATGCTGGGGCTGGTATGGGTCACGGTCGAGTGGACCGAACCGCGCATGGCGAGGCACCGGGAACGGGATCGGCTGGCTCAGGTGCAGGAGATCGCAGGACCGGCCACGACCGCGCCGGGCGCATTGCGATTCCTGACCCTTTCCGCCGCTGGCGAACTGCATCAGAATGCGCCTTTCACGGCCTACCAGATCATCGTGGACGAACGGGTGGACGCTGTGGTGCTGCCGGCTGTGGCCCCGGATGGCTACAGCGGCCAGATCGAGCTGCTGGTGGGGATCGACGCCGAGGGTCGCATCCGGGGCGTGCGAGTGACGCGACATCATGAAACCGCAGGTCTCGGGGATCGCATCGACCGTGCTCACTCGACCTGGATCACACAATTCGATGGTCGCAGCCTGGGGAATCCCCCGGAGGAGCGTTGGAACGTGCGCAAGGATGGCGGTGCCTTCGACCAGATCACCGGCGCGACCCTGACACCGCGCGCGGTGATCCACGCGGTGGCGGGTGCCCTGAAGTATTTCCAGCAACATCGGGAAAAACTGCTGGTGCCTGCGCCTGAACCCGTTGAGTCGCCATGAACACCCGTTTATCTACCGATTTATCCTTACCCAGAGCCATGCCGGCTGGGCTTGTGCTGGCGGCAATTCCCCTGGCATTGCCCAGCAATTCCCTGCTGGGCGGGCTGGCGCTGGGGGCAAGCAGCGGTATGATGCTCGGCCTCGCTTTGCTATTGCGAATCGGATTCAGGCGGGCTGTTCCGCCGGAAATCCACCTGCCCGTCGCCGCGCTGGTGCTGGCCGGCGCGGTAAGTGCGCTGGACCGATTCCTGGACGCCTACCTGCACGCCCTGCACTCCGCGATTGGCGGCTCCCTGCCTTTGGTGGCCGGCGCGGGTCTCCTGCTCGTCTTTGGCGCATGCGCAAAGCCTCACCCTGGCGCGCTCCCGCCTGCCCGGAATACCGGGATTTTCACGCTTGTCCCCATTGGCTTACCGCCGCTGGTCGGCGCAGTGCGGGAACTGTTCGCCACTGGCGCCCTGGCGCAGCTGCCACAGGCCGGCACCACTTCCCTGCCGGTGCTCGACGCCGTCATCTTCCCTCTCGCGGCCTGGCCGACGGGTGGTTTCATCCTGCTCGCGCTGCTGATCGCCGCCGAACGCGTCGTGCGGGACAAGCGAACGGCCGATAAAACTGGGAATGACCTGCCATCGGGCCCGCCATGACTCCAGAACAGTGCGCCGAACTGTTTGCCCGCCTGGCTGCAGCCAACCCGGAACCGGAAACGGAACTGGTTTATCACAACGCCTACCAGTTGCTGGTGGCGGTGATCCTGTCGGCCCAGGCCACCGATGTGGGCGTGAACAAAGCCACCACACAGTTGTTCCAAATAGTGCAGACACCTCAGGACATGCTGGCTTTGGGCGAGGACGGCTTGAAACAACACATCCGCAGCATCGGGCTCTACCCCTCCAAGGCGCGCCACATCCTAGCCATGAGCCGGTTGCTGGTGGAGCGCCACAAGGGGCAGGTGCCCGCCTCCCGCGCCGAACTGGAGGCACTGCCGGGCGTCGGCCGCAAAACCGCCAATGTCGTGCTCAACGTGGCCTTTGGCGAACCCACGATGGCGGTGGATACCCATATCTTCCGGGTCGCCAACCGCACCGGACTTGCCCCCGGCAGGACGGTGCGGGAGGTGGAGGACAAGCTGATGACGCAGGTCCCCGAGGCCTACCGCCAGCACGCCCACCATTGGCTCATTCTCCACGGGCGCTATACCTGCAAGGCGCGCAAACCCTTGTGCGAGCGCTGCCCCATTGTGGATCTGTGCGCCAGTGCATCGCATTTCCAGACAGCACCCCTTGCAGACCCAATGCCCTCCGCCGCCACACCGCGATCCGGAGTGCGCTGAATGTTCGGCAACGACCGCGCCGCCCTGCGCACCCAGTACGCGACCGCCTGGCGCAAGGCGCGCGACCAACAAGCACTGACACCGCTGGAGAGTGCCCTCGCGACACTGATCGGCGAACACCCCGAGTATCATGCGCTGCTGGAAACGCCGGCCGTGGAACTGGCGCAGGCGGAGTTTCTCCCCGAAGACGGCGGCGAGAATCCCTTTCTTCACATGGGGATGCATCTGGCCTTGCGCGAGCAGGTGGGGACCGACCGACCGGCCGGCATTCGCCGGCTCCACCGTCGCCTGGCCGCCCGTCAAGGCTCGGCTCATGCGGCCGAACACCTGATGATGGGCTGTCTGGGTCAGGTGCTGTGGGAGTCCCAGCAATCGGGCCTGCCGCCCGACGAGATCCGTTACTTCGATTGCCTGCGCCGCCTGTAATCCTCACCTGACCGCGGAGTTTTCATGGAAACAGCTCCGATCCAGCGACCGGCCGACAGCAACCACTTGCAGAACATCCTGCAGGAGGTCACCAATCTGCTGCGCAAACAGCACTTGGTCGAGCACGTGCTGGAACGCAGCGACACCCCGCGTCACGCCCTCGAACAACAGGTCCTGCACCGCCAGCACCTGAGCGAACTGGAGCGCAAGCTCCATCGTCTTCATGTGGCCGATATCGCCTATGTTCTGGAATCCCTGCCATTGGAGGATCGCCTGACGGTCTGGGATCTGGTGCGGGCGGACCAGGATGGGGAAATCCTGCTGGAGGTCTCCGACGCGGTTCGCGAAAGCCTCATCGCCCGCATGGACCAGACCGAACTGCAGGCGGCAGCGGCACAGCTCGACGCGGACGAACTGGCGGACCTGGCCGCCGACCTGCCGCGCGACGTCCTGCAACGGGTGCTGGACACCATGGATGCCCGGCATCGCGCCCGGCTGCAAACCGCCCTGTCCTATCCCGAGGACACGGTCGGCACGCTGATGGATTACGAACCGGTGACCATCCGGGAAGACATCACCCTGGATCTGGTGTATCGCTATCTCCGGCGCATGGGGGAACTGCCCGACCATACGGACAAGCTGTTCGTGACCGATCGGCACGGCGTCCTCACCGGGGCCTTGCTGCTGCGCCGCATGGTGGCAGAGGATCCGGTCCGCCGCGTGTCCGAGGTAATGGCGCGGGATGTGGTGACCTTCTCCCCGCTCGACGCGGCCAGTGCAGCGGCCCAGGCCTTCGAGCGTTATGACCTGGTCTCGGCGCCCGTGGTGGATGCCCAGCGACGTGTTCTGGGGCGACTCACCGTCGACGCGGTGGTGGATTTCCTGCAAGAAGCACGCGATGCGGAAATGCTGGGACGGGCCGGCCTGCGCGAGGAGGAAGACCTGTTCGCCGGGGTCGGCCCCAGCGTACGCAACCGCTGGCCCTGGCTGGCCGTCAATCTGGTCACGGCCCTGATCGCCTCGCGGGTGATCGGCCTGTTCGAGGGCACCATCGAGCGGCTGGTGGCCTTGGCGGCGCTCATGCCCATCGTGGCCGGCATCGGCGGCAACACCGGCAATCAGACCTCTGCGTTGATCATCCGCGCCCTGGCCCTGGGACAGATCACCGGCAGCAATACCCGTCGGCTGATCCGCAAGGAAATGCAGGTGGCGCTTCTCAATGGCGTTGTATGGGGTGGTGCTGTCGGCACGGTGGCCTATCTGCTCTATGGCAATCTGAAACTGGGCCTGGTCATGAGCACCGCCATGCTGCTCAATCTGGCGCTGGCTGCCCTGATGGGGATTTTCATTCCCCTCACCATGCATCGGTTGGAACGGGATCCGGCCCTGGGATCGAGCGTGTTGCTCACTGCCATCACCGACAGCGGCGGTTTTTTCATCTTTCTGGGCCTGGCAAGTGTGTTTCTGCTGTGAACAGGATGCGCTGGCTTGGGTCCCCTTTCCCAGCGTTGCCGGTGGTCAACGGGCGCATGACCTTGTTTTGGCTGCTGCTGGCACTGAGCGCTTGTACGCCGATTCACCCGCCCGCGCCGGGGGCCCTGCCTGCCCCAGGGCAGTTCCCCGATCTGGCGTCCCGGCGCCTTGAGGTGGTGGCTCAGGCCCTGGCGATGACCGGCCAGCCCTATCGGCCGGGCGGCATGGCGCCGGGCGGTTTCGATTGCAGCGGTCTGGTGACCTACGCCTATCGCCAGGCGGGATTTCGCTTGCCGCGCCGCGCCATCGACCAAGCCGAGCAGGCACGCAAGCTTCCTCCCCGCGCTTTGGCGCCAGGGGATCTGTTGTTTTTCCGCATCGACGGCGCGGTGTCGCACGTCGGGATCTACATGGGCGAGGGTCGTATGGTGCATGCGCCCTCCTCCGGAAAGAGTGTCCGAGTCGATGCCATCGACCCGGATTACTGGGCGCCCCGTTATGCGGGGGCGCTCACCATGGAGCGCCTCCTCGCGGATTCGTCGTGAGCCCAAAGGCCATGCCTCGCGCCCGTGCAACACAAGCGTGACTGACCACAACCCCGTTTTGCGGCTATCTTAAGAACCGGTTGAGCGCTTCCAGAGGAAATAACCATGGCTGCCACGTTTCCGTCCCAGGGCCACCAAATCGTCGTCATCGGCGGCGGCGCCGCCGGCCTGGCGGTCGCCTCCCGCCTGTTACGCCTGAACAACCGCCTCGACGTCGCGGTGATCGAGCCGGCTGAATTCCATTACTACCAGCCCGGCTGGACCCTGGTGGGCGGTGGTGTGTTTGCCGACACGTCCACCCGCCGCGCCATGCGGGGCCTGATGCCGATGGGGGCCACCTGGATCCAGGATGCAGTCAGCGCGATCGAGCCCGAGCATCATCAAGTGGTGTTGGCGAATGGCGCGACTGTGGGCTACGACCATCTCATCGTTTGCCCCGGCATCATCTGCGACTGGGGCGCCATCGACGGGCTGGAAGCAAGCTTGGGGCAGAACGGGGTATGCAGCAATTACCGTTACGACATGGCCCCCTATACATGGGAGTGCATCCAGGGTTACCAGGGCGGCAATGCCGTATTCACCGCCGCGCCCATGCCTTTCAAATGCCCTGGCGCGCCCCAGAAAATCCTGTATCTCGCCGCCGACCATTTCCAGCGCAAGGGGCAAAGCGCCGACCTGCACTATTACCTTGCCACGCCGGTGATCTTCGGGGTCCCTCCCTTTGCCCGCGCGCTGGAAAAAGTCGCCGATCGCTACGGCGTAAATCGGCATTACCAACACCATCTGGTGGCAGTGGACGGGCCTGCCCGGCGTGCAACATTCGAAGCCACAGCGGGCGACGGTCAGAAGACCCGCGTGGAGCAGGCTTTTGATTTACTGCACGTCACCCCACCCCAGCGGGCCCCGGATTTCATCCGCCAAAGCACCCTGGCCAATGCGACCGGCTTTGTGGATGTCGACAAATTCAGCCTGCGCCACGTGAAATACCCCAATATCTACGCCCTGGGGGATGTGGCCGCCACACCCAATTCCAAGACCGCCGGCGCGGTGCGCCAGCAAGCGCCCGTGGTGGTGAAGAATCTTCTGGCCCAGATGCGCGGCAAGGAACCGACTCATCGCTATGACGGCTACGGCACCTGCCCGTTGACCACCGCCAACGGCAAGGTCATGCTGGCCGAGTTCGTCTATGACGGCGTGGTCACGCCCACCTTCCCGCTTGATCCCTATGTGGAGCGGCGCAGCATGTGGTGGCTGAAAACCAGCCTGTTGCCGTTCCTGTATTGGGAAATCATGTTGCGGGGCTATGAGATCAACCTGCCCCATCACAGGGCCCGCAACTATCCCGAACCGGCCTGAATGCGGTGTGCCCGCCCGGCGATCCGGGGAAAATGACCGCCCAGATGAAGCTTCGATAGCTTCAATCTATTTCCGATTAATATTTTTTTCATTTCATTTATCCCAATGGGTTTCTTAGAATGGAACCTGTAACCCGGTTTTTATCCATAAGGAAGGAGTTCCTGCCATGAGCGTTCTGGTCACCCAACCCGCCCCCGACTTCACCGCCGCCGCCGTCATGCCCGATGGCAGCATCAACGAAGCCTTCCGTCTGTCGGATCTGAAGGGTCAATACGTTGTCCTGTTCTTCTGGCCGCTGGACTTCACCTTCGTGTGCCCCTCGGAAATCATTGCCCATGACCATCGGGTTTCCAAGTTCAAGGACCTGGGCGTGCAGGTGGTCGGCGTGTCCATCGATTCCCAGTTCACTCACCATGCCTGGCGCAATACGCCGGTGGAAAAAGGCGGCATTGGCCCTGTCCAGTTCCCGATGGTCGCCGATGTGCGCCACGAGATTGTCCGTGCCTATGGCGTGGAACATCCGGATGGCGTCGCGCTGCGGGCGTCTTTCCTGATCAACAAGGAAGGCATCGTGCAGCATCAGGTAGTCAACAACCTGCCCTTGGGCCGGGAAGTAGACGAGATGCTGCGTCTGGTGGAAGCCCTGCAGTTTACCGAAGCGCATGGCGAGGTCTGCCCCGCCGGATGGCGCAAAGGCAAGGCGGGCATGAAACCCACCGCCGAGGGTGTGGCCAGCTATCTCGCCGAGCACAGCAGCGAACTGTAAGTCCTCGCCGGGTTGGGGACGCATCCATTTTTCCTGGGATGCATCCCCGCCCGACCTCTAGGCCGATCTTTCATCCTTAATCCAGGTTTCGAGGGTTTCCCCATGACCCAGGTTACTCATGCGCGTTTGTTGATTCTCGGGTCCGGACCCGCCGGCTATACCGCGGCCATCTACGCCGCGCGGGCCAACCTCAAACCGGTGCTGATCACCGGCATCCAGATGGGCGGGCAGCTCACCACCACCACCGAGGTCGACAACTGGCCCGGCGGTCAGGAGGGCTTGCAGGGACCGCAAATGATGGAGGAGCTCAAGGCCCACGCCGAGCGTTTCGACACCCGGATCATCTTCGACCACATCCATACGGCAGACTTGCAGCAGCGCCCCTTCCGCCTTGCAGGCGACAGCGGGGTCTATACCTGCGACGCCCTGATCATTGCCACCGGCGCCAGCGCCCGCTACCTGGGGCTACCCTCTGAAGAGACCTTCATGGGCAAGGGCGTCTCGGCCTGCGCCACTTGCGACGGTTTTTTCTATCGCAACCAGCACGTCGCCGTAGTGGGCGGTGGCAATACCGCGGTGGAGGAAGCCCTTTATCTGGCCAATATCGCGGCCCATGTTACGGTGATTCACCGCCGCGACCGCTTCCGGGCCGAGAAAATCCTGCAGGACAAACTGTTTGCCCGTGAGCGTGAGGGCAAAGTCACCTTGCTGTGGAACCACGCGCTGGACGAGGTGTTGGGCGATCAATCCGGCGTCACGGGACTGCGGGTGCGCAGCACCGAGGGCGAAACGCAGGATCTCGCCGTCAATGGCGTGTTCATCGCCATCGGCCACACCCCCAACAGCAGCCTGTTCGAAGGGCAACTGGAGATGCAGGGGGGTTATCTGAAAGTCAAAAGCGGGCTGGAAGGCAATGCCACGGCCACCAGCATCCCCGGTGTCTTTGCCGCCGGCGATGTCATGGATCATGTCTACCGCCAGGCGATCACCTCGGCCGGCACCGGCTGCATGGCCGCCCTGGACGCCGAACGCTACCTCGACGATCTCGCGGAAACCTGATGCTCCGAAATCCGGGTCGGACGCCCCCGTTCGCGTCTCGGCCCGGTTCCCTTACAATGAACCCCTTCGCGCCATGACACCGCCAAAAAGGGGAATTCCAATGCACGCAAGCCTGGTTTTGATTCGGCATGGCAAATCCGTCTGGAATGCCCAGAACCGCTTCACCGGCTGGGTGGATGTGCCGCTGGCAGCGGAAGGCTGGGAAGAAGCGGCCCGGGCCGGTCGCCTGCTGGCGGATCGCAGTTTTGACGTCGCCTTCAGCTCTCATCTGCAACGCGCCATCACCACCTTGCAGGTGGTGCTGCGGGAAAACCGCAGCGGTCGCGCGCCCATCTTCCTGCCTGCCGAGGGCACCCTGCCCCGGGAGAGCTACCAGCCGGGCGCCAACGAATTCCCGGCCTACCTGTATGTGACCGCGCTGGCCGAACGCCACTACGGCGACCTGCAGGGCCTGAACAAGGACGAGGTGTTGGCGCAGCATGGCGAGGCCCAGTTCAAGATCTGGCGGCGCGGTTTCGACACCCCGCCGCCCCACGGCGAAAGCCTGAAAGACACCTGCGAGCGGGTGCGCCCCTATTTTCAGGATCACATCCGCCCCCATCTGGCCGCTGGGCGCCAGGTGCTGATCGCCGCCCATGGCAATTCCCTGCGTGGCCTGACCAAGGATCTCGAGGGGATTTCCGATGCCGACATCATGGGCCTGGAAATCCCAACGGGGGTTCCCATCGTCTATGATCTGGACGTGACACCGGAGTCGATCCAGATCGTTTCCAAGTCGATTCTGGAATAAGCGCGCAAGGCGAACGAAATCGCTTGCACCACACTGTCCCGATGGAGCGATGATCATGGCATGGAGCCTGCTGCTGGTGCGTTTTCTGGCAGGAATTTTCCTGGCAAATGGTATTCCCCATTTTGTGCACGGCCTCTCCGGAAAGGCCTTTCCGACCCCCTTCGCTCAGCCGCCCGGGGTGGGGGATTCCTCCCCCATCGTCAACATCCTGTGGGGCTTTGCCAACTTTGTGGGGGGTTGCCTGTTGCTGGGGGCCATGGCTCCCTATGAACCCGGTTACAATGCCGAGACAGCAGCCCTGGGCTTCGGCGTATTGGTCTTGGGCTTGAGCTTGGCTTGGCACTTCGGACGGGTCCGCAATGTCCGCTCTGGTTTGTGATGTTTGACCCCAAGTGTTCGTCGATAGCCGGCGTTGTATCCCTCTGAATCATCCGGCCCGGAGTCCAGCCCATGGCGACCCGTCCCTCAAGCGTTTCTCGCGTCCAGGCCTGCGAACTGAAGGGCGCGGGCTTCACCTTCACGGTGCTGAAGGTGTTCGATGCCGATCCCGAGCGCATTGCCCGCCAGGTGACGCGGCGCATTCAGCAGGCACCCGATTTTTTCAAAGGCGCACCGATTGTCCTGGACCTGCAGGCAGTGCCCGAAGGCGACTGGGACCTGTCGACTCTGGTGGAGCGCCTGCGAGCCCTGGATCTAGTGCCTGTGGCGGTGCGCGGCGCAGACGGCGCCCATGAGCAGCAAGCCCGCACCCTGGCGCTTGGCGTGCTCGCCGAAGGCCGGTCCGCCGCGGGAGAGCCCCGGCCAATGGTTGTGGAGGCCACGCCAACCACCCGTCTGGTCACTGAGCCGGTACGCTCCGGCCAACAGATCTACGCCAAAGGCGATCTGGTCGTGGTGGGGCCGGTAAGCCATGGCGCCGAATTGCTCGCCGAGGGCAGCATCCATGTCTACGGCGCCCTGCGCGGTCGCGCCCTGGCCGGGTTGCGTGGCGACCGCAGCGCCCGCATCTTCTGTCGGGTGCTGGAAGCCGAACTGATTTCCGTAGCGGGCTACTATCGACTGGCCGAGGATGTGGAACCGGCGCTCCGGGGGCAAGGCGCACAGATTTACCTGGACGGCGAGAACCTGCACGTTCTCCCCCTGTAGCCGGTTCACCTTATGTCGCTGACACTCACTTCATTTGCCTGATTTGAACTCACGAGGAGCATTCCCTTTGGCACGCATTATTGTGGTGACCTCCGGTAAAGGCGGGGTCGGGAAAACCACCACCTCCGCCGCCTTTGGAACCGGCCTGGCCCTGCGGGGCTTCAAGACTGCCATCGTCGACTTCGATGTCGGCCTGCGCAACCTCGACCTCATCATGGGCTGCGAACGTCGCGTCGTGTATGACTTCGTCAACGTGATTCAGGGAGAGGCCACCATTGGCCAGGCCCTGATCCGGGACAAGCGCCTGCCCAATCTGGCCGTGTTGGCGGCCTCCCAGACCCGAGACAAGGACGCGCTGACCCAGGAGGGGGTGGGTCGCGTGCTGGACGACTTGTCCCGCGAATTCGACTATGTTCTGTGCGACTCCCCCGCCGGGATCGAAAAGGGCGCGCATCTGGCAATGTACTTCGCCGATGACGCCATCGTGGTCACCAATCCCGAGGTGTCCTCGGTACGGGACTCGGACCGCGTGCTGGGCCTCTTGGCCAGCAAAACGCGCCACGCAGAGCGCCAGGATGGCAAGGTGAACGAACACCTGATCATCACCCGCTATGCACCGAAGCGGGTCAGCAAGGGCGAGATGCTGAGCCTGCAGGATGTCCAGGACATCCTCTCCATCCCGCTGCTCGGGGTCATTCCTGAGTCTCCCACGGTATTGCAGTGTTCCAACGCCGGAACGCCGGTCATCTTGGAGGACAAGAGCGAGGCTGGCCAGGCCTATGGCGATACGGTGGCCCGCTATCTCGGCGAATCGCGGCCATTGCGTTTCGTGGAAGAGGAAAAGAGCTTCCTGCGGCGATTGTTCGGAGGTTGAGCCATGGGTATCCTGAGTTTTTTCCGCTCATCCAGCAAATCCAGCGCCTCGGTGGCCAAGGAACGGCTGCAGATCGTGGTGGCCCATCAGCGTCGCGAAAACCAGCGCCCGGATTATTTCCTCAGCCTGCAGCGTGACCTGCTGGAGGTGGTGCGGCGCTATGTGACCGTGAGCGACGATGCAGTGAGGGTCGAGGTCGATCATCAGGGCGATTGCGACATTCTGGAACTCAACATCGTCCTGCCCGACCGCTGAAGGCGCCGCCTTCCCTGATCCAGGTCAATCGTGCGCGCAGCGCTTCTGTTATGGTCATTCCAATGGCGTCATGACGTAGCGGGAGTTCATCATGGATCACAACAAGCGTAAGGTATGGGTCGTGGTGGCGGATGCGTCTCGGGCGCGGCTGTTCCGGGCTGAGACCCCGCGCGGCCCCTTGGTCGAGTTGGAGGATGCGGTCCACTCTGCTGCCCGGCTACAGGATCATGAACTCCTGTCCGACCGGGCCGGGCGAGCCGTCGATACCCAGGGGCACCATCGACACGGCATGGAAGCGACCACCGATCCCCATGACCAGGAGGCCCAGCGCTTTGCCCATGAGCTGGCCGAGCGCCTCCATGTTCACCACAATGCCCATGATTTCGATGGCTTGGTGCTGGTGGCACCGCCGCGTTTCCTGGGCTTGCTCCGTGGGACGCTGGATGAACAGGTGGCCAAACAGGTGCTCGCCAGTCTCAATCTGGACCTCACCCGAATCCACACCGCGGCGGAGGTGCAATCCCACCTCCCGGATCCGATCTACGCCGCGACTTGAGCCGAGCCGACAGGCTCCATCTTGGGAATCAGCATCAGGGCGCCAGGCGACTGTGATGGCGCGCGTAGAGGAAATAAATCACCAGACCCAAAGCCATCCAGATCACGAACCGCCAGAGCGTGACGGCATCCAGGCTGGCGATGAGGTAGCCGCAGAAAACAATCGCCAGTAGCGGGACCAGCGGCACCCAGGGCGTGCGGAATGGACGGTGCAGTTCAGGGCGGGTGTAACGCAGCACCATCACCGCCACCGAGACCATGATGAAGGCAGACAGTGTCCCGACATTGACCAGTTCCGCCACCTGCTGGATCGGCATGAACCCCGCCACCAAGGCCACCAGTGACCCCGTGACCATGATCACCCGCACCGGGGTGCGAAAACGCGGATGCACCTGGGAGAAAACCGGCGGCAACAGACCGTCCCGAGACATGGCGAAAAAGATGCGGCTCTGGCCATAGAGCAGCACGAGCAGCACCGAGCTCAGGCCAGCGATGGCGCCCACGCTGATCAAGCCCGCCGCGGTATGTGCCCCAATATGTTCCAGGCCAAACGCGACAGGGTCCGGAACGTTGAGCCGGGCATAGGGAACGATCCCCGTCAGCACGGCGGCCACGATGATATAGATCAGCGTACAGATCACCAGTGAACCGAGAATGCCGCGCGGGATGTCGCGCTGGGGGTTGCGCGCTTCCTCGGCGGCGGTGGACACCGCGTCGAAGCCAATGTAAGCGAAGAAAATCAGCCCGGCGCCGCTGACCACCCCGTTCCAGCCAAAGGGGAAATAGGGATCCCAGTTGGTCGTGTCGACTTGCGGGATAGCCGCCACCAGAAACAGCGCGATGATGCCCAGCTTGAGCACCACGATGGCATTGTTGAAGCGACTGCTTTCCCGGATTCCCAGCGCCAGAATCCCGCTTACACCCAGGATGATCAGAAAGGCCGGCAGATTGAGCCAACCCCCATCAAATGGCGTTCGCGTGAGGACATCCGGCAAACCCAGGCCGATCCCGGACAGGACGCGGTTGAAATAACCCGACCAGCCGATGGCTACTGCTGCCGAGGCGACCGAATATTCCAGGATCAGGTCCCAGCCAATGATCCAAGCGCCGAGTTCCCCCAGCGTCACGTAGGAATAGGTGTAGGCGCTGCCCGAAACCGGCACGGTGCTGGCAAATTCGGCGTAGACCAGGGCCGCGAACAGGCAGGCCAGCCCCGCCAGCACAAAGGACAGCGTCAACGCAGGTCCCGCCTTGGTCGCCGCCGCGATGCCGGTGAGTACGAAGATGCCCGCGCCGATGATGGCGCCGATGCCCAGCAGCGTCAGGTCAAGCCCAGACAACGCGCGATGAAGCCCCGATTCCCCGGTGTCATTCGCCTGCTCGATTGATTTGGTTCGCCACAATCCCTGCTGCGCCATCCATCCTCCTGCACATTTCGAAAAACACGAGCGACTGAGCCTGCAACTAGCGGTGAAAATAAAAGCAATTTTCGCGCCAATGTTATCTTTTCTGGCACAGTGGCCGGGATTCGCGCCGGGTTCCGGATGGCCGAGTCGGCCCTCAAGGATGGGCGCTATTCAGTCAACATTCGAGATCAAGTGCGATGGCACAGCCTGGGGGGGCAGGAAGGCTGGACCCCAGAAGAATCGCATCAGGAACGCGGGGATGAACGCGCTTCAAGACAGGGCAGTCACCGAAGACCGGGACGGGCTACATCAAGCTACCCCGGAATAAATCGGATTCATCCCGGAAAGTGGCGGAGAGAGAGGGATTCGAACCCTCGATGGGCTTTTGGCCCATACTCCCTTAGCAGGGGAGCGCCTTCGGCCTCTCGGCCATCTCTCCGTGATCGATCATCCATCACCGCAGGCCGCTCCGGGCTGGGTGACAACACTCAAGAAGCGGGGATTCTATCGAGATTGCGGCAATGGGTAAAGCGCCGCCGCTCAACGCCCGACTGAACCTTCGGGTTCCTGCTCATCATGTTCGTGCTTGATCCGTTGATAGATTTCCTCCCGGTGAACGGCCACATCCTTGGGAGCGTTGATGCCCAGGCGCACCTGATTGCCCTTCACCCCCAGCACGGTGATGGTGACTTCATCACCCACCATGACCGTCTCACCCACTCGTCTTGTCAGAATCAGCATCTAAAGCTCCTTGCAATCCATTGACGCGTCCGGGACAGGCCACATCCTGTGATCTCCCGATGATATCGGCCGACCCTCCTCGCCATTAATGGGAATTGGGTTTCTGGTCCAGACCGAAGGCCTCATGCAGCGCGCGCACGGCCAGTTCCATGTATTTTTCGCCCACCACCACCGAAATCTTGATTTCGGAAGTGGAGATCATGCGGATGTTGATGCCCTCAGTGGCCAGCACGGCGAACATGCGCGCGGCCACGCCGGCATGGCTGCGCATCCCCACCCCGACCACGGAGACCTTGGCGATACCGGCATCCCCGGCGATCTCCCGGGCATTCAGTTCCGCCTGCCCGGCACGCAGAATCTCCAATGCGCGCTCATGATCATTGCGATGGACCGTGAAAGTGAGATCAGTGGTGCCGTCGCGCGCCACGTTCTGCACGATCATGTCCACTTCGATATTGGCATCGGCCACCGGCCCCAGCACGCGGTACGCCACCCCGGGCTGGTCGGCAATGCCGCTCACCGTGATCTGGGCCTCATCGCGATTATGGGCGATGCCGGAGATGATGACCTCTTCCACCTGCTGCTCCTCATAGGTGATCAGCGTGCCCGGTCCGTCCTGAAACGTCGACAGGACCCGCAGCGGGACATTGTATTTGCCGGCGAACTCCACCGACCGGATCTGCAGCACCTTGGCGCCTAGACTCGCCAACTCCAGCATTTCCTCGAAGGTGACGTGATCAAGGCGCCGGGCCGTGGGCACAATGCGTGGATCGGCGGTGTAGACCCCGTCGACGTCGGTGAAGATCTGGCACTCATCGGCACCCAGGGCAGCCGCCAGGGCGACGCCGGTGGTGTCCGAACCGCCGCGGCCCAATGTGGTGATATTGCCGTCGGCGTCCACCCCCTGGAAACCTGCCGCCACCACCACGCGTCCCGCCGCCAGATCGGCCTGCATCCGGGCGGGATCGATCTGCGCGATGCGCGCCTTGCCAAAAGCCGCGTCGGTGACGATGGGAATCTGTACGCCGGTATAGGAGCGCGCCGGGCAGCCGAGCTTCTGCAACGTCATGGCCAGCAAGGCGATGGTGACCTGCTCGCCGGTCGAGATCAGGACGTCCACCTCGCGCGCATCCGGACGGGCCGCGATCTGGCGGGCCAACCCCAACAGGCGGTCGGTTTCCCCACTCATCGCCGACACCACGACCACCACGCTGTCTCCGCGCGCGCGCGCGGAGATGACCTTGCGGGCCACCTGCTCAATGCGCTCGATGGTGGCGACCGAGGTGCCCCCGTATTTCTGGACGATCAAGGCCATGGTGAATCGAAAATCCTTGACTGAAATAGTGCGCCGCGCCGAAGCGCTCCCCTGCAGACGCGCCGCGCCCGTGGCTTCGGATTAAAGCGGGCGATTATAGCCCAAGCGCCGCGCCGGATAGGGCATATAGCGTGGATCAGACATCGACCCAGACCCGATCCTCTTTCAGTTCCACCGGATAGGTGGTCAACGGCTTGTGACCACGCAGGAAATTCAGCAACTGGATCCCAGGCGGAAAGTTGGCCCACTGCTTGACCGCCCCGGTCCGTACATCGAAACGCGCCCGATGCAAGGGGCACACCACACAATCACCCTCCAGCCGCCCCCGATCCAGCGGCCCCCAAGTGTGGCTGCACAGCCGCTGGGTGGCATAGAAGCCATCCTGCAGTCGATACAGCACAATCGACGTTCCGGCGACATCGAACTTTTGCATGGCCCCGACCGCCAGATCCTCCACACCGCAAACCTGTCTCAACATGACGCTTCCTCCCTGTCTGCCCTGCAATCGATGCCTCGGCGAAATGCCAAGCTGATATTAGCCCGCTTTTGGTTCATCTGGGATGCAAAGCCGCACTGTCTTAGCTGGCAAGATTCCATGGATCGCGTATTTTTGCGCTAATCCCCGCCCGCACCTGCCTCCCCTTGTGGGCGAAGCACGCTACCGCAGGCGCGACAGCGATAGGCTGCTCCGCCCTGGATGCGCCGGTGGAGAATGGCGCTCACCTCATGTGCCCGGCAAGCGCAGGCATAGGGGTGGCGACGCAGGATTCTGACTCTTGCCCGGCCCACATCAAAGCCATGGCAGCGCCGGGCCGGCGCATCGAGCCCATTCATCACTTCGCGCCACTCAGGCCCATGGGGCGCGGCGCCCGGCCGCCAGCGGAACACGACCCAATGGGCCACCTCGTGGGGCAGCGTCTGCGCCAGGAAGTCCGCCGGGTTCTCCCGCAACAGGACGGGATTTAGGCGGATGCGGCCATCGGCGCTGGCGCAACCGGCCCGGGTACCGCGTAAATCAAACGCAAGCTGCGGCGGGCACGGCGTCAACCCCACGCGGCCGGCAGCCTGGCAATCGAGTTCGGTGGCGCGCCGGCTGATGTCGGCGACCCAATCCGGCTGAGCGGCCAGCCATTGCTGGGCCTGGGCATACGGGCTCATGAATCGGCATCGGGGGCTTGCGGCGCGCCCTGACGCAAAGCGGCTCGCACCGGGGCCGTATCGGGGCGCATACCGCGCCACAGCTCAAAGGCCACAGCAGCCTGTTCCACCAGCATGCCGAGGCCGTCTTCAGCACGCGCCGCGCCCTGCTGTTGCGCCCAGTGCATGAACGCAGTCGGTCCGTGGCCATAGGCGAGGTCGTAACACACGGTATGGGCCGCCACCAGCCCAGGCGGCAGGTCGGGAACCGCATCGGACAGGCTGGCGGCCGTTGCGTTGAGGATCAGGTCGAATGGACCGGCCCCTGCCAGCGCTGCCAATCCCGTTCCACGCACCGGACCGAGACAGTGAAAACGGTCCGCCAGCGCCTCGGCACGCGCCGCCGTCCGGTTGGCAACCACCAATCCGCGAGGCCCTTCCTCCAGCAGCGGCCCCAGGATGCCGCAGGCGGCTCCCCCCGCTCCCAGAATCAAGAGTCGACGTTCGAACAGCGTCAGTCCAAGCGCCTCCTTCAAATCCCGCACCAGCCCCACGCCGTCGGTGTTGTCACCCCACAGGCGACCGTCGGCACCGACCGTGAGCGTGTTCGCGGCGCTGGCCTGGGTGGCACGAGGGGAACAGATATCAGCCAAAATGAAGGCTTCCGCCTTGAACGGGAGCGTGACGTTCAGCCCCTTGCCGCCCTCGGCAACAAACCGGCGCAGCGTGACGGCAAACCCGTCCAGCGGCGCGAGGATGGCTTCATAACTCAGATCCTGACCCGTCTGCGCCGCGAACAGGCGGTGGATCCGGGGGGATTGACTGTGGGCGATGGGGTGTCCCACAACGGCGTAGCGGTCGGTCATCGGCAGCTCCCCAGTGAACAAA
>PKDC01000014.1 GCA_002862435.1 Pseudomonadota bacterium | reverse complement strand
CGGTCCTCCACCTGTTGATCCACTTCCTGCGCGGGAACCTGCACCCGGATCCGGCGTTCCAGTGTTCCGGTGACCTCAACTGCGCTCTGCATTCGCTCTTTCTCCAACAAGAAATTCATCCACCGCATGTCCATTGAGAATCATGCATCCAAATCGTGTGCCACCTGCCATGGTGCGAAAGGAGAGACTCGAACTCTCACGGGACAAGCCCACTGGAACCTAAATCCAGCGCGTCTACCAATTCCGCCACTCTCGCTTGTCCGGGGGCTGCGGGCACAGACGGCCCGTGCCGCATACGCGGCCATCGCGAGTATACATTATGACTCCAGACCACTGAGAAACCACAATCCCATGCTCGACTGGCAAGTCGCCATGGCGCAAGCTGGGCTAGAGGATCAAGGATCAAGGATTCAGGAATCGCCTGTGGATCACAGCCCCTCGCTCGATACAGGTGCATTTATTTTAATCGCTAAAAGAAATATGATTATTCCGACAAAGGAATTTAAGAGGCCCCCTCACGATGACTGAATTCACGCCTGTTACCGCACTGCTCGGGGGAGTCCTGATCGGCACCAGCGCCGCATTGCTGCTGCTGTCCATCGGCCGAATCGCGGGTATCAGCGGGATTGTCTTTGGGCTGCTGCCCGGCGGCCCGAGCGATCGCGGCTGGCGCATGGCCTTTCTGGCTGGATTGTTGCTGGGCACCCTGCTCGCTTTCCCCATCCCTGGTTTGGCCTTTGAACTTCGCGAAGGTTTCCCCCTCTGGGCTCTTCTCGTGGGCGGATTTTTGGTTGGCACCGGGACCCGCCTGGGAGGCGGATGCACGAGTGGCCATGGTGTCTGCGGCCTGGGTCGCCGCTCTCCCCGCTCACTGGCTGCCACGGGGACTTTTCTGTTGGTTGCGATAGTGACCGTATTTGGAACGCGCCATCTATTGGGGGTTCTGTCATGAAAAGTCTTAGCGCTGCCTTGATCTCAGGCGTTCTGTTTGGCTTGGGACTTTCCGTGGCCCAAATGGTCAATCCCCTGAAAGTAATCGCATTTCTGGATGTGACCGGCTTCTGGGACCCAAGCCTTGCCTTGGTCATGGGCGGCGGCGTCCTGGTGACGGCGCTGCTTTTTCCCTGGATCCAGAGCCGTCGTCAACCCTTGTGGGCGCCCCGATTCAATCTGCCTGCAAGCGCCGCCATTGATCGCAAGCTTCTTGCTGGCGCAATCCTGTTCGGGATTGGCTGGGGCATTGCCGGGTATTGCCCGGGTCCAGCCATCGCCGCCTTGCTCATCCATCCCGCCGAAGCCATTCCCTTTGTGTTGGCTATGCTGGCGGGAGCGTGGCTGCAGCCGCGCTGGTTCGGCCGCTGAAAACTGGCAATTCGATCGGGGAATACCGGGATCGCATCACCTTGCGTGTATCTCCTCGCGCCACCGTGGCCATCATGCCTGTAAACCATGAGCTTCAATGACTTTCGCAGGACATTCAGGACCATTCGGTCGATAGTCAAATACGATCTTTAAATTAAAAACAATTAATTTTTAATTTAAAAACAAAAAGGCTAGGGTTGAAGCATCCGCCATTCATCATGCAGGCGGATGAACCCGGAAACTGTAGGCACAGGAGGCCTCATGGCTGACGAACCCAAGACCCAGACCACCGAAGCCGGCATACCGGTCGGTGACAACCAGAACAGCCTGAGCGCCGGTCCACGCGGGCCGCTGCTGACGCAAGATTGGCAACTGTTCGAGAAACACGCCCACTTCAACCGCGAACGCATCCCCGAACGCATTGTCCACGCCAAGGGTTCGGCGGCCTATGGCACGTTGACCATCACGCAGGATATCAGCCGCTACACCAAGGCCGGGCTGTTCTCGGCCGTCGGCAAACAGACCGAGGTGTTCCTGCGCTTCTCCACCGTCGCCGGCGAGCGTGGCGCAGCCGATGCCGAGCGGGATGTGCGCGGCTTCGCCGTCAAGTTCTACACCGAAGAAGGCAACTGGGATCTGGCCGGCAACAACACGCCGGTCTTCTTCGTGCGCGACCCGCTCAAGTTCCCCGATTTCATCCATACCCAGAAGCGCGACCCGCGCACCAACCTGCGCAACCCGACGGCCATGTGGGATTTCTGGTCGCTGTCGCCAGAGGCGCTGCATCAGGTGACCATCCTGTTCTCCGACCGCGGCCTGCCGGCGACGCTGCGCCACATGCATGGCTTCGGCTCGCACACCTACAGCTTTTTCAATGACGCCGGCGAGCGCCACTGGGTCAAGTTCCACTTCAAATCCATGCAGGGCATCAAGTGCATGACCGACGCCGAGTCGGCAAAACTCATCGGCGAGGATCGTGAATCCCATCAGCGCGATCTGTTTGAGGCCATCGAGCGCGGCGACTACCCCAAGTGGCGAATGATGGTCCAGATCATGCCGGAGAGCGATGCCGACAAGACGCCCTACAACCCCTTCGACCTCACCAAGGTCTGGCCGCACCAGGACTATCCCTTGCAAGAGGTTGGCATCCTGGAGCTGAACCGCAACCCGGCCAACTACTTCGCCGAGGTCGAGCAGTCCGCCTTCTCGCCCGGCAATGTGGTGCCCGGCATCGGCCACTCGCCGGACAAGATGCTGCAATTCCGCGTCATCGCCTACGCCGACGCCCACCATTACCGCCTCGGCATCAACGCCGGAGCGCTGCCGGTCAACAAACCGCGGTGCCCGGTGCACCATTACCACCGCGATGGCGCCATGCGCTTTGACGACAACAACGGCGGCGGGCCGAACTACGAGCCAAACTCCTTTGGTGGCCCCAAGGAAGACGCACGCTTCAAGGAGCCACCGCTGGCGATCTCCGGCGATGCCGACCGTTACAACCACCGCGACGGCAACGACGACACCACCCAGGCCGGCAACCTGTTCCGCCTGCTGCCGGCGGATGAGAAAGCGCGCCTGCTGGATGCGATGGCGGGCGCCATGCAGTCCGTACCGGAGTTCATCCAGCGGCGCTGGATCGGCCATTGCAGCAAGGCTGACCCGGCCTACGGCGCGGGATTGCTGCAGCGGCTCGGACTGACACCCTGACCCTGTATCCGGGGTCGATGGCGAACCCATCGACCCCGACCGGATCGCACCGCAAAGTCACAAAGAAGACATTTTTCGGTTCCATTGTCGAACAACCGACAACATTCCCTGTCGCTTCTTCACGGTGCTGATGTCGAGATCGGCAATGTAGTCCTCCGGCTCAGACCCCAATAAAACCTGTCTGTGGACCAGGAAATGACCGCGCCCGCCCGAGTCAACCACGCCCTCCAGCAAATCCCGCTGCTGACACAGGAAATGCTCAAGCGAAGCCAAGCCGACGCCTTGCAGATCGACCCGACCCGCAGCCGGGTATAATCGGCCATTGACATCCCGTAACGCCGGATCGCCGACCCCATGGAGCGCTTGTGAACGATCAACTTCCCGCCGCTGGCCGCGTGGTTTCGGGCATGCGCCCCTCCGGCGCGCTGCACCTGGGCCACTACCACGGCGTGCTGAAAAACTGGCTGCAGCTTCAGCAACAGACCGAATGCCTGTTCTTCGCCGCCGACTGGCATGCGTTGACCACGCATTATGAAAACCCGGGGCAGATCGCCCAGCTCACCTTCGAGATGGTGATCGACTGGCTGGCGGTGGGAATCGATCCGAACCAGGCCACGATTTTCGTTCAGTCCCAGGTTCCCGAGCACGCCGAGCTGCACCTGCTGCTGTCCATGATCACGCCCCTGAGCTGGCTGGAACGGGTGCCAACCTACAAGGACCAGCAGGAAAAGCTCAAGGAACGCGACCTGGCCACCTACGGTTTCCTGGGCTACCCCGTGCTGCAGAGTGCAGACATCCTGATCTACCACGGCACCCGCGTGCCGGTGGGCGAGGATCAGGTGGCGCACGTGGAGCTCACCCGCGAGATTGCGCGCCGCTTCAACCATCTCTTCGGTCGGGAAACGAATCTTGAACAACGGATTGAGGAAGCGCTACAGCGGCTGGACCCGAAAACCGTCCGGCGCTACCGCGAACTGCGCCAGCGCTACCAGGAACAAGGCGATGGCGAGGCCTTGACCGCAGCGAGGGGACTGGTCGAGGCGCAGAGCGTGCTGGCCCCCGACGAGCGCCACCGCTTGCTGGGTTATCTGGAAGGCGGCGCGCGCCAGATCCTGGTCGAGCCCCAGGCGTTGTTGACGTCCGCCCCGCGCCTGCCAGGGATGGATGGCCAGAAAATGTCCAAGTCCTACGGCAACACCATCGCCCTGCGCGAACCTTTGGACCAGGTGGCCCAGAAACTGCGCACCATGCCCACGGATCCGGCCCGGGTGCGGCGCATCGACCCGGGCGAACCCGCCCGTTGCCCGGTCTGGGGACTGCATCAGGTTTATTCCGATGAAACCATGCAGAACTGGGTGCAAACCGGTTGCCGCACTGCCGGCATCGGCTGCCTGGATTGCAAAAAGCCCCTGATCGAGGCAATCACGGCCGAACTGGCGCCGATCCAGGCCCGCGCCCGGGAGTTCACCGAGGATCGGGCGCGCGTCAACACGATCCTGGCCGAAGGCGCCGAACGGGCCCGCGAGCAGGCCGGAGCCACCATAACCGAGGTCCGCCAGGCCATGGGATTGCGCGCCTCTTGATCGAGTCCGCCATGCCTGGAACCGCGGCGCGAGGCACCGAGACCCTTCCCGCCGCGCTGGTCCACGCCCGGGTGCGCGGCGAGTTGCTGACGCGCCTGCCGCAGGATCTCTACATCCCCCCCGACGCGCTGGAGGTGGTGCTGGAGAGTTTCGAAGGCCCGCTGGACCTGTTGCTCTACCTGATTCGGCGCCAGAACCTGGACATCCTGGACATCCCGGTGGCCGAGATCACCCGGCAGTACATGGGCTACATCGATCTGTTGCAATCGCTGCGCCTGGAACTGGCTGCGGAATACCTGCTGATGGCGGCCTGGCTGGCGGAGATCAAGTCGCGGCTGCTGCTGCCCCGTCCGCCCGTACAGGCGGATGAGGAAGCGGAGGATCCGCGGGCCGAACTGGTGCGGCGGCTACAGGAATACGCCCGCATCCGCAGTGCGGCGGATCAGTTGGACGCCCTGCCGCGACTGGAACGGGATCTGTTTCCAATGGCGGTTGCCGTCCCGGAATGGGTTCCCGAACGCCCGCCGCCGCAAGTGGCTGCCCGCGATCTGGCCCTGGCCTTCGCGGCGCTGATCCAGCGCAGCGCCCTGTTCACCCACCACACCATCCGCGGCGAGGTTCTCTCCATCCGCGAATGCATGTCAGCGGTGCTGGCGCGCCTCGATGGCGCAGCCGGCCCGCTGACCCTCGACGCCCTGTGGACTCGGCAAGAAGGCCGGCTGGGGCTGGTGGTGACTTTTCTGGCAGTCTTGGAACTGATCCGGGAACAGCGCGTCACCGCGCACCAGCCCGATCCTGCCGCCCCGTTCAGGCTGCAGCTCGCCGGAATTGACCCTGATGGATGAACGACCCGACCCCTGGGCGGCGGACCTCCGGGCAGAACGGGGGCGTATCCTGGAAGCGGCGCTCTCGGCTGCCGGCGAGCCGATCCCGGCGGCCCGACTGGCGAGCCTGTTTGCGCCCGAGCCCCTGAGCGCTGCGGAATTGTCCGCCGCCTTGACCTGGCTGATGGAAAGCTGCGCCCAGCGTGCGCTGGAGTTGGTGGAAGTGGCGGGCGGATGGCGCCTGCAGGTGCGCGTCCGCTATGCGCCCTACGTGGCCCGCCTGCAGCCCGAACGCCCGGCGCGCTACTCCCGGGCCGTGATGGAAACGCTGGCCCTGATCGCCTATCGTCAGCCCATCACCCGCGGGGAAATCGAGGCTGTGCGCGGCGTGGCGGTGAGTACGGGTATCTTGCGCACCTTGCTGGAGCGAGGCTGGATTCAGCAGATTGGCCACCTCGAACGCCCCGGCCGACCCGCATTGTATGGCACCACCCCGACCTTCCTCGCCGATCTGAATCTGCGCGCCCTGGCCGATCTGCCGCCATTGCCCGAGGCATCTGAAAACGACCCGGCCCCTATGCCCTCAATTACGGAGATTGCCGATGAAACCCTCCCGTCCGCAGCGGACCCGGCCCGCTGAATCCCGCCCGGCCACGCAAACCGCCGAGCGCATCCAGAAATGGCTGGCGGGGGCCGGACTCGGCTCGCGTCGGGAAATCGAAACCTGGATCAGCGAGGGTCGCATCCGGGTTGATGGCCTGCCCGCCACCCTGGGCCAGCGCCTGACGGGTCGGGAGCAGGTCACGCTCAACGGCCAGCCCCTGGTCTTGAAAGCCCAGGCCGCCCCGCGGGTGCTGATCTACCACAAGCCGGACGGGGAGGTCACCACCCGCCACGATCCGGAAGGCCGGCCCACGGTGTTCCAGAATCTGCCCCGCCTCAAGGGCGCGCGCTGGATCACCATCGGTCGGCTGGACGTGAACACCAGCGGCCTGTTGCTGTTCACCACCGACGGCGGCCTGGCCCACCGGCTGATGCATCCCAGCCATCAAATCCTGCGCAGCTACGCCGTGCGGGTGCTGGGCAGCGTCAGCGACGCCGTGCTGGCCCGGTTGCAGGAAGGGGTGATGCTGGAGGATGGGCCCGCCGCCTTCGAGGGTCTCACCGACGAAGGGGGGGACGGCGCCAACCACTGGTACCGGGTGAGCCTGGGCGAAGGACGCAACCGCGAGGTGCGGCGGTTGTGGGAATCCCAGGGCGTCGTGGTGAGCCGCCTGATCCGCGTGGGCTACGGCCCCATCGCCTTGCCTCCTGGCCTGCGGCGCGGTCAATCGATGGAGCTGACGCCGGCCCAGTTCGCGCCGCTCTACCAGGCGGTCGGCCTGACCGGCCCGGTGGAAACCCCCCGTCCACAGCGCACCCGGCCAGGCCGGCCCGGCACCCCCAAACCGCCCCGGGAATCGGCCACTCTGCCCTCCCGCCGCAGGCCGCCCACCCGCGCCAAATGAACCGGCTCTACGCCCGGCTGCTCGCGGCCTACGGCCCCCAGGGCTGGTGGCCGGCCGAATCACCCTTCGAGGTGATGGTGGGCGCCATCCTCACCCAGAACACCACCTGGGTGCAGGTCATCCGGGCAATCGACCGTTTGCGGGACGAGGCGCTATTGGCGCCCACGGCGCTGCTTGACCTCTCGGTTGACGCATTGGCTGAACGCATCCGCCCCGCGGGCTACCCCAACGTCAAGGCCCGCCGGTTACAGGCCCTGTGCCAATGGCTGCTCCGATCCGGTGGCCTGCCCGCGCTGGCGGAATGCGCCACGGACACGCTGCGCGTCGACCTGCTCGCCGTGCACGGCGTTGGACCGGAAACCGCCGACAGCATCCTGCTCTACGCCCTCGCGCGGCCCGTGTTCGTGATCGATGCCTATACCCGGCGCATCCTGTCGCGCTACGGCCACATCGGGGGTCGGGAACCCTACGAAACCCTGCGCCGCGCGGTCGAGTCCAAGTTGAGAACCGCCGATCCGGTCGCCGACTACAACGAGCTGCACGCACTCATCGTGCAGCACGGCAAGATTGCCTGCCGGCCGCGCCCGCGCTGCGAGGCGTGCATACTGCGCACCGATTGCGCGGCCGCCCGAGAGGACCAGCGCCATGGATGACACGCCCCAACGCCCCGTTCCACCCTTCAAAGGCCGCGGGGCGGTGCACAATCCGCCGGGCCGCTTTGAGATCCAAAGCGCCGAACGCGATCCCGAATTCGTCGAGACCGAGTCCCCCGACACCGTGCTGCTGGTGGACCACAGCCTCACGGTGCTGACCTTCAACCGCTCCCCCGACCTGCCCTTCGATCGCTCCATCAACCCGTACCGGGGCTGTGAACACGGCTGCGTTTACTGCTACGCCCGCCCCAGCCACGCCTTTCTCGGTCTGTCGCCGGGACTCGATTTCGAAACCCGCATCTTCCACAAGCCCGACGCGCCCGCCCAGCTCCAGCGCGAACTGGCGCGACCCGGCTATCGGCCGGCGCCCATCGCCTTTGGCGTGAACACCGACGCCTACCAGCCCGTCGAACGCCGGCTGCAACTCACCCGCCGCCTGCTGGAGGTATTGGCCGAGACCGAGCACCCCTTCATGCTCATCACCAAGGCCACCCTCATCGAGCGCGACCTGGATCTGCTCGCGCCCCTGGCCGCCCGCCAACTGGTGCAGGTGGGCATCACGCTCACCACGCTGGATGAAGATCTGTCGCGGCGGCTGGAACCGCGCGCGGCGGGTCCTGCGCGGCGGCTCAAGGTGATTCGGCGGCTGCGCGAGGCCGGCATCCGGGTAACCGTGTCCATCTCCCCGGTTATCCCGGCACTCACCGATGCGGAACTGGAACGCATCCTCACCGCGGCACGGGAGGCCGGCGCTCTGAGTGCCCACTACGGCCTGCTGCGCCTGCCCCATGAACTGGTGGAGGTCTTCACCGCCTGGCTGCAGGCCCATGTGCCGGATCGCGCCGAACACGTCCTGAGCCTGTTGCGCCAGATGCACGGCGGATCGGTTTACCGCGCGGAATTCGGCGTGCGCCGGCGCGGCGCGGGCGTCTTCGCCGACCTTCTGGCCCAGCGTTTTGCCGTGGCCGCCCGCCGCCTGGGATTGGACGCCCCCCTGCCCCCTTTGGATTGCACACGCTTCCGCCCGCCCCGACTGGACGGGCAGATGGATTTGTTCGATTCGCCGTGAGGCGCGGCTCGGCCGTTCCGACCCAGTCCGCTGTTTGCGGTGTTGGAGGGTCACCACCTTGCGGTGAAGCTCGACAAAACAATCTAATAATAATTTGATTGTTTACATGAACAAGAGAACCGCGAAAGATCTCCTGTACGAACAGGTCGCCCGCATCGGCAAGGCCCTCAGCAGCCCGAAGCGGCTTGAACTACTGGAAGTGCTGGCCCAGGGCGAGAAAACGGTCGAGGCGCTGGCCGCCGAGCTCGACATCGACGTGCGGCTGGCCAGCGCCCATCTGAAAGCGCTGCGTGAGGCGCGGCTGGTGGTCGCCCGGCGCGCCGGCAAGTACATGATCTACCGCCTGAGCAGCGGCGATGTCGCCGGGCTGTGGGTCAAGCTGCGTGAGGTCGCCGAGGCGCACCTGATCGAGCTGCGCGTGGCTCTGCAACCCATCACCGCCGATCCGCAGCAACTGGTCTCGCTGGATCGGGCCGAACTGTTGGAGCAGGCAAGACGTGGCGCGATCATCGTCATCGACGTGCGCCCGCAGGACGAGTACCAGACTGCGCACCTGCCCTATGCGCGCTCCATGCCTCTGGCCGAGATCGAACAACGCTTCTACGAGTTGCCACGCGATCGCGAGATCGTCGCCTACTGTCGTGGTCCGTTCTGTCTGCTGTCGGAGGAGGCGCTGCAACGGCTCGCCCGGCGCGGATTCCGGGTGCGTAAGCTCTCGGACGGGGTCAGCGAGTGGCAGGCGGCTGGCTTGCCGGTCGAGCGCGCTGCAGCGGCTTGAATGGCAAAGGTAAAACGGAGGAAACGGCAATGACCCATACCCTGTTCATTCTCAATGACGCCCCTTACGGCAGCGAACGGACCTACAACGCCCTGCGCCTGGCCGGCGCCCTGGCCGGCAAGGAAGAGCAGTCGGTGCCGGTGTTTCTGTTGGCCGACGCGGTGACCTGCGCCAAGGCCGGTCAGCAAGTGCCCGAGGGCTATTACAACCTCCAGCTCATGCTCGGCAAGGTGCTGCGCAAGGGGGAACTGGCCCTGTGCGGCACCTGCATGGACGCCCGTGGACTGCTGGAGGCAGAGATGATCGAGGGCGCGCGGCGCTCGACGCTGGCCGAGCTCGCCGACTGGACCGCTGCCGCCGACAAAGTTCTGGTGTTCTGAGGAGGTCGTCATGTTTTTCAAACAGCTTGCTACGAAAGAAGCCTCCCTCTCCTATTTTTTTGGCTGCGCCGGCCAGGGCAAGGCAGTGGCCGTCGATGTGGTGGCCGGTGACGAGGACTGGTTCATCGCCGAGGCCGAGCGCGCCCAGGTGCGCATCACCCAAGTCATCGACACCCACGTCCATGCGGACCACTACTCGGGCGGGCGCGAGCGGGCGCGGCGCACCGGCGCGCCCCACTGCCTGCACGAGTCCGACCGCGGCCGGGCTAAGTACGACTTCCTGCCACTGCGGGACGGCCAGGTGTTCGAGGTCGGCAATGTCCAGGTCCGGGTGCTGCACACCCCGGGCCACACCCCCGACAGCGTCTGCCTGCTGGTCACCGACCTGCGCCGGGGGGAGGCGCCCTGGTTCGTGATCACCGGCGACACCCTGTTCGTCGGCGCCATCGGCCGGCCGGACCTCGCCGGTCGGGAGCGGGAAATGGCCGGCGTGCTCTACGACAGCCTGCACGCCAAGCTCCTCAATCTGCCCGACGAGATCGAGTCTACCCCGGCCATCAGGCCGGCAGCGTCTGCGGCGCCGGCCTCTCGGGCAAACCGTCCTCGACGCTCGGCTTCGAGAAACGCTGGAATCCGGCACTGGCGCTGGACAAGGCCTCCTTTGTCGATGCGCTGACCCGGGACATACCGCCGCGCCCGGCGGACATGGACGCCATGGTGCGCGCCAATCGGGGGCTCGTCGCCTGATGCAATCCGCACCCGGCATCCGCCTCGGCCTGCGCGAGAATCTGAGCCAGTTCGCGCTGCTGGTACTGGTCAATGCCTTCGTCGGCGCCATGGTGGGGCTGGAACGCAGCATCCTGCCCGCCATCGCCGAGCAGGAATTCCAGCTCGCCGCGCGCACCGCGATCCTGTCCTTCATCGTGGTGTTCGGGATCACCAAGGCACTCACCAATTACTTCGCCGGGCGCCTGTCGGACCGCTACGGGCGCAAGCACGTGCTGGTGGCGGGCTGGCTGGTGGCGATCCCGGTGCCCTTCCTGCTGATGTGGGCGCCGAGCTGGAACTGGGTGCTGGCCGCCAATATGCTGCTGGGCGTCAGTCAGGGACTGACCTGGTCCACCACTGTCATCATGAAAATCGACCTGACCGGCCCCAAGCAGCGCGGCCTGGCCATGGGGCTCAACGAGTTTTCGGGCTATCTCGCGGTCGCCGCCAGCGCGCTCGCCACCGGCTGGATCGCCGCCCGCTACGGCCTGCGCCCGGAGCCCTTCTGGCTGGGCGTGGGCTATGTGGCATTCGGCCTCGGGTTGTCGGTATTACTGGTGAGCGAGACCCGCCACCATGTCGCCCACGAGGTGCGCATTCACCATGCCGGCGATGCCGCGCCGATACCAAGCCAGCGCGAGATCTTCCGCCGCACCTCGCTCACCGACCGCAACCTGTCCAGCGTGAGTCAGGCGGGGCTGGTCAACAACCTCAACGACGGCATGGCCTGGGGACTGTTCCCGCTCTTTTTCGCCGCCGCCGGGATGACTCTCAAGCAGATCGGCATACTCGCGGCCATCTACCCGGCGGTGTGGGGCGTCGGCCAGTTGTTCACCGGCGCCTGGTCCGACCGGGTGGGCCGCAAGCAACTGATCGTGTGGGGCATGTGGATTCAGGCCGGCGGCATCGCGGTGACCGCCGCCGCGCCCGGCTTCGCTGGCTTCGCCGCGGGCGGTGTACTGCTCGGCCTCGGCACCGCCATGGTGTACCCGACATTGCTCGCCACCATCGGCGATGTTGTCCACCCGACCTGGCGTGCCTCGGCGGTCGGGGTCTACCGACTCTGGCGCGATCTGGGTTACGCGGTCGGCGCCCTGCTGGCCGGGCTGGTGGCCGATGCCTTCGGCATTGCACCGGCAATCTGGCTGATCGCCGGGCTCACCTTCGCCTCGGGCGTTCTGGTTGCGGTGCGCATGACCGAAACCTTGCCAGGGCACACCCGCCAACAAGCTGGGAGCCCATCCAGCGAGTGACTCTTCGGGTCCGCACCGGTGTATTCGCGTTTGACAGAAATGGGGCGCCCAAAATCCACGTCCCGACATGCAGTGGGATGAAATCCGCCAGAAGCGTGATGCGAGCGTTCAGCGCGATGAAAACTGCGCGCCCAAGATTCCAGCATTCAAAATCTGACCGTGGCGGCTGGGTGGTTCCACAGATTGCGGGCGTTCCGGAAGCGCCCTCAAGATGGCCGACTGTTGGGCTCACCAGAGGACAGCCCCGACGGCAGCCACCGAGGGATGCCGCGCCAGGCGACGCCAACCGCGAGCAAGGCAGACAACGCGGACATGGCGAACACCCCGCCGCGCCACCCGGCCGACCACAAGAGTCCACCGAGCGCGCTGCCCATGATCCCGCCGGCCCCGAAGCCCAAGGCGCTATAGAGTGCTTGTCCGCGCCCCTGCAGCGTGCCGGGAAACAGGGCGTGCACATAGCTCATGCCGACGGCGTGACACAGGCCGAAACTCGCCAGATGCAGAATTTGGGCCGCAATCAAAGGCAGCGGATGGCTCGCCAGGGTGCTGATCAATGCCCAGCGCAATCCGGTCAACAGCAAAGCCGCCAGCAACAGGCGCCGCCGACCAAAGCGTTCGAAGAGCCTAGGCGCGGCCCAGAAGAGGCCAATTTCCGCCACCACCCCCAGCGCCCACAACAGGCCGATGCTGCGGCGGTCATAGCCCAGCCCTTCCAGATAGAGCGTGAAGAAGGCGTAGTAAGGGCCATGACTCAGATGAAGCAGGAACAAAGCGAACAACAACCCGGCCACCCCCGGCCGATGCAACAAGACGCGCCAACTTTGCCATGCCGGAGCGGCGGGCATGCGCGCAGGCGAGCGCTGCAAAAAACCAGCGAACACCATCCCCGTTACCAGGGCCAGTCCGATCGCGGGCATACGCTGCACAGTTTCCATGGGTCCCGTCAGCAGCATCGCCCCGCCCAGGCCGGCCACAATGAAACCCAGGGAACCCCAGAGGCGAATCCGGCCATACAGGCCCACTCGCGCCGGGCCGAGGCGGTTGAGCGTCAAGGTCTCGAAGGCAGGCAGGGTGGCATCCCAGGACAAGGCCAAGGCCATGAAACTGAGCGCGATGGCCCCGGTGCCCCGAGCCTGCATGAACAGCACCCAGGCCAACAGGGTCGCCAGCAGACTGATGCGCAAGGGAAGCAGCAGATCACCGCGGCGGTCGATCCACATGCCCATCAGCGGCGGACTGACCAGCTTGGCGCCCATCAGCAACCCCATCAAGGTGCCGATGACCGGTCCCGCAAGCCCTCGCGCCTGCAGATACAGGGGCAGGTAGGGCATGAGCAGGCCAAGCAATCCAAAATGAAAGAAATAAAACCCCGCCAGCGGCGCGGTTCGGGGCGGCGCCATCACCGTTCTGGCGTGGCGGGAATTATCGGCGTTGTGCTGCGCACCTCGGCATTCTGGGCGCGGTGACGCAGGTAATGATCCATCAGCACCAGCGCCACCATGGCCTCGGCGATGGGGGTGGCGCGAATGCCGACGCAGGGATCGTGACGGCCGGTGGTGCGCACCGTCACCGCCTCGCCAGCGCGATTCACACTCCGGCCGGGCAAATGCAGGCTACTGGTGGGTTTGAGGGCAATGCTGGCGACCAGCGCCTGCCCCGAGGAAATGCCGCCCAAAACTCCGCCAGCATGGTTGCTGAGAAAGCCCTCGGGGGTGATCTCATCGCGAAAGGCCGTGCCCTTGGCGTTGACACAGCCAAAGCCATCGCCGATTTCCACACCCTTGACGGCGTTGATACTCATGAGCGCATGGGCGAGATCCGCATCCAGCCGGTCAAACACCGGCTCCCCAAGCCCCGGCGGAACGCCGGTCGCCACCACATTCACCCGCGCGCCGATGGAATCGCCCTCCTTGCGCAGGGCGTTCATGTAATCCTCCAGCTCAGGAACCCGCGCCGGATCGGCACAGAAAAACGGATTGTCGTCGACCGCGTCCAAATCCACCGGATCGAGCACGATGGGTCCAAGCTGAGCCAGATAGCCGCGAATGTGGATGCCGGCGCAGGTTTCCAGATAGTGACGGGCGATGGCGCCGCCGGCGACACGGATGGCGGTCTCGCGGGCCGATGAGCGGCCCCCGCCCCGATAGTCGCGAATGCCGTACTTCTGCTGGTAGGTGTAGTCGGCGTGGCCGGGCCGGAAGCTGTCGGCGATGTTGGCGTAGTCCTTGGATTTCTGGTCGACGTTCTCGATCAACAGGCCGATGGGCGTGCCGGTGGTGACACCCTCGAATACCCCCGAAAGGATGCGCACCTGATCGGGTTCGCGGCGCTGGGTGGTGTAGCGCGAGGTCCCCGGACGGCGCCGATCGAGATCCCCCTGCAAAATCGCCTCGTCGAGCGGCAGGCCCGGCGGGCAGCCGTCGACGATACCGCCCAGGGCCGGGCCGTGACTTTCGCCGAAGGTGGTGAGGGTGAACAAGCGGCCGATGGTGTTGCCCGACATATGGTGTGTTCCCCCGTCTCAGCTCGCGCCCAGGGCAGCGGCGTGTTCAGCCAGTTGCTCGGCAGTGAGCAGGAACACACCGTCCTCCCCATGCTCGAAATCCAGCCAGGTGAACGGCACGCCGGGCCAAGTGCAAGCCACGGCCTCGGCACTGTTGCCCACCTCCACCACCAGGATGCCGCCCGGATTCAGGCGCGCACCGGCGCCGGCCAGGATACGGCGCACCACATCCAGACCATCGGCGCCGGCCGCCAGGGCATGACTCGGCTCGTGGCGGTACTCGGCTGGCAAGCTGGCGAAATCGGCGGCATCGACATACGGCGGATTGCTGATGATGAGATCGTAACGACCCGCGGGCAGCCCCTGATACACATCGGCGCGATAGGGATGGACCCGATCCATCAGGCCGTGGCGCGCGATGTTGCGGGCCGCCACCTCCAGCGCGCCAGCATCCACATCCGTCGCATCAACCAGCGCCTCGGGGAAGGCCAGGGCGCAAGCCACCGCGATGCAACCGCTGCCGGTCCCGATGTCCACGATCCGCGTGACCTCCTCCGCCTCAAGCCAGGGTTCGAAGCCGCGCACGATCCATTCGACCAAGGGCGAGCGCGGCACCAGCACACGGGTATCCACATGGAACGGCAAGCCGGCGAACCAGGCTTCCCCGGTCAGGTAAGCGGCGGGCAGGCGCTCACGGATGCGCCGCTCGAACAGGCGCAGGATGGCCAGGCGTTCCGCAAAGGTGAGCCGGGCGTCCAGATAGCGCGGCGGCAGATCGAACGGCAGGTGCACGGTTTGCAATGCGAGCCCGAAGGCCTCGTCAAATGCATTGTCCGTCCCATGTCCGAAATGCAGGCCAGCGGCGTTGAACTGGCTGGCGCCCCAGCGGATGCAGTCGGTCAGCGTGACCAAGGCCTCCGCCACCGGTTCAAGTTGCTCCATGCCCATCCATCCCTTGCTTTGTGTAATCGCCTATCATAAACGACCGCCCTGAACTGAAACCATGCCAAGCCATGCGCATCTGTGGAATCATCCGCCTTGATCTGCTCATTCTGGCCCTTGCTGTCGCCTGCTCACCGCTGTCGCTGCATGCTGCGCCGCCAGCGCCCCTGCCTGCCGAGGAAACAATGACCGAACCCAGCCGTTTTGACCAGGCAAATGCCTGGCTGCAGGACCATCTGCCCCAGCACGCCCTTTCCGGAATCATGTACCGGCTGACCCGCATCACCTGGCGGCCATTCAAAAACGCCTTTATCCGCGCCTTTTCGGCGCTCTATGAGATTGATCTCAAAGAAGCCGAAAGCGCCGATCCGGATCATTATCGCGACTTCAATGCCTTCTTTACCCGCGCGCTGCGACAAGATGCCCGCCCTCTGGCGCCTGGGGAACGGGTGGTCGCCAGCCCCGTGGACGGCCATATCAGCCAGATCGGCGTTCTGGACGGCGCCACGCTGATCCAGGCCAAGGGCCAGTACTTTGCGCTCGACGCCCTGCTGGGCGGGGATGCAGCGTTGACACAGGCGTTCACCGGCGGGTCCTACGCGACGATCTACCTTTCCCCGCGCGACTATCACCGCATCCACATGCCGCTCTCCGGCGCCCTGCTCCGCACCGGCCACATTCCGGGCCGGCTGTTCAGCGTCAATGACGCCACCGCCCGCACGGTCCCGAACCTCTATGCCCGCAACGAACGGCTGATCACCGTGTTCGAGACCGGCGCCGGCCCCATGGCCGTGATCCTGGTAGGCGCCATTTTCGTGGGGAGCATGGAAACCGTCTGGTCCGGTGTGGTGACGCCGCCCTATGGCAAAGCGCCACACTGGCAGACCTTCAATGGCGAACCTCGCCTGGCACGGGGCGCGGAGCTGGGCCGCTTCAACATGGGCTCCACCGTGATCCTGCTGTTCAGCCTCGGGCATACGGCCTGGGCCCCCGAACACCAGGATGGTGGCGCCATACGGATGGGTGAAGCACTGGGGCAGGTCACCCGGGTTGCGGAGTGACGCGCCACGTCCGGCGGGACGTCACAAGCTGACGGCCGGCGTCACTCAAACCGCCGACTTGCGATAAAAATACTTATTTATCATAATATTAAGTAATTGGCACATCCCCTGCATAAACCTTGTCGACCCGACCGGTGTCTCAAACAGCCCGGCATCGGGGGTTCAATCCGAACCGACAAAACAATCACCGAGGGAGAATGTACCCATGAAAAATTTCCGCACCCTGCTGGGCCTCACTGCCATGGCCTTGCTGCCCATGGCCGCCCAAGCCGACATGAAGGCCATGAGTCTCGACGAACTGTCCGCCGTGGATGCCCAGGCCGGCAAATACTCATTGTCCGCTGGCAGCCTCAGCTTGTTTACCTTCGACACCGCCGTGCTGGCTGCCACGCCCGCCAGCGGCGCCTATCAGCTCGTCAATACTCGTGCGCCTAACCTGGTTCCCACTGTGCGCGACAGAGGCCTGACCGTGGTCAATGGCGTCGTCCTGCCGCCCGTTAATGCGGCCGTCCGTACGACCCTGATCGCTTCCATTCCGATTTTCGGCAGCACCGTGGCCGACATGGTCACGCCCATCGGAATCAGCTTTACTCCCTGAGCCAACGATCCGTATCGCCAGTTGGACTCTATTGGGCCTTCCTTGTGAAGGCCCTTTTTTTGACTGCAATGGCCTGTGCAAATGGAAACAGTCGGCGCCGCCCTGACCCTATCCAGGCCAAACCACCTTGATCACATGCGCGCACCGGCATAAAGTGGCGCCCACTCCGGAATCCTCCGTCAGGAGACGCCATGTCCAGCAAAGCCTTGCATGTCCGCCATAATCTGGCGCATCGCCGCGATAAATACCGCCAGTTTCTTGGAATTGCCCTGATTGCCCTGCTGTGCGCAACTGGCGCGCCGACGGGGCCGGTGAGTTTCTCCGTCGCTGCGGGCCTCATTGCCGTGGGCCTGCTGGTGCGGCTATGGGCATCCGGACACATCAAGAAAGATCAGGAGCTGGCCCAGGATGGCCCCTATGCCCTGGTCCGCCATCCGCTCTATGTCGGCAATCTCACCCTGCTGCTGGGCTATTGCCTGGCCAGCGGCCTGTGGTGGGCCTATCCGCTGGCTGTGGCCGTGGTGTGGGGGTTTTATCCTCCGGCCATTGTGCGCGAGGATGGCAAGCTGGAAGGTCTGTTTGGGGAACGCTGGCGGCATTGGGCAGCCAGTACCCATGCACTGATACCCCGTTTCGACCGGTTCCCACAGGCCTTCGGCGGCGACTGGTCGTTCACCCAGAGCCTGCGCGCCAATGGCGAGCCCATTATCGCCGCGGCCCTGTCGTGGGGACTGTGGGTTCTGTTCCAGCGTCTGGGCTGAACATTTGGAGCCCAGCGCCTCCACATCCAGCGGGCCGGACCATGCAGCAATTGCCCGCTTCATCGAGCAGCAGATCCTGAGCGGGAGCCGGGCCCTGGCCGGGGGTGCCCAATCCCACGTCTATGTCTATGTCGATCCAGCGGGGCGCTATGCTGTCAAGATTCCCCGGGGCAATCCGCTTTGGGGCTGGGTCGAGCGCTGGATCATTCGCCGCGAACGCAGCATCTATGCTCGCCTGGAAGGTCTCCCGGGCATCCCCCGCTGTCATGGGCTGGTCGATGGGCGCTACCTCGTGCTGGATTATGTGGAAGGCGAAAGCTTCCGCGCTGCCCAAACCCGACTCGATCCGGCGCATCCTTTTTTCGAGCAACTCCGGGAAATCATCGAGGCCGTGCATGCCCGCGGGGTGGCGCATACCGACCTCAAGCGCAAGGACAATCTGCTGGTCCAGGCGGGCGACACGCCCTGCATCGTTGATTTCGGCGCGGCCATGGTGCGCGGTGGCAATCCGCTGTCCCGCGGGCTATTCCGGATCGCTCGGCAATTCGACCGCAACGCCTGGATCAAGCTGAAATACGACGGCTATCGCAACATCACGCCAGATGATCGCGCTCACCTGCATCGGCTGGGCATTGAACGGGCGTCGCACTGGATCAAGCGACGCCTCCGCCATCTGCGGCGCGCCCTCTCGAAAAAAAAGGATCGTTCCCGCTGATGAAATCAATCAAGCCGCTCGATTTTCCTGCCTCGGCCTTGCGCTGCACGACGATCATTCTGGCGCTGACGCTGCTGCATGCCATGCCCACATTTGCAGCCCAGAACCAGTACATCAGCGACCAACCCAGCGTGGAACTCCGGCAACAGCCGGGCGAGACCAAGGTGGTGACCGGCCAGATCCCCCCCGGCGCGCCTGTGGAGGTCATGACCACGGCGCCCGGCGGCTGGACCCAGATCCGCACCCGCGCCGGGCAGATGGGTTGGGTGCGCAGCAGCCAGCTCATGACAGCGCCGCCGGTCCGCCCGCGCATGGACCACGCCAGCCGGGAGTTCGCCGAACTGCGCGAACAGAATCAGCAACTGCGCATCCAGGCGGAAACCTTGCAGGCCGCCAGCGCGCGGAACGCCCCCGAGCTGGAACACCTGCGCACGGAAACCCAGCAGTTGAAGGATGCCCTCAAGCTGTCCCAGGATGGCCTGCACATGGCAGAGGCCAACCAGAAGCTGCGCGAGGAAGTGGCCAGCCTGCGCCTTCAAATCCAGGCCCTGGAACAACAGACCGCACGGCTAGATGATCGCGGTCGCCGCGACAGTTTCGTGGCCGGCGCGCTGGTGATGATTCTGGGCACCCTCATCGGCCTGGGGCTGCCGCGGCTGTTCGGGCTCAAACGGCCGCGGCGCTGGGATCGCTGGTAGTCACTCGGAGCGGTAGAGATCCCCGTCCCCACGCCGAAATTCCAGGGCTTTTTCCGTCATGCCCTGCTGCAGCGCTTCGGCTTCCTCCAAGCCCTGGCGCGCGGCATAGGCGCGCACGTCCTGGGTGATCTGCATCGAGCAGAACTGCGGGCCACACATGGAACAGAAGTGAGCTGCCTTGTGACCCTCCTTGGGCAGGGTTTCATCATGAAATTCCTGCGCCTTCTCGGGATCGAGCCCCAGATTGAACTGATCCTGCCAGCGAAACTCGAAACGCGCCTTCGACAAGGCGTTGTCGCGTAGCTGCGCCGTCGGATGCCCCTTGGCCAGATCGGCGGCGTGGGCGGCGATCTTGTAGGTCACGATGCCTTCCCGCACATCGTCGCGATTGGGCAGGCCCAGATGCTCCTTGGGCGTCACGTAACACAGCATGGCGGTGCCGTACCAGCCGATCTGCGCTGCGCCGATGGCCGAAGTGATGTGGTCGTAGCCCGGCGCGATGTCGGTGGTGAGCGGCCCCAGGGTATAGAACGGCGCTTCGAAGCACTCCGCCAGTTCCTTGTCCATGTTCTCCTTGATGAGCTGCATGGGCACATGCCCCGGCCCCTCGATCATCACCTGCACATCATGCCGCCAGGCGATCTGGGTCAATTCGCCCAGGGTCTTGAGTTCGGCGAACTGGGCGGCGTCGTTGGCATCGGCGATCGAACCCGGCCGCAGGCCATCGCCCAGCGAAAAACTCACGTCATAGGCCTTCATGATGTCGCAGATTTCCTCGAAATGGGTGTAGAGGAAATTCTCCTTGTGATGGGCCAGACACCACTTGGCCAGAATCGAGCCGCCGCGCGAGACGATGCCGGTGACACGCCGGGCGGTGAGCGGGATGTAGGCCAGTCGCACCCCGGCGTGGATGGTGAAGTAGTCCACCCCCTGCTCGGCCTGCTCAATCAGGGTGTCGCGGAAGATCTCCCAGGTCAGGGCTTCGGCCTTGCCGTCGACCTTTTCCAGCGCCTGGTAGATCGGCACCGTGCCGATGGGAACAGGTGAGTTGCGGATGATCCATTCGCGAGTTTCGTGGATGTGCTTTCCGGTAGACAGGTCCATCACGGTATCCCCGCCCCAGCGGATCGCCCAGACCAGCTTCTCGACCTCGTCGGCGATGGAACTGGTCACCGCCGAATTGCCGATGTTGGCGTTCACCTTCACCAGGAAGTTACGGCCGATGATCATCGGCTCGCTCTCAGGATGGTTGATGTTGGCGGGAATGATGGCGCGACCGGCAGCGACTTCGGCGCGCACGAATTCCGGCGTCACCAGCTCCGGCAGGCGGGCGCCAAAGGCCTGTCCGGGATGGCGGCGCAGGATCCCGGCCCGTTCGTAGGTTTCGCGCAAGACATCCAGGCGCTGGTTTTCGCGGATGGCGATGTATTCCATCTCCGGGGTGATGAGACCACGCCGCGCGTAATGCATCTGGGTGACGTTGCCGCCCGCTTTGGCACGGCGCGGCGGATGCACGCGGGCAAAGCGCACACCGGCCAGTTCCGGGGCCTGCAGCCGACCCTGCCCATAGGTCGAGGTGGGACCGGCGAGCGGTTCGGTGTCATCCCGCTCGACGATCCAGTCAAGGCGCAGCGGAGCAAGGCCCGCGCTCAGGTCGATCACCGCCTGCGCATCGGTATAGGGACCGGAGGGATCGTAGAGGGTGATGGGTGGATTGTCCTCCATCCCCTGGGCGCTGCGGGTCGGCGACTGCGCCACCTCGCGCATCGCTACCCGCAGATCGGGTCGCGACCCTGCGACGTGGATCTTCCGGGAACCGGGATGGGGCTGGGTCAGTGCGTCGCTGAGCCGTTCGATGCGTTCGGTCAGTTCGGTGGGGATGGCGCTCATGATCTTTGGTTTTCCTTGCTTGGACGGCCGCTGCCGCTGGCGGCCGGGCCCGGTGAGATCATTGTATCCCCTGCCGCAGCGGGGGAAGAAAGTCGCCGGCCGCATGGTAGACTTGGGCCCTTCATTGGACATTGCCCGGGAGCGACACGTGGTGGATCTCAAGCAGGCCCGTAGCAGCATGGTGGAACAGCAGATCCGCACCTGGTCGGTGCTGGATCAACGGGTGCTGGACCTGATGGCGTCCTTGCCCCGCGAATCCTTCGTCCCGCCCGCCTACCGCTCGCTGGCCTATGCCGACACCCTGATTCCGCTGGGTCATGGGCAGGTGATGGAGGAGCCCAAGTTGGCTGCCCGGCTGCTGCAAGCGCTGGACATCGATCCGCTCGATCAGGTCTTGGAAGTGGGCACGGGCAGCGCCTACCTCACAGCTTGCCTGGCCCATCTCGGTCGCGCCGTGCGCAGTGTCGACATCCACGCCGACTTCATCGCGGCTGCTGCCCCGCGTCTGGCGAGCTTGGGCATCACCAACGTGCAAATGGCCTGCGAAGACCTGGGGCTGGGTTTGCCCGGCATCGAACAGCAGCACGACGTGATCGTGGTGACCGGCTCGCTGCCGCTGTACCACGAGGGCTTCCACCGCGCACTGACCCTCGGGGGGCGGCTGCTGCTGATCGTGGGCACCGAGCCCCTGATGGAAGCGGTACTCTTCACCCGCGTCGCGGTGGATCAATGGGTGCGGCGCAGCCTGCTGGAAACCTGCCTGCCGCCTCTGGCGCATGCCCGCATGCCGGCGGCATTCACTTTCTAACTACGGAGTACGGGCGATGGATACGGTCGATGTCCGCCGACTGGCCGAGTGGCTGAATGAAGCAGCACCCCCGCTGTTGCTGGACGTGCGGGAGGACTGGGAACATGCCATCGCCCATCTGCCCGGCAGCCTGTTGATCCCTATGGGTCAGGTTCCCACACGCATCGAGTCGCTGCCCCGCAATCGCCCCGTGGTTGTTTATTGCCACCATGGCATGCGCAGCGCCCAAGTGGCCGCATTCCTGCTGAGCCAAGGCTACGGTCCCGTGTATAACCTGACCGGTGGCATCGACGCCTGGTCCACGCAGATCGACTCCGCCCTGCCGCGCTACTGAATCCTGAGGGCCTTGGCAACTGGCGGGACAGGCGCGACGGAACCCGCCACAATGGGGCCCGCCCCCGAAAGATAGGGGTCCACCAGCGCCCACAACCGATCCAGTGCGCCCTGATTCGCCATTACCCATTGTCGCCCGCGCTCCCCCGCCCGTTGCGCCGCTCCAGGGTCCTTGAGCCATCGTTCCACGCCATCGGCCAGGGATTCGGCATCTTCCACCGTCACCGCTGCCCCCACTTCTCGCAGGGCGCCATAGATCTCCTGGAAGTTGAACACGACCGGCCCCGTCAGCACCGGCACGCCATGCACCGCGGCTTCCAAGGCATTATGCCCGCCAATGGGCACCAAACTGCCGCCAATGAAGGCCAGATCGGCCGCCCCGTAAAGCGCGCCCAGTTCGCCCATGGTATCCGCCAGAAACACGGGCACATCTGTTGCCGGCCACTCCCCAGCACTGCGCCGCGCATACGCAATGCCCCGGGCTTCCAGCAAGGCGCGCACCGCCGCAAAACGCTGGGGATGGCGCGGTACCAACACCAGCAGCAGTTCCGGCCAGCGCTTGCGTAACAACAACAGGGCATCGATCAGCTGCGCGTCCTCTCCTTCGTGGGTACTGCCCGCCACCCATACCCGTCGGGCCGCGCCCCAGCCGGCTCGCCAGTTGGTCGGACCCGCCCGTGATTCGCCCTCGTGGAATTCAAACTTCAGATTGCCCATGACCTGGATGCGCTCCGGATCAAGGCCCATCTGGGCCAGCCGGCCCGCATCAGATCGACTTTGGGCTGCCGCCCAGGTCACGTTGTTCAGCAGCTCCTGAATCAACGGCCGCAGGCGCAGATAGCTCTTTAGGGAACGCGGCGAAATGCGGGCATTGGCGATGATGACGGGAATATTGCGTCGCCTGCAGGCAGCGAGGAGATTGGGCCACAGTTCCGTTTCCATGATCACCGCCAAATGGGGCTGGATGCGATCGAGCAAACGCCCCATGGCGCCGGGCGTGTCCAGCGGCAGGTAGCAGTGGGTCACGCTGTCGCCAAAATTGCGACGAACACGATCCGCGCCCGTTGGGGTCAGGGTCGTGACGACCACCGGCCAGGCCGGGTAACGGCACTGCAGGCGCTTGATCAAGGGTGTCGCGGCGGCCACTTCCCCCACCGACACGGCATGGACCCAGATGCATGACTGCGGACGCCGGGGGCCGGCAAAACCCAGTCGCTGCCACCAGCGGTCGCGGTATTCGGGGCGCCGCCACAACCGCCAGGCAAACAGCACGGCGAGGATCGGGAGCAACAGCGTCAACAGCGCGGTATACAGCCGACGGAACATTTCAGCCGTCCCCTCGCTTGCGCACCCGATCCAGCAGGCTCGTGGTGGAATAACCCGCCACGAAGGGCAACACGCGCACTTCCCCGCCGGCGGCCTGCACGCACCCGGCGCCGGCAATCTGCTGGACGGTATAGTCACCGCCCTTGACCAGCACATCCGGTACCACCGCGCCAATCAGCCGCTCCGGGGTATCCTCGCCGAACGGCACCACCCAGTCGACACCATCCAGCGCTGCAAGCAGCGCCATGCGGTCCGCCAAGGCATTGACCGGTCGATCCACGCCCTTGAGGCGGCGCACCGAGGCATCGTCATTCACCGCCACGATCAGTCGATCCCCCAGCGCCCGGGCCTGACGCAAATAGCGAATATGCCCGGGATGCAGGACATCGAAGCAGCCATTGGTCATCACCACTCGCTCCCCGGCGGCGCGAGCGCGGGTCACCGCGGCCAACAGGGCCGGTTCGTCCATCACGCCATGGCTCTCGCCATTGGCCTCCCCCACCGCCTGGCGCAGTTCCACGGCGCTGATCGCCACCGTTCCCAGCTTGCCCACCACCCAACTGGCCGCCACGTTGGCCAGGGCCGCGGCCGCCGGCCACTCCAATCCCCGAGCGCGAGCGGCGGCCAGCACGGCAATCACGGTATCGCCCGCGCCGGTCACATCGAACACTTCCCGGGCCTGGGCCGGCAGGTGCACGTGGCTGGTCACAGCATCGAACAGGCTGATCCCCTGTTCGCTGCGGGTGATCACCAGGCGATCCAGTGCCAGCTTGCGGCACCACGCGTTGCCCGCCTGTGCCAGGTCGGCGGGTGCGGGACACGGCCCGGCTACCGCCAGGAATTCACCCAGGTTGGGGGTCAGGGCGCTGGCGCCCCGGTAGCGGTTGAAATCGGTTCCCTTGGGGTCCACCAGCACGGGAATCCGGGCGGCCCGGGCCGCACCAATCAGCGTCTGGACCTGGCCCAGAGTGCCCTTGCCGTAATCGGACAGCACCACCACATCGACACCTTCGAGGTGGGCGGCAAAGGATTCAGCCAGTCGTGCCGCTGCCTGATCGGGAAAAAGCTGTTCAAAATCCAGCCGCAACAATTGCTGGTGGCGACTCATCACACGCAATTTGGTGATGGTCGGGAGACCGGGCACCGCCAACAAATGCGCGGCCACGCCGGCCGTCTCCAGCAGTGCACATAAGGCATGCGCCGCATCATCTTCCCCGCACAGGCCCAGGAGACGGGTTTCAATGCCAAGGGCTGCGAGATTCACCGCCACGTTACCGGCGCCACCGGGCCGCTCTTCCCGGCTGTCCACCCGGACAATGGGAACCGGGGCTTCCGGGGAAATGCGCGCAGTGTCGCCATGCCAGTAGCGATCGAGCATCACATCGCCCGCCACAAGCGCCTTTAAGCCTTTAAAATCAGGGATCTGTATCGACATGCCGGGCCTGCTCAAAAACCTGGCCGGATCATAACACGAGCGCATGAAAGCTTTGTTAGACTGCGTTTTTTGATATGGATTCCCCCATGGAGCATCCTCCCCGCAGACTCCTGCATCCCCGTCACTGGCCCATGTGGCTGCTGATGGGAGGACTCTGGATCGTGGCCCAGCTCCCCTATCAAATGCAGATGAGGCTTGGCCGCGCTGTGGGATGGCTGGCCTCGCATCTCGCACGAAGCCGGCGTCACGTGGCTGCACGCAATCTGGCCTTGTGTTTCCCTGAACTGGATGCCGCGCAGCGCGCCGACCTGCTCCGCGCGCACTTCGCGTCGCTGGGAATGGGCGTGATCGAACTGCCTTTGTCGTGGTGGGCGCCGCAATCCCGGCTCGAAGGGCGCCTGCGGCTGGAAGGGCTGGAGCACCTCAAGGCCGTGCAGGCGCGCGGCCAGGGCGCCATCCTGTTAAGCGGCCATTTCACCTCGATCGACGTGTGTGGGCGACTGTTCGCGGCCCATGCCGATGTGGATGTTCTCTTCCGAGCCCAGGACAATCCCGTAATCGAGTATTTTCTCGGCGGCTATCGCAAGCAACGCTTCCGCCAAACCATCGAACGCCATGATATCCGGGCCATGGTGCGGGCTCTGCGCCAGGGCCGCACCATCTGGTATGCCCCCGACCAGAATTATCGCGGCAGCAACAGCGCGCTGGTGCCTTTCTTCGGCCATTCCGCCCCCACCAACACCGGGACCGCACGCCTGGCCCGCATGACCGGGGCTGCAGTGTTGCCGTTTTCCATGGAGCGGCAATTGGAAACGGGAACCTATCTCATCCGCATCGACCCGCCGCTGCTGGATTTCCCCAGCGATGATCCGATTGCCGACACCCAGCGCCAGATCGAAATTCTGGAAGCGCAGGTCCGGCGTTGCCCGGCGCAGTATTTCTGGGTACATGAACGCTTCAAGAAGCGGCCCCTGCCGTTGCCGAATGTCTACGCGCGGGATTTCTCGCCGCCGTAACCGGCCAACAGGCGATCCCAGTCAGCAGCGGTGAAGGCCAAACCGGGGCGGCGCGCGCGCACCTTGAGCAGGGAGCGATGCAAACGCCTCAGGTTGGCGCGCTGCCAATGGGAGCGGGGAGCACGACGTCGGCCCCGATCAAAATCCAGCAGGAAGACCCGTTGCTCCTCATCCACCAGGATGTTGTCCAGATTCAGGTCGGCATGGTAGACGCCGGCACGGTGAAATCGGCTAATGCAGGCGCCAACACTCTCCCACAACCCTTCCGGGATGAGCGGGGCTTGCAACACCCTGGACAGCGGCTCAGCCGCGATGCGTTCGGTAATCATGTCAGCCCGGTACCACAGCCAGTTGACACGCTGCACCCGCGCCGCGATCGGCCGGGGAACCGGCAACCCCGCCCGATAGAGATCGTAAAGGAGATGCCATTCTCGCCACGGCCGGCTGCGGGCGAGTCCCGTCCACAGGTAACGATCCTGAATCAAGCGACCTATCCAACCGCCACGGCGGAAATGGCGCAAGACCCACTCCTGCCCCGATCGGACAATCAATTGCACCTGCCCGCGCCCACCGGGAACGGGCAGCACCTCGGCCTGCGCGCGCCAGTGATCGGGATCGAAAAAATGGGCCGAGGGTCGCTCCAGGCGGCTGGCGTCATAGACCATGGCGCCGTTCGGAAGGTGCCGATAAGACGCCTTGATGAGCGGCTCGATGGGCAGTCGGCGCAGCGCGCGACCCCAACCGTCCTCGATCTGGAGCACGCTCACCGGAACATCCCGAACACAGTGCGGCGGCAGGGTTTCACTGCGGCATCACTTCGACAGTCACGCGCTCGGACAGGACCGGCGGCTGGTGGGGGACATGATTCGCATCCCCCATCAGCAATTGCAGCGTATGTTGGCCGGGCGTCAGATCCAGCGTGGTTTCAGTCTGCCCATTGCCGAAATGGCGGTGATGGGCATCCGACGGGATGGGCTGGCCAGAAGCGGGTAGTTGCTCCAGATCCACCAGCAAATGGTGATGCCCGGTGGTTTCCTTGACGGTGCCCGCTGGCGCCACCCCCATGCCCTTGAGGCCAAAACGGACCGTAACCGGCCCGCGGATCTGCTCCCCATCCCGGGGGGTGATGAAATAGACTGCTGCACCCGGCGGCGCTGGCGTCGTCGGAAGTTCGGCCCAGAGAGGTCCCGCGAGAATCGCGAGGGTCAACAAGGTGCCGGCTTGAATGCGTCGAATCATGACATGGCTCCCGAAATCATGGCCCCTCAGTTGAGCTAATGGGACCGTCGAAAAATCATAACATTCATTTGCAATCAAATTGTCATGAAGGCTTCATCTTCGGGCAACAGAAAATATGGCGCACTCCAGGCAGAATGCCGCGGGTCTGAAGCGAGAATGCAGACAACCCGCCGCACTCTTGGCAGGCCGCCAGCCATCCGCTAGGCTTGCGTGCAGCACCGGTTGACCCGGCCCCTCATTAATCCTGCAGATATGGACGGACCTTGCCATGGCCCAGACCCGCTTGTTCACCTCCGAGTCGGTTTCCGAAGGACATCCCGACAAGGTGTGTGATCAAATCTCCGATGCCGTGCTGGACGCCATCCTGGCCCAGGACCCCCTGGCCCGCGTGGCTTGCGAGACGCTGGTCAAGAACAATCTGGTCATGCTGGCGGGTGAAATCACCACCCACGCCCATGTCGAGTTTGATCGCGTGGCCAGGCAGGTCATCCGCGAGATTGGCTACAGCGACGAAATGGGCTTCAGCCCCGATTCCTGCGCCGTGTTGACCGAGATCGGTCACCAGTCTTCTGACATCGCCCAGGGTGTGGATGAAGGCCGGGGATTGGATCTGGACCAGGGCGCGGGCGATCAAGGCCTGATGTTCGGCTATGCGACCGATGAAACGGACGTGTTGATGCCGCTGCCCATCACGCTGGCTCACCGACTGGTGCAGCGCCAGGCCGAAGTGCGCAAGAACGGCACGCTGCCCTGGCTGCGTCCCGACGCCAAGTCCCAGGTAACGGTACGCTACGACGCCGGGCGACCGGTGGGCATTGATGCAGTCGTACTGTCCACCCAGCACGCCCCTGGGGTTTCCCATAACACCCTGGTGGAAGCGGTAATGGCGGAAATCGTCAAGCCCATCCTGCCCGCAGAGTGGCAGGATGGCAGCGTCAAGTACTACATCAACCCCACCGGCGCCTTCGAAATCGGTGGCCCGGTCGGGGATTGCGGCCTGACCGGACGCAAGATCATCGTCGACACCTACGGCGGCATGGCCCGCCACGGCGGCGGCGCTTTCTCGGGCAAGGATCCCACCAAGGTCGACCGCTCGGCCGCCTATGCCGCGCGCTACGTCGCCAAGAACATCGTGGCCGCGGGGCTGGCCCAGCGTTGTGAAGTACAGGTCTCCTACGCCATCGGCGTGGCCGAACCCACCTCCATCAGCATCGACACCTTCGGCACCGGCAGGCTGCCGGAAGACCGGCTGGTGACGCTGGTGCGCGAGCATTTCGACCTGCGACCGCGCGGCCTGATCCAGATGCTCAACCTGCGCCGACCCATTTTCCAGCGCACCGCCTCCTATGGCCATTTTGGCCGCGAGGAACCGAATTTCACCTGGGAACGCACGGACAAGGCCGAAGCGCTGCGCGCCGCAGCCTGATCGATCGCGGCGGTTTTCCGGGTCAGGGCGCCCGCCTTCCGGAAAACCGCCAGCGATTCCTTGCCGGCGGAATAAAGCGCACCCGTTGCGCTATACTCCGGGCTCTCCGAGGAGCGCTGCGAGGCGCCTGCCCCGATTCCAGGGGCCGGCCCCCAGGCTCGGAAACGTCTCAACTGCGCTCTCCGACTGTCCAACCCTGGCGGGTCAAGGATGGCGGCGAGCGAATCCCGCCCCTCCCCCGTCAGCCAACGCATGGAGCAGACCATGAGTCACGTGGCTGAAGTTCAATTTTCTGATTACAGCGTCGCCGATCTCAAACTGGCCGACTGGGGGCGCCGGGAAATCCGCATTGCGGAAACCGAGATGCCCGGCCTGATGGCAATTCGCGAGGAATTCGCGGCCAGCCAGCCGCTGCGCGGCGCGCGCATCACCGGCTCGCTGCACATGACCATCCAAACTGCGGTATTGATCGAAACCCTGCAGGCCTTGGGCGCCCAGGTGCGTTGGGCCTCCTGCAACATCTTCTCCACTCAGGACCATGCCGCGGCGGCCATTGCCGCCACCGGCACGCCGGTTTTCGCCCACAAGGGCGAAAGCCTGGAGGAATACTGGGCTTTCACCCACAGCATCTTCGCGTGGCCCGACGGCGGTCACTCCAACATGATCCTGGACGATGGTGGCGATGCCACCTTGCTGCTGCATCTGGGCAGCCGCGCCGAGACGGATCTGGCCGTCTTGAACCACCCCACCAGCGAAGAGGAGCAGGTGCTGTTCGCAGCCATCCGCGCCCGCCTGGCAACCGATCCCAAGTGGTATTCCACCCGTCTCGCCCACATCCAGGGCGTGACCGAGGAAACCACCACTGGCGTGCATCGCCTCTATCAGATGCATGAGCGCGGCGAGCTGCGCTTCCCCGCCATCAACGTCAATGATGCGGTGACCAAGTCCAAGTTCGACAACCTTTACGGCTGCCGTGAATCGCTGGTGGATGGCATCAAGCGCGCCACCGACGTCATGGTTGCCGGCAAGGTTGCGGTCGTTGCGGGCTACGGCGATGTCGGCAAGGGCTCCGCGCAAGCCTTGCGTGCGCTGTCGGCGCAAGTGTGGGTGACCGAGATCGACCCGATCTGCGCCCTGCAGGCGGCCATGGAAGGTTACCGCGTGGTGACCATGGACTATGCCTGCGAACACGGCGACATCTTTGTCAGCGCCACCGGTAATTTCCACGTCATCACCCACGACCACATGGCGCGGATGAAGGATCAGGCTATCGTCTGCAACATCGGTCATTTCGACAACGAGATCGATGTCGCCGCGCTGGAAAAATACCCGTGGGAAGAAATCAAGCCCCAGGTCGACCATGTGATCTTCCCGGATGGCAAGCGCATCATCCTGCTCGCCAAGGGACGCTTGGTGAATCTGGGTTGCGGCACCGGGCATCCGTCTTATGTGATGAGTTCCTCCTTCGCCAACCAGACCATCGCCCAGATCGAACTGTTCACCCAGACCCACAAGTATCCCGTGGGGGTCTATACCCTGCCCAAGCACCTGGATGAAAAAGTCGCGCGCCTGCAACTGAAGAAGCTCAATGCCCAGCTCACCGAGCTCACCGACCAGCAAGCGACCTATATCGGTGTTCCCAAAGACGGGCCGTACAAGCCCGATCATTACCGTTATTAAGGGCCACGGCCATGAACCGTCCGGGCGGGGTGCGCCCTACGCTGAGCTTTGAGTTCTTTCCGCCCAAGACCCCGGGCGGCATGGTGAAATTGCTGGACACGGCGGGCCGCCTCGCGGCCCTGCGGCCCGCCTATTTCTCAGTGACCTTCGGCGCCGGAGGCTCGACCCGGGAGCGGACCCTGGAAACCGTGCTGACCTTGATGCGGGAGACCGGCGTCGAGGTGGCGCCTCATTTGTCCTGCATCGGCGCCACGGCCGAGACCCTGCGGGAGATCCTGCATCGCTACCGGGACGCGGGTATCCGCCGCCTGGTTGCCCTGCGCGGCGACCTGCCCTCGGGCATGGGCGATCCGGGTCCGTTCCGTCATGCGCGGGATCTGGTGGCGTTCATCCGTCAGGAGACCGGAGCACACTTTCATATCGAAGTGGCCGCCTATCCGGAAATCCATCCCCAGTCCCGCAGCGCGGCAGAAGACCTGCGGCATTTTCGAGACAAGGTGCGGGCTGGCGCCGATGGGGCGATCACCCAGTATTTCTACAACCCCGACGCCTACCATCGCCTGATCATCGAATCCGCGGCTTTGGGCATTGATGTTCCGATTACACCCGGCATCATGCCCATCACCAACCATCTGCAACTCGCCCGCTTCTCCGATGCCTGCGGCGCCGAGATCCCGCGCTGGATCCGCAAGCGGCTGGAAGCACTGGAGACGGACGAGATCGCCATTCGTCAATTTGGCCGGGAAGCGGTTCATGGGCTCTGCCAACGTCTATTGGACGAAGGTGCACCCGGACTGCATTTTTATACGCTCAACCAAGCCGAGCCCATCCTGGCAGTGTGTGAAGACTTGGGCTTGACCCTGGGAAAGTAATCCCGGCTCAACCTTTTTCCTTGTCCCGCCGATACTTAGGCCAGATCCCGACAAATGTCGGATAGACCCGCAAGCGTGGCAAGCTCTATGATGACGAATCCCCTATTTTGGTTGATCGCAGTGCTCGGTTTCGCACTGGGCATCCTGGCCGGCCGGCTCTGGAACCGGTCGGCGCCCGACAAGACCAGTGCAGCGATATTGACCAACACCCGCTCCGCGGCAAGCGATACCCAGACGCGCTGGTTGGCTCTGTATGCCCTGGCAAGCGGCAACCGTGAGCGCGCTCAATTCATCCTCGAACAATGGATCGAAACCGCCGCGCCCTTTAATCCAGACGACTGGATCATGCTGCTGGACATCCATCACGCCAGCGGCAATCGCGACCAATTCGACGCATGGGCCAGCCGTTATGCTGAACAATTCGGCGCGAGCGCGCCTGACTTCACGCAATGGAAGCAGCTTCAACCAGACAGTTCCGGTCTCAACCGGCGCCATCCGAAACTGTTGCTGCTGCTGTCCGGACTTCCCGATCGGGAACTGCAAAAACGGTTTTTGGCCAACCTGACCCTTGAATCCACCAAGCCGGGGCGCCCTGCTTTCACCTTAAGCGAAGCAGAAGAATTATTGAAATTACGCGCCCGTCTCAACCCCAAACCGACCGCAAGCCTGAATCTGACCGGCTCGCAAGCCATCCCAACCGGCGCCTGGAAAAGCGATCGTGGCGAACTTAACCCGACAGCCACTCCGACTGCTTCGCCCCCATCGGTAACAACGGGTGGCATCATCCCACCCCGCTCGAATCTCGGCCGTACCGGCTCCCAATCTGTCCAGGCTGTTCCACTGGCCCACCCGCCTCAGGATGCACCCTGTGCTCTGGAACGGCAATTCAAGCGCATCGCAGATAAAATCGCCGAAAGCTGGCCCACGCCGGCATGCGCACGCTATATCGACTCGCTGCTGGTCGATAGTCGGGGGGGGCGCCAGGGATTTCCGCCCGAGGTTATTTCCGAACTTTTCTTGCTTCATGCTCTGCTGGAAGACCACAATCCCAGTCGACGGGATCTCTGGGAGCAATCCCCGCTCCGCTGAATGCCGCAATCCCCGGGGTGTGCATTTGCTGCGTATTGCCCATTTGACGGACATCCATTTTCCCGCCGAAGCCGGTCACGCTGTTGCCGGCCGGGATGCCGATCAAGCGCTGGAAAGCATCCTGTCCCGCGTGCTGGCGCTGCACCCTGATCTGTTGTTGCTGACGGGTGATCTGACGGACGCGGGCGATGAAAGTGCCTACCTGCGGCTGAAGCACCGGCTCTGTCCCCTGAATTGCCCGGTCCTGGCCTTGCCCGGCAACCACGATCATCCCGCCCGCATGCGCCGAACACTGGGGATTCGCTATTGGGGCGTCGGGCGTGTGATGCGCCTGGGGGAGTGGCGGATCATGGGGTTGTCCAGTTACTGGCACGGCCATGCGGACGGTCGGCTTGGTCACGCGCAACGACGCTGGCTCGATCATCAATTGATCCAATTACCGTCACGCCCAACCCTGCTTGCTCTTCATCATCCGCCAATCGCCACCGGAAGCGCCTGGCTCGATGCCATGGGCTTGCGCGATGCCGTGGCCTTCCGGTCCCTGCTGCGGCGCCACCCCCAAGTGCGAGCGGTTCTGTTTGGCCATGGACATCAAGCCTTGGACCTTCGCCAAGGAGGCTGCCGTTTTTTGGGAACCCCCTCCACAGTGCGTCAATTTCTGCCGCAAAGTGACCACGTCGAATGGTCCGCCGAACCCGGCGGATGGCGCTGGCTGACACTATCCAAGGCCGGGCGAATTCATTCCCAAGTCATGATGGACTCAATAGCCTGACAGGGAGTCTTCACAATTATGTCATTAATTCTGCCAATGCCGCCCCTAAAATCGCAATGAATAGTGCGCAATCCAAGGTTAGGGCACATGAACAGTGCATCATTTTTTTTACCTTGATCACCAGCATGTGGGAATACTTGCCTATCCAGGGCAATCCTTTTCTTTAGATTAAAGCGTAACCAACTGAAACATAAGAGAATAAGGCCATTTTACGGATAGAAACGAAATTCATGCTCGCGGGGCCGGGTTCAAGGCATTGTCCTTGCTACCGATACCACGGATTACGGGCCTTTTTTTGATTTTCATGCATCCAGTGTCGCGCGCCATGCAGGAGAAGTGCTCATGGGAAAAGCCGTCTTCTTTAACCTCCCCGGGGCAACGGGCCATATCAATCCCGCGCTGGGGATTGTTTCGGAACTGATTCGTCAGGGCGAATCGGTGATTTTCTATGCCGATCCCGGATCAGCAGCCAAATTCACTGCCTTGGGCGCGACGCCGCGTGACTATCGGCGCTGGTCGGACTACGACCACGATCCGGAGACAGCCGCTGACTTGATCGCCGTGGGGGTTGCACTGTTTGAGATGACGGAACAGTGCCTGCTGGGGCTGCTACAGGAATTGGAGGCGGAACAACCTGATTACATCATCTATGACAGCTGCGCGCCATGGGGACCATTGCTGGCCGATCGCCTGGGCATCCCCGCCATCAAGTTCGTGACCCATGTGCTGTGGACCAGCCGCATGACCCTTGATCCACGCCATTGGATGAACCTGGATATGTTGTCCATGGTGCTCCGCAACTATCGATTTGAGAGCCGAATCCGAGGCATGAAGCTGGCTGTCGGCGCCCGTCGACGATTCCGTGACCTCATTGCCAGCCTGGGCCTTCCCAGCCGCGGCGTGATCCGCGACGCCATGCAGGTGTTTCGCCGCCCGGATAAGCTCACCATCTGCGTCACATCGGCCCATTACCAGCCCTTTTCGGAACGCATGGGCAGCAACACGCATTTCGTGGGCGCGTCGGTACCGGACAATCGCGACAGTCTGGCCTTTCAGAAACCCGGCAGCGCCGATCAACCCTTGATCTACATTTCCCTGGGGAGCGTGCACAACCAGAAACTTGATTTTTACCGGGATTGCCTGACTGCCTTTGCCGATGCGCCGTATCAAATTGTCATGTCGGTGGGCAAACAGACCGATATCGACGATTTGGGAGCCATTCCTCAAAACATCCACGTCTATCCTTGGGTACCCCAGCTCAAGGTGCTCCAGCACACCGATTTGTTCATCAGCCACGGGGGAATGAACAGCATCAACGAGAGCCTGTATTTCAATGTTCCTCTGCTGATGGTGCCCCAGCAAATCGAGCAGGCTTACAGCGCACGGCGTATCCAGCAGCTGGGTGCGGGTCGCTGCCTGCGCCCAGGCAAAGTTTCCCCGCAACGACTACAGTCCATGGTCGAGAGCATGCTGGCGGCTCCCGCTTACCAGACCAATGCGGCGGCCTTGGGCGAATCGGTGCGAGCCGGAGGACATCAACGGGCGGCCCAATTGATTCTGGATCATATCCATGGGCGCGCGCAGACCAATGCACGCGAAATGGCAGCCTGACTCTGACTAGGTCCATATTTCACAGACCCACGCGGACATCGGCACGCGGATGATTTATTACAAGCAGCAGGCGATAATGACAAAGCCTGCGGATTTCCATGTGCGAGAGAAAAACATGAAACTGCCTTTTGATCCGGGATTCCCCCGTCCCGGGGATGATGCGTCGTTGTTGCCCCTGATCCAGGACGTTTCAGCGCGTCCCGTCTTCATCATGGGACTGCATCGATCAGGCACCACCTTTCTGTATGACTCGGTGGCCCGATGTTTCCCCATGGCCAACCTGAGCCTGTATCACCTTTTCTACTACGACCGGCTCCTGAAAAATCATCAAGACGCAAATGAAACCCGGGATCGGGGCATCCTCAACCGGCTGTTTCGCCAGCTTGGCATCACCGACCGCAAGCTCGACGCCGTGTATGTGGATGACAACATGGTCGAGGAATACGGCTGGATGCTGCGCAACCACAGCTTCAGCATGAAGGTGACCGCAAGCAACCGGGCCGTGCTGGATGAGATGTGTCGCAAACTCCAATATGTCACCCCCGGCGCCCAGGCCGTCCTGCTGAAGAACCCCTGGGATACCGGCAATGCCCGGCAGATCCTGGAGTGGTTTCCCAACGCCCGCTTCATCTACATCACCCGCGCGCCCATCTACATCCTGAACAGCCAGATGAATGCGGCGATTTCGCTGCTCACGGGTAGCCAGCCCTTCCAGACCCTGCTGGTGGATAATTTCAGGACGGTGTTGGGCAAGGCCAGCCTGAATCTCGCCTATGCTGGTTGGAAGCTGATCCGCGGCATCAAGGCACTTACTGGAGACCGCCCCTTCGAGATGGTACTGCGTCCTTTCACGGCGCTGGCCGTGGAACATCAACTCAAACAGTACTATCAGGATCTGGAAGATCTGCCCGCTGAGGCGGTCTTTGCTCTGGACTATCAGTCTTTTAACGAGCGCCCCCAGGAACATCTGCGGGAGCTGGCCGATTTTCTCGATCTTCCCTTCGTGATGGATCCGGCAAACATAAAACCCCAGCCCCGTAAGGGCCACCTCAAATCCAAGCTGCAGGACTACGAGCCGCGTTTCATGGATCGATTGAAACGGCGCATACCCCAACTCGCCGCTCCGCAGCGGACCTGATGGTGCAGTTCGCCGACTCCCATCCGGGAAACAAGCGGACGGGGCGAGGGCGCTGGTGGCGTCGTGGCGCGGCCCTGCTGTTCATCATCGTCATGATCATCGCCGGCCTCGCGATCGCCGAACACACCGAAGCGGGACAGATCCACACGGCATTGTCCTGGATTCGCGACCTCCATGCCGATATCGCCCCCTTCGGTCCCTTTGGATTCTGGCTGGCGGGGACCCTGATCATCGTCGCCAACATTCCCACCATCGTGGTCATCGCGTGTGCGGCAGTCCTGTATGGCACGGTCGGGGCTGCCGTCATGGGGATGGCCTGCCTGCTGACTGCGTCCGTGGTCATCTATGCCCTGAGCCAGGTATTCGGACGCTCCCTGATCGCCGCACATCTGGAACGATTCCTGCCCATCCTCGAACGGCAATTCGCCGCCCGCGGCGTCCGTACCGTCATGCTGGTCCGACTGATGTTCTTTGCCCTGCCCCCCACCAACTGGGCCCTGGCGGTGATGAACATCCGACTGCGGGAATACCTGTTCGGCACCTTTCTCGGCGCCATTCCCCATATCCTGATGTGGGCCTGGATCGGTGCAGCCACCATCGACATGCTTGCCGGACAGGCTGCCTTTTCCTGGAGCGCCCCTGAAGTGTGGGGTCCGCTGGTCGTGGGTGGCGGCTTGACCGTGTTGACTGCCCTGCTGCAACGCCGCGCCACGCGCCGCGCCGCGGCTTGACCCCTTGATCGGCTTGCGCGAGTCTGGGGGCCTGCTGCCGCTGGAGCCTCCGCCATGCCCGATCCATCGCACGCGAACCACCTGATCCACGAAACCAGTCCTTACTTGCGCCAACACGCCCACAATCCGGTGGACTGGCATCCCTGGAATGCGGAAGCCTTGGCGCGAGCGGCACGGGAAGATCGGCCCATCCTGCTGTCCATCGGTTACTCGGCCTGCCACTGGTGTCACGTCATGGAACGGGAATCGTTCGAGGACCCGGAAACCGCGGCGCTGATGAATGCCTTGTTCGTGAACATCAAAGTGGATCGGGAGGAGCGTCCCGATCTGGACAGAATCTACCAATTGGCCCACCAGATCCTGACCCAGCGTGGCGGGGGCTGGCCGCTCACGGTGTTCCTCACCCCACACGGACACATGCCATTTTTTGCTGGCACCTATTTTCCGCCTGCACCCCGTCACGGGCTGCCGGCATTTCGCGATCTGCTGAATCTGATCGCGCGTTACTACCGGGAGCAGGGCGACGACATCCGTGCGCAGAACGGCGAACTGCGCGAGGTGCTGGCCTCCCTCATGCCCGATCCCGGGCAAACGGCGCTGGACGAAACGCCATTGCTCGCCTGGCAGCAGGCCCTGCCGCGCTGGTCAGACCGGGAGGAAGGGGGCTTTGGCAGCGGCGCCAAGTTTCCCCATACCCCTGCCTTGCGGCTGTTGCTGCACCGACTGCCCGACATTGCCGATCCCACCGAGCAGGCGGCCGCCACCGACTTTTTACGCCAGAGTCTGAATGCCATGGCCCTACGGGGTCTGTGGGACCACGTTGGCGAGGGCTTTTTCCGCTATACGGTGGATCCAGCCTGGCGCATCCCGCATTTTGAAAAAATGCTCTATGACAACGCCCTGTTGCTGGAGCTCTACAGCGAAGCCTGGAGCATCCTTGCCGACCCGCTCTATCGTGAGCGCGCGCTTGGCACCGCCCGTTGGGCCATCCGGGAGATGCATGCGCCGCAAGGCGGCTTCTACGCCAGCCTGGATGCGGACAGCGGTGGCGAAGAAGGTGCGTATTACGTCTGGAGTCGGGAGGCGGTTCGGGCAAGCTTGCCGGAAAAACTGTGGGCCCCTTGCTGCGCCGCTTGGGGTTTGGATGAAGGACCCAATTTCGAAGGTCGGCATTGGCATCTGCAACTTCAGGCGCCGATCCCGGCGCTGGCGCATCGACTGCGCATTCCCCCTGAACAACTTCAAGCTCAATTGCATGCTGCCCGCGATCTGCTTCGGGAAGCCCGGGAACACCGCCCGCCAGTGATGCGCGATGAGAAAGTCCTCACCGCATGGAACGGACTGATGATCAAGGCCCTGGCCGTGGCCGCAAGGCGCCTGGCGGCGCCCGAGCTGGGCGAGGTCGCCGGAAAGGCTCTGGACGACGTACGAAGGGATGCATGGCAGAACGGGCGTCTGCGCGCGGTACAGACGGCAGGACAAGCTCATCTGCCGGCATACTTGGACGATCATGCCTTCCTGCTGGATGCGGCCTTGGCGGTCTGTGAAACATGCGGCCAGCCCCAGAATCTGCGCTGGGCCATCGACCTGGCGGACACACTGCTCGCCCATTTTGAGGATCAAGAGCGGGGTGGCTTCTACTTCACGGCGCACGATCACGAACCCCTCATCCACCGCCTCAAACCCTTCGCCGACGAAGCCACGCCGGCCGGCAACGCGGTGGCGGCCCGCGCCCTCAACCGGCTGGGACGGATCATTGCCGAACCGCGTTACCTGCAGGCGGCCGCAGACACGCTGCGGGCGGGAGTGGCGCAACTGCGCCAGGCGCCCTATGCCCATGCGGAACTGGCCTTGGCCCTGCAGGAGTTCCTGCATCCCCCTGTTGTGGTGGTACTGCGCGGGACCCCTGAAGCGGTCTGGGACTGGCACCTACAGCTACAAACAGGATGCAGTCCAAGCGTGGTGATACTGCCCGTCCCGGATCCCCTCGACGACTGGCCAGCGGCGCTCGCCAGCAAGCCTGCACACGGATTAATCTGCGCTTATGTCTGCCAAGGTAGCCAGTGCGAGGCCCCATACACGGACCTCGCCACCTTGAAACGACGACTGGCTGAAAGAAGCGCGTAAGCCATGCACGTGCAAAAATGCATCGCACGCGACGCTGGCTAAGTGTCTGAAAAAGAAAGCATTGAGAAATGAACCAAAAAATGGCGGGGATACTTGCCCGACAGGGAAGCAGTATGCCGGGCGATCAGCAGTTGCCTTTCTTGGCCTGACCAGGCGGGCAGAATGAACCACGTCCCCCGGGCGGCGCCACGATAATGGCCGGCCCCTGATTGCCCACCGTGTGATGATGCGCATCGCCATCCTTGTCAACCGCAATCGCGGCCCCTGTAGCGCCGCCGATGGCACCGCCGAGAATGGCGCCGTTACGACCGCCGACCTGTTGCCCGATTACCGCGCCGGTGGCGCCACCCAAGGCGCCGCCAATGGCGGCTTCCGTGGTGGCGTCCTGAGCCACAACGAAGCCGCAGCCAAACAGGAGCGCGATCGTCGTAATCGTCATACCAATGCGATGCTTCATGGTGGCTCACTCCTTTTCGAAAAATCCTTGGCGGTTGCCGCGATCCGGCTGCACCGCCAAGGCATCTATGCGAACAGCGTTACGGATCAATGGTCATGATGGCGATGATGCTTTCGGCCATGCCCGTTGACGTAATGATTGCCCACATGCCCCGCCACATGACGTGCCACAGGGTGATGGTGTCCATGACGGACCGCCACAGGCCGAGTCACCACAACGGGCCGGGCGTAGTAAGCCGGATAGTAGGCCACCGGCCGCGAGGCAATGACCGGGCGGGCATGGCGGGGGTAGTAGGCCACCGGGGCCGCGTACCCGCCATGATAGGCACGCTGATCGTGGTCATGATCATCAACCGCCAGGCCCGCGCCCAGCGCGCCACCCAATGCGCCGCCAATGGCTGCCCCCGTCGGGCCGCCGACCTGCTGCCCGATTACCGCGCCCGCAGCGCCACCGAGCGCGCCACCGATGACCGCATCGCGTCGATCATCGCCCGCCAGCGCATCCATCGATCCCAAGCAAATCAGTCCTGCCAGCAATAAGCGTTTCATGGCTGTTTCTCCAACCGTATACCCCTTTTGGGGCAAATGCAGGTTGAAACAACGGCAAAAAACGCGCAAGTGTTTCTCTTCAGCGACAAACCGAGAGCATTTCCTCCAGCCGCCTTTCCGATACCCGGGTCACGGTTCCCAGCTCCTGCGCAAACAGGGATAGCCGGTATTCCTCGATCAGCCAACGCAGGGTTTCACGCCGCGCCAGCCGCTCGCGGTCCGTGGTCACGGGCAAGTCTGCCCAGCGCTTCATCCAGTGACTCACGCTCGCCTGCCATTGGGCATCCCGTGCCAGCCGCCCCGACAGCTTCTCAAGCCGCAAACGCGCGCCTTTCAGGTAGACGCCGATCCGGGACAGCCAGGGATCCGGCGTGTGGGTAACGAATCCCGGTTGCATGAGCCACTCGGCCTGCGCCCGGATATCGGCCACGACGGCGCGCCTGGGCTCCGGCACCTCGGTTTGCAGCAGCGGCCACAGGGCTTTCCATTCCATCAACGCGCCGTGTACCGCCCGAGCCGCTTGTTCAGCCACTTCCATGAGCCGACCGCGTCCTTCTTCCAGGCGATCTTCAAAGGCTTCCCGATTCCGGGGCAGCGGTTCGGCCAAAAACAGCCGCGCCAGCACCGCTTCGACCAGGTCGGCACGCAGCGTATCCCAACGCCCCAGCGGCGCGTACAACAAGCCCAGGTCGCGCGCCAGCGGCATGTTTTTTTCCAGATAGCGCAGCGCCGGCCCCAATCGCAGCCGCGCCAAAGCCGCCACGCCGCTGCGATGCGACGCCAGGGCCGCCTCGGGTCGGTCGAACAGGCGCAGGGCCACTCCCTCCGCCTCGGCGGCCAGCGCTGGCCAGGCTGGCACCCGAACCCCCTCGCGCACCACCTCCACCGGCCCGCTCGGCAGGGCGCCGAAATCCCACTCCGTCACGCGATCCCGATCCCAGGGCATCGTTCCCGCCGGCGCCGGCGCAAGCTTCACTGTTGGCGCGACAATCCGGCCATCACCGCGCAAAGCGACCTGCAGGTCACCCAGATCACGTCCCGCAGCCAATACGGCACCGTCAGGCGCCAGCACTTCAAAGCGCATGCGCAAGGCATCCGGCAGGTCCGCCTCCGGCCAATCCGCCACAGGCACCTGCACGCCGGTCATGCGCGCCAGCGCTTGGCTCAGGCCGACCCGCAGCAGGACATCCGGCTGCTCCAGCAGGACTTCGGTCGCCGCCTGGGCAAAATGGGGCGCGGGGATGAAATGACGGCGCAGGGATTTCGGCAGCGCGCGGATCAGGGCTTCCACCTTCCCCGCCAGCATGCCGGGCACCAGCCGCTCGAAATTCTCTGGCCGCAGCGGGCCCAGCGCCGGCGCCGGAATCTGGACCGTCACCCCGTCCTCGGGATCGCCCGGTTCGAAGCAATAACGCAGACGCAACGGAATCCCCGCCACGGTCATGCGATCCGGATAGGCGCGGCCATCCGCCCAGGCCGAATCCGGCCGCACCAGATCCTCGCGGGTCATGAACAGCAGACGCGGGCTTTCCCGCTCGGCCGCCTCGCGCCAGCGCTCGAACGTCGCCATATCATGAAGGTCGGCAGGCAGCCGGCCGTCATAGAACGCAAAGGACGCCTCCTCGTCCAGCAGCGCTCCCGGTTGGCGCAGCTTGGCCTCGTCTTCGCGCACAGACGCTTCCAGCGCGCGGTTATGCGCCAGGAAACCGCCCCGGGTGCGGCATTCCCCCGCAGCCAGCCCGTCGCGGATGAAAAGGGTACGGGACAGCGCCGGATCGATCGGCCCATAATTGATCGGGCGCCGGGCGCTCAACACCAGCCCATGCAGGCTGGTCTGCAGGAACGCCCCGACCCGTCCGGCGCGTGGCTGCCAATGCGGCTCCAGATAGCTGCGCTTGATGAGTTCGCCCGCCACCGCCTCCACCCATTGCGGCTCGATGGCCGCCACGGTACGGGCATACAGGCGCGTGGTCTGCACCAGTTCGGCGGCCATCACCCACTCCGGTCGCTTCCTGGCCAGCCCCGAGCCGGGATGGAGGTGAAAACGCACCCCGCGGGCGCCCTGGTAATCCCCTTCCTCGCGCTTGCGGCCGATGCGACCCAGCAGGCCACTGAGCAAGGCCTGATGGATCACCGCCTCCGGGGCAGGCTCCTGATTCACCCGCAGCCCCTGTTCATGGACCAGTTGCAACAATTCCCGATGCACGTCGGCCCATTCCCGCATGCGCAGGGCGGACACCAGATGGTGCTCACAAAACGCCCGCCGGGCCGCCCCCGAAGTCCCCGCGGCGCGCCATGCGTCCCACAAGCTGAGATAACTCAGGAAATCCGAGCGTGGATGACGAAACACCGCCTGGCGGGCATCGGCCAGGGCGGCCTTTTCCGGTGGCCGCTCCCGGGGATCGCCCACGGCCAGGGCGCTGGCGATGATCAACACCTCATGCAAGCAGTGCAGTTCGGCGCCGGCCAGTACCATGCGCCCGAGCATCGGATCGACGGGCAGGCGGGCCAGGTCGTGGCCGCGCCGGGTCATCCGTCCCGCTGCGTCGAGCGCCCCCAGTTCGCGCAACAGCTGCAAGGCGTCGTTGACATAGCGCGCATCCGGTGGATCAGGGAACGGGAAGGCGTTGATTTCCCCAAGCCGCAAGGCCTTCATCTGCAACACCACGCTGGCCAGATTGGTGCGCAGGATTTCCGGATCGGTGAAGCGCGGCCGGGCCAGATAATCGGCCTCGCCGTATAGGCGGATACAAACGCCCGGCGCGGTGCGGCCGCAACGGCCGGCGCGCTGGTCGGCGCTGGCCTGGGAAATCGGCTCGATGGGCAGCCGGCCCACCTTGGTGCGGTGACTGTAGCGACTGATACGGGCCAGACCCGTATCGATCACATGACGGATGCCGGGTACGGTGAGGGAGGTTTCGGCCACGTTGGTGGCGAGTACGATGCGGCGCAGGCGATGCGGCCGGAACACCAGATCCTGGTGACGCGCCGCCAAGCGGGCGTACAAGGGCAGGATTTCCGTGCCCGGCAGATCCTGGCGGCGCAGTGCCTCGCCCAACTCCCGAATATCCCGCTCCCCGGAAACGAACACCAACAGATCCTCCCGGCCTGCCCGGTCCAGTTCGGTCACCGCCTGGAGCACCCCATCCACTACGTCCCGGCCGCTGCGGGGATCCTCGTCCAGCGGGCGGTAGCGAAGCTCCACCGGATAGGTGCGCCCGGCCACGGAAAAGATGGGCGCGCCGTCGAAATGGTCGGCAAAGCGCTCCGGATCGATGGTGGCCGAGGTGATGATGAGTTTCAGGTCGGGTCGGCGCGGCATCAGGCGCTTGAGGTAACCCAACAGGAAATCGATGTTGAGGCTGCGCTCATGGGCCTCGTCGATGATCAGGGTATCGTAAGCCCACAGCATGCGGTCCCGGGTCAGCTCGGCCAGCAGGATGCCGTCCGTCATGACCTTGATGAAGGGATCGGGGCCCAGTTGCTCGGCAAAGCGCACCTGATAGCCGGCCACCTCGCCCAGAGGCGAGCCCAGTTCCTGGGCCAGCCGGGTGGCCACGGTGCGGGCCGCCAGCCGGCGCGGCTGGGTATGGCCGATCAAGCCCCGCACCCCGAGTCCCGCTTCCAGGCAAAGCTTGGGAATCTGGGTGGTCTTGCCCGAGCCGGTGGCACCGCAGATCACCACCACCGGATGCGCCGCGATGGCGGTCACCAGTTCCTCCCGGGCGCCGCTGACGGGTAGTTCGGGCGGGTAATGCAAAACGGGCAGGCGCTGGCGACGGCCTTCGCAGGCGCTGAGGCTGGTCTCGATACGCCTGGCCAGATCAGCCGCCAGCGTCTCCCCTGTTCCACCCCGCTGCTGCGCCGCCCGCACAGCCTGCAACTGCCGGTGCAGGGCGGGCTGATCCTTGCTGCGGCACAAGGCAATCCGTGCGTCCAGCGGCGCGGCGACATCATGACTCATGGGAAGATCAGGTCCCGCCGATCGGCGGCTTGACGGCATGGACAACCTGCAAATGGGGCAACACCTCGCAGAGGTCCCGCCGCCCGGCCAGATAGCGCGCTGCCAGTTGTCCGGGCCCCAGGCTCTGGGCCACCGCAAAACCGGCGCCTGCCAGCGGCGCCGCCAGTTGCTCCCGCAACAGACCGCCAGGCAAAGGTTCGCCGAACAGCCGCGCGATCCGGCGCGTTTTGGCCAACAACTCAGGGAGCCGCGGCTGGGCAAACGCCCCCGCGTCCAGCACATCCAGCACCAGATGGCTGCCCGGTGCGGTGCAACGCCCGACCGCCGCAATCAAGCTGCAGCATGCTTCAGGCGACAGGTAGTAGGCCACGCCGAGCCAAGCGAAAAATGCCGGCCGATCGGCATCGAATCCCGCCTGGGCCAACGCCGTAGGCAGCAGATCGGGCGTGGCCAGATCCAGCGGCACGGGATCGGCATAAGACGGTTGGGGCAAACCCGCCCGGCGCGCCCGTGCCTGCTTGTCCGCCAGCACGGCCGGAAGGTCTACCTCGAAAAGCCGCAAGCTTTCCATGCCCGCAGGCCGGCGCCAGGCAAAGCTGTCCAGGCCGGCGCCCAGAATCACATATTGATCGAGCCCCGTCTCGGCGGCGGCCACCAAGGCATCCTCGGTGAAGCGGCTGCGCGCCAGAGTGCTGGCGGCACCCGCGAGGAAAGTGCGGTGAAACCCGGTCAGTCGCCCCGCCCAGGCGCCCAGGCGGGGCCGCACCAGCAAGCGATAAGCCGGATTGACCAATGCCAGGGCTAGAGGGTCGTCGAACACCAGGGGATGCTCGCCATGGCGGTGATGATCGGCGCGCGCCAGCGCCGCAGCCTCCGCCATGGGGCTGGCAGCCAGCCCCGGCAGGCCGCCGCCCGCCCAATCCATCATCCCGCGCCGCGCCATGGATGCATCATCCGCCACAAAAGAGTGATCATAATGGATCGCACGCGGCGATGGACGCGACGTGCCCTACTCACGCGGAGAAACCCATGGACGGAACCCCCTCTTCATCGCCCCTGACTGGGGCCGTGCTCATCACCGGTGCCTCCTATGGCCTGGGCTATGAACTCACGCGCTGCTTTGCCGCCGATGGGCATGCGCTGATCCTGGTCGCCCGCAGTGGCGATCGGCTCAGGACGGTGGCCCAGGAGCTGAGTCAGGCCCATGGCGTGCAGGTGGAGACCGTGGCACTCGACCTGACCCAGCCGGACGCCGCCCGGATGCTTTTCGAGGAAATCCAGCGCCGTGGCCACACTGTGGAGATTCTCGTCAACAACGCGGGATTCGGCACCTACGGGCGTTTCTCCGACATCGACTTCGACGCCGAGACCCGCGAGATGCAACTCAACATGCTCACGCCGACCCAGCTCACCAAGCTGTTCCTGCCCGGCATGCTGGCGCAGCGGCGCGGACAGGTGGTCAACATGGCCTCCATGGCCGGCTACCTGCCGGGGCCCTACATGGCCATCTATTTCGCCACCAAGGCCTACCTGCTGTCCTTTTCCGAGGCCATCGCCGAGGAATTGCGCGGTTCAGGGGTCGCAATAACGGCGGTCTGCCCCAATGTGGTGGCCACCCGCTTTCAGGAAACCGCCCACAACCAGGCCGCCTATATCGGTGGCCGCTTCCGTCCCCTGATGGCCGACGCTCCCACCACGGCGCGCCAGGCCTATGCTTTGATCCGCGCCAGGCGTACGGTGGCCATCCCCGGCTGGAGCAACCGGCTGGCGGTGGCGGCCCTGGGCCTGATTCCCCGCGCCCTGATGCGGCGCGCCATGGTGCCGTTTCAGAAAGGGCCGGACATTGCCGACTATCCAAAAGCACGCTGAAATTTCGGTGGGGACGGAATCGATCGTCCATTTTCCGGTCACACACGAGCGGTAGTCTCCATGGGTTATCCCGCCCAGCCCCGATTCGCTCGTCAATCAACTCATGAGGAAGTTGCATGCCCCCGCAGCGTTATTCCATCGAAGTCCAGGCGCATCTGCCCGAACGCTTGAGCGGTCTGAACATCCTGGCCAATAACCTGCTCTACGCCTGGGATCGGCGCATTCGCCGCGTCTTCCGGCACATGGATCCGGTGCTGTGGGACGCCTGTGGCCACAATCCCAAGGTCTTCCTGCGACGCATCTCCCAGCAGCGTCTGTGTGATCTGCTGGATGACGTCAACTTCATGGAAGAATACGAATACGCCCTCAGTGTCTCGAGCCATTACCAGGACCAGACCCGGCGGCTGCATCCCAAACTGGCGCCCCTGCTGAACCCCACCCAGGATGTCATCGCCTATTTCTGCGCCGAATTCGGGCTGCACGAAAGCCTGCCGCTCTACTCAGGCGGCCTGGGCATCCTGGCCGGGGATCATTGCAAGGCCGCCAGCGACTTGGGGCTGCCTTTCGTGGCCGTGGGACTGATGTACCACCAAGGCTATTTCACCCAGATCATCGACGAGCATGCGGAGCAGCGAGCGGAATTCCATCCCCACCGGCTCGACGACCTGCCCATCACTCCGGCGCTTGACGGCGAGGGCCGGCAGGTGGAAATCGAACTGGCTTTTCCCGGCCGCAGCGTGCGTGTGCGCGTATGGCAGGCCATGGTGGGGCATCTCAAGCTTTACTTGCTCGACACCGATGTGCCGGGCAATCGGGACGACGACCGGGCGATTACCTACCAGCTCTACGGGGGCGATCGCACCACGCGTTTGACCCAGGAAATCGTGCTGGGCATTGGCGGTGTGCGGGTACTGCGCGCCTTGGGTATCACTCCCAGTGTCTGGCACATCAATGAAGGCCACGCGGCCTTTCTGGTACTGGAGCGCTGCCGCGAACAAGTTGCGCATGGCCGATCCTTCGCCGCGGCCCTGGAGCAGGTCGCCGCCGCCACCTTGTTCACCACCCACACCCCAGTCCCCGCCGGTCATGATGTGTTCGACCGTGCCCTGATCGAGCCCTACCTGAAGGACCTCGCTCATCAACTCGGGGTGGGCATGGATGAGGTCATGGCGCTGGGTCAGTCCCCAGGCCAGGAGTCCCGTTTCAACATGACCGCCTTAGGATTGCGCGGATCGCGTTTCCAGAATGGCGTCAGCCGCATCCACGGCGAAGTCGCCTCACAGATGGAAGCCTATCACTGGCCTCAGATCCCACCCCCGGAAAACCCCATTGGCCATGTCACCAATGGCGTGCATGTCATGACCTTCCTGGCCAGCGAATGGGTGATGCTGTTCGATTCCCGTTCACGCGGCTGGCGCGACTACATGACCGACCCGCGATTCTGGAAGGAGTACGTCGAAGCCATTCCCGACCAGGCGTTCTGGAGCCTGCGCCAGAACATCAAGGCGGGCATGCTGGACTATGTGGGCGAGGCCCTGTGCCGGCAGTTCCGCCGCAATCACATGGGGGAGGCCCACATCCAGCGCCTTCTGAAGCACATCACTCCCAACGGCAATCCCCCCTTGGTGCTGGGCTTCGCGCGGCGTTTCGCCACCTATAAGCGCGCCACCTTATTGTTCCGCGATCCGGCGCGGCTGGCGCGCCTGCTCAACCAGCCCGACCGCCCCATCGTGCTGTTGTTCGCCGGCAAGGCCCATCCCCAGGATCGGCCCGGGCAGGATCTGATCCGCATCATCGGCGACTATTCGGAACAGCCCGATTTCGCCGGCAAGTTGTTCTTCATCGAAAACTACGACCTGGCGCTGGGCCGCAAGCTGGTGTCGGGTGTGGACATCTGGCTCAACACCCCGGAATATCCGATGGAAGCCTGCGGCACCTCGGGCCAGAAAGCCGGCATCAATGGCGGCCTGAACGTCAGCATCCTGGATGGCTGGTGGGGCGAAACCTTCGACGGCGAAAACGGCTGGGGGCTGGTCCCCCAGACCGAGGTCGATCCCGAAACCCGCGACCGGCTGGAGGCCGAAGAGCTACTGGATCTCCTGGAACACGAAGTCATTCCGCTCTATTTCGCCCGCAACAGTCAGGGCTATTCCTCTGGCTGGGTGAAAAAGTCCAAAGCCGCGATGAAAACCATCCTGCCGCGCCACAGCGCCGAGCGCATGCTGGAAGACTACATCAAGCAGTACTACGCCCCCGCCATACGCCATGGCCAGCGCCTCGCCGACCGGGATGGCGCACTGGCAGCGGAACTGACGCAGTGGAAGGAAAAAGTGCGCCATGCCTGGCCCGGCGTTCGCATGGCGCGGGTGGATGAACCGACCGCCCAAATGGCGGTTGGGACGCCCTTGAGCTTGCGGGTGCGTGTGGAACTCAATGGCCTGAGCCCGGCAGACGTGCGACTGGAGTGCGTCCTGGGGGATGACGACGGTTATGGGAGCTTTAACCGCCGCACCTGCTACACCCTCGCCCCCAACGGGATCGACGGCAGCGCCACCCTGTTCACGCTGGCGGAGTCCATCGAAGAAGCGGGGCTATACAGTTACGAGGTTCGGCTATTCCCGCTCCACGCCGGCCTGGCCCATCCCTTCGAGACCGGCTGCATGCTGTGGCTTTGAAACCAAGCGCCAGGGATCAGAATGTGAGCGCTACCTAGAAACCGACCGGAGCGTGCTCGCGGGTGGCGTCGAAGCGCACCTTGGGCCATTTCTCCATCGCCAGTTGCAGATTGACGCGACTGGGGGCGAGATAGACCAGCGCCCCATCGAGCTTGTTGATAAAAGTAAAGATGAGCCTATCGCACAGCCGGCACACCTCCATCAGCTTGATGGTGCGCTCCTCCACGCCCTTGGCGCAGTCGATCACTATCAACGGGTGACTCGGAAAAACGAGGATGCTTCAAAATGGCCGTGGGATTTAGAGATGAATGGCGAGTGGAATACGGGCAGAGCCGTTACCTGCACCAATTGCCCGACGCCGCCCTGCAGAACCGGCTGGACGCCATGATCGGCAATCTGTGGTCGACCGATGCCGCCGGCAACGTGACGCCACCCCGCAGTTCAGACCATCGCCATTCCCTGCTTCGACTGATCGTCCATACGATGCTGGAACAGATGGAGCGAGCGAGAATGAGCGTTCGCGAATTCAGCGAGCACGAGCTTCGCGAAACGGCCAGCGCGTCCTATACGCCACCCCGGCTTCGAACCCCATTTACCGGTTCGCCGTCGTGCTTCGCGAAGTTCGGCAAGCGAGCTCACATCCGCGACGCCTTCGAAAAGGGCACTCTGCGCATCGCGCCGGCCGCCGCCTATAACGATCCCTCCCTCAACGCGGCGCAGGCCGACAATGAGCTTGAGCATTACAGCGTCACGCCGAACGAACATCTCAAGTGCCGGATTTTAGGATTGGACGCAGCAGGTAGGGAAATCGAGGTTCCTGCGCAGTTGGAGGAGCTTTTACGCGGTATGCTGGTGCGGAACTTTTATGTCTGGTGCTGCAGCCTCGGGTATGACGCTCGCCTGTTTCATGACTTCGAGGCGGACGCCGTGCTCGTCGTCCGCGACAAGGAGGCTTTTCGCGCGCGCCTTGTCGCAGCGGTACAAAAGCAGCTCCCGGCTGCAGAGCGGTTCGAAAGGCACCTACTCTACTACGATCCCTATACCACCCGACGCGAGCAACTCACGCCCATGTTCAGCAAAAACATCCGCTATCTCTATCAGAATGAGTACCGCTTCGCTTGGATGATGCCGGAAGGCTCGACACTTGCCTCGTTTTTTGTCGAACTCGGGCCGCTGGATGATATTGCCGAATGTTTGGAATTTGCTTGAAACCGGACCGTGATTGAATGTGCGGAGGATATGTTCTGCATGCCCGCTCATTAGCACAACGCCGACACGCCCGTTTCTTCAAGTAGCCCGCGGGCGTGGCGTTCAATCCCTCAAACGAAAGAGTTTGAAAGATCACAGTTGATGCAGGCGCGGCCAGCCGGCTGGATCAAAAACCGACTGGGGCGTGCTCGCGGGTGGCGTCGAAGCGCACCTTGGGCCATTTCTCCATCGCCAGTTGCAGATTGACGCGGCTGGGGGCGAGGTAGACCAGCGCCCCGCCATGATCCAGCGCCAGGTTCTCCGACGCGCGGTTGCGGAAATCCTCCAGCATGCGGGCATCCTCACAGATCACCCAGCGCGCCGTGGCCACCGAAACCGAGTCGAAGCGACACTCCACGCCGTACTCGCTCTTGAGCCGATGGGCCACCACATCGAACTGCAGCGGTCCGACCGCACCCAGAATCAAATCGTTGCTGCGCAGCGGCCGGAAAAACTGAGTCGCCCCTTCCTCGCAGAGCTGGGTCAGGCCCTTCTGCAGGGCTTTCAGGCGCAGGGGATCGCGCAGCACGGCGCGGCGAAACAGCTCCGGCGCGAAATGCGGAATCCCAGTGAAACCCAACACTTCCCCCTCGGTGAAGGTATCGCCGATGGCGATGGTGCCATGGTTGTGCAGCCCAAGGATGTCGCCGGGGTAGGCCTCTTCCACCCGCTCGCGTTCGCTGGCCATGAAGGTCAGCGCATCGGCGATCTTGACCTCGCGTGCGAGCCGCACATGACGCAGTTTCATGCCCTTGGTGAAACGCCCGGAGCAGACCCGGAAGAACGCGATGCGGTCGCGGTGGGCGGGGTCCATGTTGGCCTGCACCTTGAACACGAAGCCGGTCAGCGCGGCCTCCTCGGGCTGGACGGTGCGCTGTTCGGTTGCCCGCGCACGCGGCGCCGGCGCCCAGCGGACGAAATCATCCAAAAGCTCGCGCACGCCGAAATTGTTCACCGCCGAGCCGAAATACACCGGCGTCTGGCGGCCGGCCTGGTAGGCCGCCTGATCGAAGGCCGGGCTGGCGCCGCGCACCAGATCGATCTCCTCGCGAAAGGCCGCCGCCTCCTCGCCAAAGCGGGCCGTGAACGCCGCGCTGTCGAGCCCCTCGATGACCTCGCTGACATGGGCGCGACCGTCTTTCACCGGCGCGTAAAGATAGGCCCGATCCTCCAGCAGGTGATAGATGCCGCGCAGTGAACGCCCCATGCCCAGCGGCCAGATGATGGGTGCGCACTGGATGCCCAGCACCTTTTCGACCTCGTCCATGAGTTCCATGGGATCGCGGCCTTCGCGGTCGAGCTTGTTGATGAAGGTGAAGATGGGCGTATCGCGCAGCCGGCAGACCTCCATCAGCTTGATGGTGCGCTCCTCCACGCCCTTGGCGCAGTCGATCACCATCAACGCCGAATCCACGGCCGTGAGGGTGCGGTAGGTATCTTCCGAGAAATCCTCATGCCCTGGGGTGTCGAGTAGGTTGATGACGCAATCCCGATAAGGGAACTGCATCACCGAGCTGGTGACGGAAATGCCGCGCTGCTTTTCCAGCTCCATCCAGTCGGAGGTGGCGTGGCGGGCGGCCTTGCGCCCCTTGACCGCACCGGCGAGCTGGATGGCGCCGCCAAACAGCAGGAGCTTTTCGGTCAGGGTGGTCTTGCCCGCGTCGGGGTGGGAAATAATGGCAAAGGTGCGCCGCCGCGCCGCCTCATCGGCGATCTGTGACATGCAAGCTCCGGTCGATCCTGGGATGCGCGAGGCCACGGGGCCGCGCAAGGGCGCTGATTGTACCGGATCAGGCCAGTCAGGGTTTAACGCAAGGACCTCCGTGGGCATGGCAACTGCCGCATGTGACAGGAAAGACCAATGGCGCCTCAACCCACTATGGGAGAACCTTGCGCCTTGAATTTGGCAAAGCCTTGGGGCAGCAGCGCATCAAGCGAGTTTGTGAGCGGATTTCATACCGATAGAGCGGCCGGGACGACTGCCCCGGTCGATAGCAATTGCAATTCGGCGCGACAGCCGCCGGGAGGCGCCGCTGTCAGTGCCCCAGCATCCAGGGACGTCCGCCGCCGACCCCATGGCCCGAGTGACCACAGCCCGGCCCGTGCGTATGACCCGCCGGTGACGTGGCAGATTCGCGGCGCACCAGACGCGGCTCGTGGGCACTGCGTTCATTGCGGCTGTGTGCCTGGCGAGTGGCCGCCGAGACCTGGCGCAGGCCCGGCAGGGAAATCAAGCGTTCGCCCGCCTGCGCGCAACTGGGGCAATCCGCCGGCGCGTTGCGATCCTTCATGGCGCGCAACTCGGTAAATGGACCACAGCTCGCACACTGGTATTCATACAAAGGCATACGGGATTCTCCTCAAAAACTTTCGATCTGGAAATATCGGGTTTGCAGAAACTCAGCCGGCTGCGGCCAGATCGGCTCCGCCACTGACCATGACCTTGGGACCCGTGGCGTTGGGCATGATGTCGAAATCGAAAATCTCGGTCGGGATCCACAAGGTGGCGCAGGCGTTGGGAATGTCGACAATGCCGCTGATATGCCCTTCAACCGGCGCGGTCCCCAGAATGGCGTAGGCCTGTTCGCCGGTGTAGCCGAATTTCTTGAGATATTCGATGGCGTTGAGACAGGCCTGGCGATAGGCCACATGGGCATCCAGATAATATTGCTTGCCCGATTCGTCTACCGAAATGCCCTCGAAGATGAGGTAGTTGCTGTAGCGCGGCTCCATGGGGCTGGGTTTGAAAATCGGATTCTTGATGCCGTATTTCGCCATTCCGCCCTTGATGATTTCCACATGCAAATCGATCCAGCCCGCCATCTCGATGGCGCCGCAGAAGGTGATTTCGCCGTCGCCCTGGGAAAAATGGATGTCCCCCATCGATAAACCGGCGTTTTTGACATAAACGGGGAAATATACTTTCGATCCCCGGGACAGGTTCTTGATGTCGCAATTGCCCCCATGCTCGCGCGGCGGGACGGTGCGTGCGCCTTCGACGGCGGCGGCCTGAGCGGCGCTGCCGGTCAGGCGGCCCATCAGCGCCGAGTTGGGATTGGGCGGCAAGGCCAAAGCCGGAACGCGGTTGGGATCGGTATCAATCAGCGCCTGCTCGCGGGCATTCCAGCGCTTGAGCAAATCCATGGAGGGCAGGCAGCCGATCAGCCCCGGGTGCATCAGGCCCGCGAAACGCACGCCGGGAATATGGCGCGATTCGGCATAGATGCCTTCGAAATTCCAGCACGCCTTGCGGGCATCGGGATAGTGATCGGTCAGAAAGCCGCCGCCATTGCTCTTGGCAAACAGTCCCGTGAAGCCCCATTCGGAATCCGGCAAGCTGCCAATGTCGAGGATATCAACCACCAGCAGGTCGCCGGGCTCGGCGCCCTCCACCCCGATCGGGCCACTCAGGTAATGCACCTTGGTGAGATCCACGTCCCGGATGTCGTTGGCCGAATCATCATCCAGGATCTGGCCACCGGTCCAGTCGATGCACTGGACCCGGAAGCTGCTGCCGGGCTTGACCATTTCCACGATGGGCAGATCCGGATGCCATCGGTTGTGCAGGACACTGGCCTGTTCTTCGGGTGGCTTGGAAAGATCAACCTCGATCAAGGGCTGAGGCATAAATCATCTCCCGTATTCGGACTTGGTATTCGGATGGAAAATCGTTCGAACAACGCCGTGGTACGGCCCGGTAACCAGTCCCCCGTGATCACGGCAAAGCGCATGGCTCCCCGATGGTCAGAGCAACCGTCATGCCAGCCACGAAACCTGCCGAGATACGCGATAAAAACCAATAGCTTGAAATGATCGATCGATCATATGTCCGGCCTTGGCAGCAGCGTGCCCATGCCGCGTTGCCGGCGAAATGTTCAACATTGTTTGAATTTGGCGAGTTTGCCGGGGCGCAGTAATCCATCGCCTGCACTGCCTCGGTGCATGCGCCACGAGGACAACCTAAAAAATCATTCACTTAGAGAAGGCGCATTCCTTGCATCGAGAGTTAAGCATCCGATTCAAAAGGGGTTTTCAATGAGTTGTCGCGTACATGATCTCCCTGTGATCCCTCCCACCATCAATGCTGACCTTCATCCGCAGGGGGATCTGCAACTCATCCTGGAAATGGCCAAACTGCTGGAAAAACGGCTCGATCCAGAGCGCACCATCATCGCCATCCTGCGCCTGCTGTCGCAGTTGCGGGGCCTGAACAGCAGTCGGGTCAGCGTGCCGGACCGCAGCGGGATCTATCTCAAGGTGCGCTATTCCTACGGACTCGAGCGCGACCATCTCAAGGCAGGTGGCTATACGGTTCCGCTCAACCAAGGCGTCACAGGACATGTGATGCGCACAGGAACCACGGGACTCGTGACCGACATCCAGACCGAACCGCTCTACCTAACCCGCATCACCGCCTGGGATGACCGCTACATCGGCCCGATCGCCTTCCTGGCCGTGCCCATTCTGGAGGAAGGCCGCCCCATCGCCGTGCTGGCGGCACAAAAAGATAGCGCCCACGGGGGTCGTTTCGATGATGACCTGACCCTGTTGCGCATTGCTGCGGCGACCATCGGGCAGGTCATGCGCATCGAACAATTTGTCAGCCAGCGCACCGCCCAACTGGTGACGGAAAATCAGCAACTGTGGCAATCCGTCCAGCAAAATGCGCTGGCTCACGGCGTGATTGGTGAAAGCGCTGCCCTGCTGGAAGCGCTGAAACAAGCCGGTCAGGTCGCGCGCAGCGAAGCGCCGGTGATGTTGTTGGGCGAATCGGGCACCGGCAAGGAAAAATTCGCCCGCATGATCCATCAGCAAAGCGAGCGGCGCGAACGACCCTTCATCTGCATCAACTGCGCCGCGATTCCCGCCACGCTGCTGGAATCGGAACTCTTCGGCCATGAGAAAGGCAGTTTCACCGGCGCCGACGCCGCCCAGAAGGGCAAGATCGAGGCGGCCGCAGGTGGCACGCTGTTTTTGGACGAGATCGGCGACATGCCGCTGGAACTGCAAGCCAAGCTGTTGCGGGTCCTGCAGGAACGGCAAGTGCAGCGGGTGGGTTCCAGCCGCCTGATCCCGGTCGATTTCCGTGTACTCACGGCCACCAATGTGAATCTTCGGAAATTGGTCAACGAACGCCTGTTCCGGCTCGACCTGTTCTACCGGCTCAGCGTGGTGCCGATTTACCTGCCGCCGCTGCGAGAACGCAATGGCGACATCAAGATCCTGGTCCTGCATTTTTTGAATGAATTGAATCATCGCTACGAACGCAATGTCGTGCTGGAAAAAGGGGTTTTGCGCCGACTGGAATCCTTCGACTGGCCCGGCAACATCCGTCAATTGCAAAACGTGATGGAACGCGCCGTGGTGATGGTGGACGGTACAGCCGTCACCATCACCCAGATCGAACGCATCCTGTGCGATGAGTCCACGGTGCACCTCCACGGCCGGGGCATGCAGGTCAATGACACCTATGCGGACCAGGCGGCCAACCACAACCTCGACCTGGGGCCGCGGCGCTACCTGAAAGTCCAGCCCACCCAATCCCAGGCGATTCTGGAAGCCTTGCGGGGCAGTGGCGGCAACCAGAGCGCGGCAGCACGGCGCCTGGGGATGACCACCCGTCAATTGCGTTATCGCATGGAAAAGCTGGGAATCGAGGCCGCATAAATTTGATTGTCATTTGACTGGACATTCCGGTCGAAAGCTTGACATTGTCAATGCACCCCAACCGCGCTGCCCGGACGCCGAGAAACTCTCCCCCTCGGTCTTTGATGCAAATCAAAATAATAACGGGCACTTGCGAGATCAGGCCGGCGCAAAAGCGTGACACTCCAAATTGGCTCAATCCTTGCTTTATCGGTCTGCAACGGCTGTGTCATGTTCATGCCGTTCCCCTGTTCATTGTCCCACCCCATCAGGAGATGCGCCGATGCGTTCCCCGTCCTGCCTTGTTTCCCCCTCCCTGTTTAAAGCCCGACGCCTCGCGCAGATCCTCTTGGTTGGCCTGCTGGGGCTGGCTGGATCCGCCACGGCGGCTGACTACCCGACAGCCAAGGTCAATACGACCAAGCTCGCCGTGACCGACCAGGTGGTCAAGGTCGGCATTCTGCACTCCGTCACCGGCACCATGGCCATCAGTGAAACCGGCTCGGTGGAAGCCGAGAAACTGGCCATCAAACAGATCAACGACCTGGGTGGAATCCTGGGACGCAAGATCGAGATCATCCAGGAAGACGGTGGCAGCGACTGGCCAACCTTCGCCGAAAAGTCCAAGAAGCTTCTGGTGCAGGACCGTGTGGCCACGGTATTCGGCTGCTGGACGTCCGCCTCGCGCAAGGCGGTGTTGCCCGTCTTTGAAAAGGAAAATGGCCTGCTGTACTACCCCACTTTTTATGAGGGCCTGGAACAGTCCAAGAATGTGATCTACACCGGCCAGGAAGCCACCCAGCAGATCCTTGCGGGCCTCGACTGGATTGCCAAGGAAAAGAATGCCAAGACCTTTTACCTGATCGGTTCCGACTACATCTGGCCGCGCACCTCGATGAAGATCGCCCGCAAGCACATCGAGAACGTGCTCAAGGGCACCGTGGTGGCAGAGGAGTATTTCCCCCTGGGACACACCAACTTCGGTTCGGTGATCAACAAGATGAAGCTCAAGAAACCGGATGTGATCTACAGCGCCGTGGTGGGTGGCAGCAACGTGGCCTGGTACAAGCAGCTCAAGGCCGCCGGCGTCAATTCCGACAAGCAAACCTTGCTCACCATCTCCGTGACCGAGGATGAAGTGTTGGGTATCGGCGGCGAAAACATGAAGGGTTTCTACTCCGCTATGAAATATTTCCAGAGCCTGGACAACGCCAACAACCAGAAATTCGTCAAGTCATTCAAGGAGATGTGGGGTGCTGACAGCGTGATCGGCGATGTCACCCAGGCCGCCTACCTGGGCCCCTGGTTGTGGAAGGAGGCGGTTGAAAAAGCCGGCAGCTTTGATGTGGACAAAGTGGTGGCGGCCTCGCCCGGCATCGAACTGAAAACCGCGCCCGAAGGCTACGTCAAGGTCCATCCCAATCACCACCTCTGGAGCAAGCTGCGGGTGGGCCAGTGGGATGCCAATGGCCAGGCCAAGGTGGTCTATGAGTCCGATCTGATCGAGCCCAATCCCTTCCCCGCCGGCTATCAGTAAGCACGAAGATCGAAGGACATCGGAGGCCGTACTGCCTCCGATGTCCACGCCTCCACATCTTTCGGGAGTGAACCACCATGGCGGGTTATACCTGGTCTGAAATCGGCTCCATTTTTGCCATGCAGGGGTTCAGCGGGCTGAGCCTGTTCTGTGTCTTTCTTCTCATGGCGCTGGGTCTGGCGATCATCTTTGGCCAGATGGGGGTCATCAACATGGCCCATGGCGAGTTCCTCACCATTGGCGCCTATACCACCTACCTGCTCTCGCGCTGGTCCGAGCTGCATGCTCCCGCGCTGCTGGATTATGCCTTTTTCATCGCCGTGATCCTGGCCTTCCTGATTGCGTTCGCCGTCGGTTATCTGGTTGAAATGGGGCTGATTCGCCATCTCTACAAGCGTCCGCTGGACACGCTGCTCGCCACCTGGGGCCTGAGCCTGATCATGCAGCAAACGTTTCGCTCCGCCTTTGGCGCGCGTGAAGTCAGCCCCACCCTTCCCCCCTGGCTGCTGGGGGCCTATCCGGTGACCGACAGCATCGAGATTCCCATCAACGGCATGGTGGTCATGGCCCTAACGGCCGTCACCACGGCGGGCGTGTTCCTGTTCATGTTCCGCTCCCGCTGGGGACTGCGGGTGCGCGCCACGGTCCAGAACCGCATCATGAGCGGTTGTGTGGGCATCGATACCGGCCGGGTGGATCGCATGACCTTCGCCATCGGTTGCGGCACTGCCGGCATTGCAGGCGCGGCATTCACCACCATCGCCTCAACCGGCCCCACCAGCGGCTCGCTTTACATCGTCGACACCTTTCTGGTCGTGGTGTTTGGCGGTGCGGCGAGCCTGCTGGGCACCATCGCCTCGGCGTTCGCCATTGCCCAGGCCCAGTCCATTCTGGAGTTCTTCACCAGCGGATCCATGGCCAAGGTGACCACACTCCTGATCGTGGTGGGCATCCTCATGCTGCGCCCGCAAGGCCTGTTCAACCTGCGAATCCGGCGCTAACCCCAGGTCAAGTGAGGCTCGAACCGTGAAAATCCTGTTGCACAAGCTTTTTGGTGGTCCTTCTGGGCTGGCGGGCTTTCTAGTCCTGGCTGCCTTGATTCTGGTGGTCCTGCCCATCGGATTGGACAACTTCCGCATCAATCTGGTGGGCAAATACCTCACCTATGCCTTTGTCGCCGTGGGTCTGGTGCTGTGCTGGGGTTATGGCGGCATCCTGAGCCTGGGTCAGGGCATCTTTTTCGGCCTGGGCGGCTACTGCATGGCCATGTTTCTCAAGCTGGAAGCCTCTGATCCCGCCACTACCGCCATTCAGACTACGCCGGGCATCCCGGACTTCATGGACTGGAATCAGATCACCGCGCTGCCCTGGATCTGGAAGCCGTTCTACAGCCTGCCACTCACCTTGGTGGCGATCCTGGTGGTGCCCACCCTGTTCGCCTGGCTGGTCAGCTTCGCCCTGTTCAAGCGGCGCGTGGGCGGGGTGTATTTTTCCATCATCACCCAGGCCATCGCCTCCATCCTGACCATCCTCATCGTCGGCCAACAGGGCTATACCGGCGGCATCAACGGCATCACCGACCTGCGCACGCTGCTGGGTTGGGACATCCGCACCGACGACGCGAAATGGCTGCTCTATTTCGTGACTTCCGGCCTCTTGCTCGCGGTCATCCTGCTCGCCCGCCTGATCCTGACCAGCAAGCTGGGGCTGCTGCTGGTGGCCATGCGTGATCAGGAGGACCGCGTGCGGTTTTCCGGTTATGACGTGGCCAACATCAAGATTTTCATCTTCTGTGTCTCGGCCGCCATTTCGGCGATTGGCGGGGCGATGTTCACCCTGCAGGTGGGCTTCATGTCGCCCTCCTTCGTGGGTGTGGTGCCTTCCATCGAGATGGTGATCTTCGCCGCGGTGGGAGGGCGTTACTCCTTGATCGGCGCGGTCTACGGCACGCTGCTCGTCAACTACGCCAAGACGGTGTTTTCCGAGTCCTTCCCGGAATTGTGGCTCTATCTCATGGGCAGCCTGTTCATCGCCACGGTATTGCTGTTCCCCCGGGGGCTGGCGGGACTGTATGAAACCTACGCGCCACGGGCCTGGAACGCCCTGCGCAGTCGCCGACCCGCCCTCGCCCCGCCATCCTCGGAAGCAAGCCCCAACACCGTGAAATGAGGAGATCCGCGCATGACCCCCAATACCGCATCGAATACGGATTTTCTGCTGGCGATCGAGGATCTGACTGTTTCCTTCGATGGATTCAAGGCCGTCAATGGCTTGAATCTCTATATCGATGCCGAGGAAATCCGCGTCATCATCGGCCCCAACGGCGCCGGCAAGACCACGGTGCTTGATCTCATCTGCGGCAAGACCCGCGCCACAGATGGCTCGATCCGCTTCCACAACCGCGAACTGACCAAACTCGCCGAACACGAGATTGTCTGGGCCGGCGTCGGCCGCAAATTCCAGACACCGTCGATCTATGAAAACCTCACTGTGGCCGAGAACCTCATCGTGTCCTATCCCAAGGGGCGCAGCGTGTTTGGCTGCCTGGGTTTCCGGCGCGACGCCACTGTCCAGGCGCGGGTGGAAGAGGTCGCCGAAGCCGTGTTCCTGCAGGACCGGCTGGACGAAATGGCTGGCATCCTCAGTCATGGGCAGAAGCAGTGGCTGGAAATCGGCATGCTGCTGATCCAGGAGCCTGAGCTGATCATGCTGGATGAACCGGTGGCGGGCATGAGCGTGCGCGAACGCCAGCAGACTGCCGAATTACTGGCCCGCATCTGCCATGGCCGTTCCATGTTGATCATCGAACACGACATGGATTTCGTGCGCAGCATCGCCCACAAGGTGACCGTGATGCACCAGGGCAAGGTGCTGGTCGAGGGCTCCATGGACAAGGTGCAGGATGATCCGCGCGTCAAGGAAGTCTATCTGGGCCATTAGGCCGCGTCGCGCACTGCCCGCTGACCCCATTCCCCCATTGAGGAATCGCACATGTTTGAAGTCGATCGACTCTGTGTGAGTTACGGCCAAAGCCAAGTCGTCAATGAAGTGAGCTTTGCCGCTGCCCAGAATGAAACAATCGCCCTGATGGGCCGCAACGGCATGGGGAAATCAACACTGTTCAAGGCCCTGATGGGCGTCCTGCCGACGCGCGGCGGGACCATCCGGCTGGCGCAAAGCGAACTCACCGGCCTGCCCAGCCATCGCCGGGTCCAGCAGGGGCTGGCCTATGTGCCGCAGGGCCGCATGATCTTCCCGGCCCTGACGGTGCTGGAAAACATCCAGACCGGCCTGGAGAAAAGCCGCAGCAACCAGGTGCCCAACGAGCTGTTCGAATTATTCCCGGTCCTGTTCGAGATGCGTCACCGCAAGGGCGGCAATCTCTCCGGGGGGCAGCAACAACAATTGGCCATCGCCCGGGCGCTGGCCACCAACCCGCGCGTGCTGCTGCTGGACGAACCGACCGAAGGCATCCAGCCCTCGATCATCAAGGACATTGCCAACGCCTTGAACGAGATCCGCAAGCTGCGTCAGATCACACTGATCGTCTCCGAACAGGTGCTGAGTTTCGCGCTGGCGGTGGCCGATCGCATCCTGGTGCTGGAGCGCGGTCGCATCATCCACGAGGACCGCCGCGAGGACGCCGATGTCGCCAAAATCACCGGCTACCTGTCGGTCTAGCCGCCGTCAATAGCCCGAGCAGATGGGGTAGCGCCGATCGCGGCCAAAGGCGCGCCGGGTAATCTTGACGCCGGGCGGCGCTTGACGACGCTTGTATTCGGCGTGCTTCACCATGCGGCCGATCTGGCGCACGGTCGCCTCGTCAAACCCGCGCCGGACAATCTCGGACATGGGCAGGTCCTGTTCCACATACAGCTCCAGGATGGCGTCAAGCACCTCATAGGGCGGCAGGGAATCGCTGTCCTTCTGATCCGGGCGCAGCTCCGCCGAAGGGGGTCGGTCCAGCACGCGCTGGGGGATCACCGGGGCGAGCAGATTGCGATAGTGGGAGAGGCGATAGACCAGCATCTTGCTCACGTCCTTGAGCGGCGCGAAGCCGCCCACCATATCGCCATAGAGCGTCGAATAGCCTACCGCCATCTCGCTCTTGTTGCCGGTGGTGAGCACCATGCGTCCGGTCTTGTTGGAGATCGCCATGAGCAACACGCCGCGGATCCGCGCCTGGAGATTTTCCTCCGTGACGTCCTCGGGCAATCCCTGGAATATTGGCGCCAGGGTCTCCTTGAACACCGCCTGTGGCCGCTCGATCGGCAACACCACCGCTTCCACGCCCATGGTGCGCGCCTGGGCCATGGCATCGTCCACGCTCATGTCGGCGGTGTAGCGCGACGGCATCAGCACGGCCATGACCCGCGCCGGCCCCAGGGCATCGACCGCGATGGCCAGCGTCAGGGCCGAATCAATCCCTCCCGACAATCCCAGTACCACACCGCGAAAGCGCTGCCGGTCCACATAATCCCGCACGCCCTGCACCAGCGCCTTGTAGACGGAAGCCTCCAGACCCAGCGGCTCAGCCACTTCATCGGATCTCTGGGGCTGGCCATCGGCGGAAAAATCCACCGCATACAAGCCTTCAGTGAAGGCCGGCGCGCGGTAGACGATCTTGCCGCTGGCGTCACAGACCAGGGATTCGCCGTCAAAGACCAGCTCATCCTGGCCGCCCATGAGGTTCACATACAGGATCGGCAAACCGGTTTCAGTCGCCCGGTGCGCCAGTTCCTGGCTGCGCTCAACGCCCTTGTTCAAATGAAACGGCGAGGCGTTGATGTTGAGCAGGAGCTTGGCCCCGGCCTGGGCCGCCAGGGCGGCGGGCTCCGGACCCCAGATGTCTTCACAGATGGTGATGCCCACGGGCAGGCCGGCGCAGGTAAACACGCAGGGCGCATTGCCCGGCTGGAAATAGCGCTTTTCATCAAACACGCTGTAATTGGGCAGCCGGTGCTTGCGGTAATTCGCCGTGATGCGCCCGCCCTCGATCACGCAGGCGGCGTTGTAGATGTCCTTGCCGGCATATTCGGGATACCCGAACAGCACCGGCACCGGCAGAATCTCATGGGCCAGCCGCTCGAAGGCCTCCTCCACCCGCGTGCGCAAGCCCGGCCGCCAGAGCAGGTCCTCGGGCGGATAGCCGGTCAGGGCCAACTCCGGAAAGACCACCAGATCCGGCGCAAAGCGTTCGTGCGCCTCGCGGGTGGCGTCGATGAGGCGGGTGGTATTCCCCGCCACATCGCCCACCCACAGGTTCAGTTGGGCCATGACGATGCGAACCATCGTTGCGCGCCTTTGCAGGTTTCAGGGAGTGCCCAGGAGTTGCGCCATGCGCTCCCCGAGTTGCGCCGGGGAACGCACCGTGGCCACGCCAGCGGCTTCCAGCGCGCTGTACTTGCCTTCCGCCGTGCCCTTGCCGCCGGTGATGATGGCGCCGGCGTGGCCCATGCGCTTGCCGGCCGGGGCCGTGACGCCGGCGATGTAGCCCACCACCGGCTTGGTGACGTGGTTCTTGATGAAGACCGCCGCGTCCTCTTCCTCGCCGCCGCCGATCTCGCCCACCATGATGATGCCCTCGGTCTGGGGATCGTCCTGGAACAGCTTCAGGCAATCGACGAAATTCATGCCGTGCACCGGGTCGCCGCCGATGCCGACGCAGGTGGACTGGCCGAGGCCCCGGCGCGTGGTCTGGAACACGGCTTCATAAGTGAGGGTGCCGGAGCGCGATACGATGCCGACCTTGCCGGGGGAATGGATCATCGCCGGCATGATGCCGATCTTGCAGGCACCGGGGGTGATGATGCCGGGGCAATTGGGGCCGATCAAACGGGCGGTGCTGCCGCGCATGGCGGCCTTGACCTTGATCATGTCCTGCACCGGAATGTGCTCGGTGATGCAGACAATGATCGCGATCCCCGCGTCCAGCGCCTCCAGAATGGCATCGGCGGCATAGGGCGCCGGCACATAGATCATGGTTGCGCTGGCACCGGTGGCGGCCACGGCCCCATGCACCGTATCGAAGACCGGCAGGTCCAGATGGGTTTGCCCACCGCGACCCGGCGTCACGCCGCCCACCAGTTGGGTGCCATAGGCCAGCGCCTGTTCGGAATGGAAGGTGCCCTGTTTGCCGGTAAAGCCCTGGCAAATGACCCGCGTGTTCTTGTCGACCAGAATGCTCATGGATGCTCCCTTCAGCCCTTCGCCGCTGCCACGGCCTTGCGCGCCGCGTCGTCCAGATCCTCGCCCGTGATGATGGCCAGCCCGCTTTGTGCGAGCAGCGCCCTGCCCTGGTCGACATTGGTGCCTTCCAGCCGCACCACCACCGGCATGGTGACACCCACTTCCTTGACCGCGGCGATGATGCCCTCGGCGATCAGGTCGCAGCGCACGATGCCGCCGAAGATGTTGATCAGGATGGCCTTCACCTTGGGATCGGCCACGATCAGCTTGAAGGCCTCGGCCACCCGCGCCGCCGTGGTGCCGCCGCCGACGTCGAGGAAATTTGCCGGCGTGCCGCCGTAGAGCTGGATCACGTCCATGGTCGCCATGGCCAGGCCCGCGCCGTTGACCATGCAGCCGATCTCGCCATCCAGCGTCACATAATTCAGGTGATGGGCGGCCGCCTCATGCTCGCGCGCGTCTTCCTGGCTGGCGTCTTCCCATGCCACCAGGCGCGGCTGGCGATACAGGGCGTTGTCGTCCAGGTTGATCTTGCCATCCAGCGCCATGAGCCGACCTTGATCGGTCACGATCAGGGGATTGATCTCCATCAGGCTGGCGTCGCTGGCCACGTAGAGGTCATAGAGCCCCTTGGCAATGGCCACGAACTGCGGGATTTCCTCGCCCGCGAGGCCCATGCCGAAAGCCAGTCGCCGCGCCTGATAGGACGAAAAGCCCTGGGCAGGCGGCACGGTCACAGTGATGATCTTTTCCGGTGTGCTGGCGGCCACCTCCTCGATGTCCATGCCACCGGCAGCAGAGGCCATGAACACCACGCTCTCGGTGGCCCGGTCGGTGAGCAGGCTTACATAGAGTTCGCGGGCAATGCTGCCCGCCTTTTCCACCAGCACGGTGTGAACCGGCAAACCCTTGGCGTCGGTCTGATGCGTCACCAACTGCATGCCCAGCATGGCCGCCGCCGCCTCAGACGCCGCCTGCGGGCTTTCCACCAGCTTCACGCCGCCGCCCTTGCCCCGTCCGCCGGCATGCACCTGCGCCTTGACGACCCAGCGCCCCCCGCCGAGCGCCTCGGCCGCCGCGCGGGCGCCCGCGGGATCGGTAGCGGGTTGGCCTTCCGGCACCGGGATGCCGAACTCGGCAAAAAGTTGTTTGGCCTGGTATTCGTGGAGATTCATCGGGCGGGACCCTCCTGGGCGCATGGGGAAACGGGCGGGTTTGTATTCTCCTCCACTTGGCTCAGGTCGCCAAGGCCATCCGGGCAGTGTCCAGACGGGTTTTCAGGCGTAATTCTTGCTGTATAGCCCCCAACAGACCTCGCCGTCAAAATCCCGTCTCTTCGGAATCCGCCCATGTCCTTGACCGCTGCTGATCCGATCCTCGCCACCGGCGCCTGGCCCCGCTTGCAGTCCGTTCCCGAGCCGGACCGGGCCGAACGGCGGCTGCTGGTGTTGCTCAATCTGTTCCGGATCGGCTTCGCGGGGCTGCTGTTGGGCCTGTCCTGGATCGCTGTTGTGGGTCATCTGGAGCTGCCGGTTCAGCCGCCCTTTCCAAGCCTGCTCGGTGCCCAGATCGCCCTGGGCGGGCTCTGGATGCTCACCCTGCTGCGGCGCCAACCCCGCCTGGAAGTCCAGGCCTGGTTGCAACTGGGCCTGGACCTGCCCTGGATCTGCGCCCTTATTCTGGCCACCGGCGGGCTGGGCAGTGGGCTGGGATTGGTGTTGCTGCTCTCCTGCGTTGGCGCCGGCCTGGTCATGCCCTCGCGGCAGGCGCTGTCTTACGCGGCCCTGGCCAGCTTCCATGTCCTGGGGATCGCGCTGATTGCCCAATTGTACGGATGGGGAACCGTGGCCTGGCCCCACGCCGGCTTGCTGGGAGCCGCCGCCTTTGGTGCCACCTGGGGCGCCAATGTCCTGACGCGCCGCGCCAATGACAGCACCCGTTTCGCCGACCGGGCGGGCCGGGAACTGGCCGATCTGGCCCGGCTCAACGAGGTGATCATCGATCGGCTACACAGTGGCGTCCTGGTGGTCAGTCCACGCGGCCGGGTGCGGCTCGCCAATGCCCAGGCCCGTGACATCCTGGGACCCGCCATCCGCAGCACCGACCTGGCCACCTTGTCCCCCGATCTGGAACGCTTGTGGACACGCTGGCGCGTTCTTCCCCTTGAGGACGCCCCGCTATTCCAAGCAGGGGAAAGCAAACAGGAATACGTCATCCATTTCACCCCCCTGGGGCAGGAGGGCGCCATTACCCTCATCACCCTGGAAGACCTGGGCCAGGCCAAGGCCCGCATGCAGGAGATGAAGCTGTCCGCGCTGGGGCGGCTCACCGCCGGCATCGCCCATGAGATCCGCAACCCCCTTTCCGCCATCAGTCATGCCGCCGCGCTGTTGGCCGAATCGATCGTGCTGGACGCGCAGAACCAAAGCCTGGTGGAGATCGTGCGCCACCATGCCGGCCGTATCAATGGCATCATCACTGACATCCTGCAGCTCTCCCGCCAGCGCCCCTCGACCCCTGAAATCCTCCCATTGGCCGATTGGCTCGACACCTTCATCGCCCACTACAGCGAAGGGCTGGATCCCGCCGAGGCCCAGATCGATCTGCAACTCCCGCGCCTCGATCTGCAAGTGCGCATGGACCCCGGCCACCTGTCCCAGGTACTGACCAACCTGCTGGACAATGCCCGCCGGCATGGCCAACCCGCCCGGGGTCCCGTACGAATCGAGATCGGATGCGAAAGAATTCCCGGCAACGGCCGAATCCATCTGCATGTGACGGATAACGGTCCCGGCATTGCACCCGACGCGGCAGCCCGGCTGTTCGAGCCGTTCTTCACCACCAGTCGCAGCGGAACGGGACTGGGACTGTATCTGTCACGGGAATTGTGCGAGTTCAACGACGCCAGTCTGGCGCAGGTGGCCCATGCCGGAACCGGCTGCCGATTCCGCATTGCCTTGCCCGACGCCGACTTCAAAAAGGATTGATCCCATGCAGGAGCCCCGCCCCACCATTCTCATCGTCGATGACGAACCGGACATCCTGACCCTGCTGGAACTGACCCTGGATCGCATGGGCCTGACCTGCCACAAGGCCGCGAACCTGGCCCAGGCGCGCCAGCTCCTGGCCAAGCATGTCTACGCCCTGTGCCTGACCGACATGCGCCTGCCCGACGGCAGCGGCATTGACCTGGTGCGGGAGGTCAGCAGCACCGCCAGCGAACTGCCCATCGCGGTGATTACCGCCCACGGCAATGTAGAGCTGGCCGTCGAGGCGCTCAAGGCGGGCGCCTATGATTTCGTGTCCAAGCCCGTGGATCTGGAAGTCCTGCGCGCCCTGGTCACCACCGCCCTCAAGGGCCACGGCGCCCAACGACCCGAGCGCCGCACCCGCCACATCCTCCTCGGCGACTCCGAACCCATGCGCCGGCTGCGCGGCATGATCGCCAAGGTCTCGCGCAGCCAGGCACCGATCTACATCAGCGGCGAATCCGGCACCGGCAAGGAACTGGTGGCGCGCCTCATCCACACCCAGAGCAGCCGAGGGGATGCGGCCTTTGTCCCGGTCAACTGCGGCGCCCTGCCCACGGAGCTCATGGAAAGTGAACTGTTCGGCCACAAGAAAGGCAGCTTTACCGGCGCGGTGAGCGACAATCTCGGCATGTTCCGCGCCGCCAATGGTGGCACCCTGTTCCTGGACGAGGTCGCCGAACTGCCGCTGCCGATGCAGGTGAAGCTGTTGCGCGCCATCCAGGAGCGCGCCGTGCGTCCGGTCGGGGAAAATCGCGAAGTGGGGGTGGACGTGCGCCTGCTCTCCGCCACCCACAAACCGCTGGAACACATGCTCCAGACGGGCCAATTCCGGCAGGATCTGTACTACCGCATCAATGTCATCGAGCTGCGCGTGCCGCCGCTGCGCGAGCGGCGCCAGGACCTACCCCAGCTCACCGACCACATCCTGCGTCAGATCGCCGGCGATTCCCCGCCCAAGCTGGAGGAAGGCGCCTGGCGCGCGCTGCACGCCTACCCCTTCCCAGGCAACGTGCGCGAACTGGAGAACATCCTGCAGCGCGCCTACACCCTGTGCGACGGCCGCGTGATTGCCACCGAACACCTGCAACTGCCCGATGCCGAATCCCCGGGCAGCATGGCCATGGCGGCCCATGAGGATCAGCCTGCCTCCGGCGCGCCGTCGCCCCGTGCCGCCCCGGCGCCCGCCGATCTTGACGGCGCCCTGGAGCACATCGAGCGGGCAACCATCCTGCAAGCCCTCGAAGCGCACCGCTGGAACCGCACCGCCACCGCCCGCGCCCTCGGTATCACCTTCCGCGCCCTGCGCTACCGCCTCAAGAAACTGGGCGTGGAATGAATTCCGGTGCCTGCCGCCGAGCTCCAATGGCACAGGCAAATCGACCAGATCACGGCTTCTGCCCCCTGTCAATCCAGATGGGCACGCGCTGATCCGGCAAATGAGTGATCCACGTGCTTCTGAGCCGCGTCGCGCGACAGTCGCGGCGCGATGGCGGATAATCCCCGCCTCGCCATCCTCTCGGGAGCACCCCGGAATCCCATGAGCCTGTCCCTGACCGCGGCCATCGCCCGCTACGGCTATTTCGCCGTCGCCGTGGGCGCGATCCTGGAAGGGGAAACCGTGCTGCTGGCCGCCGGGGTGGCCGCCCATCAAGGGCTGCTCGATCTGCGCCTCGTGATGCTGGTCGCCGCCGTCGCCAGCACGCTGGGGGACCAGACCTATTTCCAGATCGGCCGGCGCTGGGGCGGGC
>PKDC01000044.1 GCA_002862435.1 Pseudomonadota bacterium | reverse complement strand
AGCCCGCCCCCATCGGTGTTGCTCCACGCATTGCTGAACGGATCCCGCAACGTCTGCGCGGCGTACTCGAACGTTTCGAACTGCTGCATCACTGGCAGCGGATCGAGCGGCGGCGCGGGACGCGCACGCACGTCTTCGACCCATTTCTGCAGGTTGGGCGCGTCGCCGGGGGTGCTGGTGACGCCCCGCGCACAACCCGATGCCGCCAGGACGGCCGCCAGGATCATGAAATGCCGGTTGCCGCGCATCATGGTGACCCTCCAGCCTTGGGCGCCGTGTTCTTGCCATCCGCCTTGGCTGCCTCAGCCGCCGCAGCCTCCTGTTCCGCCACCTCCGTCTCGTCGAGATAGCGATACGTCTTGACCGTGCCCGACAGTTCGAGCGCGCCGCGATTGATCCCGCCCTTGCCTTCCTTCGGCTGCAGCGAAATGTCGTGCATCGTCAGGATGACGACGCGCGGCAACGAAGCGACGCCGCTGACGAAGGCGCCGAACTGGTGGTAATTGCCCACCATGCGCAACTGGATCGGCTTCTCGGCGTAAAACTCCTTCAGCGTCTCCGGCTCCGGCTGGAACAGCTCGTTGGTGAGGCCACTGGACAGTGCCGTCTGCGAGATGTCGATGATGAGATCCGGCATTTCCGTCTTGCTGGGCAACTGGCGGAGCATCTGCTGCAGCACCTGCTCCATCTGCGCCAGTTGCTGCTTCAGCGGCTCCAGGTTCGCGGCCTTGGCCTGCTCCTTCTCGAAATCCTGCCGCAGGCGCACTTCTTCCTGTTCCAGCGAATCCAAGGTCTGGGTCTTTCCCCTGACGAAGAGGAAATAGGAGAGCGCAAGGATGAAGATCGCCAGCACCACGCAGAAGCCCATCTTGGCGTTCTGCGGCCAGGCACCGATGTTGTTGATGTCCAGGTTCTTGAGCGATGTCTTCTGGCTCATGCGTTGCTCCCGGAAGCCGGAGGGGTATCGCCTGCAGGAGCGGAGGGTGCCGGCGCTGCGGGTGCAGGTGGCGCCGCGGGTGATGGTGCGGCAGGCTGGCCTTCAAGCGGCGCGTTGGTCGGTGCCGGCATGGTTGCCGGGGCACCCGGGACGGCCGGCGATGCGCCGGCGGCGGCGGTCTCGGCTTCCTGCTCGGCGGTCGGGTTGGCGAGCCGCACCTGCAGCGTGAACACGTAAGGCAGCGCGCTGCCGGCTCCCGGGTTGGTCAGCGTCTTGGACTCTTCCGGCTTGGCTTCGATGATCGACAGCTCGGGCTTGGTCATCCAGCCGGAGGTCTCGAGGTTGCGCATGTAGGCGCTGACCCGCGCGTTGGATTGCGCGCGACCTTCCAGCGTCAGCACTTCGCCTTCCTGCTTGATGTTGGACAACATCACGCCATCGGGAATGGTGCGGACCAGCGAGTCGAACAGGTGGACCATCTGCGAGCGGTTGGCCTGCAGCTTCTCGATGACGTCCTTGCGGGCCAGCAGGCGGCGCTTCTGCTCGTCGAGCTTTTCAATTTCCTTGTTCTGTGCCTGGACCTTCGCGATCTCGTCCTTGAGGAAATCGTTGCGCGCGGTCTGTCCGGACACCTGGCGGTCGTAGTGGAACCACAACAGGAAGGAGAGCAGCAGGCCGGCGATCGCGGCGGCGCCCAGCATGACGTAGAACTCGCGCTGGCGCTGCACACGACGTTCGGCACGCCATGGAAGTAGGTTGATTCTTGCCATCAGTCGAAGCTCCTCAAAGCCAGGCCGGTGGCGATCATCAGCGCGGGCGCATCCTGCGCCAGCGCATGCGCCTGCACGCGCGGGCCGAGGGTCATCTGCGCCAGCGGGTTGGCGACCACGGTCGGCACGCCCAGTTGCTCCTCGACCATCTCCGGCAGGCCGGGCAGCGCGGCGCAACCGCCGGCCAGCACGATCTGGTCGACGCGGTTGAACTCGCTGCCGGCATAGAAGAACTGCAACAGGCGGCTGATCTGCTGGACGGTCGCCTCCTTGAAGGGTTCCAGCACTTCGACTTCGTAGCTTTCCGGCAGGCCACCTTGGCGCTTGGCCAGACCCGCCTCTTCGTACGTCAGGCCGTAGCGACGCATGACCTCATCGGTCAGCTGCTTGCCGCCGAAGACCTGCTCGCGGCTGTAGAGGCTGCGTCCGCGCCGGAGCACGTTGAGGGTGGTCATGGTGGCGCCGATGTCGACCAGCGCCACGACACCGTCCTGCGGGATCGGCAGGTCGGACGCCATCAGCGCGAACGCGTTCTCGACAGCGAAGGCTTCGACGTCCATGACGCGCGCCGTCAGTCCGCCCAGTTCGAGCGCGGACTGGCGCAGCTCGACGTTCTCGGAGCGCGAGGCGGCGAGGAGGACCTGCACCATCTCCGGGTTGTTGGGCATCGGGCCCAGCACCTCGAAGTCGATGTTCACTTCCTCGATCGGATACGGGATGTAGTTGACGGCCTCGAGCTCGACCTGGGCTTCCAGGTCGCTCTCGTCCAGGTCGGCCGGCATCGGGATGATCTTGGTGATCACCGCGGAGCCGGACACCGCGGCCGCGGCGTGCTTGGCCTTGCTGCCTGCACGGTTCACGGCGCGGCGGATGGCCTCGCCGACCGCCTCGACTTCGACGATGTTCTTCTCGACCACGGCGTTCGGCGGCAGCGGCTCGACGGCATAGTGTTCAACCCAGAAACGGTTGCCCACGCGCGAGAGCTGCAGCAGCTTTACCGCAGTCGAACTGATGTCGACGCCGATGAGCGGCGACTGGCTTTTTGGGATTAGCCCCACGGTCTTTCCCCTTCCGACGGGCACTGGGCGCAACTTGCGCCGACATTAATAACCAAGTTTTTACGCTTGGCAACCGACGATCACGTGGCTGTGCGGCTTGTCACGTTTCACGAGGGTTGTTCCCCAAGTCCCTGTTCCCCATGGGATCACCTGTGGCGATCCCGGCGGTCATCTATACTCTGCCGCTACGAATTCTGCAATCGGAAAGCACTGGATGTCCCGTTTCCGTCGTCTTCTCCGTTGGACCCTCATCACGTTCCTGATACTTGGCCTGGCCGGCGCGGTCGGGCTGGGGGTCCTGTACTACACGGTCTCGTCGAAGGTGCCGGACGTCCAGTCCCTCCGGAACGTCGAACTGCAGGAGCCGCTCTACATCTACGCCAACGACGGCCGCCTGATCGGCCTGTACGGCGAGATCCGCCGCTATCCCGTGCAGATCGGCCAGGTCCCGGCCCGGGTGAAGCAGGCGTTCATCGCTGCGGAAGACAGCAAGTTCTATGAGCACCGGGGCGTGGACCCCACCGGCGTGGCCCGCGCGGTCTGGCAGATCGTCAGCCGCAAGGAAGGCCGCGTGGCCGGCGGCAGCACCATCACCCAGCAGGTCGCCCGGCAGTTCTTCCTGAGTTCCGAGGTGAGCTACAGCCGCAAGATCCGGGAAATGATGCTGGCGTTCCGCATCGAGGAGATGCTGACAAAGGACGAGATCCTGGAGCTTTACCTCAACAAGAGCTTCTTCGGGAACCGCTCCTACGGCGTCGCCGCGGCCGCCGAGTACTACTACGGCAAGACCCTGGACCAGCTCACCCTGGCCGAGACCGCCACCCTGGTCAGCGCACTCAAGTTCCCGTCCAGCGGCAATCCGATCAGCAACCCCGGCCGCAACCAGCAGCGCAGCGCCTACGTGGTCGAGCGCATGCGTGAGGACGGCTACGTGACCGCCGCCGAGGCCGCGCAGGCGAAGGCCGAGCCGATGCACGCCAAGCCGCACGAGCGGCCGATCGAGGTCAATGCCCCCTACGTGGCCGAGATGGTGCGCCAGGAAATGATCGCGCGCTTCGGACCCGAGGCGTTGACGAAGGGCTACCACGTCACCACCACGCTCGATGCCGCGCTGCAGACCGCCGCCAACGAGGCCGTCCGCGATGGCCTGGGCCTGTACGACCGCCGTCATGGCTGGAACGGCGTCGAACAGCATGTCGACGTGGCCGCCGACGCGGACGCCGCGACGCTGGCTACCCATCTGCGCGGCATTCCCGCACAGAACGGCCTCATCCCGGTCATGGTCGCCCGCACCGCGGATGACGGCAGCGCGACCGTGGTCATGGCCGATGGCCGCGAGATCACCCTGCCCGCCGCCGCCAGCAAGTGGACCGGCCGCTCGCCCGCCAGACTGCTGAAGCGCGGCGACCTGACGCGCATCAAGGCCGGCAAGGAAGAGGGCAGCTACGCGCTCGAGCAGATCCCGCGTGCGCAGGCCGCGCTCGTCTCGCTCGACGCCAACACGGGCGCATTGCGTGCACTCGTGGGCGGTTACAGCTTCGCCGGCAACAAGTTCAACCGCGCCACGCAGGCACGCCGCCAGCCGGGCTCCAGCTTCAAGCCGTTCCTCTACGCAGCCGCGTTCGAAAAGGGCTTCAATCCGGCCTCCATCGTGCTGGATGCGCCGGTGGTGTTCCGCGACCGCCGCGGCCACATGTGGCGGCCCCAGAACGACGGCGGCGGCTTCCGCGGCCCGATGCGGCTGCGCGAGGCGCTCGTGCAGTCGCGCAACCTCGTGTCGGTACGCCTGCTGGACGGCATCGGTGTACCGTTCGCACGCACCTACATCAGCCAGTTCGGATTCGAAGAGGCCGAACTGCCGCCCAACCTGTCGATGTCGCTGGGTACCGCCTCGCTGACGCCCCTGTCCGTGGCGCGCGGCTACGCGGTGTTCGCGAACGGCGGTTCGCGGGTGACGCCATGGTTCATCGATCAGGTCAAGGATCGCGAAGGCAACGTGGTGTTCAAGGAGAACCCCGCCGTCGCATGTCGCGGATGCGGCAGCGGCCAGCACGGCGCCAGCGCGGCGGCCGCCCAAGTGGTGGACGGCTTCAACTTCGGCCCCGCCGATGCCCCCAAGCCGGCAGCGGTCGAAGCGCAGAAGGCCGAGCCCGAGCCGAAACCGGCCGACCCGAACATGGTCACCGCACCGCGTGCGATCGATGAGCGCACCGCCTACCAGCTGGTGTCCATGATGCGCGACGTGGTCCAGCGAGGGACCGGCACCGCAGCCAAGGTGCTGGGGCGCGAGGACGTAGGCGGCAAGACCGGCTCGACCAACGACCACCGCGACGCTTGGTTCGGCGGTTTCGGCGGTACGTACGCCACCGTGGTATGGGTGGGCCGCGACAACTTCCAGTCGCTCGGCTACCGCGAGTACGGCGGCAAGGCGGCGCTGCCGATCTGGATCGAATACATGCGCGCGGCGCTGAAGGACACACCGGTCGCGTCGAACGACCCGCCCGAGGGCATGGTGCAGGCCACGCTCAACGGCGTGACCGAATGGGTCAAGGTCGAGGACATGGAGCGCATCCAGGACTACGACCTCTACGGCCCGGAAGACGCCGTGCCGGATGAAGAGGCGTTCGACATCTTCTGACGCCATGGCGTGAAGGCTCCCTGACGGCGCGCATGCGCCGTCATCGCCAACGCGGGAGCATGGTGTACATTCGGCTCTGTTTCGACGCGGAGGCCTGTCATGCACCACGCCCGTCAACACGCCGAAACCCGCACTCGCGAACGCCGCCAGCGACTGGCGCACGAGGCCGCCCGGCTGATGGCCGAGGGCGGCATCCGCGACTACCACCAGGCCAAGCTCAAGGCCGCCAGCCGGCTGGGCATCCACGACGATGCTTCCCTGCCCCGCAATCGCGAAATCGAAGACGCACTGCGCGAGTACCAGCGCCTGTTTGCTGGCGAAGCGCATGTGGCGGGACTGCGGCGGCGGCGCGAAGCTGCGTTGCGCGCGATGGCGTTCCTCGCCGACTTCTCGCCCCGCCTCGTCGGCCCCGTGCTGGAGGGCACGGCGGACGAGAACACGCCCGTGCACATGCATCTCCACAGCGACGATCCGGATGCCGTCACGCGTTTCCTGGAAGAACATCGCATCCCCGCCGAGCCGCGCGAACGCCGGCTGCGCATCGACCGGGAACGCGTGGCCGACCTGCCGGTCTGGGTGTTCAGTGCCGAGGAACTGGGCTTCGACCTGACGGTGCTGCCCCATGACGCACTACGCCAGGCCCCGCTTTCCAGCATCGACGAGAAGCCCATGCGGCGTGCATCCGCGACGCAACTGCGCCAGATGCTCATCGAAGAAGACATCGCGGGCTACGAACGGGACGCCACGCGTCGCTGAGCCGGCGCCCCCCTGCGGCCACAAGCCCAAAGAAAAGGCCCCTTGCGGGGCCTTTTTGTTTCTTTGCGCGATCAGCGCTTGCCGGTCGGCACGTAGTCGCGCGGCGCGTAGCCGGTGTAGATCTGGCGCGGACGGCCGATCTTGGCTTCCGGATCGATCTGCTGTTCCAGCCAGTGCGACACCCAGCCCGCGGTGCGGCCGATGGCGAACATGACGGTGAACATCTCGGTCGGGATCTTCAGCGCCTTGTAGATGATGCCGCTGTAGAAGTCGACGTTCGGGTAGAGCTTGCGCTGGATGAAGTACTCGTCCTTCAGCGCGGCCTCTTCCAGCTTCATCGCCACTTCGAGCAGCGGATCGTCGACGCCCAGCTCGCCCAGCACCTTGTGCGTCATCTCGCGGATGATCTTGGCGCGCGGGTCGAAGTTCTTGTACACGCGGTGGCCGAAGCCCATCAGGCGAAAGCCCGATTCCTTGTCCTTGGCCTTCGCCACGGCGGTCTCGACCTTGTCCGGCGTGCCGATCTCTTCCAGCATCTTCAGCACGGCTTCGTTGGCGCCGCCGTGCGCCGGGCCCCAGAGGGCGGTGATGCCGGCGGCGACCGACGCATACGGATTGGCGCCGGTCGAACCGACCAGGCGCACCGTCGAGGTCGAGGCGTTCTGCTCGTGGTCGGCGTGCAGGATGAACAGCAGGTCCAGCGCCTTGGCGACGACCGGGTTCAGTTCCAGCGGCTCGCTCGGCACCTCGAACATCATGTGCAGGAAGCGATCGACGTACTCGAGGTTGTTGCGCGGATAGCGGATCGGCCAGCCGATCGAGTAGCGATAGGCAGCGGCGGCCAGGGTCGGCATCTTCGCGAGCAGGCGGATCGCGGCCAGGCGGCGCTGCTCCGGGTCTTCCAGGTCCAGCGTGTCGTGGTAGAACGCCGACAGCGAGGCAACCGTGCCGGCCAGCATGGCCATCGGGTGCGCGTCGTAATGGAAGCCGTGCAGGAAGTTCTTCAGCGACTCATGCATCATCGTGTGATGCGTGACCTCGTGTTCGAACTTGGCGAACTCCTGAGGGGTCGGCAGTTCGCCGTTCATCAGCAGGTACGAGACTTCCAGGAAGCTCGAATGCTTGGCCAGCTGCTCGATGGGGTAGCCGCGGTACAGCAGTACGCCGTTGTCGCCATCGATGTAGGTGATGGCCGACTTGCAGCTGGCGGTGGCGGTGAAACCGGAGTCGTAGGTGAAAAGACCCGTTTCCTTGGTCAGCTTGGAAATGTCGACGCAGTCGTTGCCCAGCGTGGGCTTCAGGACGGGCAGGACGACGGATTTGTCGCCGGCATTCAGCGTGACCTGGTCAAGTTCGGACACAGTGTGCGCTCCTTCGTGGGGTAACGCCGGCCAGGGGTCCGGACGGCGCGTGACGGGAGTCCAGGGAGTGAACCTTGGATGACCCGAATTATCGCACACGCCCTCTGGAGCCGTCGCTCGATACCGCACCAAAGTCAGACCAAAGACTAAGGCGGCGGACGCAACCGAACATTCCGGAATGGCGCCGTATGCAGTGCGCGCAAACGCGAACGGCCGCGCACGAGGCGCGGCCGCAGCGGGTCAGGCGAACGACGTTTCGATCAGCGCGCGTAGCGCTTCTGGAACTTGTCGATACGGCCGCTGGTGTCGATGACCTTGTGCTTGCCCGTGTAGAACGGATGCGAAGCCGAGGAGATTTCGACCTTGATGAGCGGGTACTCGTTGCCGTCTTCCCACTTCGTCGTTTCCTTGCTGCCCAGCGTGGAGCGGGTCAGGAACTTGAAATCGGAGGTCACGTCGTGGAAGACGACTTCGCGGTAATTCGGGTGGATGTCGGCCTTCATGGCGGTAACACCGTGTCACGGGAATGGAAGAGCGGCATTTTAGCCCGCCCTCCCTGCCCGGCGCAACCCGCCCCTCAGCCGGCCGCCAGTGCCGCCTCGATCAGGGCCTCGAAGCGGTCCTGGTCGTAGCGCAGCAGGATATTGGCCTTGTCCGGCTGCCCACCCTCCCGGCGCCAATCCACGATCGAGGCGCCCCGGGCGTGGGCACCCTGCAGCTCGATGGCGAGCGGCCGTTGGGCCAGCTCCCGCGCGCCCTCCGGCGCCAGCACGAAAGCCATGGCGAGGGCATCGGCGGCGAACCAGTGGTCGCCGCGGCGGTCGGCGGACCACGAGCGCGTCTTCTCCGAGATGCGGTCGTAGAACCGGGCGCGCGCGGAATCGGCGCGCAGCCAGGCGGCCACGCGCTCGTGGTGCAGGCCATGGGCGATGGTCGCCTCCCAGTCGGCCAGGTCGTAGCGGTCGAACGCTTCCAGCACCAGGTGCGCAGCTTCGGGGTCGAAATAGAAGTTGAACTCCGCGGCCGGCGTAATGTTGCCGTGGCAGGTCACCGCCCCTCCCATCACCACGAACCGGGCGATCCGCTGCGGCAGCGTTGGGTCCAGCTTGAGCGCGAGCGCGACATTGGTCAGCGGCCCGAGTGCCACCAGCACCAGTTGGCCCGCGTGCTCATGCGACAGCCGCAGGATGGCCAGCGCCGCGTGCTCGGCTTCTGCCCGGCGCGCTGCGGGCGGGAAACCCACATCACCGAAGCCGTCCTGTCCGTGCACGTAACCGGCATCCGGCGACGGGTGCAGCAGCGGCGCAGGCGCGCCCGCGAACACGGGGATATCGTCGCGACCCGCGACTTCGCACAGCTTCAGCGCATTGCGCACGGTGTGCTGCAGCCCCACGTTGCCGGCCGCGATGGTCAGGCCGACGATGTCGTGGCGCGCATCGTTGAACGCCATCAACAAGGCCAGCGCGTCGTCGACGCCGGGATCGGTGTCGATCAGCAGGGGGATCTTTTCGCTCATCTTCTGCTCTTCGTCTTTCAGGTCGCCGAGTCTCGCATTGCAGGCGACGCCATGGAAGCGCACGGCGGGTCCTGTAGGGTGGAACTCGTTCCGCTGCGACGAACATGTTCAGCCGAGCAAGCTCGGCTCTACGCAGGTCACGCAGAGGCGTATCGCGCCGCGCCACCTACCCAGCGCTGGATCACGCGGTCTGCCGCCGCAGGATCATCCGACAGAAGACGTTCCGCCAGTGCGTGCACCTGCGGCAGCAGGCCCGCATCGCGCGCGAGGTCGGCAACGCGGAACGCGGCAAGCCCGGTCTGCCGCGTTCCCAGCAACTCACCCGGGCCGCGCAGCTCCAGGTCCTTTTCGGCGATGACGAAGCCATCGTTGGTGGCCCGCATCGTCGCCAGCCGGTGCTTTGCCATCATCGACAGTGGCGGCTGGTACATCAGCACGCAGGTCGATGCGGTCGCACCACGCCCGACGCGGCCACGCAACTGATGCAGCTGCGCAAGACCCAGCCGCTCCGCGTTCTCGATGATCATCAGCGAGGCATTGGGCACGTCGACGCCGACTTCGATCACTGTCGTTGCGACCAGCAGGTCGATCTCGCCTTGCTTGAAGCGCCGCATCGTCGCCTGCTTGTCCGCCGCCTTCATGCGTCCGTGCACCAGGGCGACGCGGGCCTCCGACAAGGAGGAAGACAACGCCTCGAAGGTCGTCTGCGCCGCCTGCGCGACCACCTCGTCACTGTCGTCGATGAGGGTGCAGACCCAGTAAGCCTGCCGTCCTTCCGCACACGCCGTGCGGATGCGATCGACCAGCTCGGGCCTGCGCTCGGCACTCAAGGCCACGGTCTGCACCGGCGTGCGTCCCGGGGGCAGTTCGTCGATGGCGGATACATCCAGATCGGCATAGGCCGCCATCGCCAGCGTGCGTGGAATCGGCGTGGCGGTCATCACCAACTGGTGCGGTACGCGGTCGTGTCCCGCACCCTTGTCGCGAAGTGCCAGACGCTGGTGCACACCGAAACGATGCTGCTCGTCGACGATGGCCAGGCCGAGGTCGTGGAACGTCACGGCTTCCTGCATCAAGGCGTGGGTGCCCACCACCACCTGCGCCTCGCCCGACGCCACCTGTGCCAGCACGGTCGCGCGGGCCTTGCCGGTGACCTTGCCGGCCAGCCATGCCACGCGCACGCCGAGCGGTTCCAGCCACGCGCGCAGGTTGGCGAGGTGTTGCTCGGCCAGCAGCTCGGTGGGCGCGGCCAGCGCCACCTGCTTGCCCGACTCCACTGCCAGCATGCCGGCCAGCGCGGCGACCACGGTCTTTCCGCTGCTTATGTTAGCAAGCCCATATCAAGGAAATCGTTCAGACTAGCGGCGCCGGTCCCGACAGGGCAGGTAGCCCACTATTCACTAGCCTCGATTTGCTCGAACAACTGGCTCAGTGGGAGCCCGAGCGCCGTTGAGATCCTGACGATCGTTGAAAGCCGGCAATCCTTGAGCCCTTGCTCGATATGGCCCAGTTGGGTGCGATGCATACCCAATTCATCGGCCAAGGCTTCCTGAGAATAGCCCAAACGCATCCTTGCAGCCTTCACTGCCCTGCCCAGCCTGACCTGAATTCCCGCGCCTGCCATGGCGCGAAGGGTCCGACTCGTAGCATTTTCGGTCTACAGTATTTACGGTAGCATTCTGGGAGCAACGATATCCAGGTGAACCAAATGAACCTGTTCCTTGTCGCGCCGGATCTGGACCTCACTCTAGAGCTCTCCATAGCACCCGACTCTCTCGACGCGGTGTCCCGCTACTTGTCGGCAGTGAAAGACGGCTGGGAACACGAGAACTTCTGCAAGCGCCTTGCGGAGGAGATAAGTCGAGGACTTCCGGAAGTGATCGATTGGAAGTTCAAGCCACCTACCAAAGCCCAGCAAGCTTTCGCTCGAACACTATGCCGCCAGTTGGGAATTTCACTACCCACTGATGCCGCCACGATGCGTGGAGAGATGCATAGATTCATCGAGTTCAACTCGCAGCGGCTTCGCGACTGACTCAACGCTAGGTGCTGCGAATAGGAGAGCGGAGCGCTCAGCTATGACTATGCCAGTGGAACGCACAAGAAACCTCATCCAAGCCGGTGCATTCCTTCGGGATCTTTCCGCCAACCAACATGTACCCAGAGAGATTCGAACAGAAGCATATAGATTGCTCCGTCACTTTCCTTCAGTGTCGGACGTTGCCGCGATCGCCGAAAACGAGGCGCGTCTCCTAGAAGTAGCGAAGTCTCACCTCTTGCAGAACTACCTCGTAGCCGACTTTGACCCTGAATGGGTGCGGGGATACATGTCAGGCCCGCACATTGGAGGCTAGAGACGTGGCAATGGTCAGCGAACAACAGTTGGAGCGCTGTTTCGAGCTCGGGCTCAAGAGCTTCGTCAATGAGGCTCAGTTCTTCACTTGCCTACTGAACGCCATGGTCTACGTACATGCTCCCGTCTCGGATGACTCCAAGAATGTTCGACTAATCCAGTTCCGCCATCCAGACGGATTCGACGCCATTCCCTTCTTTACATCGGCGCATCGATCCGAACGGGCCGCCTCCCGTGCCGTAAGAACAATTCACCTGCCTTGCGCAGAACTTCTCAAGGCAACCCTCGGCGCAACTCTCATGGTCAACCCAAACGATGGTGGCGCAGTGCTATATCCGGAGGAAGTCCGCGTACTGTTGAGAACGGGAACTCTTGACACCTTCGAGAAGGTGGAATCAGAAAATGGCTTTGCTGTTCGTCCAGCAGAGAATTTACCTAGCGCGCTCGTGGAGACGCTCCGTATGGGTGTCGCCCAAAGCCCGTTCATCAAAACCATGTTTGTTTTAGAGAAGCGGCCGATCGATGGAAGCTCCGCACCCATGACGCTACTTCTATACCTAGGCGTAGAGCTTAAGCATATGGAGCGCGGCGCCCGAGCTGTCATCTCGGCGATCCATAACATGAATCCTAGAATCGACCAGATCATTGATGTGGCGGTCTACGATGCAGCTGGTCCGAAGCCTGAGTTTATCAACCAGGTAGGCGCGATCTGCATGCTGTCGCCAAATAGATAAGCAATTATGGACATGGCGAAGTCCTACGAGCTCCAACGTACAAACTCGTCGCGCCTATCTATAGCCGAGTTAGTCCACGCGACATTTCAAGCGTTAGCCTGAGTGCGGAAGACTCCCAAAGCTGCGCATCGTTAAGCTGAGGAAAAACGTCTTGCACGCGTTGAAGGCTGAAGAATGTCGCCTGCCCCCAAGGGAGGTAGTCGCCTCCGCCGTGAGGCCTAAACTTCAACACGTCACCATCCATCTTCACCTGCGCCGCTCTAACCCATGAGCTTGGCTGATCGAACTGTGAGGGTGTTTCCCCCACGAAGATGAAGACCACAAGAGGGTCCCACGTAGAAACTTGCTGGGCCAAAGTCTGCCCAAGCTCATCACGTACCGCATCGCTCCACTGGCGGCGGTACTTAACCTCGACCAGCCAATGAGTTGTCCGCTCCCTATTGGCCGCAAAGAAGTCTGGCAATTTGCGTAGTGCTATAGGTAGGCCCAAACCAACGTACTGATCCATGGGAAGATCCGCCACCTCCCTAACGGTCTCCTCAATGCCAAGGGGCACGACTGTAAGTCCCGCCTGTGCAAACAACGATCGCACAAGAGATTGCGTTACAGCACCTTTGAGTCGGTTCTGGTAGTTCATGCAATCAGCACCCAGGACATGGAGCAAAAAAAGACCGCAGGTGGCGGCACGAGGTCCGCACAGCAACGCATCCTTCAAATTCCATTAGAAACAGTCAATATCCGAACGCCTCGCCCAGCCGATCGCGCCATTGGCTGCGCATGAGCCCGGCAAAGTACCCTACCCCAAACCGGGCTGGACGCGGCGACTGCAGTAAGCGTTACCAGGCCAACTAGGCCCCACAGATGGACCAGTCGGCACCATCGGGAATGGCCATGGCAACCCGGCCGACGGCTTGCTTCTTGGCTCGGTCAATGGGCAAAAATGGAATACTTCAAACGCCGTTCTCACCAACGCTTGAAGGGCGACCGATGGTGATAGATCTTGTTGGCATGTCGGTCGAAGATGACTGAGTAATGGTTACGCAGTCTTTCGAAAAGGGTGACCGCTAGTGAGCCCTCCTTTCCGTCTTTGCGAGAAACCGCATAGCGATGCAGTGCGCCCAATACGGTATCGGGTACACAGCAGCAGGGCGTCGCTCCCTTGGACACGATGTTGACCTCTGGTGCCTGTAACGGTCGACGCTGGTTCTTGGCTTCCAGCTCGGTGTAGGCGCGGGTCACCGCCTCCTGTACGTCCGCCCTCGAAACCTTTGAACGGTTCTCCTCAACATGTATCGCGATCTCTGCGTCATCAGCAATCTTCAGGGCCGTCTCGAGAATCTCGCAAAGCAGGTCGGTGTAGGTCTTGGCGTACTCGCTCGGGCTAGTCAGCGGCGCCAGGGCGACCATGACCCTGACAGGTGAGGCGGCGATAAGCTTGACCACGGCCTCACGCTGGGACCATGTCGCATCACTCCAATGCAACCCCTTCTGGATGATAGACAGCGGATCGGCTGTCCCGAACGCATCTCCGGCCTCTTCGGCGAACAGCGTCCGTAGTTCTGTATCCAACCGGCCAGGCTCCAGAACGTCGGCAAGGCAGAGCGCGAGAAGCCGTGTGCCATCCGGATGGACGATCTCGGCCTCATCAACGAACCACGAAGCAGGTCGCAGCTGGATGACGGGCCTAGGCTCAAATGATTTGGCGATGTCATTCTCGTCGCATACCTTCTGCCAGGCAGCGCGCAGTCGATGCGCCAGACGCGGTTCGATGCTGGATACATAGTTGACCGTGCCATCCAGACGATTGACGTTGTGCTGTTCGGTGCCCCCCTCGCCGCCCCGCGATAGATGCTCCAGGAAGCCGAACTTCTCGATGTAGTAGAGCTCCTGCCTGAGCTTGTGCTTCATCGCGCGCGGGGCGTGGGGCGCGGCCTTGTCGGCCACGCTCAGGCCGGTGACGTAGTGCTTCTGGCCGAGCTTTGAGGTGCGGAACTTGCTCTTGTTCAGTCGGAAGAAGTGACGCTTGAGTACCGTTTCGATGATCTCTCGTGTGGGCAGTTCGCCATCGCCGGACAACGTAATGTCATCGGCATAGCGTGTGTAGGTGAGCCCCCACTCCTTGGCCAACGCATTCAAATCGTGGTCCAGGGGTGTTGCCACCAGGTTGGCGATCATCGGGCTGGCGTTAAGTCCCAAAGGAAGCGTGCCTTCGATGGTCAGGAAGCGCCCCAAAGCGTTGGTCACTGCCGGCTGCAAGCCTGCCGCTTCCAGGGCGAGCTCGACGCGCGCCAACGTGATGGAGGGAAAGAAGTCCTGAATATCTGCGCTAAGTAGCCGCTTGGCACCCACGTGGCGTCTTGCGTTGTGTCGTGTGGATCGGCCTTTGACGTAGCCAAAGGCGGCCTCATGGGGAAACAGGGAGCCGGGCCGGGAGAGGTAACGCTCCAGTACCCGTGCGGCAGACTTGTGGGCATGCTTGATGACCGGGCTGTGCGCTTCCCACACGACGCGGTACTTGCTCAGATCAAAGCTATCGAGCGAGAGCGTGACGATCCCCCGAGCGTCCTCAACAGGCACCGAGGGCAATGCACGGACGGCCCGCTTGGGGATCAGATGCCGGCGATAGATGCGCTCAGGCTCGCTGTTGTCTGCGATGAACGTGAAGATCTGCGTCGCAACGCCCAGCGCTTTGGCCAGTTGCTCAACGTTGGCCGGTCGAGCCAACTGCGGGATGTAGTCATCAAGGCTCATAGCAGGGGTGGGCGCCGTGCTGGAGAAGCAAGTGATACCGCGATGGCGGACGCGACTCGCGCCCTGAACCACAGGCAGGGACGCCCACCCCTGACTCGATAATATCAGCCGGCGGGGCTCCCGCTAGCTGCATGCATTCGGCTTTGCCGGAAGAGGATCGCAACGGCACTCAGGGCCTGCGCGGCGGCGTTGATGCATCTGCGACAATGCGACTTCCTTGCCCTGGAGATGCCAGCTGATGTCGTTCAAATCCGTCCTGATCGCGCTTGGATTCAGTCTGCTCGTTGCGGTAGGCCCGGTGATGGCTCAAACCCCTACCCGCGCTGCCGCCTTGGCGCCTGCCGGCGCACCGGCTCTGGGACCGGTAACGGCGCCGGTCACGATCGTGGAGTTCTTCGACCCGGCCTGCGAGTCCTGCCGCGCGATGTATCCCCACGTGAAGCAACTGCTGGCCGCCCATCCCAAGGACGTGCGCCTGGTGATCCGCTACGTACCCTTCCATGGGCAGGTATCCAAGGAGGCGATTGGTGTGCTGGAAGCAGCCCGGGAACAGAAGAAGTTTGAGCCGGTGCTGGAGACCTTGATGCGAAACCAGCCTGTGTGGGCCAGCCATGGCGCGTCGGATCCGAAGAAGGTGTGGGAGTTCGCTCTCGCCGCGGGCCTGGACCGCGCACGCGCACAGCGCTATCTGGCGACCGGAGCCGTCGAGACCCTGATCAAACGCGAAGTGGCCGCCGTGGAAGCGGCCGACATTCGCGGCACGCCGACATTCTTCGTCAACGGCAAGCTGCTGTCCGAACTGGGTCCTCAGCAATTGAGCGCGCTCGTGGCAACCGAACTCCAGCGCACCCGTAAGAAGCCCTGATCTTGGCGCGGCCTGCCGAGGTATTCGGCAGGCCGTGACGACGTAGAGAAGGATCACGACGTGGTGCCGCCGCGACCGTGATGTCATCAGCTTGAGGCTGTGGCGTTATGACCTGTCCCTGTAGGCCAGCAGACGCAGCGCGTTGAAGACCACCAACAATGTGGAGCCTTCGTGCACGGCCACCGCCGGACCGATACCGAGACCGAAGATCGTGGCCGGCACGAGGAAGGCGACGATGCCGAGGCTGACGAAGACGTTCTGCCGGATGATGCCGCGCGTGTGACGACTCAAGCCCACGGCGAATGGCAGGTGCTTCAGGTCATCGGCCATCAACGCCACATCGGCCGTTTCCAGGGCAACGTCCGAGCCGGCCGCGCCCATGGCGATGCCGACGGTGGCGTTGGCCATCGCGGGCGCATCGTTGACGCCGTCGCCGACCATGGCGACCTTGTCCTGATCGCGCAGCTTGCGGATCGCCTCGACCTTGTCTTCGGGCATCAGGTCGCCCCACGCCTCATCCAGACCGACCTCCTTGGCCACGGCCTGGGCCACCTTCTGGTGATCGCCAGAGATCATGATCATGCGCTCGATGCCCATGGCCTTCAGGCGCACCAGCGCCTGCTTGGCCGCCTCGCGCGGCGTGTCCATCAAGCCGATCGCGCCGAGCTCCCGATCCCCCAACCGCACGACCATGGTCGTCCTGCCCTGCTCGCGTAACGCGGCGATGGCCGCCGCCGCGGCGGCGCCCAGGGCGGGAACTCCATCCGCGCCGAACATCTCGGCCTTGCCGATCCATACCGGCTGATCGCCCAGACGGGCTTTGACGCCGCGGCCGATCAGGTTTTCCAGATCCGAGGCTGTCGGCAACTTGCCCGCATCCAACCGGCTGCGACCATCACGCGCGATCGCGGCCGCCAGCGGATGATCACTCAGCGACTCCACCGCAACGGCTACCTGCAGCAGCTCGGTCTCCGAGGCGCCGTCCACCGGCACCACATCGATGATGCGCGGGCGCCCTTCGGTCAGGGTGCCGGTCTTGTCGAAGGCCATCGCCTTCAACGAACCCAGATCCTCTAGCGGCGCGCCGCCCTTGATCAGCACGCCCCCACGCGCCGCGCGGGCGATACCGGACAGGACCGCGCTCGGGGTGGCGATGGCCAACGCGCACGGACTGGCGGCCACCAGCACGGCCATGGCGCGATAGAAGCTGTCGCGGAACGGCTCATCCACCACCACCCAGGCAAACAGCAGTAGGAACGCCAGCACCAGTACCGCAGGTACGAAGATCCGCTCGAAGCGATCGGTGAAGCGCTGGGTGGCCGACTTGCGTGTCTCGGCCTCGCTCACCATCTTCACCACCCGCGCCAGCGCGGAATCCTCGGCGCGCTTGGTCACTTCCACTTCGATCGCGCCGGCCCCATTGATGGTGCCTGCGAAGACCCGACTGGCCGCATCGACGCTGTCGGGCCGGCTTCGTGCCAGCGCGGCATCCTCCACCGGCCGCTTGTCCACCGGGATGGACTCGCCGGTCACCGGTGCCTGGTTGATGCTGGAGTTGCCCTTCAGCAGGAACCCATCGGCCGGCAGACGCTCATTGGGACGCACCAGTACCCGATCACCAAGTTGCAGGTCGCCGACCGGAATCTCGGTGGTGGTCTCGCCGCGGATGACGATCGCCGTGTCGGGTGCGAGTTCGGCTAGCGCCTCGATGGCGCGCTTGGCGCGTCCCATCGCGTAGTGCTCCAACGCATGACCCAAGCTGAAAAGGAACAGCAGCAACGCACCTTCGGCCCAGGAGCCTAGCGCGGCGGCGCCGGCGGCGGCGACCAGCATCAAGGTGTCGATTTCAAAGCGCTTGAGCTTGAGGTTGTCGTAGGCCTCGAGCAGCGTGTAGGCACCGCCAAAGACGTACGCACCGATGTAGCAGGCCGTGGACAACCACCCCGGCAATGAGGCGGCGAACTTCTCGATCAGAAAGCCCGCCAGCAGCAATGCACCGCACGTCAGGGCGAAGATCAGCTCGGCGTTGGGGCCGAGCAAGCCGCCGGCGTGGTCGTGGTCGTGCTTCTCCCCCCCGTGCTCGCCCTCTTTGCCGTCATGCGTATGACCGGCGTGATCCTCATGCTGGGACGGCTTGCCCGTCGCCACGCGTGCAACGCCCATGCGCTTCAAGGAGGCTTCCAGTCCGCCCTCGTCGATCTTTTCGCGCTCGAACTCCAGGTACACCGTACCGGCCGAGCTAGCGCGAGCTTCCAGTACGCCAAACACCGAGCTCATCTGTTCGGCCACGTTGCGGGCGCGTCGCTCATGCCCGATGCCGGTGACCGTCCAGGTCACGTGACCGAAGCTTTCCGTGACGCGTGCACCCGCGGCCTGGGCCAGCTCGCGAATGCGAGCCAGCGACATCACCTGCGGATCGAAGTGCACGCACAGTTGGCCCGGCCCCTCCCCCTCGGCAGGTCGAATGTGGACGCGGTCAACGCCGGGCCGCGCGAGCAGTTCGCTCTGCAGGCGCTCGATGCACGCATCGGCGGCATCCCGCACGTGGGGAAGCACAACGGGAATGTCCAGGCGCAACTTGCCAGGGGAGGTATCCATATCGATCTCGTCAGTGCTGCGCAGATGAACCTGAGTGTCCACAGCGCAGGTGAGTGCCACGCGACAGCACGGTCGTTGCGACCGGCGCACGCGATCCCAAAGTAGGGGCTACGCCAAGGCGGCGTGCGCCCGCGCGATCACGCGATGGGTGGGCGTAAGGGGTGCGTAGAGCGCTGGGCCAGCGCCAGGACCGCAGCGATGGGCGTATAGGCCTGACCGGGGATGAGCGGCCCAGGTGCCGGGAAGTCCGGCAGAATCACCGCGTGTGCGCATACGTCCGAATGATGGAACAGGCTGTGTGCGCCTTTGGCGTCTTCACCGGGCACATCGCCGCTGGCGTCGTGCGCGTGCTGAGTGGCGCTGAGATGAGTGGTTTGGTGCTCAAGGCCATGCAACTGCCCGAGCTGGGTCAAGACCGGATGGGCCTGCACTGCCACCGCGACCAGCCACAACACGCCCAAGGCGAGCCAGGTTTTGGCGTTGGCGGTCAGGATGCGCACTCGGTGGCCCCGGCTTGCACGAATGACCCGACGATACCGAACACCCTCGCGTCCGCCAAGCGCTGTTACACCGTAACGCCTTAACAAGAAGCGCTGTTTTCTGAATTACGTGATTGTCTAACGCGCAATGGGCTGACTACCATACCCCCACTATGAAACGCGCCCTGCGCCAACTCAGCCGTCTCCTGCGCCTCCCGGCGCTGGCACTGCTGTTGTTCGCGGTGGTGGCCAATCCGGTGCTGGCGGCCGTGGGCGATATCCACGAGTCGGCCCAGGCCGTGGCCGATCATGCCGATCCGGAGCACTGCGATGTCAGCGATGACGCCACCAGCGCGGTGGTTGATCAGGATGCCGGCGATCAGGACGAGGGTTCGGCCGGCGATCTGCTGCACGCGCTGGTCCATGGCGCCCATGCGTGCGGCCACCCGGTGGCTATTCCCTCGCCCGCCCTTGTGGTCGATCCGCTCGCTCCTCAGGCGATCGCGCCTGTGCACGAGATCCAGCCGCTGGATTCCCTGCAGCCGCTGTCCCTAACCCGTCCCCCGATTACGGCCTAACGCTGCACGCCGGCTTGCCGGTGCATCGTTCTTTCGCCTAATCGGAGATACCTCATGTGGTTGCGACTGGCAGCGTGCGCTGCCTTTTTGGTCGTGCCCGTTGCGTACGCGCAGACGGGGACGGCGCCCTCTTCTACCCTTTCGTTGGACGACGCCATTGCGCGCGTTGCCACGACACACCCTGACCTGCGCATCTTCGACGGACGTCGTCAGGTCCTGGATGCCAATCTGGCATCGGCGGCCCTCAAGCCCCCGATGACCCTCGGCGCAACCATCGAAAACACGCTCGGCACCGGCAACTATCGCGGTTTCAGCGAGGCCGAGCTCACGGTCACCCTGGCTGGGGTGATCGAGCGCGGCGGCAAGCTCAACGCCCGGCAAGCCCTGGCGCTGGCCAACATTGATACGTTGGCGCCGCAGCGTGAGATGGCAAGGCTGGACCTGCTGGCCGAGACGGCGCAGCGTTATCTGGCGGTCACCGCGGCGACCAAGCGCAAGAGCATCGCCGAGTTGGACATTGTTCAACGTAGGCGCGCTGTCGATGCAGCACGTACCCGCCTGACCGCAGGTGCGTCACCTGAGTCCGTCGTGCTCACCGCACAGGCGGCCTTGGCCACGGCCGAGCTGGATCGGGATCGTGCCATTGCCGATGAAGCGGCCACGCGCCAGAACCTGGCGGCCCTGTGGAATGAGCGTACGCCCAGCTTCACCGTGGCGGCGGGCAATCCCTTGGTGCTGCCGGAACTGCAGAGCTTCGATGCACTGAGTGAGTATCTGCAGAACACACCCGAGCTTGCTGAGTTGGCGGGCGTGGAGCGTGTACGTGAAGCCCAACTACGTCTGGCTCGTACGCAAGCTACGCCTGATCTGCAGTGGCAGGCCGGTGGACGCTACAACCGTGCTACGAGCGATGTGGGGTTCATGGCCGGCATCAGCATTCCGCTGGGGTCGGCACGCCGCGCCGCACCGGGCATCCGTGCTGCTGAAGCCGAACTGGCGATGACGCCGATCGAACGCGAGTCCCTGCGCATCGATCTGTACTCCGCGCTCACCAACGCCTACGGCAATTACTCCACGGCACGGTTGGAAGTCGGCCGCCTGCGTACCGACGTGATTCCACGCTTGGAGAAGGCTGAGAAGGCCGCCGAGTACGCGTGGAAAGCCGGTGCGATCAGCTATCTGGAGTGGTCGCAGCTGCAGGCGCAACGCGTGGAAGCCAGCGTGCGCCAACTGCAAGTGGCCGTCGACGCACAAGCTGCCCTGATCGAGATCCAGCGCCTGACCGGGCAGCCGATCGTCGCCAGCGGCACCACCACCCCATAAGGATTTCCAAATGAAGAACGTTGCAAAGATTGCAGCTCCGACGTTGCTGCTGGGCGCTGTCCTGATGCTGGCCGCTTGCGGTGGTTCCAAGGACGCCGCGGAAGAGAAAACGGCGCCTGCCAAAGAGGCCAGCGCAGAGGGTGATGATCACGGCGCCGAAGGCGAAGCCGGGCACGAGGAAGGGGAAGCTGGCCACGGTGAGGAAGCCGGCGGTCATGCAGAAGAAGGTGCCGAGAAGACCACGATCCCGCAGGAAGAAGCTGACAAGAGTGGCGTGAAAGTGGCCAAGGTCAGTGAGGGTGCCATCAAGAACGAGTTGGAAGTCCAAGGCGTGCTGACGCCGATGGAAGGCGGCGTGGCCCAGGTCACTGCGCGCTATCCCGGTGTGGTGCGTGCCCTGCGCGCCAATGTGGGCGATACCGTGCGTCAAGGCCAAGCGCTGGCCGTGGTTCACAGCAATCTCAGCCTCACCACCTACACCATCACCGCACCGATCAGCGGCGTCGTCCTCAGTCGACAAGGAAGTGTCGGTGGCGTAGCCGCCGAAGGCCAGCCGCTGTTTGAGATCGGCGATCTGTCCAAGGTGTGGGTCGACCTGCATGTGTTCGGGGCCGATGCGCAGTACCTGCGTCCGGGCGTGGCCGTCACGGTCAGTCGCCTGTACGACAACGTCAGCGCTACGACGACCATCGAACGCGTGCTGCCCAGCACGTCAACGGCGAGCCAGAGCCTGGTCGCCCGTGCCGCACTGCCCAACGAGGATGGCTTCTGGCGTCCAGGCACCGCGGTCAAGGCGCAAATCACGATGTCCACCAGCGATGCGGGCGTCGTGATTCCGCAGTCGGCCATCCAGAGCATGGACGGCAAGGACGTGGTGTTTGTGCGTGACGGCGATACCTACACGGCGCGGCCGGTGAAGCTGGGTGATCGTGACTCCACGCAAGTGGCCGTGCTGGAAGGCGTGAAGGCCGGCGAGGACATCGTGGTGACCCAGAGCTACCTGGTCAAGGCGGACATCGAAAAGTCCGGCGCGACACACGCGCACTAAAGGAGACCGTCATGCTCGAAAAAATCATAAAAGTCGCGATTAATCATCGCTGGCTGGTCATGACGTTGACGGTGGCCTTGATCGCCATCGGCATCTGGAGTGCCCGTCAGATCCCTATCGATGTCACCCCCGACATCACCAACGTCCAGGTTCAGATCAACACCGAAGCGGCCGGTTACTCGCCACTGGAGGCCGAGCAACGCGTCACGTTCCCCATCGAGACGGCCATGGCCGGTCTGCCGAAGATGGAGTACTTCCGCTCGATCTCCCGCTACGGGCTGTCCCAGGTCACCGTCGTGTTCAAGGACGGGACGGACATTTACTTTGCGCGTCAGCAGGTCTCCGAGCGCGTGGCGCAAGTGAAGGCGCAAATGCCCGAAGGTATCGAACCCACCCTGGGTCCGATTGCCACCGGTATGGGCGAGATCTTCTCCTACACCATCGATGCCGATCCCAAAGCCCGCAAACCCGATGGCACGCCCTACACCGCCACCGATCTGCGTACGCTGCAAGACTGGGTGATTCGTCCGCAACTACGCAACGTTCCGGGTGTGACCGAAGTCAACACCATGGGCGGCTTCAAGCGTGAGGTTCACGTCACGCCTGATCCTGCCAAGCTGCGCTCGCTGGACCTGACCTTTGAAGATGTAGTGACGGCCCTGCAGGCCAACAACCAGAACGTGGGCGCCGGCTACATCGAACGTAACGGCCAGCAGTTCCTGGTGCGTGTGCCGGCACAGGTCTCGGACATTCCTGCCATTCAGAAGATCGTCGTCACCCGTCGTGACGGTGTGCCCATTCGGGTTCGTGATCTGGCCAATGTGGCCGACGGTGAAGAACTGCGTACTGGTGCGGCAACCCAGAACGGCCACGAGGTCGTGCTCGGCTCGGTGGTCATGCTCGTGGGCTCCAACAGCCGTGACGTCTCCCAAGCCGCGGCCGCCAAGCTTCAGGAAGCGGCCAAGAGTCTGCCCAAGGGCGTTACTGCCACGCCGGTGTACGACCGTACCTCGCTGGTGGATCGCACGATTACCACGGTCGCCAAGAACCTGATCGAAGGCGCGTTGCTGGTCATCGTCATCCTGTTCCTGCTGCTAGGCAACTTCCGAGCTGCTCTGATCACGGCTGCGGTGATTCCACTGTCGATGCTGTTCACCTTGACCGGTATGGAGCGCGGTGGCGTGTCGGCCAACCTGATGAGCCTGGGCGCACTGGACTTCGGTCTGATCGTCGACGGCGCGGTCATCATCATCGAGAACTGCCTGCGTCGCTTTGGCGAACGTCAGCATGAACTCGGGCGTGAGATGACGCTGGAAGAGCGTTTTGAAGTGGCCTCCAGCGCATCGGCCGAAGTGATCCGACCGAGCTTGTTCGGTCTGGGCATCATCACCGCCGTCTACCTGCCGATCTTTGCCCTGACCGGTGTGGAAGGAAAGATGTTCCACCCGATGGCCATCACCGTGGTGCTGGCGCTGACGGGCGCGATGATCCTGTCCCTGACCTTCGTGCCCGCTGCCGTGGCGATGTTGCTCGGTGGCAAGGTCGAAGAGAAAGAGAACTGGCTGATGCGCTGGTTCCGTGGGCGCTACGAACCTTTGCTGGATCTGAGCCTGCGTAGCGGCAAGCTGGTGGCCATCGGTGCGATCGCCCTGCTGGTTGGCAGTGGGCTGCTCGCCTCTCGCATGGGTAGCGAGTTTGTTCCCAGCTTGGATGAGGGCGACTTCGCGCTTCAGGCCATGCGTATTCCCGGCACCAGCATGACCCAGTCCTTGGGCATGCAACGCATCGTGGAAGAACGTTTGCTGCAGTTCCCAGAAGTGGAGCGAGTGTGGTCGAAGATTGGTACGGCTGAGGTCGCCTCCGACCCGATGCCGCCGTCGGTGGCTGACACCTTCGTGATGGTCAAGCCGCGTGATCAGTGGCCCAACCCGCGCAAGCTCAAGGCGGACCTGGTGGCGGAAGTTGAGGCGGAGATGAAGAAGATCCCCGGCAACAACTACGAGTTCACCCAGCCGATCCAAATGCGTACCAACGAGCTGATTTCGGGCGTGCGCGCGGACGTGGCGATCAACCTGTACGGCGATGACCTGGATACGTTGCTGGAAGTGGGCCAGAAGATCGAGGCCGCCGCCCGCAAGGTACCCGGTGCAGCTGACGTTCGCCTGGAACAGGCTGCTGGCCTGCCCATGCTCTCGGTGCTGCCCGATCGGGATGCCTTGGCACGCTATGGCCTGAATCCGGCTGACGTGCAGCGCAACGTGGCCACGGCCATCGGTGGTGAGGTGGCGGGCCAGCTGTTTGAAGGCGATCGACGCTTCGACATTGTCGTGCGTCTGCCGGAACAGCAGCGCCTGGATCCCACCGCGCTCTCGGCATTGCCCATCTCGCTGACGGCGGCCATCGCGGCCAACCAGGCTGATGAGTCGGTGGGTACGCAGGCCAACGCCGCGCAGGCGCAGGTCGTCCCGCTGAGTTCAGTGGCGCGCGTAGAGATCTCCGAGGGCGCCAACCAGATCAACCGCGAAAACGGCAAGCGACGCATCATCGTGACCGCCAACGTTCGCGATCGAGACCTGGGTAGCTTCGTCTCGGAACTGCAGTCGACTATCGACAAGCAGGTCACGGTACCGACCGGGTACTGGATCGAGTACGGCGGCAGCTTCGAGCAGTTGATCTCGGCCAGTAAGCGTCTGTCCATCGTCGTGCCGGTGACCCTGGTGCTGATCTTCGCCTTGCTGTTCATGGCCTTTGGTTCGGCCAAGGACGCGCTCATCGTCTTCAGCGGGGTCCCGCTGGCCTTGACCGGTGGCGTACTGGCGCTGGCACTGCGCGGAATTCCGCTGTCGATCTCGGCAGGCGTGGGCTTTATCGCCCTGTCCGGTGTGGCGGTGCTCAACGGCCTAGTGATGATCAGCTTCATCCGAAGCTTGCGCGAGAGCGGACAACCCATGGCCGAAGCCATTCGGGAAGGTGCGCTCACACGTCTGCGCCCCGTCCTGATGACGGCATTGGTCGCATCGTTGGGCTTCGTCCCGATGGCGCTCAATGTCGGTGCGGGTTCGGAAGTGCAGCGTCCGCTGGCCACCGTGGTCATTGGCGGAATCATCTCCTCCACGTTGCTGACGCTGGTGGTACTGCCGGTGTTCTACCGGTGGGTGCACACCCGCTTCAATCGCACCCCGGCGCACATGAAATCGTGACAGGGCACGGCGGCGGTGTACGCACCGCCGCCATACCCCGTTCCTAGCCGCTCTTTTGCATCTGTTCTTAGGAGAACACGCATGAGCACAGGGCATGATCATGGAACGTCCGAGATCCGGTACGAGAAGCCCCTATGGTGGGCGCTCGGCCTGACTTCCACGTTCCTCATCGCCGAGATCATCGGCGGTCTGGTAACAAATAGCTTGGCGCTGCTATCCGATGCGGCGCACATGATGACCGATGTCATCGCCCTCACCGTGTCGCTGATCGCGGTGCGTATGAGTCGACGTCCGGCTGATGCTCGCCGCACCTATGGCTATGCCCGTATGGAAGCCATCGGCGCGATCATCAACGGCGGTCTGTTGTTCGTGGTTGCCGGTTACATCCTGTGGGAGGCGGTCGGGCGCTTTCGTGAGCCGCCTGAAGTTGCGTCCACGGGCATGTTGGTCATCGCCACCCTGGGTCTGATCGTCAACCTGATCTCTATGCGTCTGCTACGGGCCGGCAGTGGCACCAGCCTGAATGTGAAGGGTGCCTACCTGGAGGTCTGGAGCGACATGCTCGGATCGGTGGGTGTGATCATTGGTGCGATTGTCATCAAGGTCACGGGCTGGACGCTGGTCGATCCGATCATTGCGGTGTTGATCGGCCTGTGGGTGCTACCCCGTACCTGGACCCTGCTCAAGCAGGCCGGCCATATCCTGATGCAGGGTGTGCCGGAAGGCATGGACGTAGCGGCCATCCGTAAGCGGCTTATCGAGATGCCGGCCGTGCAGGAGGTCCATGATCTGCACGTGTGGTCGCTGGGGACTGGGCAGGTCGTGCTGACGGCTCACATCGTTCTGGCGGCGGGAGTGCCCGATCCGGACACGATCCAAGTCGAACTCTCCCGGGTGATCGAGCAGCAGTTCGATATCCATGATGTGACTTTGCAGGTGGAACGCACTTCGTGCAGAAGCGAGGTGGGCCATGCCTGACCGGAATCGAGCGAGTTTCCGCAAGGTGTTCGCCCGATTCCAAGACACATCGCTCCGAGGTTCAACAAGCGCACACCGTCCGCGTTGGCGGGTGGCGCTGAGCCTGGAGCTGGTCATCCTGATGGTTGCCGTCTTCTTTGCGTTCACCGCAAACGGCGCCTTCTGGGCCAGTGTCAAAGAATCAGGCGTCCTGAGCGGCGCGAGAGAACTGCGTTTCTACATCGGGGTGACCGCCGCCCTGGTCGGCTTGCATGCGTTGCTGTTCGGCTTGGTGCTCAACCGTTGGATTGCCCGACCTGTTCTGGCGGTCCTGCTGGTGGCCACCGCTTCGGCGGCCTACTTCGCTAGCACGTATGCGGTCTATCTGGATCCGAGCATGGTCCGGAACGTGATCAGAACCGATACGCAGGAGGCGCGCGAGTTACTGACGTGGGACATGCTGGGAACCGTCCTGTTGATGGGCGTGCTGCCTGCTGCCGCGTTGTGGCTGGTGCACTTTCCTCGGGTGTCGATCAAGCGAGCGTTGTTGCGGCGGACGTTGTTCCTGGGCGCGATGTTTCTGATTGCATGCGTCGGGGTGATGGCGACGTTCCAGGATCTGTCATCGCTGATGCGCAATGACAAAGCGCTGCGCTACCTGATCGCGCCGGGCAACTACCTGGCGTCCATCACGCGCGTGCTCAGCCAAGAGGCCGGGAGCCCAAAGCTGCCGCGCCAGGTCGTGGCGGCCGATGCCCGGCAGCAGGCGCACGCGCCCTCGACCAAGTCCCACCTGTTGGTGGTCGTGGTTGGCGAGACCGTGCGCGCCCAGAACTGGGGCTTAAACGGCTACGAACGGCAGACCACGCCTCAGCTGTCGAAGTTGAACGTCATCAACTTCAGCGACGTCACTGCGTGCGGGTCCAACACGGAAGTCTCCGTGCCCTGCATGTTCTCCCTTGCTGGCCGGCGCAACTACGACCGCGAGAACATCGTGGGTTCCGAGTCGCTGCTACACGTGCTGGAGCGGGCCGGCGTCAAGACGTTGTGGCGGGACAACCAGACCGGCTGCAAGGGCGTCTGCGATGGTTTGTCCTTCGAGTCCTACCGCAAGCCGCCGGAGAGCTCGCTGTGCGATGACCAGGCCTGCCGTGATGCGGTGATGCTGCAAGGTTTGCACGATGTGATCGATGACAACCCCGGCGACACGGTGGTGGTTCTGCATCAACTGGGCAATCACGGGCCGGCGTACTTCAAACGCTATCCGGAAGCACTCCGTCAGTTTCGGCCTGACTGTCGTTCCTCGGATCTGGGCAGCTGCACGCGGCAAGAGATCGTCAACGCCTACGACAACGCCATCCTGGAAACGGATGACTTCCTGTCCAAGACGATCCAGATGCTCTCGCAAGACACCACGCACGACACGGCGATGATCTATGTCTCCGATCACGGCGAGTCGCTGGGCGAAGGCAACGTCTATCTGCACGGCTTGCCCTACTCCATTGCGCCGGACACCCAGATCAAGGTGCCGATGGTGGCCTGGCTTTCACCGGGCATGGCCAGCGGTAAAGGCGTCAACACCGCGTGCGTGCGTAGTCGGGCAAGCCAGCCGATCAGTCACGACAACCTGTTCCATTCCGTGCTCGGTCTGATGCAGGTCAGCACTACGGCTTACGACCCGAAGCTCGATGTGTTTTCGGGATGCCAGACCACGGCAGGAGCCTCGCCATGAGGCTCCCGTATTGCCCCTCACCTCTCGCCCGGCACCTGTTGCCAGGCCTTCGGCCGCTTCGAACCACGCGCTTGAAGCAGTCACTCACTTCTTCTCAAGGAGTCTCCCATGGCTGACGGTTATGGCCACCTGCCGCGTGGCCCCAAGCGTTTGATGATGGCGGCACGTTGGTCTGCTCAAGGACTGCGTGCGGCTTGGCTGCATGAGTCTTCTTTTCGTCTCGAGGTAGTGCTCGCCCTGGTGCTTGCGCCTTTGGGCCTGCTGCTGGGCGAGACCGGTGTAGAGCGTGCACTGCTGGCCACCACGGTCTTGCTGGTGCTACCGGTCGAACTACTTAACTCAGCGATCGAAGCAGTCATCGAGCGCTACGGCCCCGAGCACCACGAACTGGCCGGCCGCGCCAAAGACATGGGCTCGGCTGCGGTTTTCATGACGTTGGCGGTTACCGCCCTGACATGGCTGGCCATCTTGGCCAGCTGATGTCACCGGGCTGGAGGTTGATATGGCGTACATACTTTTTGGAGCACTGCTCTTTGCTGTGGGCTGGGGCCTGAAATCGGCGATGTCGGTTCCACACCCTGATGGCCTGACCGTCATCCTCAGCAGCACCGTCGTGCTGGTGGGCTCGCTGTTCTGGGTAGTAGTGACGCTGCACGCGCTGGATCTGCTGGTGGCGTTCAGACGCGACGATCGCCGGTACCTGTCTGAGTTCGCTGCGGCGATGCGGCCACGACTGCGTGAGTTGCTGGTGGCAACGCCGGTGATGTTGCTCGGCTTGCTCATCGCCTATCGATCCGTGGGCACCGCCGGCACCGTGGTCGCCGCTTTGGAGGCGCCGTTCTACGCGCTCGCCATCGCGTCGGCGCTGATGGCCAGACCCCTGCAGGCCACGCCCGTGCGTCGGCGACGCACGGGCATCGTGCTGAGCGTGATTTACGGCGCCCTGTTCGCGATCACGGCTGTCTTGCAATCAGTCGTGGCCACCCGTACGGGCATGCAGGGCGCCGCGCCGTGGCTGGGGGTGACGTCGGCCCTGGCCGCGATCGCGGCCTTTGTGTCGGCGGCCAAGTTCAGATCCTCGATCGAGCAGGCACGCGCTCTGTCATCGCCGGTGATCGAGAGCCTCGGCAATCCCTTTCCCAGTCATCAGAACGGGCCGTCCTCTCCCGACAGCCCATCGTCGCGTTTGCGCAAAGGTCCGTCCCCGCCGCATGGCGGGCGAAAGCGTCGACGCCGCTTCTAGATCGCGCGATCCCGCACTGAAGTTCTTGAGTCCTTTTCATCTGTTTGCACGAGCGATACGCCGATGCGTCATTCCCTTAGCGACCTTTCTCCCGGCCAAACCTGGCTCTTGATCCTGCTGGTCATCACGGCGCTGTTGGCGGGCCTGGGGCTACGCGAGCCGATGCCCGCGGATGAGCCCCGCTTTGTGCTGGCGGCCAAGACCATGGTGGAAACCGGCCAATGGCTGTTCCCCTACCGAGGTATTGAGCTCTACGCCGAGAAGCCGCCCACCTTCATGTGGCTGCAGGCGGCCAGTTATGTCTTGGTGCGCAGCTGGGATGTGGCGTTCCTGCTGCCCTCCCTGCTGGCGGCGCTGCTGACGTTGTGGCTGACGGGCGACATTGCCCGGCGCCTGTGGGGCAAGCGCACGACCGACTACACCGTGTTGGGCCTGTTCGTCTGCCTGCAGTTCGTGCTGCAAGCCAAGCGCGCGCAGATCGACATGGTGCTGGTGGGCATGACCACGCTCTCGCTATGGGCGCTGGTGCGCTACCTGCTTGAAAAGCCCAGCCCCTGGCTGCTGATGGTGGGCACCTTCGCCGCTGGCTTGGGCACGGTCACCAAGGGCGTGGGCTTTCTGCCGTTGTTGGTGTTCGTGCCTTGGCTGTGGGTGCGGTGGAAGTCGCCCCACCTCCTGCCCTCGCACCGAGGGGTGCATGTGCTGGCCGGCATTGCGGGTTTTGTGCTGGGCGCGGGTGTGTGGCTGGTACCGATGCTGGCCACGGTGGCGGCCTCATCGGATCCGGCCCTGCACACCTACGCGCGGGAAATGCTGTTCAAGCAGACCGGCACCCGCTACGCCAATGCCTGGCACCACGTAAAACCCGCTTGGTACTACCTACAGACCATGCTCACGCTGTGGCTGCCAGGCGTGCTGCTCGCGCCGTGGTTGCTGCCGGCGTGGTGGCGGCGTGTGCGTCGCGTGGACCCGCGTTACGCGCTACTGCTCGGTTGGGCGCTGCTGGTGCTGGTCTTCTTCAGTGCCAGCCCGGGCAAGCGCGAGGTCTACATCTTCCCGATGCTGCCCGCCCTGGCCATCGCGGCCGCTCCCTTGTTGGCGGGTTTGCTGCGTCGTCGCGGCGTTCGCGCCGTGCTGTGGTCCTACTTGTCGGTAGTGGTCACCGTTACCGCTGCCCTGGGGCTGTGGTTGCTGGCCGCCTCACCCGAGCGCGTGCATGGCCTGCTCGACGGCCGCGGCATGGACATGGGCACGGTCAAGCAGGTCAGTGGATGGCTGCTGGGCTTCACCGTCGTGAGCCTGGTTGTGATGCTCGCCGCACGCCGGTGCGTGGTGCTTGCGCTGGTGGCCGTCACCGCCTCGCTGTGGATCACCTATGGCGTGGGGCTCATGCCGGCGCTCAGTCCGGACAGTTCTGCCAAAGCACTGATGCAGCGCGTGGAAACGACCATCGATCTGGATGCCGAGCTGGCCATGCTCGGCTGGCGCGAACAGCACCTGCTCCAGGCCGAGCGATCGGTTACCGAGTTCGGCTTCAAGAAGCCCTGGGTGGAGCAGTGGCAGCAGGCGCACGCCTGGCTCCTGCAGGACCCCACACGACGCTGGCTGTTCCTGCGCAAGGAAGCCATCGGGCCTTGCCTGGATCCAACGCAGGTCATCGACATCGGCGCCTCCAATCGACGCGCCTGGATTCTGGCACCGGGTACGGCCTGGATCCCGGACTGCGAGGTTCCGGCCACGTGGTCAGCCGATGTCAGTGAAGACTGAGTCCTCCTTCTCCTTTCCCGCACGCCCTTCTACTGAGTCCTTCGCCATGCAAAGCCCGTCGCTGCCCCGGATGCCCAGTCTGTCGGTCGTCATTCCCGTCTTCAATGAACGCGGCAACATCGGCCCGCTCGTGCAGGAGGTGGTGCACCACCTGCGCGGCAAGATCGCCTTCGACATCATCTGTGTGGACGATCGCTCCGACGATGACACACGCGAGGTGCTCGGCTGGCTAAAAGCCGAGGTGCCCGAACTGCGGGTGTTGCTGCACCATCAACGCAGTGGGCAAAGCACCGCCATCCGCAATGGCGTCAAGCACGCGTTCTCGCCCTGGATCGCCACGCTCGATGGCGATGGCCAGAACGATCCAGCCGATATCCTCAAACTGCTAGCGGCTCGCCAAGCCGCGTCACCGCAGGTGCGGCTGTTCGCCGGCTGGCGCACCGAGCGCAAGGACACGGCCAGCAAGCGCTGGGCTTCGCGATGGGCTAATCGCATCCGGCAATCGCTGCTGCGGGATGACACGCCCGATACCGGCTGTGGCATCAAGCTGTTCGACCGCGCTGCCTTCTTGGACCTGCCCTACTTCGACCACATGCACCGCTACCTGCCGGCACTGATGCAGCGCGCCGGCTGGAAGACCCTCAGTGTGCCGGTCTCCCACCGATCGCGGGGATCGGGCCAGTCCAAGTACACCAACCTAGGCCGTGCCCTGGTGGGCATCCGTGACCTGATGGGCGTGGCTTGGCTGATCCAGCGCAGCCACGTGACCGCCACCAGCGAGCTCAGTGCCGGCTCCAAGTCATGAGCGTCATGGACCAGGAAATCCTGTGGCTGAGCTGGACGGGCTTGCACACCACGCCCTGGAAGCTCATTGGCCTGACTGGCGCGGCCTTGTTCGGCGTGCGCTGGCTGGTCCAGTTCGTGGCGTCCAGACGCGCCGGCCGGCCGGTGATCCCGCGCTTGTTCTGGTACATGAGCTTGTGCGGCAGCCTGATGGCCTTGAGCTACTTCCTGTTCTCTTCCAAGCAAGATGCCGTGGGCGTCGTGCAGAACCTGCTGCCCGCCTTTACCGCCGCCTACAGCCTGTATTTGGATATCCGCGTGCACCGAAGGCACGACCGGGCTGGTCGCCAGGGCCAGCAAGCACCGGGTGAAGCGGGCGCGCTGGATCGCCTCAATGACTGAGGAGGTCTCCGCATTCGACACGCGCCCTAGGCCTGTCCCAGAGGCGGCAAGTCCGCCCAACACTCCCATCTCTCTGCCCGCTCACTTCAACGTCTGGTGGGGCCTACTGTTACCGGCCGCCACCCTGATGACGCTCACCGTCGTCCTGACTGGTGAGTGGGACATGCGCGTGGCCTCTTGGGTCTACGCCTGGGGCGACAACGCGTGGAGCTACAAGAACGGGTTCTGGACGGAGCAGATCATCCACAAGGCCGGACGAGCTGTTACCACTGTCGGTGTGCTGACGGTCCTTGTCCTGATCGCCATGACCTACCTTCGCCCGCGCCTTCGGGGCTGGCGAGGACCGGCGATCAGGCTGTTCACCGCGATCGCGATTTCTACGGCGCTGGTGTCCATCCTGAAGCGATACTCGGGGTTGGACTGTCCGTGGAGCATTGCAGGCTTGGGGGGAAGCAACCCCTATCTCACCCTCTTCGACTTCAGGCCATTGAAGAGCGGCTGTTTCCCCTCCGGACACGCTAGCAGTGGATACGCGTGGCTTGCCTTGTACTTCTTCTTTGCCGAGGTCCGCGTCAAGCATAGATGGACAGGGCTGGCGGTGGGCATGACTGTAGGACTTCTGTTTGGCATTGGTCAGCAACTACGGGGAGCGCACTTTCTCTCGCACGATGTCGTGACCGCGCTGATCTGCTGGGTCGTGCCTGCGAGTCTATTCATGCTGCGAGCGCGTCATCGTCAGCCACCACGGAGTGCAGCGGGCTGAGTGCACGACTTTTTCGACGTTATGTCAGCCAATTCCGGATAAAGAATATCGACTCTCAATGAATGTCAACTCTCGTCCAGAAGCGGGGATATCGATACCGATACGAGTCTAGTTCTTGGCTAGGAGGGGTATCGCACGGATATACAGAAGCATCGCGGCCAGTTCGACAATGGTTTGGGTCACGATGACGGCTGGGATGATCGGTAAGGCGTCGGGCACGGCGAGCGCCAACGGCAAAACTACCAACGAGTTGCGAGTTGCTGCTGCAAAGCCGACCGCTCGGCCTGCTGGTGCTGGCAGCTTGAATGCGCGTGCCACGACCAGTCCCAAGATGGGCGCGATGATCGCGAAGGCTAGATAGAAAGGTAGCGCGTCCATAGCAGCGCTTACTGCTAAGCTCAGTTGGGGCGTCACAGCCGCAATGACGATCAGTAGCACAAGTGCCGTGGCTGGCACAGGAAGAAGCCCACCTACACGTGTGAGCGTCGCAATGCCGCTGAACTTTGGAGATAGCGCTTGCAGGGTGGCAGCCAGCGCCATCGGCATGACGATCAAGATGACGAACGCGTGCAGGAACGGTCCTGGTTTTACCAAGCTCGAGGACTCAGCCCCTAGCAGCAGATTCAGATACACCGGCAACAGCAGCATCTGCACAATCAACAGCACGGGTGTGGCGGCCAGCAGTAACGAGGAATCAGACTTCCCAAGGTGCGAGAACGTCACGACATAGTCGATGCACGGACAAAGCAGCACGAACAGCATCGCGATGCGGATCAGAGGATCCCCAGGGAACAACGGCAAGGCCAAGGCCACCAACATCGGTATCACGATGAAGTTGGCCACCAGCAAGGCGCCCATGAAGCGTACGTTCCGCAGCGAGTCCCGGATGCGCGACAGGGGAACCTGGAGGAAGGTCACGAAGAGCATGACGCCCAGTGCAGGGTTGATCGCCGACTCAAGCGCCTCTGTGCCAGGCACCAGCATCGCCAGTACGAATCCGAGCACCAGCGCCACAAAGTAGATGGGCGTCTGGACGTGCTCAAGCCGCTCGCGCGTCAGCTCCCGATTCATGGGGCAGCTACCTCGGATTTGGCGGGCCGATTAGCCAGCCAGAAGCCGACAGCCAGAATCAACGCGGTGGTGATCTGCGCGCCGATGCCCTCAACTGTCGGATACAAGCCCAGCAACTCGACCCGCGGACCACCGTCGAGCCAAGAGATGGGCAAGTAGCCTGCTTCCTGCAGCGCCGAGACGGCCTTGCCGATGAGCACTACAGCCAGCACGGCAATCAGCAGCGAGCTGTACCGGAAGAACTGGCCGATCGGCAAGCGCCGGCTGTATCGCATCATCAACCAGGCAATGACGACCAGAACGATGGATGCCGAAAGGCCGCCAGCGATAACGCTGCTGGCATTGCCTTGGCTCCAGATGGCGGCATAGAACAAGATGGTCTCAAACACTTCCCGATAGACCACCACGAAGATCAGACCCAGCAGGAACAGACCCGACTTCCGGCTCAGCGCCTGACCCAACTTATCGCGTACGTAGCGTTGCCAGTTCTCCGCATGGCTCTTGCCGTGCATCCAAATGCCCACCCACACCAGCACCACCGCCGCCAGCAACGATCCGAACCCCTCGGACAGTTCTCGGCTGGCCCCGCTGATGGAGATGACCCAAGTGGCCAGCACCCACGTCACGATGCCGGCCCCTAATGCCGACACCCAGCCTGCATGGACCCATGGCAGCATTTCGGTCCGCTCGGCTTTGCGCAGCAGTGCGATCATCGCGATAACAATCAGCAACGCCTCCAGCCCTTCGCGGAGCAGGATGGTGAAAGCCGCCACGAAGCTGGCTACGGCCGATGTCTGGCCCTGATCTAGCACCTGTTCGGCTAGGGCGAAGAGATCGTCCAGGGCCGTGACCTGGCCTTGGAGTTCATCGGCAGCCACATTGGCCGCAATACCCGATCGCACGCGCGCCATGGCCGCTTCGATCTTCACCATCAAGGCGTTGTCGCGTGCCGCCAGCAGCGGCTCCACTGGCTCAAATCCGTCCAGATACGCAGACAGTGCCAAATCCTTGGCCTGTGTAGGTTGTCCGGCGCGGTAGGCCGTCATCGCCTCCTCAAGCAATTTGCGCGAGGTCGCCAACGCCGAGCTGACATCCTGTGCCTGTGAGGCGTCCGGATGACGACGCAAGTACGCCACGATGGCTGAGGCCTGTTCTGCCGATCCCACCGTTGTGCCCAATGCGGCGGGCGTAGTGCTGACGTAGGCATCGAAGTTGAGCTTGGCGCGCAGCGCCGCATCGCCTTCAATCAGCTTCTTTCCGGCATCGACCTGATCTTCCGGATACGCCATGGCCCCTACGTAGGTCGCCAGTGCCCAGCGATCCTCGACCGGCAAGCTCGCGTAGCTCACCATCGAGGTGCCTTCCAGGCCTTGGTCGATGACCTGGTAAAGGGCAAAGACGCTGCGCTCCTCGGCGCGCGCGCGATCGGTGAAATCAATCGGTGGGGGATCCAAGCCTGCACCGGCGGGTCCATCACCTGCACCCGAGGGGCCATGGCAGGCCGCACACAGCTGCGCGTAGAGAACCTTGCCACGTCCGTAATTGGGCGATTGCATTGGAAGCAGGGGAATCGGATAGGCCTTCACCAGGAGCGCAGCCAGCGCACGCGCTTGCTCTGCGATCTGCTCAGGCGCAGCTTTTGCCTGGATTGCCCCCTGCAGTGCAGTCGCATCTTGCTTCAACTGCGCGGATTCGGCTTTAGCGGGCAGCTGACCGATGGCCTCGGCAGCGGTCGCCGAGAATTCCTTCATCTCGGCGTACTCAACCTCGTTGACCACCTCGCCCTCGCGGACGGCCTCCCGATAGTCGACGGCGATGTAGTCCAGTAGCCGCCACGTCGTGGGCACGTTCTTCTCGGACGCAAAGGAGACATTGCTATGCAGGAGCGCCGCCAGGCCTGCAAGCACGAGGACGATCGATCGAAAGGTCATGTAGGTATCAACAGTAGGGAGAGGGGCCGGCTGGCGGCTATGCGTGATGGCGGCGGCTGATCACGGCAGTTCGTCAGGTCCCGTGGGACGTCCAGTGCATTGCGCGAACAACTTGATCGCCTTGTCGCAGTAGATGCAGTGCCCATGGCAACAGTCGTGCATCAAGAACGCGACAAGATCCGAGAGCGCGGGGAAGTCCGCGCTGTAGATGATCGATTTGCCCTCTCGGCGAGCCAGCGTTAACCCAGCCTGCTCCAGTTCCTTGAGGTGAAATGACACCCGGGAGGGTTGTGCGCCATCGAGCGCGGCGGCGATCGCGCCTGCAGACATGCCGTCCGCGCCGGCCACGACGAGCATGCGAACGATGCGCAGACGATCCGCATGGGCGATGGCCCCGAATCCCCGTAGCGCCGCGGTCTCGTTCATTTCAATATTTCAACATATGATGAAATATTAGGATGACGGCCACAGCCGCAAACGTCAACTGAGACTCATTCTTGATTGGGGCCGGGCCTACTTGGCTGGCCCTTTCCTCGTAGTGATGCAAGGTGCTCTGGCGAGGCGGCAGCACGCTGGAGCGTGGATGCGGCCTATCGGTTGCGCGATCGTCGCGGTCGTTTGTTCGGCCGCTTCCTGAAGGTTGGCAACGCGTCCTGCGTGACCCGCTTGCCCTTGGGATCGGGCGTGGCGATATCGCCCATGCCCACCGCGGACAGCTCCTTGAGCATCAGCATCACGGTGGGAGATCGCCGAATCTCACCGGTGGCCATCGCCACTTGATAGTTGGAGGCAGCGATGTAACAGCACAGCGCGCTCACCAGCTGCAGAGCGATCACCCAGGCCTGCGCCAGCACCGGTACATCGCCGGCGACGACCAGCCAAATCATGTACAGGCTGCCCACGCTCATCAGCAGCAGCGCGGCACACAAAACAAGGGCCCGTGTCTTGGGCGCCGCCACATGGGGGCGTCCGAGCTTGGTCGCGATCCGCGCCACGGCCAGCAGATACACCGGCAGACCCGACACGGCGATCTGCAGCAGCGAGAGCGAGGTGGCTGTACCTGCCAGCCAGAGGCCGGCGATTGTCAGGACCCCCGCTAATAGCATGTCGGCTAGCGAAGGACGCAGCGCGTGCCAGAAGCGTTTCAGGGAGGCCAGATCCCCCTGCGTGGCCGCGAGCCTGACGTCCCATCCGTGCAGCGCGAGCAAGGTAAGGAAGACCGCCCCGATCACCGATCCCAGCCACGCCAGCGCGAAGTGCATCCCGCTCCAGGGCATCACGAAGGCACCGACCGTGCCCAGGCCCACGCCCAGCATGAAGATGGCCGACAGCGCGTAGATCACGTCGCGGTTCCTGACAGGACGCGTGCGTACGCCTTCACTGCGGCCACCGCGAATGCAGGTCGTCGATGACATAGCGGTGGGCATGCTGCTTTCCGCCCTGCCCCAGATGGGCGTGACCCTCGGGCAGCTCCTCGTGGGTATGTGTGATCTGTTCGGGATCACGAGAGCTCCACACCCAGCGGGCCAGCACTGCGCTCAGCAAGGCCACCATGGACAAAATCCCCAACGCTGCTGCAAATCCCAGCTTGGCGCCCAGGAAACCTGCGATCGGGTACGCCAGCAGCCAACACACGTGCGAGAGGGAAAACTGTGCGGCGAACAGGAACGGCAGATCCTCTTCGGCGCCGGAACGACGGATGAGTCGGCCACCGGGCGTTACCAGGCCCGCGTACGACATGCCCAGCAGCAGCCAGATGCCCGCCACGACCGGCCAGGCAGGCTTGCCGCCGACACTGAACCAGTACACGGTGGCCGCGCTCAGCACCACCGTCATCGCCGTGGCGGCCGAGAGCATGATGCGGCGATCGGCGATGCGATCGAGCAGGCGCGGCAGGCACAGAGCCACCAGCATCGAGCCCACGCCGAAGGCGGCCAACAGCCAGGCCACCTCCCGCTCGCCGCCTTGCAACACCGTGCGCGCGACCACGACCGTGTTGACGAACACCATCGCCCCGCCGGCGGCGGCGCAGAGATTGAGCAGCAGCAAGCCGCGCAGGCGTGGCGTGCGCAGGTAGATCTTCATGCCGCGGATGGCCCGCGCGTAGGGACCACCGGCGCTGGCGCTGCGCGTACCGACAGGGAACGTCGTCCACATCACCAGCAGCGCCGACAGCAGGAAGCCGGCCGAGGTGCCCACGAACAATCCTTGGAACGCGATTACCGTCAGCAGCGCGGCGGCCAGGGCCGGACTGAGCAGACTCTCCAGGTCGTAGGCCAGCCGCGAGAGCGACAAGGCCCGGGTGTACTTGGCCTCATCGGGCAGGATCTGCGGGATGACCGACTGGAACAGGGGCGTAAAGCACGCCGAGGCCGACTGCAGCACGGCGATCAGCACGTAGATCTGCCAGATCTCGGTGACGAACGGCAGCGCCAGTGCGACCAGGGCCCGGATCACGTCCAGCCCGATCAGCACGATCTTGCGCCGGTGCGGCGGCACCACCGCACCGGAGACCGGCGAGAGCAGCACGTACACGATCATCTTGATGGCCAGGGCCAGGCCGAGCACCTGCCCGGCCTGATCGCCGGCCAGGTCGTAGGCCAGCAAGGCCAGCGCCACGGTCGCCAAGCCCGTGCCCAGCAAGGCGATGACCTGGGCGGCAAAGAGCTTACGGAAAGTGAGGTTGGTCAGGACATCCAACATGGGAAGACCTCAGCAGTGGTGGCGGCAGTACGGGTATCGCTACAGCCTCTGACGTTCGAAATAGATGCCGGAGTAGGCATTCACTTCGTAGTCCGGCTCGAAGGGCACGCGCAGATGGCGCTCGGGTAGCTCCCAGCGATCGCGTATCTGATAGCCGCGTTCGGCCATCTGTTGCACCAGCGCGGCATCGGACTGGACCCGATACGGACACACCGCCACACCCAGGTTCTGCAAGGTGAAGAACTCGCGGGTGGCATGCAGCGGCGTGAGGTTGAACAGGACATGGCGCGGCGGCGCGATCAGCCGGTCCAGCAACTCGGGCAGGCTGTACTCCAGGTACTGCAGTGCGCCGGTACTGATCAGGACATCGCAGCCGTCGGCGACCTCAGGAATGTGGACGAAGCGCAACTGACCCGACCGATCCCGTCGCGCGGACAACAGCCGACCAGCCTGCAGCACCTTGTCCAGGTCATGGACGTTCCAGATCAGTCCGGCCGGATAGTCGATGTAGCGACCAAAGCCGTAGTAGGCCAAGCCTACGTGTCCGCCCAGATCGAAGATGCGCCTGGCGCCATCAGCAATGAGCTGATGGATCCAGTACAGCGCCGGGTAGTCGCAGGCACGCAGCCGGTTGAGCTGCTGGCGGTACATGATCGTGACCTGATCCAGGTCGTAGCTGGCGGGCAAGACCTCCGAGGACAGGCGCTCGGCATCGAGCAGCGCGTCCTCGTAGCTGCGGTAGATGCCGTAGTACAGATTGCCGTGCTCGTAGGGCTTGGAGAAATACCGTCGATACATCGGTTTGCCGACACGCCGGAGTCCGGGCAGCTCCATCACCTCGCGTGCCAGGCGAACCACGGCGTGCTTGATGCGCCCTTGGTCTGCGCTAGATTGAGCGGACATACCTCACCTCGACAGAGAAGGTGTCCCAAGGCGATCGGGAAGCCGACCGCCTGGGACGGCGAACGATCAGTTGGTCTTCTTGGCTTCCGGGGCCGGCTTCTTGGCGCCGTCGGCCTTGGCCGGCTTTTCCGGCACGCCGCACTTCTGCTTGAGCGCCTTGACTTCAGGGAAGGCGGAGTCGTCGGTGAAACGCTTGGTGTCCTTCAGATCCTCACAGGTCTTGGGGATTTCCTTCTCTTCGTCGTGCGCGCCCGGATGGGCCAGGGCCGACAGCGAGACCAGCGACAGCGCAACCAGGCCGGCAATGGACAGTGAACGAGCTTTCATCTTCAGTTCCTTCGTGATCGGCGCGTGGCCGAGGATGGGTAGGTGTCGCGAGGACCCAGGCTCGCGACGGTGGGTCGAGGCGATGCCACGACCCGCTTAAGGCGCCTGGCCGCCACGGGGTTACATCACGCGCTTGATCTGGGCGTAGTCGCCGGCCGTACGCAGGGTGATCGTCACCGTGGCCTCGCTGCGGTTACGCCAGAACCAGCCGTGGCTGCCGTTGAAGGCCGCTTCCAGCACGCCTTCGTCGGCGGCCACGCCGCGTCCTTTTTCGTAGCTGGTGGATTCGCCGCCGGTACCGCCATCGCCATGGGTGTCGAAGTTCACGACACCGCCCTGCGCGGTCCAGGTGAAGTTCGCCTTTTGACCGGCTGTCATCGCCAACTTGACCTCCGCGCCTTCTCCTGGCGCCAGAACGACCTGCATCTGATCGCGCCATTGCGTGGTGTCCACGGCCGGTGCTGCCGCCGCTGCCGGTGCTGCGGGGCTGGCGGATGAGGCGGCCGATGAGATCGGCGCGCCTGCCGCGGCCGCGGCCGCATCACGTGCGGCATCGGCGGCGGCTTCTTCAGCCAACTGACCCTTGATCTCACCCATCTCGGTTAGCCCGAGCATGCGGCCGACACCGGTGGGGTCGATGGCGTACTCGGACGGCAGCACGACGGTGACCAACAGGACGACGGCCACGATGAAGGCGATGATGGTCGAGCGCAGCAACTGGCGCGAGGACGGCAGATCGGTGTTGAGAGGCTTGCTGTTGTACATGGTGTGTTCTCGCAATGTCTTGAATTAGGAAACGAAGTAGCCAGTGAGCTGCATGCCGATCAGGATGAAACCGGCGCACATCATCGCGACGTTGGCGGTATAGGCGTGCTTCCAGAAGCCGCGCGAGCGGCGCCAGTAGCCCATCACAATCAGGATTGCGCCCAAGGCCAGCAGCTGGCCGATTTCCACGCCGACGTTGAAGGCCAACAGGTTGGGCACCAGACCATCGGGAGAGATGTCGTACTCGATGATCTTGGTCGACAGGCCAAAGCCGTGGAACAGACCGAAGATCAACGTGGCCGCCTTGGTGTTGGGTTGAAAACCCAGCCAGCGTTGGTAGGCGCCCATGTTGTCCAGCGCCTTGTAGACCACCGACAGGCCGATGATCGCGTCGATCAGGAAGCTGTTGATGCCCACGTTGAAGTACACGCCCAACAGCATCGTGGTGGAGTGACCCACCGCGAACAGCGTGACGTACAAGGCGATCTGCTTCATGCGGTACAGGAAGAAGATCACGCCCAGCAGGAACAGGATGTGGTCGTACCCGGTGGCCATGTGCTTGGCGCCCAGGTAGGCAAACGACAGCAGGTGCACCCCGCTGATTTCCTGGATGTAGCCCTTATCACCTTCGGCTACGGCATGGGCCAGCGCGCCGTTGGCGGTGAACAACAACAGCAGCAGGCCCGCCAACAGAACCAGCGTGCGCGTGGTGGAGGCGGAGATCATGCCGCCCCATCCGGAGGGTTTGTAGAGAAGTGAGTTCATTCGCATCTATAGGTATGTGGAAGGGATCAGGAGGGGGTGGAGCGCACGCGCGCCCCACCCCACTGGATTACGGGGCGCTCGGAACGTGCTCGACTTTCGGCGGCGCCTCGGCGCGCGGCTCTTCCTTGCGATGGACCATGCGGTACAACGCCGGCAGGACCAGCAAGGTGAGCAAGGTGGAGGAGATGATGCCGCCGATGACCACCGTGGCCAGCGGACGCTGCACCTCGGCACCGGTGCCGACGTTGAGCGCCATCGGCACGAAGCCCAGGCTGGCCACCAGCGCAGTCATCAACACCGGCCGCAGGCGCGTCAACGCTCCTTCGACCACCGCCTCGTGCAAGGACTTGCCGTCCTCACGCAACTTGCGGATGAAGGTGATCATCACCAGGCCGTTGAGCACCGCCACACCGGACAGGGCGATAAAGCCCACGCCTGCCGAGATGGAGAACGGGATGCCGCGTAGCACCAATGCCATCACACCGCCGGTCAGCGCCAGTGGCACACCGCTGAAGACGATCGCCGAGTCCTTGGCCGATCCAAAGGCCATGAACAGCAGGCCGAAGATCATGACCAGCACCACGGGTACCACGACCGTCAAACGCTCACTGGCCGAGATCAACTGCTCGAACGTACCGCCGTACTCGATCCAATAACCGTCAGGCAGCTCCACTTCGCTGGCTACCTTGCCGCGCAGCTCTTCGACAAAGGAGCCCAGATCGCGACCCCGCACATTGGAGGTGATCACTACGCGGCGCTTGCCGTTCTCGCGACTGACCTGGTTGGGCCCCAGCTCAATGGCGATCTTGGCTACCGCACCCAACGGGACCGAGGATGGCAACGCCATGCCTTGAGTACTGGCATCACGCTGTGCCGGCACCATGATCGGCAGTGCAGCGAGCACCTTCAGATCCTGGCGCTTGCCTTCGGGCAGTCGCACGACGATGTCAAAGCGTCGATCACCCTGGAACAGCTGGCCCGCGTTGGCGCCGCCCAGGGCGGCAGCCACCGTGTCCTGGATGTCGGCCACGGCCAAGCCGTAGCGCGCCAAGGCGGCACGGTCCGGGTCGATGACCAACAGCGGCAGGCCGGTGACCTGCTCCAGCTTCACGTCGGCATTGCCTTCGATTCGACTGGCCACGTCTTCGACCTGCGAGCCCAGGGCTTCCAGCTGCGCCATGTCATCGCCGAAGACCTTGACCGCCACTTCCGCGCGCACGCCGGCGATGAGCTCGTTCATGCGCATCTGCACCGGCTGGGTGAACTCATAGTTGTTGCCGGGGATGGCGCGAACGGCCTTCTCCAGCTCGGCTACCAGCTCGGCCTTGGGCTTGCGCGGATTGGGCCACTCATCCCGATCCTTGAGCATGATGAAGGTGTCGGCCACCGAGGGTGGCATCGGATCGGTGGCCACCTCGGCCGTACCGAGCTTGGCCACGACCTTGTCGACCTCCGGGAAGGCCTTGATGACCGTCTCCAACTGCTCCTGCATGCCCACGGCCTGGGTCAGGCTGGTGCCGGGAATGCGCAAGGCGTGCAAGGCGATATCACCCTCGTCCAGGTTCGGAATGAACTCCGTGCCCAGTCGCGTGGCCAGCACACCGCACAGCACCACCAACACTGCTGCCGCCGAGACCACCGCCACCCGCATAGCCAATGCCTTTTCCAGCAATGGGCCGTACAGGCGCGACATACCGCGCATGATCTTGGTTTCCTTCTCCTCGACCTTGCCGGTGACGAACTGGGCCACCGCGGCCGGAACGAAGGTCAGCGACAAGGCCATCGCCGCGGTCAGCGCCATCACCACGGTAATCGCCATCGGGTGGAACGTCTTACCTTCCACACCGGTCAGGGCGAAGATCGGCAGATACACCGCCGCGATGATGAACAAGCCGAACAGGCTGGGCTTGATGACCTCGGCACTGGCCACGGCGGCCAGATCGAATCGCTCCTCACGGGTGAGCAGACGGCCCAACTGGTGCTGCCGTTCGCCGAAGCGACGCAGGCAGTTCTCCACGATGATCACCGCACCGTCCACGATCAGACCGAAGTCCAGTGCACCCAGGCTCATCAGGTTGGCCGAGACCCGGTTCTGCACCATGCCGGTGATGGTCAGCAGCATCGCCACCGGAATGACCGCCGCGGTGATCAGCGCCGCGCGGATATTGCCCAACAGCAGGAACAGCACCGCGATGACCAGCAGCGCGCCCTCGAGCAGGTTCTTCTGCACGGTGGCGATACTGCGATCGACCAGGTTGGTGCGATCGTAGATCGCCTTGGCAGTCACGCCCTTGGGCAGGCCGGCTTCGATCTGCTTGAGCTTCTCGCCAGCGCGCTGGGCCACTTCGCGACTGTTCTCGCCTACCAGCATGAATACCGTACCCAGCACGACCTCATGGCCGTCCTTGGTCGCCGCACCGGTGCGCAGTTCCGAGCCGATATGCACATCGGCCACGTCCTGCACCTTGAGCGGCAGTCCTTCGCGGGTCGCCACCACCACCTGACGCAGGCCGGCCTCATCGCCGATCTGACCGGGGATGCGGATCAGGTTCTGCTCACCGCCCCGCTCGATATAGCCGGCGCCGGTACTGGCGTTGTTGCGCTCCACCGCCGTGAGCAGGTCATCGATACTCAAATCGAAGGCCAGCAACTTGGCAGGATCCGGCGTGATGTGGAACTGCTGGACATTGCCGCCGATGGTGTTGACCTCGGTGACGCCTTTCAGATTACGCAGCTGCGGGCGAATGACCCAGTCCTGCAACGTACGTAGATCGGTCGATGTCCACTCGGTGCCATCGGGCTTCCTGGCGCCGGCATCGGCCTCGACCGTGTACATGAAGATCTCACCCAGACCGGTGGCGACCGGACCGAGCGTGGGCTTCACGTCAGCGGGTAATTGCGAGGCGGCTTGTTGGAGCCGTTCGCTGACCTGCTGTCGGGCGAAGTAGATGTTGGTACCGTCTTCGAACACCACCGTGACCTGGGACAGGCCATAGCGGGAGATCGAGCGGGTGTATTGCATGCCGGCCATGCCGGCCAAGGCGGTCTCAACGGGAAACGTTACCCGTTGCTCGGCTTCAAGCGGTGAGTAGCCGGGCGCCTCGCTGTTGACCTGGACCTGCACATTGGTGATGTCAGGCACGGCGTCGATGGGCAGACGCCCATAGTTCCAGACGCCCAGCGCACTGACGGCTAACACCAACAGCAGGACCAGCCAGCGATGCGCGATCGCGGCTCTTATGACGCGTTCTAGCATTGTCCTGTCCTCAGTGGTCGTGGCTGGCGCCAGACTTGTCGACGTCCGCCTTGATCAGAAAGCTCTGCTCACTGACGTAGGGCGTGTTGGGTTTCAGACCCCCAAGCACTTCGACAAACTCACCATCGCGTGCGCCCAGTTCGAGCATGCGCACCTCGTAGGTCTCCCCTACCTGGGCAAAGACCACGGTGAAATCGCGAAAGCGTTGAAGGCCCGACTCTTTGACCGCCAGCGGGACCTCGCGCGAGGCCACCGTCACCTCTGCCGAGACCGCCATGCCCGGGCGCCAGCGCCCTTCGGCGTTGGGCAGGGTCACGCGTGCCACCACCGTCTGGCCGGTGGCCAGCGGCAGCAGCGTCTCGATCGTGCCTTCGGCACTGGTACCGCCCGTGGCCGAGGAGACCTTGACCTGCTGGCCGGGCGTGATCTTTTCCGCATCCGGACCAATGGCGCGCAAGTCGACCCACACATCCGACATGTTGGCGATCTCCACCAGCGTGTTGGTATCGGCCACATCGCCCACGTTGGTCGGGCGTTGCAACACAATGCCATCGAAGGGCGCGGTGACGGCGTAGGTGCGCATGCTGTCGTTGCCCTCGACCGTGACCAGCGTCTGGCCACGCTTGACGCGATCGCCCTGCTGGACCTGGACCGAGCGCACGATGCCGGGGAAGCGTGCCTTGACCTGCGCGCGCCGGTTGTCATCCACGGCCACATTGCCCATCACCTGGATGGTCTCGCGGATCACCACCGGTCCGGCGTTCTCGACGACCACGCCGCCGTCTTTGGCGGCTTGGGCCGGGATCGTCGTGCGGCCTTCATAGGAGTCGTAAGTCCAAGTATGGGTTTTCCCCGCGTACTGGGCTTTGACTTCCACATCGAAGGAATGCGGCTCGGTCACCTGGCCGCTGCCGGTCAGGTACTGGTCTTCAGGCGTGAAGGTGAAGATATTGGTTTCCCCGTCCAATCGCTTGAGCGTCACGGTGGGAACCACTTCGCTTGGCTTGATCAGCTTTCCATCTTTGTAGGCATACAAACGATACTGAGGTGGAACGTTAGTTTCGAAGATCGTGACTTCGATGGCGAAATCCCCATCACGCAGCATGCGGCCGCGATTGGGACCGCGCTCGTAGTCGCCGCTGGCCGGGGCCGCTTCAGCGGCGGCTTCACCGGCCTTGGATGCCGGTTCACCGCCGCACGCCACCAACAGCAAAGGCAACAGCAAGAGAGTGAGATGACGACTCATGGAAAGGTGTCCTGGGTGGTTGCGGTGAGCCGATCGAGCTCCACCAGCAAGGTGTGATAGCGCGCATAGGCCTCGACGAGGCGCTCGCGCAGTTCAAAGAGCGTGGTCTGCGCCTGGGAGAGCGAGAGAAATGAGAACCGCCCTGCTTCGAAGCCGCGCCGGGTAAAGGCCAGGGCTTGCTCGGCTTTGGGCACCACACGTCCGCGCAACGACTCCACCTCGGTGCGTGCATGGCCCAGTTCCTGGTACTTCTCAAAGACCAGTTGATGGCGCTCGAACTGCTCGGCTTTTCGGCGCGCTTCGATGGCCGCCAGTTGCGCGTCGGCTTCGGCGATGGAGTACCCCGCCCGCGTGCGGCTGCCCAACGGTACGGACACCGACATCACCAGACCTTGATCACTGGGCCCTTCCAGACGACGCACGCCGACGTTGAAGTTCAGATCGGGTTTGCGAGCCGCCTCAGCGATACGACGACGGGCTTCGGCCAGGCGAGCCTCACGCGAGAAGGCTTGCTGATCGATCGTGTTCGGCAAGCGCGCCAGCAGCGTGTCCAGCGGTTCGACCTCGGGCAGATCGGTCAGATCAGCAGCCACCGTGTCGAAGTCCGGGATCGTGTCGCCCCAGGTCGCGGCCAAGGTGGTGCGGGCGCTGCTGAGCTCGTGCTCGGCATGCTCACGATCCAGCTCTGCGTTGGCCACGACGATTTCAGCCGCACGCAGATCCGACTCGGGGTTGCGTGCGGCCCAGACCCAGCCTGCTACCTCGCGGCGCGTACGCTCGGCTTGGCGAACGCGTTCGTTGGCAAAGTCCAGGCGCTGCTGATCCACTGCGACTTCGATGAAGCGGGCCGCCGTGCGACTGGTCAGTTCGATACGCGTGGCGTCGGCAGCGGTTTGCTGCTGATCGATCTCGGCAGCGCCCAAGGCCTGGCGAGCGGCGCGCTTGCCGCCCAACTCGATCAGACGGCCGATCCGCAAGGTGCTTTCGGCCGAATTCACTCCGCTGAGTGAACCGGTACCGCCCACGTTCTCCAGTTCGCCGGTGACGAAGTACTGCGGGGCCAAGCCCTCGCGCTCGGCGCGGGCACGGACGGCATCGAGTTGAGCTGCTTCGGCCGCTAGGGCCGGATTTGCACCTAAGGCGCGGGAAACCGCCTCCTGCAGGCGCAGAGGTTCAGTGGCGTGTGCCCATGGCACAACACCACAGGCTCCGGCCAAGGCCAGAACCCATGCATAACACAAGTTCACGGAACATCTCCGATTGGTTGATGGACAGACGTACTCAGGCCGCGCTAACGGCGGCCGGCCCTGTCATCAGGCAATCGGAGGTCTAAACGGCGAAGAGAGTCGCTGGGGAAGCGAAGAAGCCGGCGTCCACTGCAGACGCTGAGAGGCAGCCACTTCGACGGGCGGCAGGCGGAAACTGGTGAGCAGGCCGGAGGAAGAACCCGAATCGGCCTGGTGCATCAGCAGGTGCGTGCCCGAGGCGTGGTCTTGGTCGTGATCGGCATCGAGGGCATCGCCAGGATGGCCGTGGCCGTGCTCGCTCGCGACTTCGGCCGCATGCGCGGCCCCGTGGATTTCACCCACGAAATTCAGTGCCGGCCGCACGAGAACGCCCAGCACCAGCAGCAACAGCATGCTGACGTGCAAGACACTCTTGGCGCGGGCGGAAAACCGGATCACTGCATTAGCCTACGGGGTTAAGGACGGGCCTGTCCAGCACAGACGTTCGGGAAAGCAGCACCCACCAACGGTCTGCGATCAACGGGCATAACGGGTCAGCAAGTCCATGATGGCGCCGGCTTCCTTGGCCCGCTCGGCCTCGGTTTCGGCGGTCACCACATGCTCGCTCAGATGACCGGCGAGCACTTCCATCATCAGCGCATGCATGGCGCCCTTAGCCGCGGCAATCTGGATCAGCAGATCACCGCAGTCGCCTTCGGCTTCCAGTGCGCGCTCCAATGCCGCGACCTGACCGCCGATGCGGCGAACGCGGGTGAGCAGCTTCTTTTTGTCGCGGTGGGTATGCGCCATGGAAGCGATCATATACCCTATGGGGGTATCCAGCAACCCATCCCTGCCCCGTCATGAACCTCGATGCCCTGGCCGCTACGCGGCGCCATTCCCACGCCTTCGACCAAGGCAACCCGCTCGCCGAGCGCAACACGCGTCGGGCCATGATCCTGACCCTGATCATGATGGTCGTGGAGATCACCGGAGGCTGGTGGTACAACTCGATGGCCGTGTTGGCCGATGGATGGCACATGAGCTCCCACGCGTTGGCACTGGGCCTGTCGGTCTTCGCCTACGCCTGTGCGCGCCGCTTCGCGCAGGACCGTCGCTTTGCCTTCGGCACGTGGAAGATCGAAATCCTGGGCGGTTACACCAGCGCAATCCTGCTGCTGGGTGTGGCAGGCCTGATGGCCTTCCAGTCCATCGAGCGCCTGTTCCGCCCCAGCACCATCCACTACGAGCAGGCCATTGCCATTGCCATCGTGGGCCTGGCGGTCAACCTGCTGTGCGCCTGGTGGCTGCGGGATCACCATGATCACGGGCACGGGCACGACGATCACCATCACCATCACCATCACCATGAGCATCATGGCGATCACGGACACAGCGCCCATCACGATCTGAACCAGCGCTCGGCTTACCTGCATGTCATCGCCGATGCGGCGACCTCCGTGTTGGCGATCATCGCGCTGCTGGGTGGCATGTACTTCGGTGCGGCCTGGCTGGACCCGGTGATGGGGCTAGTGGGCGCGGCCCTGGTCTCGGTGTGGGCCTGGGGCCTGATTCGCCAGACCAGCAAGGTCTTGCTCGATGCGCAGATGGATGCTCCCGTAGTGGAAGAAATCCGCGAAGCCATCGAGCAAGGCTCGGTGCCGGCGCGTATCAGCGATCTGCACGTCTGGCAGGTAGGCCGTGGCAAGTTCGCCTGTGTGGCCGAGGTCGTGACCGAAGATCCCGTGCATCCGGATCATTTCAAGCATGCCTTGGCCATTCACGAGGAGATCGTGCACGTGACCATCGAGGCGCGGACCGCGCTCAGTGAAACGCCGCGATGAGCCGCCCCTCCCCTTGCACGGACATCTGCCAGTTCGATCGGAAGACCGACGTATGCGTGGGCTGCTTTCGCACCACCGAGGAGATCCGCAGTTGGCGCAAGTACACCGAGCACAAGCGACGCAGCATTCTGTCGCACGTGCCGCGGCGGCGGGCCAAGATCCAGGCACGTCGCGGCCAGCCGTCATAGCTTTGCGCACGAGCGCAGCGACGGCTACAGCACCTGCAGGGTAATCAGCGTCAGCACGAGGTAACGGCCCACCTTGGCCAGCGTCACCAGCAGCAGGAAGCGCCAGAGCGGCTCTTTCATGACCCCGGCGGCCAAGGTCAGCGGATCACCAATGATCGGCACCCAGCTCAGCAGCAACGACCAACTGCCATAGCGCTGGTAGCGGCGCTGGGCGCGCTCCAGGGCCGAGGCCGATACCGGAAACCAGCGACTGGTGCGAAAGCGCAGCAGTTGCTCGCCCAACCACCAGTTCACCACCGAACCGAGCACATTGCCGGCGCTTGCGACAAGCAATAGTGCCCACACCGGATAGCCGGCGACCAGCAAACTCACCAGCACGGCTTCGGACTGTGCCGGCACTAGCGTGGCGGCCAAGAACGCAGCCAAGAATAAACCCAAGTAGATCATCAGGTCAGCAATCGATGGGCCTGGGAATACAGTCTCTGTTGACTGACAGCATAGCCCACGATCAGTGGCGCCCGAGAGTGGCATGTTCTGACTTTTTGTAGGAGTTCTCTCAGCTACGAGTGCGGTGTTGTCCGACTTGAACGTGACAACCGATGCAGGTGAGTCTGGCCTTGCCCAGCGCAGCACCGTTTCGGTCGCTCAGTTGCGTCATGCACCCCGTGAGCAAGGGTGACGGGTACTGATGTTCTGTCGCATTTGTCTGCTTGCGATCTGAATTCACGCATTTATGTTGCAATGAGCTTGCTAGAGGACTTCTCTTCGCTCTAACGGCTCTACTCCTGCGCGGGCCGCAAGCTACCGCCTACTGGCACATTCGCGGCTAAGCAGGCACTAGATGGCGATCATGCGTTCATGTAGGTGTCTGGCCTACCACACATCACTAACATCAGCGAACTAGCGTGCTGCGTGCTGAGCAGGCGGCGGGCTCCAGCAACTACTTCCGACGTCGCATGGAGGAACTAACGATGGGCCGATTCACTACGGTACTAGTTGGTCTACTCGCAGTCTTGGCCGCTAGTACGTCATTACACGCACAGAATGCCAGTGTCGAATCCACGCATGTCAACGGCGCCGCACAACAGCAGGAGATGCTGCAACAGGACGTGGCCTTGCAATTGGCCTCGATCAAATCGCGCCAGGATCTCGAGCAATATCTACGCAACTCGGGAAGCGCTTCGCCACTGGCCGCGCTCTCGGAATCGGGCAAGCGTCGCTTCATCGCCAGTCTGAAGTTCAATGAAAGCGGCATCACGAGCTTCAGTTACGGCGACCTGCAGACTGAACTCAACGCCTCGCAGATCTATCAGGTGATGAGCCTGTTTGGTGCCCAGCACACCGTGGCCATGATGCGGAATGTGCGCATCCAGAACGCAGTCGATGAGCAAATCATGCGTCCATTGGGCGGCCCGCCAGGTCCCGTGTGCCCTTCTCAGCCTTGTGACTACGAAGGCTACGAGTGCGCCAAGAAGGCGACCTGTTCCTACAACATCAACACGATCTGCATGAGAAATTGCTAGTCTTTCGGCTACCGGATGCTCAGGAAGATCCATGCACAGGATCCAGCAGCAGTTCTGCGCACTGTTTCTCATCGGCATCGGCGCCTTGAGCGCTTGGCCGGCCAACACCTTGGCTGGCCAAACGCTTGATGGGCGCTACGACCGCTTCATGGAGGTCCACGAGCAGACCCGCGGCCAGTCCACGGCCGAGCGTGCGACGGCGATGTCGGCCGCCTTCGACAATGGCTTCGCCGCCGCGCTGGCGCGTGATCCGGCCAGCATGGATAGTCAGGATCTGGCGACCCTCTTCAATGCGGCGAACATCGCCCACGCTTACTCGATCCAGGCCACGCACTTGCAGGCGATGCAGCGCGCCTTCGGCGAACTCCAAGCACGGGCTTTGGTCGAGCGACGCAGCTTCTCGGATATGCACGCGGCCCTTATGGCCTCGCGTCAGTTTGAGCAAGCCTCGGCTTTGGAGAAGACATTTCCCCAGTGGAACGTCGAACCGGCGCCGACGCTGGCGACCTCATCAAGCTCGGGGAAGACCGCGCTCGCGGTGCAAGAATCGGGTAACACCCTGACGCGCACCACGTTGGCGGTGGACCAGGGTGCCCGCGTGGTCGTCATCTCCCACCCCCTGTGTCACTTTTCCCGCAATGCCATGGCCGCCATTGAGGCGGACCCCGCCCTGTCTAAGGCCATGGCCCGCTCGCTCTGGCTGGCCCCGGTGGACCGAAAGCTCAATCTTGACGTGCTTCAGCAATGGAACCGCGAGCATCCGGAGCACCCCATGGTCATCGCTTTCGACCGGGCGGAGTGGCCTAACTTCGATTCGTGGTCCACGCCCATGTTCTACTTTCTACGCGACGGCAAGCTGGTATCGGTTGTAGAAGGGTGGCCCAGCGAGGGCAACAAGGAAGCCTTGCTCAAGGCCGCCAACCAGATAGGCCTGTAACTCCTCAGAGCACGCGCAGGATTCCCCGCGCTTCTGCGCTCCCGGCGACGCGCAAAGATCGCTAGGACGTACGACCGGTACACGCTGCTATAGCGCGGGCCACTTGTGCGCTAAATCCATCTAGCGCCCGGCTGCTGCCACTATGTGATCCATGATCCACCTCCTCCGTGGAAGCGGGTTGACCGGCGCGGCCTTGTTCGGTTTGCGATGGCTGGTCAAGTTCGTGGCCTCCAAGCTCTTTCTCAACGTTGATCTTTGGGAAGCCAAAGGCAAGAAGGCTGGCGAGATCGACGTACTGGTGCTGTGGGCTGACAGAGCCATCATCGTCCAGGCCAAGTCAAAGAGACTGACCATCGAAGCCCGCAAGGGGAATGACCAAGTCATCCGAGACGACTTTCAGAAGGGCGTTCAGGATGCTTATGACCAAGGCTTGCTATGCGCGGAGTGCTTGGGAGACGCGAAGTATCAAGTCACGCTATCGGATGGGTCAGAAGTCGTACTACCCCCTCAGATTAACGAGATCTTCGTTTTCTGTGTCGTCAGTGACCACTACCCCGCTCTTACCTTCCAATCTCGTCAGTTCCTGAAAACGCGCGATGTACCGCGCGTGCGCGCTGCGTTCATCACCGACGTATTTCTCATTGATGTACTGACAGAGCTACTCACCAGTCCCTTGCATTTGCTGAGCTACATCGCCCGCCGGACGCGGTACGGAGATCGACTGATGGCTGCTCAGGAGATGACCATCCTGGGCTATCACCTTCGGCACAACCTCTGGTTTGATGACGAGCAGAAACTGGTGCACATGGATGAGGGGTTCTCGCTCGGCATTGACATCGCTATGGCCGCGCGACGACGCGCACTACCTGGCGCCGCGACGCCACCAGGGCTACTGACCCACCATGAAGGAACGACGCTAAGCCGCATCTTGCAAGAGATTCAAGTCAGACCTGAGCCTGCGGTTCTTGATCAGGGATTCCAACTGTTGGAGTTAGATGGCCCAACGCGGGACGATCTCAACCGGCTGATTGACGGGCAGGCGCAGCAGGCCGCCCGTGATGGCAAGCCGCACAGCCTCGCGCTCATGTTCGCGGATAAGAGTGGACTCACGGTGCTGATCAGTGCGGAAAATGACCTAGAGGCGTCTCAGAGGCTGGCCGTGCTGACGACGCGCCGAAAATACCTGCAGAAGGCCGACCTATGGTTCGGCCTGTGCCTGGCCCCAGACCAGGCCCGGCTAAGATTCGGCATGCGACTGGCAGAACCTTGGCATCAGGATGATCAACTCGATGCCGCTGTGGCCCGAGAGGAACAGGTCCCGCCAGTGTCACGGAATGCCGCCATGAGGCAAGTGCTTCGAGGCGGAGAAGGCAACCAAAAAATCGGTCGAAATGATCCTTGCCCATGCGGTAGCGGACGAAAGTGGAAGAAGTGCTGCGGCCCATGAATTCCGAGTAGTCGCTGGCGCCGTGCGCCCTATCGCAACTTCTTCTTTCCGCCTTTCGGGTTAGCAGGAGCGCCTCGTCGAGATAGCTCCGCCCGCAGCGCAGCGTTCTCCGCCTTGGCTACTGCGAGCTCTGATTCGGCTTCTTCCAAGCTCGTTCGCAGCTCATGTGTGTGGTCTTTATGCGTACTGGCATGGACTGCTCGCTGATAGGCCACTTGAGAGGACAAGCTCCTGTGCCCCAGCCTATGAGCGGTGCCGTGCATGACATCCTCCATCGCGGTCGAGTAGCCGCCCGCGCGCCGCGAGGAAAGATCGTCGCGCGTGGAATCCTCTGCATACTTGCGACGAAACGAGTGAACGCCCGCGCCGCGACCGGCCTCAACCCCAATTTTCCTGAAAGCAGAGCCAATCATCTGCGTTATCGTCTTGTTGCCCAGGGGCGTGCCGGTTTTCCCACTCACGAAGAGTCGACCCTTCGCTTCTTTCTCACTCCATCCCCCCTGAATCAGCCAGCGCTCTCGCCATTGAATGAATCGTGAGATGCGTAGAGCAAGCGTTAGAGGAACGCCAAATGAGTCAGAGTGTCCGCCTTTCTGAATCGCGGGTCGGATCGGAACGCCATCGCCAGGCATTTTCTCATTCGGATGCGTTGGAAAGTCACCGCTCTCCAGAAACGTCATTGTGCCGGCACGCCAACCTACACGTGATGCGAGCTCAAGAATGATGAGGTTTCGCTCAGCGATGAAAGGGTCGTTTGCCTCGGACAGGACTTCCGCGACCTTCCTTTTGTCTTGGCCGCTCGCAAAGTACTGAGCACCCGATCGATTCCCCAATCTCCCGAACAGCAGCGGATAGGCATTCTTGTCCAGACCACTTTTCCGTTTACTGTTAGCCGAGGGCATGTTGAGTGTCGATTTGATCGGCGCGTCTTCGCCGGGCCCAAGAATCGTTCCGCATCGCTCCGTCCGCTCTGCCCAAGCGTAGTAGCGGTAGATCCACTTGAGCTGGATATTGACCGTTCGCTTTGCTGCGTTCTCATTCCCCTTGCCACGCACCGATGCTTTCACCCGCTTAAGCGCAAGATCTTTGAATCCCCGTAGCTTGGCATTGTCGGCATCCTTCCAACTGGCGCTTGTGCCGTCCAGAAATCGCAGCCACGCCAGCAACGCGTATGACACTGCTTGCACCTTGGATGTGTACGCTTGGCTCGATCCACTCTTGGCCTCGGTCTCGGCGACATAGCACACGTAGTCATGAAACTCGTCCATGAGACGTAGCTTCGCGTTGTAGAAGACTGGCAAACGCTCAGTGCCGACTCCTACCCACTCCACCAAAGCTTCAGTCCTCGTCACCGAGCATCTCCATGATCTCCATGACAGTGGACATACCTACTTGGCGATTCATCAGAAGGCTACCGGCGCTGCCATGCTGGCGAGCACCGGCGTCTGAGACATCCCCAATGCCGCGTATTCTCATGTCGTGTTCGGCAAGAACGAATCCATCGTTGGTATCAAGCAGCGCCTGTAGCCTTACATCTGCATCTAAACCCACCGCGCGGGGCAGGTACAAGTAGCAGTGACCCTCTCCCCCCTCCCGTGCCAAGCGCCCACGCAACTGGTGTAGCTGCGACAGACCAAAGCGTTCTGCATGGACGATAACGACGCCTCGCAGATTGGCAATGTTCAAGCCCACCTCAACCACGGTTGTGGCGACTAAGATGCGGGCAGCGCCCGTTGCCATGTCTTCGAAAGCCTGGTGTACATCCGCCTCACCCGAGGCCCCATGCAGGGCGCGCACTAATCCAGGGAACATGGTGCTCCACTTATGTGCCACGCGCGCCACCGATGGAAGGTCAGGCCCTTCATCGTCCTCCCCCTCCTCCCTCCGAGGACACACGATCAGAACTCGAGCGCCTGCATTCAGCAGGCTCCTGAGATGCTCAACCATGTCCGATGTGCCGTTTCGATGCACAATCTGGGTACGGATGTCTTGCGGACTGTGGCGTTCCGTCAATCGCAGCACATCCAACTTCCCGTACAGCAGCATGGCCTGTGTGCGAGGAATAGGAGTGGCGCTGATCTCGACAACATGCGTTCCATCCTTTACCAAGGCACGTCGCTGCTCCACCGAGAAGCGATGCTGCTCATCGATGACGCACACATCCAAGTGGCCAATGTCACGAAACAGTAGGGCCGTTGTTCCGACGAGCCAACGCGCGTTCGTCATCGCTCGATCATTCGTCTTCCCGGTAACCAGGGCGGCATCGAACTCAGGAAATAGACGACAGATCTCCTGATGAGCCTGCACAGCCAGTCGTTCGTTGGGCAGGAGAACGGCCGCGCGTGCAGCCGAACGGACAGCGGAGGCAACCGCCATTTGGTAGACGATCGACTTCCCCATGCCGACATCGGCATTGATTAAGGTAGAGGACGCCTCTGTCCCACCAAAGCGCTCTGTCAGGCGATCGACCGCCCTAGCCTGCTCGTGCGTGAGGACAAAAGGCGCACGCGATGCGAGATCCTGCCAAGGCGAGAGGGCCAGCGGCTTTCTCACCGCGACTGGACACTGCTTGGCTGCCCTAAGATCCCCCACCGTGATGAGCGCTGACAAACGCTCAAGGTGCCATTGCGCGCGCTCTCCCACGTCCGGCGACGAAGGGAAGTGGGCTCTAACCAGCAAGTCCTCTAGGGTTCCTTCGGGCCTTCCCAGCAGTCTTCTCAGTTGCCCGTCGCTCACAAAGGCTCGTGCCCTTGCTCGGAGTTCTGCAGCACACAGGGGGATGGTAGACGGCAGTAGAGCTGCCATGACTCGACGGGCCATGGCCAGGGACAGCACCCGCGCCTTGCCTGGGTAGTGGGGCACTACCGCACCAATCAGACTCTGATCCAGCAATGTCGGATTGTTCAAATAGACATGCGCGCCCACCTGGGTAAGCGTACCCGCGAGTGCGATCGGCCCCTCGGACTCTTCGAGTGTCTTCTGCAGCGTTCGCGCATCGCCGAAGACCGAGAAACGTAGCTGCATCCCCTCCTCATCAAGGAGTGCCCCTTGCGCTTGCGGGCTGCGCTTGCCTCCCCAGCGCCCTGCACCCCACTTCGTACGCATGTTGCCTGCGTAACGTCCCACAACTACAACTTCCTGTCCCTGGCCGGTAAGGCCAAAGAAGCGCTCAATGGGTACTCGCGCATCTAGATAGCGCGACGGAAGGTAGAGCGGTACCTGCCACCGCTCCACCAGGCCCGTGGACTGGAGCTTTTTAAAGCCCTTCGCGGGCTCTATACCCGCACCCAGAGCCACAGCAAGTGCCAGGCCAGGAGCGAGGTCATGATGGTGATACATGGCGGTGATTTGCTGTCTCTGTTCTGGCGGCATCATCTATCGAACCGACTTGAGGCTCGTCGTCTTACGCAAGGTCTTAGTTAGCGCTGCGATTTGCTCATGTGCCTGAGCCAGTTCGCGCTCTTTCTCCCTTAGCAGCCCCAAGGTTCCCTGGTGCGCCCTCTTCTCGGCACCGAGATCTCTCCGGGCCGTGCGGACTTCGGCTCTTGCCTGACGATACCCCAGTAGTGCTCCGGCGCGCTTAGCGCGCTCGACCTCCGCCTTCTCCTTTGCATCTTCCACAGCAAGCTCAGGATTCAAGGCTCTCCGACAAGCTTCGGCTGTGACCTCCAACTGGCGAAGCAACTGGTTGATAGCCAGATGCAGCGAGGCATTAGATTTGAGCGTTTGGAACGCCGTCTTGCGAAGAAGCGGTTCGGACTCACGGACCGCCGCAGAGTTCTGACTACCATCCCAGGCACTGAAGCTCCGAAGACTGGTCGGATACCACTCAAGCTGTTTTGGATGCTCCGAGCCGACGCACACGGGAACTCCATCACGCGCCCAGCGCGTCATGAGATCCTTCTTTGCACTCATGGCAAGATCTGCCTGAGCACGCAAGCGACGTGAAACATGCTGATCAGAGACACTCATTCCGGCACCTTCTTTCCTGGTGGCTTGGTCAGTGGGCATCGCTGACGTTGGATAAGCGACAGTTCCAACTCTACAAGCTCTCGAGAGCACGAGGCGGTGGCGCGAAGAACTTGCGCTTCTCGCGGGTCGGTTGCCAGAGCTGCCTGCTCATCCAGGCGCTTGGCATCCTGCTCCACGTTCAGCAAAAAGGAGCTCGATGTACTGTGAAATACACAGGCGCCGCAGATATCCACTCCTGCCAGCTCCCTACGAATTGTCCCCTCCTTGCTACAACGCCCTCTCAAGCCGACCCGCGCGCCAGATTCTTCCGCCCAACAGACCCCATGAGACATCGGGGTTGGCGCGTACCCCCTGCTCTTAAACTGCTTTCGGATTTCGCTTTTCAGGGTCGCTGGGTCGCGATCAGGAAACTCGACGTGCCGCCAGATGCGCTGAATCCAACGATGTACACGCCTCGTCATTGGCCCCCCGGCACCGTCGGAAGTTAGCATCGCATCCAACTGCGCATCCGCGTAGTGGCGCTGGGCTTCTGACATCTCTTGCTCTGGGAAACAATCCGCTCTGTGCCGATGTAGTGCCTCAATTCGATCTGCCTTGTCTCGCATGGCTGGGTCGGTGATGTAGACCCTGGTCGTTTCGAGATCAAAGTGTGCAAGGAACTCCGACAAGGCCTGCAACTTGGGGTGTTCCCATCGATAGAAGTACACCAGCGCAAAGAAACGTCGGAACATGTGAGTCTTGCGTTCAGAATCAGCAACTCCCGCCAGCGAATACAGTTCCCCGCTGTGTTCGTCAAAGGAAAAACCAAACATGGCGCTCGCATCCCCGAGAAGCGCCGCGCTGCCGGGGAAGGAGAACAGCTTCTGGGCACGCCTATCCTGATCCGAGGTTCCGACCTCCTCGCCGGGAAGAGCGGCGGCCCTCAATCTTGTCAGCACGTCCACTGCATGCACCGTCAGCGCTGATGCCGGCATCTTCATCCAGGCATTCCAGGTCTTCTCGATGTAGATGTCCAGGGCATATGCATCGATATCGGGATCAATCTTCTCAAGGCACGCCGCGTAGATGCCCCATGGCCGACTCCCCTCTCCGACTACCTCATTCTTTCTTCTTGCTTGCGTAATGGCAATCAGGACGAAAGCCGCCGTCAAGAGATTCTTCACCAGCAGGGAGATGCTCTCACCGGTTGCAGTGGTGAACGAGGCCACTTCATAGGGAAAGTCCACACGCGACTTTAGCTCTGCGTATCGTTCACGTATCGCTGCATTCACGCGCGTGCTGACGTTCGCCTCGCCTTTGTACTCAGATGCTGTCCCAACAAGCGTCTCTCGCCAGAACGCCACGAGCTCGATAACTGCATCAGCCTTGTTGTAAAGCCACTCAAGCGACTCCGCTAGCAACTTAGCAGCATCCTCCACCGTCAAGTTGGCGGTCCGCCCATCCGGAATCCCGTTGGCAAGGCGCGCATGAAGCCGGGCGTTAGCGAAGGGTTCAAAGCTCAGCCTGTCAAGCGTCGCGGGAAGAATGCAAAGTCCATTCAGTGCACCGAAGCAGTTCTTGAACGACGCCTCGGACCAGGGCTGCATATCGTCGCTTCTCCGTTCCGCCCCGACTGTCACCTTCTGCATCAGACCAGCTATTTCCTTACGGAGGAACATCGGATACTCCCGCGATGTGACTACGTATCCAAGGTAAGAGGAGAGTCGCTCCGAAGAGATGCTGCAAGTCGCCCCATCATGAGATGAAGCAACCTGCAGAAGTAGGGCTTTATCGTCTTCGCAGCGCCTGACTAGCTCCCTCAGCTCGGCCTCCGTGTTTAGGGCGCTGAACCACCCCTTGGGTTGCAACTCGAGCGCCAGCCTCCTCATATCGTCCAAGGTCACATCGGCCAACTTGTAGATCCGATTCTTCACGCACCATGCGAAAAACCTGGACGTATGATTGAGCGAGTTGACCGCTTTACCTAGAGCGTCATGCCCGGTCCCGGCTGACAGAACGTTGCAAAATTGCGCGCGCGCAACATCTACCCAGTGCGGAAATTTCCCAAGAGTGAAGCTTTCCGAGAAGGGTCCGTCAGGACCATTGGCTGGCAGCGGAATTCGGGAGAGGTCGATGAGCCTAATCTTGTCACCGTTGGCCACCCGTAGAACCGGGTCATTCCAATCGCTTAGAATCCTTCTATCTCGTGCAACTCCCGTGGGCCAAGCGCCCTCATCTGAATCTCGGTTTGGCGATGGCGCAATCAAACCAGCGTCAACTTTCACGCCTTTTTTCATACCCTCTGCTCCAGCAAACACGCATACTCGGAGTCCGAGATGAGTGCCCAGAGTGCGGCTGTAAACTCGATCCGTGGAAGATGGACCTTGGAGAATCTCTCCGATGATTCAGCGCGTAATCTTTGCCAGTTCTGTGCGTAGTAGGCCCTCTGTCGAATGAGATGCATGACCCTGATCTTGTCCAGTACCAAAGGCTGCTCTGGGTCAACCATCCAGACGTCACACTCCGGCGGCATCAGACGATCCGTCACCGCACTGTCACTCACGGGAAATAGCAGCCTCTTGTCCACGTACGAAAGAGGCATCCCGCTCTTTGTCACCGCATCCTCGCCACCAGCGGCCCACACAATCGAGGCGCTTAGCACCTTCTGGAACTTCGCAATGTTGGCTGAGTTCAATACCCGAAATACGGTGCCGTCAAGATAGCCCGCAGTTGTCCTGATGCTTGTGTGCCCCAGGCGTCCTTGTGTCGCATGTGGATCGTCATGGCTAAGATAGTCAGCACCCGCGCTCTGATTTCGAAGCTGCTCCCGTGTAAAGTGCGGAAGCTCGTAGTAGGCAATGAATCTCGACAGAATTTTATGGTCTGTACCTCGCCCAAAGACTCGACGGCCCACCCCTTTCTCGATGAAGGTAACAAACAAGCCTGGCGATTCGCGAGACCAGTAGCGATCGACGTTGGCGTTGTGCTCAATCATAAGATCGATGCCAGCCTGAAGGAGCTTATCGACCGGCTCCACACTGGCGTTTTCCATCTCTCCATTTTTTCCCTTCAATGACTGGAACTCCAATCGCGCCCCCTCGCGACGAACCCCATTAGCCTCCAGATGCTTCACCGTGTCGCGATTCCATGAAGTGACTATCTGTATCTTCATTTCAATTGCCAACTGAACCCAGCGTGGCACCCACCAGATCATTTGAATGGCAAAAGAGTAGAATGGTGATGAACGACCTCCGCACCAGTTCACCAGTTCTGGGTACTCTTCGCTGATCCGTCCGAATGCGCGGTTGAAGCGACCTTGGTCGACATTCGAACGAAGCTCCCTATCGCGAGCCTCTCGATAAAGCTCGTGCTTCTGAGCGGCAAAGAAGGTGACTCTTGCAATGTCCTCAGTGGCAGCACCTCTCAGCCATTGCCGGAAATCCTCTCGCCCGTCACCAAGCCCCTTCATTTGATCCACGTAGGACCGGAAAGAGTCATCAACGCCCATCTCACCGGCGCGAAGCATGAATTTCCGCCAGTTGATGAACTCTGCTAATGCATGGTCACACGCATTCTCGATACGCTTCAGCCTATCTTCCAAGTGTTCCGCAGCACGCTCTCTACTCAGTGCGCCATCACCTCCTACGACGTGAATGATTGGAGGGCGGTTCTCCGGCGATATCGCTCCAGGATCGGCAACCTCACTGATGAGTCCGCGACTTCTTCTCGCCCAGTGCTTCGTGCTATCCAGTTGAACCTTGCTCGCACGAGTTCCTAGCGATTGAAATGCGCCATGAAAGGCCTCTTGGAACGCGCTCAGGTAGCCGCTTCTTGACCGCGGCTCTAGAGGGCGGGCATCACAACATGAGATCAGTGCATTGGTGAGAACTTGGAGATCATCTTCCTGAAGAATGTCAGATCGTGAGCTTAGGATTGCACGAACCCTAGCTTGCGAAATGCACGACGTCGCGCAGATCCATTCAACGTGACGCATCAGCCTTTGGAAGTACTGATGACTTACGGGAGTTGGCATCGCATCCAACACTTCCGTCAAGAGGCCGCCCTGCCGAACTCCCAGTTGTTCGAAGTCCACAACGTACCCTGGGTATGTCCTACGTCCGTGGGGGTTGTTCTCTGTCGGGAGGAAGACTAAGTTGCCTTGGCACGCTTTGAATTTGACGGCGGCCGCGTTCATTCTCTCTTGAAGTGCCGCCCACTCCCCGGTTCCAGGGCCGCCGGGAAGTCGCAGCCGTAGCTGCGAGAAGATGACAACCAGGCGCGCTCGTGGCCCCTTTGGCGTTACGCTTATCGCGCTGCTAGAGAAGCCGCGGGCTTCGGCTTGTTCGATGATTGCGCTGGCATGGCAGACTTTCGCTTCGTTACGCTTCTCGCAGATTGCATAGTCTGCGAGGAATGCTTCCATCTTCTTAATCACCGCTTCCATTCTAGAGGGCGGATAAACCCGCCCCACTAGACGCGTCACCAGGGCTTTCAGTGAAGAGCGGGGAAACGCTTCGCTTTCCAAACACTGTGTAGCTCCGACCCACACGAGATCAGCCTGCTCTTTCAATGTGGATTGAATGCGCTCCAGAAGCTTTTCAGTCCATCCACCTGCTGGCCGAAGCAAGGGGATTTGGATCGCGCCACATTTGGTGTGGACAGCCACCGTTGCCTTGATGTCTTTTGGACGGCGCGCCCGAGCGCCTTCCCGCCAGGACTCCTGGATGGCATCTAGTAAGTACGCCAGGAACAACTTGACATGCCATCGAAGGGCACCCCGCTTACTCTGAGCGCTTAAGGTAAGCCCCGCCCTCTTTCCTTCAGGCTTTGGTAGCCTATTGGAGCTCTTCTGCATCGAAAAGGTCTTCTGTGTACGCCCATCGATGCTAACATTCCTGTCCCTACGTCACCCTGCACCAGCCGCAGCATCGGCGACGGTTTGGCGATGTCGTCGCGGATCTGCGCGAATACCCGCTGTTGTGCGCCGGTCAGCGTGAAGGGCAGCGCCTTCAGCAGTGCTTTCACCAGCCGGCCCTTGCCCTTCAGCGCCGGTGCTCCGTGCCGCTGCAGGGCCAGCCGCTGCCGGCGAAGGCTCAGGTGGTGAGCCAGCAGCTCCTCGAGCGCCAAGCGTCGCTGCGCCGGATGCGTACCGAGGGCGAGCGCGGCGACGTCCGCATCGCGCGGCGGCCGATGCATGGTGAGCAGCGCCTCGCGCAGCGACGGCAACCCGAGCCCGTCCAGCAGCGTGGCCGGCAACAGCTCCAGGCGCGCGTTGTCCGGCAGCCGCTCCAGCGCCTGCCCGACCAGCTTGCGGATGCTCGCCGGTCCGAGCCCTTCGATGGCCGGATAGACCGGATCCAGGGCGTCACCGAGCGCCGCGTCATCGTCGTCGCCCATGATCCGATAGCTCGGGTGGACGATTTCCAATCCGTGCTGGCCGGGCTTCGGCGTGCCGTAGCACCGGATGCGCGCACCCACGGCAAACTGCGTGACCTGGGAGGCGCGGAAGTGGAAGAAACGGAGCACCAGCGACCCGGTCGATGCATCGCCCACCGCCACCCTCAACACCGGGCGATACCGGAATCCACGTTCGACGGCCTCGACGCGTCCTTCCACCTGCGCCGGCACGCCCGGTTGCAGCAGGCGGATCGGGGTGATTGCCGTGCGGTCTTCATAGCGCAGCGGCAGGTGCAGCCACAGATCCTGCATCGTCTGCAGCCCGCGCGCGGCGAGCTTCTCCGCCACGCGCGGACCGACGCCGGGCAGGCGACTGAGGGGTTCGGCGGAGAGATCGATGGACGGCGTGTCGCGACGTGCGGGCATCGCACAAGGATGCCGGGAACCACGCAAAACAAAAACCCCGGCATCGCGCGATGCCGGGGATCCTGCCCGCCGCGTGTTCGCGTGGATCAGAACTTCACGGCGACTTCCATGCCGTACGTGCGCGGCTCGGTGATGGTGGCACCCACCACCCCCAGCGGACCGCGACCATAGGTATTCAGCCCTTTCACATACTGGTTGTCGAAGACGTTGTTGCCGTAGATCGCCCAACTCCAGTGACCCTGTGGCGCGGTCCAGCCGATGCGCACGTCGGTACGATCGCGCGCCTCGCCGATGTCGAGCAGCGCGTTGACGCCGCAATCGCCCTGCAGGTCCGAGCCCGCGTTGCAGCGGCTGCGTCCGCGGTAGGCGTGCCGCGCGGAGACGCGCAGCGCGCCATGGCCGGCCAGATCGACCTGATAAGCCGCGCCCAGTGACGCGGTGAAGCGCGGCTCGCCCGTCGGTTCACCGTCCAGGTCCACGCCCTCCGGGGTCACGTAGTCCTTGTACTTGGAATCGATCCATTCCGCCTGCGCATCCAGTGTCAGGCCATCGGTCACCTTCCAGCGCAGGTCCACGTCGAGGCCGGTGGCTTCCAGGTCGCCGGTGTCGAACACGAAGCGCGGGATGTCGACGGGATTGTTCGGGTCAGGATCGATCAGGCGCACCGACTGGCGGTTGTCGTAGCGGTAGTGGAACAGCGACGCGTTCCAGGCGAAGCGCCCGAACGACTGCTTGATGCCGGCTTCCAGGTTCCAGACGTCCTCGTTCTCGAACGCGGGCCCGATCTGCAGCGCGTTGAAGCCGCCCGCCTTGTAGCCCTTCGCCAGCGAACCGAACACCATGGTGCGGTCATCCAGGTGGTAGTCGACGACGAAGCGCGGGCTGACGTCGCTCCAGCTGCGCTTGTCGCGTACCAGCACGCCCTTGTTCACCATCGCCGGCGGATCGATGAAGGCCATGTCGAACGTGAGGGTCTCTCGACTGATCGGGATGCCCATCTGGCCCAGCGCGGCGAAGAAGCCCAGGGATTCCAGCAAGGCCAGCTTGGCTTCCAGCTCGGGCGCGTTGCGGGGCGTATTGAGCCAGGTGAAGTCCTTCTCGTCGCGCGTGTAGCGCAGGCCGAAGGTGAGGTTGAGCCTGTCGGTCGCGCGCCAGATGACGTCGCCGAATGCCGCGTACGCCGTGGTCGACAAGGTGTTGTTGAAGCGCTCGTTCCAGCGGTCGCCCACCAGCGACACCGGTATGCCGCTCATCTGCGCCAGCAGCGAGGTGAAACCGAACAGGCTGCCGTCCGGCGTCGGCGCGATGCCGAGATTGCGCACGATATTGTCGACCGCTTCGGTATTGGTGTTCACTTCGCTGGTCTGCCGCGCATCCTCCTTGAAGAAGCTGGCCCCGGCCACCCAGTCCAGCCGCGCATTGCTGCCGGCGAACTTGAACTCCTGGTAGAAGGTCTCGTTGCTCTCGGTGTTCACCGAATCGATGTACAGGTCGGCACGGTTGGTGCCGTCCTCTTCGGTCTGGTTGAGCGCATCGTACTGTCGCCATGACGAGGTCGAAGTGAGGTTGCCCCAGGTGAAGGCGTGGTCGACGATCAGGGTGACGCCATCGAACGTGCGCCACTCGGCGTTGTCCGCGTCGCTGTAGGTCGGCACGTCGCGGGGATCGAGGTAGTCGTCCGGATCCACGGGTACGGGCGGCCGCAGCGGGTACGCGGGTAACGGCACGATGCCGGTAGTGACGCGGCCATTCTGGTCCAGGCTTTCGTGGTCCCAGCTCAGCAGGGCCGTGGTGTTGTCGCCAACGCGCACCTGCCATGCCGCGCGCGCCGCCCAGACGTTCTCGCCCCCCAGGTCCTTGCCGGTGGTGCCATCCTGGAACCAGCCGTCGCTGTGGTTGAACAGCGCGTTGACCCGGAGCGCCGAGGTGTCGCCGGTCGGGATGTTCCACATCGCGTCGGCGTACTGCTTGCCGTAGTTGCCCAGCCGCAAGCGCAGCCTCGCCTCGGTTTCGTCCTGCGGCCGCCGCGTGACCAGCGAGATCGCGCCTGCCGCGGTATTGCGTCCGAACAGCGTGCCCTGCGGTCCCTTCAGCACTTCGATGCGCTCGACATCCAGGAACGGCAGGAGCACGCCGCCGCCCCGGCCGCCGTAGACACCGTCGACGAAGATGCCCACCGCCGGATCGGTACCGATGCCGAAATCGTTGGTCTCCACGCCGCGCAGGCGGAACGAAGGCTGCGTGGGCTGGGCGGCGTCCACCACCAGGCCGGGCACGAACGCATCGATGTCGCCCAGGTTCTCCGCCGCCACGTCATCCAGCAGCTGCTGGTCCACGACCTGCAGCGCGATCGGCACGTCCTGCAGCTCCTGCTGTCGGCTTTGCGCGGTGACGGTGATGGTGTCGAGATTGGTGGCCTGCTGTTCGCCCTCGGGCGTCGCCTTCCCCCACGCCGTCCCGCTGGCACCCAGTGCCACGCAGCCGCCGAACAGCGCGCGCCGAAGCCCCACCACCAGATTCCGTTGCATCACTTTCATCACGCCCTCCCGGAAGCGTTGTGCGGATACCGGCCTCAGATGGCCGGCGGTGTTTCATTGCCCGTGGTCATCCCCGTATCGCAACTGCCGGACTGCGCATCGATCCAGGCGCGGATCAGCGCCACGCCTTCGCGATGGACGACCGAGCGCCCGACCTCCGGCATCATGATCGCGGGGTCGTCGCTGTCCAGCCTGTAGTCGAAGATGGAATCGGCGGCGTGGCCCGGCACGATGTCGTATCGCCGGTTGCCCGTGCCCTTGCCCGCCGCGATCGGCTGCTTGCAGAAGCCCAGTTTCAACCGGTCCTGCGTGTGCGCGTCCAGCCACAGGCCGGATGTGATTGCCGGGCCGGTGGCGCTGTGGCAGTGACCGCAATTGATGTCCAGGTAGGCGCGCGCACGCGCATCCAGCGGCGCCTGAGAATCCATCGCGTCGGCGAGCCGGGGGGGAGCGGCCGGTACGCCGGTCAGATAGCCCACACGCACGAGATGCGCCAACTGGTTCTCCGTGCCGCCCGCGTAGTCGAAATCCCGGTTCAGGTGCCTCGCCTTGGGCCCGATCGGCAACAGCTTGCGCGACCTGTTGTCGGTGATGTGGCAACCGCCGCACTGGTTCTGGTCGGGGACCTGGTAGTCGGTGGCTTCGCGCATACCCTGCGCATCCACCAGCGCGAGCGGCACCAGGTCGCCCGTGCGCTTGAGCGTGGCCTGGGTCTGCGCCGCATTCCAGACATAGGGCAGCGCCACCCATCCTTCGGCCCGATGGACCAGAAGGCGCGTTTCGATCAGGCGCACCTTGGCCAGGTCCAGCGCCTCGCCCTGCAGGGACGACTGTGCAGGCGGCGTGCGCGCCACCGAGGTGCCGTCCCATGCCGTTCCCTCCGGCAACGGGTAGTAGAACGTCTTACTGAGGATGGTGCCGACGGGGAAGTCGAAGCTCCGCTCGGCCTGGTAGGTGGCCGACGTGCCTGCCGGCATCCAGACGGTGCGCAGCTTGTGGGCGTAGTCGCTGAACAACGGCGTGTTGAGGTCGTAAGGCACCACGCCCTCGTTGAGGCGCAGGCGTCCGTCCTCGATGCGCACCACGCCCCATTCCTCCAGCGTCGCCGGCTGCCCTGCGGCGAAGAAGTGCACGCGATGCGCCGGCCGGCACGCGGCGACCGCCATGCAGGCCACCAGCACGATCATCCCTGCCGCCGTGCGCGACCGCATGCGTCGTCTCAGCCGCGTTTCAGGTCGACGGCCGGCAAGCGCGGCAGTTCGCACTCGTGGATCTTCGCGTCCTTGCTGGGCGCCTTGTATCCGCCGGGACCGTCCGCGTTGACCACGCCATTGACATCGCGCAGGCAGATCTGCGGACCCACCTTCTTCCCGTCCACCACGCGCTCCTTGTTGAAGTAACCATCCCACAGCACGTCAGGGAAGTTGCCGCGCAGGCCGTACGTGGCCACCTTCAGCGCCTTCAGGTCGAAGCCGTCCGGCGAGTCGCCGCCACCCGACAGGGTGTTGCCATGGACATGGATGCGCTCCGGATAAGGATCGAAGTTCGGCGACGCGCTGCTGTCCTTGTAGCCGGTGGAATACACGCTGGAGACGATGATGTTGGCGGTCGCGTTGTCGCGGATCTCGTTGCCGAACACTTCAATGTCGTCGTTGGAATTGATGACGATGCCGGATCCCGCCGGCACGCTGGCCACGGGGGTGCCCTTGGCACCGAAGTTCTCGTGGTTGTTGGCGATCACCTTGTTGGCGTAGACGCGGATGTTGCCGCCCTGTTGCGACAGGCCCGGCATGTTGAACACCAGGATGCCGCCGGTGTTGCCGGTGGCGACGTTCTCGTAGACGTCGGCGTTGATGGTGTTCTCGATCTCGATGCCCGCGACGTTCTGCTCCGCGCGGCTGCGGCGCACGATCACGCCGTCCGACTGGCCCACGTAGATGCCGGCATCGGACGCACCGATGGAGACCGTGTCTTCGATCAGCACATTCTTCGTCAGCACCGGATAAATGCCGTAGGCGCCGTTCTTCGTGCTGGGTCCGCCCGTCCATTGCACCTTGACGCCGCGGATGGTGATGTTGGACGACTCGCTGATCTTCAGGCCGTCGCCCCTGGAGTCCTCGATGGTGAGGTTCTCGATGGTGAAGTCGTCGCCGTTGACCAGCAGGCCCTCGGCACCGGCTTTCTGTCCCTTGAAGCTGAGCACCGTCTTGTCCATGCCGGCCCCGCGGATCGTCACCTCGTCCGCGCGCAGGCTGATTTGGAGGCGTTTTCGCGCCATACCGGCGATCCGCTCAAGCCCGGCCTTTACACCATGCTGCGCGTCGAAGACGACGGCGTCGGTATGGATGCGGAGACCGCGGCCCGGATCTTCGATCCCTTCTTCACGACCAAGTTCACGGGACGGGGCCTCGGCCTGGCCGCCCCCGGTTTCGGCGGCACCCGGTCCCGGTCCCGGTCCCGGTCTCTGTGTCGATCGCTGGGCGGCGGCATGTGCACGCACTCACTTACCTCTGTAGCCCACATTTTTTGCACCCGGCGGCCCCGCTTCGGTCCCTCCGCCACACTGGGTGCAAGAGGAACAACCGGGTCAGCGTCTAGGGCACCCCATCGTCCGGGTGCCCACCAGAGAATAGCAACACAGAGCTATCACGTGACCAAACGAGTAAGACACCCAGGTTGCGAGAGCAGCCGACCGAAGGCGACGATGGCTGGCGCGCCCGCCGCGACGCGCC
>PKDC01000043.1 GCA_002862435.1 Pseudomonadota bacterium | reverse complement strand
TTGGCTTACGGGGACTCGAGCGGTGTGTTGCTGCTGCTGTAACGCACCGAACGGAACACCTGTCCAGTCGCCTTGCAATCGCCCGGCTCCCAAGCACGCTCGGGCGCCAAGCCATAGTTGGATTGGCAGCTCCAGCCGGCATCTGTCATGAAGCACATGCGCACGTCCACATCGACGGTGCAATTATTGACGATGCGTCCGACCAATCCGCTGCTGCTGGGGCACACATGCGTCTTCGTGACCGGTTGGCCGACGCACGTGTCGGCGCGATCTTGGGTTGATGCGCTGCTTACGCCGGCCGCTCTGACACTGGAAGTATCCGGCGCGGCGCCGAGCGCCGCAGCGGCGGCACGGCTATTCGCATAGTCCCGTGCGATCGCCTCCTGACGCTCCGTAGCGGCCCGCGCGTTTGCGAGCTCGCGCGCGTACTGGTCCGACCCCGCCGCACTGCCTTGGCGTTCGGACGCGGCCTGACGTGCCGCCTGGTCGAGAGTGACGTCCAGACGCGCGCGCGATTGGGCTTCGCTTTCAGCCGCAGCTGCGGTGGCCTGCACGAGGCTGTTGTACGCCGCTGTGGCCAAGCGCTGCTGCTGCTCGGCGCGCTCCCGCTCGTCCTCGCGACGCGCCTCGGCCTGGCGTTGCTGCTCGGCCGCCGCGTACGCCCGCACGTTGTCGACCGCGTCTTGGGTTGCGGGGGAGAACCATGCGGTCCCCACGTAGTCGAGATCGCCGATGGCCCGTCTGATGCCAAAGCTGCGCTTGCCGCCATTCTGATGGTACGTCAGGCCTCCGGTCGTGTCGTTGGGATGGAACACGAGCACCACGTAACCGCCCCGGATGTCGTAGCCGATGACCAAGTCGCCCGGTTCGCGCGGGTCGGCATAGTAGCCATCCAAAGGATCGGTGGCAGGTGCACCGGGCGTGCCAGCAATGTAGGCCACGCTGTTCTCAGTGGCGGTGCCATGCCAGTTCTCCAGCAGTTCGAACTTCCCCGGCGTGGCGGTCGGGCGAATCAACATGCGGCCGGTGCGTGCACCGCCGAGGGTGCCACGGTGAAGCGCCACGGACGCGCCGTCGCGGTAGACATCAAGCGTGTACGTGGCGCCCCACGGATTGGTGCCTACGAATGACCGGCCGATGCGCGCATCCAGCCAATCGAGGCTTGTGTTCGTGGGGGTTTGTACAGGCACCGCGACGATAGGCACTGTGTGCCTGCCTTGGTTGGCAGGCGCAGTGGGGATGACAGGCTTGGTCGTCGCAACGATCACATCCTCAGCAGGGGCCAGCGACCCTACCTGTGGTGAATAGGTCCAGGTCCTGTTTACCTTGGCGACTTGGTTGTCGCCATCCAGCTTGACCGACTCGGCTACCAGCCGTCCGTCGACCAGCGACATGCGGTAGGGAAGCTTGATGATGCCGCGGCGTATCCACAAGATGGAACCGTCCGCGCCGATACTTCCATCGTAAACGTGCGAGCGGCTGTGTTCCTGCACTAGCGTGCCTGGCACCGCGCCGGGACGGATCGTCGCCGATTGTTGGGTGATACCGGTTTCAACGAGCGTGTCGCTTGGCCCCCACGCCCACGTCATGCTGCCGTTCTCGCCTTGCCACGTCCTGCCGGCAAGCTGTGCGTATACGCCCCAGTGGTTTGCGTCGCGCGGCGCAATGCTGGGTCCGTCCGTGGGGGCCGCAGCGCGGACGTTGCCGGCCGCGCACACGAGCAGCACGAACAACAACTGTCGGAGATGATGAAGCATGGCTTGGTCTCCCCTTTGAGTAAGGATGCATTCTAATCAACAACAGACCACCTGGATGGCAAGCTGTCGACACGCGATTCATGCCTGCGACGTAAAAACGCTATGCCTTCTGAGGACACGCTCGCGGTGGCATTACGCCTTCTCCAGCCGCTCAGCCAGGCCCAGCCGCGTAGGACCCTAGCCATCCGGCATCCGATCAGGCTTGCGGCTACGACCAACGCGCCTGCGGCCAGGACTCTCGCCGATCCACCCATCCCGCTCGATCACCACAGTCAGGTTTGACAGGGGGATGGCGTCTGGATCGGCCTACTCCTGATTCTTGCCCACCACCTGATAATTGACCGTCGCCGGAGCGACTAGTTTTTCGTCGACGGAGGCCTATCTCTCACTCGAATCTGACCCGAAGCGATGTCCGCTTCGTATCGGAAGCTGCCACCGACTCGTGGGGCTCCATGGTTACAATCTGATTGTGGTCTCGCACTCCCAAACCCGATTCGTCGAGCGATGAACGCCGGTTCCCGCATTGATCGCAGCCCCGCGGCAGCAGCATGAAGACACACCACCCCCAAAAGCGTCCATGCACCGTAGACATGCACGTACCAAGCGACTGCGCGCCCCGTCTCGTCATCAGGCGGGATAAACAACGCTGGCATCTGGATCCCTGCAAACAGCGTCCGGTCCGCTCCCATCCAGACCCAGATGACGTGCCCACTGATGGGTAACGCGAGGACCAGCAAATAGAGAACGCCATGCACCGAGCCTTTGGCGTTTCTTCGCCAGCGCGATATGTGCTCTTTCGGCACAGGTAGCGCGAGGCGCAGGGCGAGGCGGACCAGCATCAATCCCAAGATCAGGATGCCCAGACGAAAATGGATCGCCAGCAAGGCCTCAGAGATCGTTCGTGTCGTCCAGTGCTCTGCTGCGAACCCGAGCAAGAGCTGCGCCGCCAGTAGGCAAGCCAGGCTCCAATGGAGCACGCGCAGAGGGAGTGGATATCGTGTCGGAGGGCCCCCACTCATGGCGTGCACGATGGATAACCGGGAATGTTCCTACCCAGCATGATGTCGCGCTGCGCCACCCAGCCGCTCCCGATGCGCCGGGGCGTGACGATCCCGCTGCCGCCTCGCCCTTGGTCAGCCTTCCTTGCCACCCTTGGTGTCAGGTGTGGGTCGTCGCGAAACAGGACGTCGTCGAGGTAGTAGAGCGCGCAGCCAGGCTCGATGACGTACAGGTGGATGTGTTGCGGCATGGTCGTGCCCGGATAGCTGCCGGGACGCACAGTCAGGAACGTGTACCGGCCCTCCGCATCACTTGTGGCCCAAGCGCGCAGGCGCCCGTGTCGCCGGATTCCAAGGTCGCGGTTCGAGCGCTCTCCCGGATAGATTCCGCCTTGGTCCGTCTGGTGTGCATAAATGATCACGCCGCCGCGCGGATGACCGGTGGCATCGCGGACCCGGCCCGTCAAGCGCAGAGCCTGGCCTGGCTCCCCTTCCGGTGCCAGTTGAGCCGTGGACGGAGGATGGGCCGGCAACCCAATGAGCGGCACCTCGCAGTCCTCGCAAGGCAGACCGACGATGGGCGTGGCCGCAACCGCTGGCGTGCTGGCGAGGAACAGCCACAATGCCATTGCCCGATTGAAGCGGAAGGCGGGGATGAAGGACGGGTACGCAAGACGTGGCATGAGAATCTCCGGCGGGATGTGTTCGGAAAGAGCGCGCTTCCGACCCCTCCGTTAACGACGGCTCGCCTGTTAACACTCCGCTTTCTTCAGCCCTCTAGCTATCACGACCGTCCAGACAACGAGGCCATGAAGGCCGTTCTCGATCCCACTGACATCGCCGGCTACGTGCAGGACGCCCGACGGGGGTCGCAGACCGCCTTTGCCTGGCTCCATCGCACATTCGCGCCGCTCGTATATGCCATCCATCTGGGCAGGACCTCGCGTGCGCGGGCGGAGGAGCTGACCCAGGAGACGTTCGTCATCGCCTTCGGCAGGCTGGGTCAATTGCGCGACGCGGCGAGCTTTGGCCCATGGATCGCCATGATCGCCCGCCGGAATCGACCGCATAGGGATGTGGACGAGCGGGATCTGGCAGAAGCCGATGAGCCCGTCTGGGCCGGTACCAGTCCCGAATCGGCGGCGCAGGCCGATGAAGCACTGCGTGCGATCCGGCAGCTTCCCGAGGCCTACCGCGAGACCCTGATCCTGCGCTTGGTTGAAGGCTTGAGTGGCCCCGAGATCGCCAACCTCACGGGACTGACGCCGTCGTCGGTTCGGGTGAATCTGCATCGTGGCATGACCCAGTTGCGTCAGGTACTGGGGATCGCTGTGGAGCAAGGAGAAGGATGATGTCCGAAACACCGGATCCGCTTTGGGACCCCGCCCTGCCGGGTGACGAAGCGCTTCAGCGCCTGACGTCGCTGCTCGGCGCTTACCGTTACGCGCCCCCCTCCGACCATGCGTGGTCGATACGGTCGGCACGTATTCCCCGCGGGCGCAGGCGTCGAATGATGCTCACAGGCGCAGCGGTGCTGGCAGCCTGCGCGGCAGCTCTTGCAGTCTGGATGCCTTGGCGCCTGCAGTGGCAGGACGGTCGGCAATGGGTCATCGACACCGCGGCCGCATCTCTGCCAGCCGCTTTGGATGTTGGTCACACGCTGACCACCGATGCCAGCCAGGCGGCGATGGTAAAGGTGGCTCGCATCGGTCGCATGGAAGTAACGCCAGGCACGCGGGTAAAACTGCTGGATACCCGTGCCGGCCATCATCGTCTGGAATTGGTGAGCGGACGTGTGCGTGCCCGTATCTGGGCGCCCCCTGGATATTTCGCCATTGCAGCCGGCGCCAGCGAAACCATCGACCTGGGATGTGAATTTGAGATGGACCGCGACCTGCGCGGCAACGGCGCGATCCATGTCACCAGTGGCTGGGTCATGCACCGGGTGAAAGGTCAGGAAACGCTGGTGCCCGCCGGATCGAGCCTAGCGTTCAACGCTGAGCGCGTGGGGATTCCGCTCGCGACTACCGCATCGGTCGGCTTCCGCAAAGCAGTCGAACAACTCGACGGTGCTATTACCCAAGGCAAGCGCCCGCCTGACATCGAGCAACACGTTGCGGATCAGGCGACATCTTCAGACCGATTCGCGCTGCTCAGCCTCCTGACTCGCTATCCAGCACTCGCTTCGGGGCCGATCTATCCGAAACTGGCTGAGCTTCTCGGAGAACCTATCGAAGTCAGTCATCGCGAAGCCTGGTCGCGCGGGAGCGTGCACGCCATGAACTCCTGGTGGGAGCGGATGCCTCGTCCCCCGAAGGCCTGGTGGCTCAACTGGCAAGACGCCTTGGGCTGACAAGTCGCCTTGGGCTGAACCCCTAAAAATGTCCGCTTCCGGCCAGAAGCGGACAACGTGGCAGCGCAGGGGATACAGGATGTTTATCGGGTTTACGCGGGGTAGCTTCCGACCCGAAGAGAACTTCAGCCGCTACAGCCCCCGCAGCACACCGAAGGCATGCGCACGATGTCGTCGGGAACGAGCCGGTAGCCGGCGTGCGAGAACGCGAGCAGCAACTCCACGGCGAGGGCGCTGGTCGAGCATCGCAGATGTCCGGTGACCACGTCGCGGTCGACGAGCATGGCGGGGTCGAGGTCCAGCAGGTGGTGCGCCAGGATGGCGAGATCGACCGGTCGCTCGCCCACGCGGATGACGTATTCCATCGCAAGGCTCCTGAAGCGGATGCGCCGCCCTCGGGCGGCGCATCGGGTCGGCTTACTTGGTGACGACCAGCTTGCCCTTCATCAGCGTGGAGTGGCCGGGGAAGCTGCAGAAGAAGCTGTAGTCGCCGCCGGCGTTGAGCTTCTTGCCGGGGAAGGTGATCTTGGTCTTCTGGCCGCCGCCGATCAGCGAGGTGTGCGCGATCACGCGCGCGTCGTTGGCCTGCACGTAGGCGCCGGCCGCACCGGCCTTCATGCCGTCGCGCGCCACGGCAGCCAGATCAGCCGTCTTCGACACGACCACGTTGTGGCCCATCGCAGCAACCGGCAGCTTGCCGCTGTGGGTCAGTTCGATGGTGACAGTCGGGCAGCTGGCGGAGACGGTGGCCTCCTTCAGGTCGAACTTCATCGCGTCGTCGCCCTTCAGGCTGACGGTGCAGTTGCCGGCGGCCTGCGCCATGCTGGCGGCGCTGAGCAGGGCGATGGCAACGAGGGTGCGGGAAAGCTTCATGGTGGAACTCCTTGCAGGAATCATCGGAAGAGAGAGGGGTGTGGCGACATGACATCACGGCTCGGCGAGCAGCGCCTTGATCTGGATCAGGAAGGTGGGGTCGACGGCAGCGCCGGTCACTTCGCTGCGGGCGCGCACCCGGCCCTCGGCGTCGAGCAGCACCAGCACGCTGGTGTGGTTGATGCTGCCGTCGTCGCGGAACCGATAGCGCACCTCCAGCACGCTGGCGATTGCGCGGACATCGTCGTTGGCCGGTGTCAGGAACTGCCAGCCCTGCGGAACACGATGGCGCTGCCCGACCTCGTGCATCGCCGCCGGCGTATCACGCGCCGGGTCCAGGCTGAGCATGACGATGCCCAGTTGCTTGCGTTCGGCCGCCGACAGCTGCTTCTGCGCGCTCTTGGCGTTCTCGATGATCAACGGGCACATCAGATGGCAGTTCGTGTAGAACATCGATACCAGACGTGGCTGTCCACGCAGCGACGCCCACGCCACGGGCGCACCGTTCGCGTCCTGCGTGCCGGCTTGCAGGTGGTAGACCGAATCGCCGGGCAGCGACTGCGCGTGCAGCGGCGCGGCGACCACCAGCAGGGTGGAGAGGAACAGGGAAACGATCTTCATGGCGTGCTCCTGGCACAGCGGAAGCCGAGGTTGCCCAGCGTGGCGTCGGGTTGCAGCGCGGACAGCAGCACGAAGCGCTTCACCACGCCGTAGTCGCCGGGATCATTGAAGCTCATGGCGGTGGCGCCGCAGTAGCGCCACGCGTCGCCGTCCTGCTGGCCGCGGCGGTCGCCGTCGCCGAGCAGCGAGGCGACGTCCTCGCTCCATTCCCAGTGCGCGCCATGCAGGCCGCGGATGCCGTAGGCATTCGCGGGCGCATCGGGCGCCGCATCGATGGCGCGCGGCGTGCCATCGTTGACCTGGCGCATCCGCCACGCGGCATCGTGGCGCGCGTCGCGGCGCGTGGCGTCGGCCGCCGCTGCGTATTCCCATTCGACGAAGCGTGGCAGCCGCGCCTGCTGCGCGCGGCAATAGGCGTCGGCGGCATACCAGTTGACGTGCACGACCGGTGCATCGGGATCCAGCGCCGGACCAGGCGCCTCGGCCGTGGCCCAGTGGCCGAGATAGCCCGGGCTGGCGAACACGGCGGGGATGCGGTCGCGGCGCCACTGCGGCTGTCGGGCGACGAACGCGGCGAATTCGCGGTTGCTGACGGGGCGTTCCATCAGCGAGAACGAGGCCACCCACACCACGCGGGTGGTCTCTTCGAAACGCACCGAAGAACGAAAGTCGCCACCCTCGATCCACCGGTAGCCGCTGCCGGCATCGCCGGCGACGGCGAACGCCGACGCCATGGCGAGCAGGAGGAGCGTGGCGGTCGTGGGCAGCGTCCGTTTCATCCGCGTCTCACTTGCTGCTGGCCGGCTTGGCTTCGGGGTACTCGATGTCGTGCTGCTGGCCCGTGTAGATGTCGGGGTTCTTGTCGCCCTCCACCTTCAGGATGCCCAGCGAGCCCTTATGGAACGTACGGAAGATGCTGTGGTCGACCAGCACGAAGTTGCCGGGCACGTCCGCCTTGAACTCGACCATGGCCGAACCGCCGGCCGGGATCAGCGTGGTCTGCACGTTCTCCTGATACTTGCTGCCGCCCTCGGTATAGACCTTGTCGAAGATCTCGCCGATCACGTGGAAGCTGGAGACCAGGTTCGGACCGCCGTTGCCGACGAACATGCGGATCGTCTCGCCCGCCTTGGCCGTGAGCGCGTTGTCGCCCTGCAGCGCATCGACCGAGCCGTTGAACACCACGTAGGTCGGATGCTCGTCAATGGCCTTTTCCAGGCTGAAGGGCTGCAGGCCCGGCTCGCCGTAAGCGCCTTCGGTGTAGAAGTCGCCCTGCACCACGTAGAACTCCTTGTCGACCGGCGGCAGGCCTTCTTCCGGTTCCACCAGGATCAGGCCGTACATGCCGTTGGCGATGTGCATTCCGACCGGGGCCATCGCGCAGTGGTAGATGTACAGGCCGGGATTCAGCGCCTTGAACGAGAACTGCGTTTCCTTGCCCGGCAGGGTGAACGTGGCTTCCGCGCCGCCGCCCTGGCCGGTGACGGCATGCAGGTCGATGTTGTGCGACATGTGCGAGTCGTGGCGGTTCTTCAGCTTGAACTCCACCGTGTCGCCCTTGCGCACGCGGATGAAGCTGCCGGGCACGGTACCGCCGAACGTCCAGAAGTTGTAGGTCACGCCGTCGGCCATGCGCATGTCCTTTTCGATCATTTCCAGATCGACGACGACGTGGGCGGGCGTCCTGCGCGTGATCGGCGGCGGCACCATCGGCGGCGCCGTCAGCACGGCGTGGATCGTCTCGCCGGCGGGGGTGATCTTGCCGCCCTCGGCGAAGGCGGGGCCCGCGAACAGTGCGGCGAGGGCACAGGCGAGCAGGGACGGATAAAGGCGTTTCATGGCGTTTCCTTCGATGGCTCTCAGTGGGTGTGTGGCCATGGTGGAAACGCGACGGGAGAACGACGTTGATCTCGATCAATCCGACGGGCTCGGACGCAGGGATTCGTGCGCGGGCTTGACAGAAGTCAAGCGTCGCCGCACGTGCGACATCCCGTCGCATGTGCCTGTCGGAACGCGTCGCGAGAATGACGGCATCACACGAGGAGATGCGTCATGAACCGGAATCTGCTTGCCATGGCATTGATCGGCGCGCTCGCCAACATGCCGCTTGCGCATGCACAGGAGTCGCACGCCCCGACGCATGCGGAGGCGATCGTCACGACCACGCTGGACGGCATCGTCGTGGTCGGCGTCGCGCCCGCGATGGCGACCACCTTCATCACCGATCCCAAGCTGCCGCGCCAGCCGGTGCCGGCCAGCGACGGCGCCGATTACCTGAAGACCATTCCCGGCTTCGCCACGTTGCGCAGCGGCGGCACCAACGGCGATCCGGTGCTGCGCGGCATGTTCGGTTCGCGCATCAACCTGATGACCAACGATGGCGCGATGAGCGGCGCATGCCCCGCGCGCATGGACAATGCGCTGTCCTACATCGCGCCGGAAACCTACGACCGCCTGGTCGTCATCAAGGGGCCGCAGACGGTGCTGTGGGGCGGCGGTGCATCCGCCGGCACGGTGCGTTTCGAGCGCGAAATCCCGTACTTCGCCGAGCCCGGCGTGCAGGCCTCCGGCAGTGCGCTGGTGGGCAGTGGCAACCGCAACGACCAGGTGCTCGACATCAGCGCCGGCACGCCGCGCGGCTATGCGCGCGTATCCGCCAACCGCTCCGAAGCCGACGATTACGAGGATGGCAACGGCGACGTGGTGCCGTCGGCATGGAAGAAGTGGAACGCCGACGCCACGCTCGGCTGGACGCCGGACGAGGACACGGTGCTGGAACTCAGTGCCGGCATCGGCGACGCGCAGGCGCGCTATGCCGGTCGTGGCATGGATGGCGCGCAGTTCAGGCGCGACAGCCTGGGCGTGCGCTTCGAGAAGAAGCGTATCGGCGGCGTACTCGATGCCGTGGTGGCCAACGTCTACCAGAACGACGTGGACCACGTGATGGACAACTACACGCTGCGCGATCCGGAGCCGACCGGCAGCATGCCCATGCCGATGGCCAGCAACGTGGCCCACCGCACGCGCGGAGGTCGTGTGGCGACCACGTGGCAGGCAGATCGGTGGGAAGTGACAGCTGGTGCCGATCTGCGTGCGAGCCGGCACAGCCAGCGCAGTGCGTCGGGTCGTGGTGCGTACCGCGCGCTGCCGTGGACGGTCGATGCGAAGTTCCAGACTTGGGGCGCGTTCGCCGAATCGCACTGGCACATCACCGACACGCATCACCTGATGAGCGGCGTGCGCCTCGATCGCGCCGAAGCGCAGGACCTGCGCGCGACCACTGGCGGCATGATGCCGATGCCGAATCCTACCGCCGGCATGACGCGCGAGGAGACGCTGCCCAGCGCCTTCGTCCGCTACGAATACGACATGAGCGGTCGCTGGGGCGCCTACGCCGGCCTCGGCCACACGCAGCGGATGCCCGACTACTGGGAACTGTTCTCGCCGACGCGCGGCCCGGCCGGGGCGCCGAATGCCTTCGCCGGCGTTCACCCCGAACGCACCACGCAGTTCGACATCGGCGTGCACTACAAAGGCAGCAAGGTCGACGCGTGGGCCTCGCTGTACGCCGGGCGCGTTCAGGACTTCGTCCTGTTCGACTACGCCCGCGGGATGATGGGCAGCATCACGCAGGCGCACAACGTCGACGCCGCCATCCGCGGCGGCGAGGCCGGCATCGACTGGCGGCCCGCCGACGGCTGGAAGCTGTCAGGCGCACTGTCGTACGCCTGGGGCGAGGTGCGCGACACGGGCACCGCGTTGCCGCAGATGCCGCCGCTGGAGGCGCGCCTGTCCGCCAGCCGCGAGCAGGGCGCGTGGACGTGGGGCGCGCTGTGGCGCGTGGCGGCGTCGCAGGATCGCGTCAGCACGAGCCAGGGCAACATCGTCGGCCGCGACCTCGGGCCGAGTGCCGGTTTCGCGGTGTTCTCGCTCAATGGCGGCTACCGGTTCAGCGATGTGGTGCAGCTCACGGCCGGCATCGACAACCTGTTCGACCGCGCCTACAGCGAGCACCTCAACCTGGGCGGCAACAGTGCCTTCGGTTATCCGGCCGATCCGGTGCGCATCGGCGAGCCCGGCCGCACCGCGTGGGTGAAGCTCAACCTGCGCTACTAAAGCGAGGGAATCGGGAGGCGCCATCGCGGGGTGGAGGCCCCCCCCCATGCCGTTCGCCGCGGCCCCTATGCCGTTCGTGGTGAGCCTGTCGAACCACGCTCTTTGCGATAGATCAAAGCGGCCATGGCCGCCCTGCTTACGCGTGAAAAGCGTGGTTCGACAGGCTCACCACGAACGAGGTCCGTTGTTCAGAACCTCCCGTGTGTGAGCAGCGCTGGGGGATCAGCCATTGTCGCGCTGCCACGTCGCCGCTTGGCGCCAGCAGCGCCATTGCCCGTGCAGGCTCACCGAATAGGCGAGCGCGACCGCGAAGCCCGCGGTGCGGGTGAGGACAGGGGCGAGCGTGGCCATCATCAGCAGTGCGCCAGCAATGGCATGCACGGCGAACGCACGCCGCTTGTCCGCTTCCTCGAACAGGCTGCCCACGCCCGGCACGCGAATGCCGCGCGGCACGCGCTGGCGCAGCGCGACCCAGGTGAGGAAGGCCGTGATCTCCAGCGCCATGCCGACCACCAGCAGCGGCAGGCCAACCCCGAGCACCAGTGCGCCGGCCAGCATCGACGATGGGCCGGGCCACGCGATGACCACGCTCGCCGCAAGCAGGCAGGCGCAGCCTGCCTGCCAGAAGCGGCGCAACACCGGGTTGCGGCGGTGCGGCGCACGCGCCTGCAGCAGGAACACGGTCAAGGCGAACATCGCGAACGGCCACGCCGCCATACGCGCGACGGCATGCGGTACCGCACCGGTTTGCCACGCGACCATCAGCCCCAGCGTCGCCAGCAACCCCACCTGCCACGCACGCACGCCAGCGTTCGATGGAGCGCGCGTGCCTTGGAGCATCGGCAACGTCACGCTGCCGACAGCCGCCAGCAGCCCGAGCATCCAGCCGATGCCACCGACGGCAGCATGCAGGTCGACCAGGCCTGGTGGTGCAGGCGTGCGCCATCCGGTGCGCGCGGCGAGCAGCACCAGCCCGAGGATCGTCGTGGCCACCAGCGCGATCAGTGCCAGGCCGATGCCATCGCGTGTAACGCGCTCGCCGTTCCCGCGCGCCACTGCGACCAGCGCGAGCGCCGCGAACATCACCAGCGACCCGCCGAGCAATCCACCCGCAGGCCATGCCAACGCGCGCAGCTGCCATGCCAGCGTAGCCAGCAGCGCGACCAGCCCCCCGTTGAACGCACCGTGCAGCCACGGCACGCATCGTGCGCACGGCAATGGACTTCCCGCAGCCACCGGCAGGAACTGCACCAGGCTGCCCAGCATCGCGTTGCCGAGCAGGCCCAGCGCCAGCATGTGCACCAGCACCAGCGTCGCCGGGGTCCAGCGCGACAGCACGACGGCGTCGCCGTGCCACGCCAGCCACAGGCCCGCCACGACGCCCCAGGCCAATGCCGTGGTCAGGAAACGCATCGGCAACGCGGGCGGCGGCGCCTGCGCGAACGCCAGTCCTGTCATGCGGCGCGCGGGGGCTGCAGCGCGTGCCGGTCCTCGGCGTGGCAGATGGCGATGCAAGCGTCGCCGGTGGCGGCGGCATAGACGTGGTAGGCGAATCCGCCTTCGTCCAGGATCGGCAACAGCGGCAACGGAGGCCGCGGCGTCAACGCGAGCAGGCGTTCGCCACGCTGCAGGGTGCCCAGGCAGTCGAGAATGCGCTCCATCGGTTCCGGTGCAGGCAGCGCACGCAGGTCCAGGCGTCGCAGGGTCAGGGCGTGCGCCATGCATCCTCCTCGCCCTCATCAATGGCATGCGCGCAGTCCAGCGACACGCCGGCCGCATCCAGCGACTCGCGCACGCAGCAGGCGCAGGCGCCGAAGGCGTCGGACAGCAGCGTGCTGTCGAATACGGACTCCATCTCGATCTCCATCTCGGTCATCGGGCCAGCCACAGCAACCAGCCCCATGGATCGTGCGCCCGTGCGATGCCGTATACCTGCAGGAAACACAGCGCGGCCCCGGCCACCAGTATCGCCCGCTTGCCAGGCGTCCATGCGGGACGGAACGCCACGATGCCCAGCCCGATGTAGGCGAACAGGAAGGCGATCTTGGTGGCCAGCCAGCCGTTGGCGAACATTCCGGACGGCAGGATCGTCAACAGCATCATCGCGCCGGTCAGCAGCACGGTGTCGATGGTGTAGCTGGTGTAGCGCACCAGCGCCGCGCGTGGCCAGCGCATGCCGGCGAGCAGGCCGAGCGCACGTAGCGCGAACAGCGTGCCGCTGGTCATCGCCGCCGCCACGTGGACCAGCTTGATGTCGGGATAGAAGGTCATCATGGCGCTCATCCCGGCTTACCGTCCGCACGCGGACTCAGGTAGATGCCACCGATGCGTCCCGCCCATGGCGCCAGTGCCAGCAGCCAGCCGATGGCCGCCGCGGCCTGCCACGCCATCGCATCCGGCGCGAGGTCGGCCACGATACGCATCACCGCGACCACCTGGATCGCGACGAACGCGAACCACGCCACCTTCGTCATCGCCAGCGGCCGTCCCGAGTGGCCCTGCGTCACCCGCGTGACCATGGCCACCAGCAGGCTGCCGAAGAAGCCGACGAACATCGCATGCATCGGCGCGCGTCCTAGGATGAAGTCGTCCGTCGCCAGGAACGTCACGCTCTGCACCACGTACAGCAGGAAGGTGATCGTCAGCCAGGCCGTGCCGATGAACAGCACCGCCAGCAGGCCCGGCATGCGCCCGCGCGGCCACCAGCGATGCACCGCCCACGCAGTCAGCACCAGCAGCGGCGCATCGGCCAGCCACAACCACGCGTAGGCATGCACTAGTTCCAGACCCAGGTGCACCATCAGCAGCGCCCACACCGCGCCCAGCCATGGCAGCGAGCGCCACGGCACGTAGCCCGGCACCACGTTGCCGGCGAAGAACGGGAACATGCGGTGCGCCACCGTTACGTACACCGGCAGCAGCAGGCCGAAGCCGCCCAGCTTGATGCTGGCGAAGGCCCACGTCGGCGATGCGCCCAGCGCGAACGCGATGAACATCGCCAGCCCCAGCCAGCCCAGCAGCAGGCCAGCGAAGCACGAGCGCGCGTGCCAGGTCTTCGCGGTGTCGTCAGCGAGCAACCGGCCCAGCGTCAGCAGCGCCGCGGTCCAGCCGGCCAGCGCCATCCACAGGCCGACGGTCAGTCCCGCCTGCCAGCCGGCCACGCCCAGCAGGATCGCCAGCTGACCACCCATCAGGCCCAGCCCGACCGGCACGTAATGCCAGCGCTTCAGGTCGGCCATGCCCATCCAGCGCGGGAACACGGTCAGCAGGAAACCGAAGATGAAACTCGGCAGCACCAGGTACTGCATCAGGAACGCATGCAACCAGCCGGCGTAGATCGGCGTCTCGGGCATCGTCCACAGGCCCCAGCGCGTGGCGACCAGCCACAGCGTCCACCACAGCATCGCCAGCAGCACGTTGCCGGCGCCGATGAAGAACATCAGCCGGTGCGGCGCATGCGCGAGCCACGCGGGCGAGGGGCCGGGCAACGCGACGGCGGTGCGGGAGCGGGGCGGGGCGACGATGTCGATCTTCATGCGGCGAGCTTGCGCGCGGGGACGTGGCATCGCCTTGACGTGGATCAGGTGGATGGCGATTCGCTGCGTGCGGGTGCCTTGATCCGGGTCAAGGCTGTTCGCGCGACGTGCCTCTAGAGTCGCGTCATCCGCGCAACTGCGCGCCGACCACGACGAGCACAGGAAAGCCGATGTCCGACCCCATCCCTCCCACGTCTGAACAACGCCAGCAGGCCATGACCGAGGCGCTGCGCGCCTGGGATCCGGAAGCCGAAGTCACCCTGGAATCCGGTACCGGCCGTCTGATGGTGATGACCACGCTGCCGACCGAACGCGTGATCGCCATCCTCAAGGACGTCGGGCAACACGCCGATGCCGGCGACAGCGAACCGCGCGGCCACAAGGCGGGGCAGTGCTGCGGCGGGTGTTCGCACTGATCAGCGCAGGATCGTGAAGCCTTCGGGTGCCGTGTCCGGCGCTGGCGTGTGGCAGTGGTACAGGTCGAGGTAAAGCGTGTGGTTCGTCTTTCCGCACTGCATGCTGTAGGCGTCGATCATGTGATGGTCGGTCTCGCCTTCAGCGAGAAGTGCGAAACGGTCGCCCAGCAGCCGCTGCATCATCTGCTCCCGCGTGAGATCCTTGGCAGATCGTTTCGCGGCCCCACGCTCTCCTGAGTCCGAGTGATCAGGGCTCACAGCCCTGCAGCCCCAGGTTGAGCGGCCCCCCGTCGGGGAAAACAAACATGCTGAGGAATGCCACCAGGAAGACGGCAAAAAAGGAGCGACATCGTCGCGTAGGCGATGGCGTTCGTGTGCGCCCACCAGCCCGTATACACGCGCGTGCGGAAGAAGACCGAAGTGCCGGGCGCGGGATACTGTCCGTACCGCCATATCCTGAAGGCGATTCGGCCACACAGACAGGCAAACCTGCCATCACCGTCGTGACCATCACGACGACGAACCACATCCAAGGGAGCTGTTCGCAGAGGGGCAGGTCGGCCGCATGCCGATCGTAAAGGCGCGCCGTCAGGAAGAGTGCGGTGCCGCCGAGCGGCGGAAAGAGGACCTTGCCGAATGCGATCAGTCGTTCGCGTGGCGTCGGAATGAGGTAGGTGGGCATGAACAGGTGAATTCCCTATCTGCAGTGCCTAGGGCAGGCATTGGAGGACAAGCCTGCGGATTCGCCGCGTGCCCTCCACGACCAGGGAGCAGGCGGACTCCGCATCGATGCAATGCAACGAGTTGCCGTCCTCGCTGCGAACGAAGCCGTCGAACCTTTGCTTTGCGTCGTCCAAAGTGCCAGCGACGCAGATGCCACGGCCCGTGCACGAACCCTGCCGTGAGGATGCGAGATGCTCGACGCGGCCCGAGATCAGGTAGGCGTGAGCCTTGTCGAATACCCACTCCTCTTCGTAGTGCTCGCCGCCCATGGCATTCCGGGCGATCGGCGTGCCGTAGGCCTGCACAAGACGATTGGCCGGTGCGGCGACGCCTACTCCGTCGATCCGCATGAGGTCGGCGGGACAGACCTACGCGACTGCCGGCGCATGGGCGAGGAGCATGAAGACTGCGAAGGGAATCGTGAACCTGACGCCGCTCGAATTTGCGTTGCGGGAAGGGTCATGGGCGATGAGCGATGGCGGACGCATGCGATCAGCTGCACCACTGGTTCTCGCAAGGAATCCCATCCCGGTCGCCATCCATCTTGGTATTGGGACAATGCTGGATGAAATACGTCGCTTCTGCGCAGGACCGCATCTGTGAGCAATGTGTTCGTCCATCGCAGCTGTATGAGGATGCGCTTGAGGGAGGTGGTGAGACTGTTGATTGCTGACCCCAAGGTCGGTCGAACTGCGACGGCGCGGCTGCGATCCGCACGGTGCTTGTCGCTTGTGTCTCGAGCGCACGCTTTGTCTTGTACAGATCGTAGGTATACAAACCGGCCACGCCGACGGCCATGATCAAGAGCAGGCTGGTCAACTTCATTGCGACTCCTGAGCAAGTGGCTCGGGCAAGGTCGCATGGTCGGCAATCCTTGCGGTGACAGGGCAGGATGGCGGTGCGGCGGTATTGCAGTCAACAGACAAAAAGAGAGCTGCGGTCGCGGCTCTCTTGCTGCAACCTGCAGCAGGTGGCCCAGCCTCTCCACCCGGAGAGGCCGGTTCCAGGGTCAGGCTTCGTTCGCTTGCGGGACCGGCAGCGGCTCGCGGCGCGGGGCCAGCCACAGGCTGGCCACGAACCACACCAGCGCCAGCGCGCCCACGCTGAAGAGCGTGTCGGCCGGCACGCGCATCCACACCAGCATGTCCACGATCGGCTGCTGCATGAACTCCGCCGAGCGCGCGAACCAGTAACCGTGCTCCAGCGCCGCATTGAGCTGCAGGATGCCCAGCGGCAGCAGGGTCAGCAGCGACATGCCGGCCAGGCCGATGTTGAGCGACCAGAACGCGGTCTTCAGCAGCTTCTCGTTCCACACCACGTCCGGCTTCAGCCCGCGCAGGCAGAACAGCATCAGGCCGATGCCGAGCATGCCGTACACGCCGAACAGCGCGGTGTGGCCGTGGTTCGGCGTCAGGTTCAGGCCCTGCATGTAGTACAGCGGCAGCGGCGGATTGATCAGGAAGCCGAACAGGCCCGCGCCCACCAGGTTCCAGAACGACACCGCGATGAAGAACTGGATCGGCCAGCGATAGCGCTGCATCCACGGCGTGGCCTTGCCCATCTTCCAGCTGTGGTACGCCTCGAAGCCCACGTAGGCCAGCGGCACCACTTCCAGCGCCGAGAAGCTCGCGCCCAACGCGATCACCGCGGTCGGCGTGCCGGTGAAGTACAGGTGGTGCAGCGTGCCCAGCACGCCACCGGCCATGAACACGATGGTGGCGAACAGCACCGCCACCGTCGCGGTCCTGGTCTGCAGCAGGCCAAGGCGGGTGAACAGGAAGGCGATCACCGCCACCGCGAACACCTCGAAGAAGCCTTCCACCCACAGGTGCACCACCCACCAGCGCCAGTACTCGACCATCGACAGGTGCGTGTGCTCGCCCCACATCAGGCCGGCCGCGTAGAACAGGCCGATCGCCACCGTGGACAGGAACAGCAGGCTGACGATGCTGCGCGATTCGCCGCCGTTGCGGATGGCCGGCCACAGCGCACGGCCCACCAGCACCAGCCACAGGGTCAGGCCGATGAAGAGGAACCACTGCCAGAAGCGGCCCAGGTCGACGTATTCCCAGCCCTGGTGGCCGAACCAGAAGTTGTGCTCAAGCCCCAGCTTCTGCATCACCGCGAACCACTGCCCGGTGAAGGCGCCGACCACGATGACGATCAGGCAGGTCCAGAGGAAATTGACGCCGAGGCGCTGGAACTTCGGTTCGTGCCCGGAGATCGCCGGGCCGATGTACAGGCCCATGCCCAGCCACGCGGTCGCGATCCACAGCACCGCGAGTTGGGTATGCCAGGTGCGCGTGAGCGAGTACGGCAGAATGTCGGCCAGCGCGAAGCCGTAGGCTTCCTGGCCTTCCACCTGGTAGTGCGCGGTGATCGCGCCCAGCAGGATCTGCACCACGAACAGCGCGATGACCACCCAGAAATACTTCGCGGTGGCGCGCATCGACGGCGTGATCTTGATCTTCGCCAGCGGGTCGCTCTTCGGCAGCACCGGTGCCATCTCGTCGCCGTGGTTGACCGCGTAGTGCCAGCCGAGCAAGGCGACACCGGCGATCAGGAACAGCACGCTGAAGACCGTCCACAGGAAGGCGCTTGGCGGCGGCGTGTTGCCGACCAGCTCGTCCGCCGGCCAGTTGGCCGTGTAGCTGATGTCCGCACCCGGGCGCTCGGTCACCGACGACCACGCCGCCCACCAGTAGAACGCCGTCAGCTGGCGGCGGTGTTCGGCGTCGGGCACGGTGTCGTTGCGCATGGCATAGGCCTCGCGCAGGTCGCCGGTGGCCGGATCGGCGGAGAACAGGCTCTGGTAATGCGTACCGACCACACCGATCGCATCCGCGCGATCGTTCGACAACGTGATCGTGCCGCTCGCGGCGTCGTAGGTGTTGGGCCGCATCAGCGCCTGCACGCGCGTGGCGTAGGCGGCCTGGGTGGGCGCGTCGAGCTGCTTGTAGCCTTCCGCGCCGGCTTCGCGCTTGGCCCATCCATCCAGGATGGCCTCGGCTTCGCGGTGCAGCCAGTCCGCGCCCCAGTCGGGCGCCACGTAGCCACCGTGGCCCCAGATGGAGCCCAACTGCTGGCCACCGATGGACTGCCAGACCTGGCGGCCGGTCTCGATGTCCTGGCGGGTGAAGATCACCCGGCCGTCCTCCGCCACGACACGTTCGGGTACCGGCGGCGCCTGGCGATGCACTTCGCTGCCGACCCAAAGCAGGACGGCGAACGACGCAATGAGCAGGGCCGCCAACCCCACCCACAACTTGCGTGTCGAATTCATGATGCGGCTCTCCTCGGGAAACGGCCGCATCATCGGCGCGCCGGCCCGGGGGCTCCATGACGCAGGTCAAGCCGGGGAGGAATCGCAACAGATGCTTTCTGTAGGAGCGACGTAAGTCGCGACCAGAGACTTTCCGGCCTTCGTAATGCGGATCGGTAGCCGGGCCGTGCGGTCGCGACTTACGTCGCTCCTACAGCCACGTAGGGTGTGCCTCGGCACACCATCGCCGTGTCGTGGGTGTCGCGATAAAGAGGATGGGCGCGCCCACGATCAATCCCGCAGCACGGCCAGCGCGAGGGCTTCCAGGCGGGGCAGGTCGAGGATCTCGACGTCGCGTTGCTTGATGTGCAGCAGGCCGTCCTGTTCGAAGCGGCGCAGCACGCGGCTGACCGTTTCGGGCGCCTGGCGCAGGTAGTTGGCGATGTCGGTGCGCGCCATCGTCAGCTGGAAGCGGCGCGGCGAGAAGCCGCGCGCGGCCAACCGGCGCGAGAGACCGATCAGGAACGCGGCCATGCGTTCGTCGGCGGTGTTATCGCGCGCGAACAGCGAGGCCACGCCGATATCGCGGCTCATCAGCCTGAACAGGTGCGCCTGCAGGTTGGGCAGGCGCGCGGCCAGCATCGCGATCTTCGGGAACGAGAAGCGGCACAGCATCACCGTGTCCAGCGCGATCGCGTTGCACGGGTAGCGATCGCCGTGGATGGCGTTGAGGCCGATCACTTCGCCCGGCAGGTGGAAGCCGAGCACCTGCTCGTGCCCGTTGCGGTCGATCTGGTAGGTCTTCACCGTGCCGGCGCGCACTGCGGCGATCGCGCCGAACGGGTCGCCTTCGCGGAACACGTGTTCGCCGGCGCGCAGCGGGCCGACGTGTTCGACCAGCACGTGCAGGTCCATCAGCGCGCGCTTGTCCATGCCTTCGGACAGGCAGGCCTGCGAGAACGCGCAGGTGGAGCAGAAGTTCAGGGTGTCGCCGTCGTCGGCGACGATGCTCGCATCGGTGCGCGGGAAGACCAGCGGCGAGGTCATGCGGACACTCCCGGGAAGGTCAGACCGTGCGCGAGAAGCGAGGCGTCGAGGCGGCAGCGGTGGGCAGGTAGCGGTCGAAGCACATGGCGATGATACGCAACAGCGGGCGCCCGCGCGAGGTCGTGCGCAGGCCGTCGTGGTCCAGCACCACCAGCCCGTCGTCCTGCAGTGGGCGCAAGCGCTCCATCGCGTCGGCGAAGTAGGTCGTGAAGTCGATCACGTGCCGACGACCGAGTTCGCGATAGTCCAGCGTGCCGTGGCACATCAGCTGCTGGATGACATCGGCACGGATCACGTCGTCTTCGTCCAGCCGCATGCCGCGCCACACCGGCAGGTGGCCCTGGTCGATGGCCTGCTCCCAACTGCCGAGATCGCGCGGGTTCTGGCTGAAGCTCGGGCCGATGTGGCTGATGGCGCTGACGCCCAGGCCCACCAGGTCGCTTTCGGCATGCGTGGTGTAGCCCATGAAGTTGCGATGCAGGCCGCCACGTCGCTGCGCCTCGGCCAGGCTGTCGTCGGGCAGCGCGAAGTGGTCCATGCCGATGTAGACGTAGCCGGCCTCGCCGAGCTTGTCGATCGCGCATTGCAGCAGGCCGAGTTTCACCTCGGGCGACGGCAGCTCGTCGGCATTGATGCGCTGCTGCGGGCGGAACATCGACGGCAGGTGCGCGTAGCTGTAGATCGCCAGCCTGTCCGGCCGCGCCTGCAGGGTGATGTCGAGCGTGCGCGAGAAGCCGGCCAGGCTCTGCTTCGGCAACCCGTAGATCAGGTCGACGTTGACCGACTGCAGGCCGTGCGTGCGACAGGCATCGATGATCGCCAGGGTCTGCTCGACGCTCTGGATGCGATTGACCGCGCGCTGCACGTCGGGATCGAAATCCTGCACGCCCAGGCTGGCGCGGTTGAATCCGGCCTTGGCCAGCTCGCCCACGTCGTCGGGGCTGATGAAGCGCGGATCGAGTTCGATCGAGCAATCCAGCCGCGACGGTGCGGTGAAGGAGAAGTGCCGACGCAACACGTCCATCGCCTCGGCGATCTGCGACGGCGTCAGGAAATTGGGCGTGCCGCCCCCGAAGTGCACCTGCTCCACGTCGCGGTCGCGGTCGAACAGACCCGAGACCATCGCCACTTCGCGGTACAGCCGCGTCAGGTAGGCGGCGCCGCGCGCAGTGTCGCGGGTGATGATGCGGTTGCAGCCGCAGTAGAAGCACGGACTGGTGCAGAACGGGATGTGCAGGTACAGCGAGAGCGGCCGCGGAATCGGGTCGCCATTGCTGATCGCCGCCATGCCGCGAAGGTCGGCCTCGTCAAAGCCGGGCGAGAACTGCGGGGCGGTGGGATAGGAGGTGTAGCGCGGCCCCGGCGTGTCGTAACGTCGCAGCAACTCGGGGTCGAATAGGGAGGACAGGCTGGCCATGCGTGCAGGCTAGGCGCGCGTGGCGGGGTTGTCCTTGACATGGGTCAACCGCCTGCGGCGTGGCGTCGCAGTCTTCAGCGGCGTGAAGGCGCGTTCGTTCGGCACGATTGGCAAGCGCACGGTGCTGCACTAGGCTGGTGCCCGCCGTGAGGCCAGGGACGAGGAGGCAGGGTGATCGGGTACCACGACGCGGTGGCACGACTGACGGACGGCGCGGCCCTGCGCTGCACGCAGACGCTCGCGCCCGGCGACGCGCTCGGCCGCGTGCTGGCCGCGGCGATCGTCAGCGACCTGGCGCTGCCGCCTTGCGACAATGCGGCACTGGATGGCGTGGCGCTCGCGACCGGCGGGATGCCGGTGCCGGATGCACGGGCGTGGGAGATCGGCGCGCGCATCGGCGCCGGCGAGCCTGCGCCGCAGGATGACGCGTTGGCGTGGGAGATCATGACCGGTGCCCCCTTGCCGGCGCGCGCCGATACGGTCGTTCCCGTGGAGCGGATCGAGACGTTGCCTGGGTCGGACTCGGGCGCATCGCGGATACGCGTGCTGGGCGAGGTGGCGGCCGGCGCGAACATCCGTCGCCGCGGCGAAGACGTGATGCCGGGGCAGTCCGTGTTGCCGGCCGGACACGTGCTCGATGCTGCCGCGCTGATGCTGATCGCTGGCCTGGGCATCGACCGGATCCCGGTGGCGCGGCGTCCACGCGTGGCGGCGCTGGCGACGGGCCGCGAGATTTTCGCGGCGGGCGAACAGCTGCCACCGGGTGGCATCCACGATGCGATGTCGCCCTATCTCGCGCTCGCTATCGCCGCCGCCGGTGCCGAGGTGCAGCGCATCGTCCGCGTGGGCGATGACGTGGCCGCGTTCCAGGCCGCGCTGGATGCCGCACTCGCCGAGGGCGTCGACCTGGTGCTCAGCACGGGCGCGGTGTCGAAAGGCTGCTACGACTTCGTGCCGTCCGCGCTCGGCGCGCGCGGTGCCGAGATCCTGTTCCACGGCGTGGCGATCCGCCCGGGCAAGCCGGTGCTCGCCGCGCGCCTGCGCGACGGGCCGCTGTTCGTCGGCCTGCCGGGCAACCCGCTGTCGACGGCGGTGGGCTTCCGCTTCCTTGTCGAACCGCTGCTGCGCGCTTGGCTGGGTTTGCCGCCGGAAACGCCGCGCTGGTTGCCGCTCGCCGACGACTGCCGCTCGCGTACCGGGCTGCATGCGGCCTTGCACGGCACGCTGCAGTGCGACGGCGACGGTCGACTGTGCGCGCACGTGGCGCCGGCGCAGGCTTCGTTCCGCCTGCTGCCGTTCTCGCAGGCCACCGCATGGATCACGCTGCCGGCCGACGTCGGGGATGTGATCGCAGGCACGTCGGTGCAGGTGCATGGGTTGAGCCATCTGCAGCCGCCCGCGTGGATGCCGGCGTGAGCCTGGCATCGCCCGCCTGGCGTGCGGTGCTGCTCGCGGGCGGGCGCTCCTCGCGCATGGGCACGGACAAGGCCGTGCTGCCCTGGGGTGACGGTACGTTGCTGACGCACATGCGCGCGTTGCTGCTCACCGCAGGCGCAAGCGAGGTGATCGTCAGCGGTGATCACCCGGACATCGGGGGCGTGCCCGACGCGACGCCCGATACTGGACCGATGGGCGCGCTGGCGCAACTCGCCCCGCGCCTGCGCGACGGCGCATGGATCGTGGTGCCCGTGGACATGCCGCTGTTGTCCGCAGACCTGCTGCATGCCTTGCTCGCCGCCGGGGCCGCATGCGCCTGCGTGGAAGGCCATGCCTTGCCGATGCGGCTGCGGATGGACGACCGCCTGCGCGCCGTGATGGAAGACATTGGCCAGCGTTCCGGCCGCGAGCGGTCGTTGCGCGCGCTGCAGCACGGCGTGGAGACGCAGGTCCTGCCCGCAGCACGCTGGTCGCAGGCGCTGCGCAACTGCAACACGCCCGACGACTGGATCGCGCTCGCGCATCCGGCGCCCTGAGTTTCC
>PKDC01000025.1 GCA_002862435.1 Pseudomonadota bacterium | reverse complement strand
TGGGCACGCCGGCTTCATCCGATCCGCGACTGGATGAATTCGCCGACCTGCTGGAACTCCTGATGGCCCATCGCAAGGACCGCACCATTCATGGGGAATGGGTCGCGCGGGCCGTGGCGGCAGGTTGCATGGGGGACAATCATCTGTGGGAAGATCTGGGCCTCGCGAGTCGGGCCAGCCTGTCCGCGCTGCTCAACGCGCATTTTCCCACCCTGGTCGAGCAAAACACCCACAACCTGCGCTGGAAGCGGTTCTTTTATCGCCAGCTTTGCCAGCGGGCAGAAATCAGCCTGTGCAAGGCGCCCAGTTGCGGCGTGTGCAGCGACTATGCCGCCTGCTTCGGCGGTAGCGAAGACCTGTCGCCTGCCCGGCGCAGTGTGGGTTAGCGACGGCATTTGCGGCCGCTCGACACAACGGGATCAAAGCCCCATCCAAACAGGTGCGCGGCGCTCAAGGCCGGCATGATTCCCACGGCGATTTCTTGGACCTGTGGAACACGGTCTCTGTGGAGCGCTGCTGAGCGTCCCGAATCTGGCGTATCGTCGGAATTGTCAGTCCAAATCCATTGGAGATCCTGGTGAAATTCAGGCAATGGTTTTCTTGCTTGTTGATTTTATTGTCTGGCGCTGTCTTGCCGGCCTGGGCAACGGAGTCCGCGAGCCACCCGGACCCTGCAATGGAACTGGACCGAATGGACCGACGCACGCCGGTTCCGCTTAGTCCTCACATGGCGCTCCATCAAAAACAGAACATGCGGGATCATCTCGAGGCAATTCAGGCGATCATTGCGGGTCTTGCCAAGCAGGACTTCCCGGCAATCGAAGCTGCAGCGGCAAGGATGGGTTTCTCCAAGGAGATGGAAGGGATGTGCCAGCGCATGGGGGCCGGCGCTCCGGGATTTTCAGACCGCGCCATCAAATTTCACAAAACAGCCGATGAAATTGCGGTTTATGCGCGAAAGAAGGACGAGAAGGGTGTATTGGACAGCCTCAACCGAACCCTTGCGCAATGCGTCAGTTGCCACGCCACCTACCGACAGCAAATCGTCGCTGCGGGCACATCCAGCACATTGATCGAACGGCTCAATTCCTCGAAATAAAAGTATTATTAACCAAGGACAGACCACAGTTTATGAGAACAATCGTGGTCTGTCCCTGCTTTACTCTACTACAAGGCCGAACTGATCCATCGTCGCGCGCCCTGGAAGACCAAGGAGGCCGTGGAGCTGGCGACACTGGAATGGGTTGCCTAGCCAACAACCACAGCCTGCTCGAGCCAATCGGCTACATCCCACCTGCGGAAGCTGAGGCAAACTACTACCGGCAACTCGCCAGTCAGGCCGCCACAGTGGCAGCCTGACTTAAACCAAACAGCCTCCACGAATCCCGGGGAGGTTTCCCCCCGTGTAATCGCGCACCCGTTTACAATGATCGTTGACTCAGGAAGCAGCCGTCCCGCCCTTGGCGCGTACTGCCGCTTCTTCCTGCTCAATCCACTGCTTGAGCTTGTCTACGTGTTCAGTCTCTTCATGCACAAACTCCTTGGCAATAGCCCGGATTTCCGGATCCTTCGTGGTTCCGGCAATGGCGTAATAAAATTCGAAGCCCCTGCGCTCTCCCTGTAGCGCCGCCTTGAGCGCACCCAACCTTGCCATTTCCGGGTCCGCCGCCCAAAGCGCGGTTTTCTCGGGCGTCTCATTGTCCGGCCATGCCGATTTGGCAGGCAGGCTCACGGTGATGTCTTTGCGTGAACACTTTGCCTTGGCTTCCGCCAGATGGAGGCGCGAATAGTGGCCAAGTTCGCTAAAGAGCGCGGCGACGTCAGAGTTGCCGCAGGCCGCCATGGTTTTGCTGAGCCGTTCGAAATGAATGGCTGCGTCTTCTTCGATCTGCACAGCGTAGCTGAGGAAGTCATCCAGCGTTTTGATTTGGACTCCCCCCTTGTAGATTGCGGCCGCGATCGACAATGTCGGGCCCTTGACAGGCAGTGTCATGTCCCCTTCAAAAGAAACCATGATGTCTTCGTTACGAACAAAGCACTGGCATGCAAGGCGATGGTGGGGAGGCATATCATTCACCTCAGCATCCATGATTTCTGCCTTGGTGATCTTTCCGAATTGCCTGAGCAACTCTTTTTCTTTTTCGGTCAGTGCTATGCCATAGCGTTCACGGGGTGAGAAGTGCGTGATTTCGACAAGGCAGGAACCACACTCACCATCCTGGCAGTCAAAAGGAATCGGGATGTGATGGGCTTTTGCCAGTGCGAGCAGGGTACCGCGGTGCCCTGCGACTGCATAGACCGTGATGTCCCGAGGCATCACCGGGGAAGAAAACGTGACGTTAGCCATGATTGAATACTCCTGTTTTGAAGACTGCAGTTTCACCAAAATGCAAAAAGTGTGCCGCTTAAGGCAGGCGCGCAATGTATGCTATTGCCTGGAGGGACTCAACGCCTTCAACGCGCAGTGTTTTGCGCACGCGCCCCGCTAAACCCCTGCAGCGGCCGCTTCCATGCTCTTCCATGTCACCCGAGTGTGCTTTGTTGGGTTCTTGTGCCGCTTTTTTTTGCTTGCCTCAAAAAGAACAAAATCCAGCGACGCTTTTGGGTACGCGCATGGTTCTTGGCATCGATGGCATTGATATTGCTTCCCTATACATTTGGAGCTCTGTCCAACCCGGACAAAGGGCAGCCTCATTCTTGGAGATCGTTACCATGGACTCAGTGGAGACATTCTTGGCCTATTCCATCAGGCTCGAGGAAGATGCCGCTTTGCGTTTCGATCAACTCGCAGATGCCATGCAAACGGGCGGGAACGCAGAAGTGGCGAAATTGTTTCGCCAGCTTGCGGAATATTCGCGCTTGCATGCAAAAGAAGCGCGCGCCCGTTCGGGTTCTCGTGATATTCCGAAATTGTCGCCGATTGAGTTTGAATGGCCTGATATTGAAAGCCCGGAATCAGCGGCCATCTGGGCGATCGACCCCTTCATCGGGCGGGAAGAGGCGCTGCAGGTGGCGCTGAACGCTGAACGTGCCAGCCTGGCCTATTACAAGGAGATTCTGGCGGCAACCCAGGATCCCGAAGTCCGCGCTTTCGCCGAGGAGTTCGTCAAGGAAGAATCGCAGCATGTGGCGGAGCTGGAGCGCTGGCTGACGCTACACCGGGCCAACAAGCCCTTGCCTGTCGACCCTTGAATTTACGAACGAGGAGTCCGTGATCATGAGCTATGCCTTTCCGCCTGCGCCCGTCATCGCCATTCCGGCGATGTCGAGCAATCCATTCCCGGTGCGCCACATCTACTGCGTGGGGCGCAACTACGCGGCCCACGCCAAGGAAATGGGGAGCGATCCCGAGCGCGAGGCGCCATTTTTCTTCATGAAGTCGGCCCAGGCCATCCTGCCCAATCAGTCCGTGATGCCCTATCCGCCGGCGACGGCGGACCTGCAGCCGGAGGTGGAGCTGGTGGTGGCCTTGCAAACGGGCGGACGGAATATTGCCGAAGATCGCGCCGATGACCGGATCTTCGGCTACGCCGTTGGCCTGGACATGACGCGGCGCGACCTGCAGAAAGTCGCCAAGGAGCACGGCCGCCCCTGGGACATGAGCAAGAGTTTTGATGGCGCGGCGCCGATCTCGGCAATCACGCCGGAGTTCTATACCGGGATCATCAACCGGGGCAAGATCGAGCTGAAAGTCAATGGCGAGGTCCGCCAGTCCGCTGATCTCGGCGACATGATCTGGCGCGTTCCGCAGATCATCAGTGCCTTGTCAAGGCTGGTCGAGCTGCATCCGGGCGATCTGATCTTCACCGGCACCCCGGCCGGCGTCGGTCCGGTGGTATCCGGGGACCAGATCGAGGCCACCGTCGCGGGCCTGGAGCCACTCCTCATCACCATTGGCTAGGCGGCATTCAGGCGGGCTTATGCGGTGACCATGGCCAGACCCAGGGTCGCGGGATTGTAACCCTCCTCGCGCAGCACCTGCTGGACCGCGGGGCGCGCCAGCATGCGCCGATAGTGCGCGGCGACGTGTTCGGGTAGCTGAATGCTCGTCTTGTCTGCCCAGAACGCAACATAAAACAGAATCGGATCGGCCACCGAAAACGGGCCGGCGATGTAATCCTGCTTGGCAAGTGCCGCATCCAGAATCGCAAAGCCCTTTTCGACAATGTCGCGGCCGAGCTGACGCACGGCGTCGTGATCGGCCGGATTGCGGGCGAACGTGGGGGTGGCGAAGATGCGGGCAAAGCCCTGGCCATGGATGGTGCCGACGATATAGGCCATGGCTTCGAGCGCCCGCGTCTCGCTTTCCACATCCTCCGGCCACAGCCTGGCGCGGGGATGGGTGCGGGCCAGCCAATAGGCAATCGCGGGCACTTCAGTCAATGCCGTTCCATCCCCGCGCACCAGGGTTGGAATGGTTGATTTTGGATTGATTGCGACATAGTCCGCCTTGAAATGATCGCCCGCTGGCAGGTTTACGACATAGGCTTCGAAAATCTCGTCCAGTTCTTCAAGGATGATGTGGATGCCGGTCGAGCAGGATCCAGGGGTCATATAGAGTTTCAGAGTGGCCATGGCTTGATCCTTGCTCGGGGCGGGTAAATTACGGGCTGTAAGGCATTGCGTTTTGTGCGGCATGTTTCATGCAAATATCATGGCAATGTCAGCCGTAAATTTTGGCTTTTTTGGTCGTTATGGAAAGGGCCGAATGAACATTTTTCACCGGATCGCGCGCGATGCCATGAAGATAAAATTCGGTTGAAGTCTGACATGCATTGACGTGAATTAATCAAAGCAATCTGTGGTAATCGTTGCTGGAGATGGCGTGGAGAAAGCGCATCAGGAATGTCGGTTTTTTGTGTCCTACACCGGCGTCAAGCTTCCGCTCAAGCTGGTGAATCCCATTGAGGCCGATGCGCTCTCAAACCGCAACACCTTTATCCGCGCCTATTTCAATGATGCCGGTTTGTTGATTGGCTTTGACAAGATGGTCTATGGCGAGGTCGAGCTGGCCCACCGCTATGCCTATCACGACAACGGGATATTGAAGCAGGCCGAAATTGCGATGCTTGATGAAGACACCGTGACCCTGTGCTTCGGTGAGGCGGGATCGCCCCTCTGAAAACATGATTTCGCGCATGGACTGGGTGCGGGAAAGGCGACGATAATGACGGTTGCGCAGTTGCTGGATGAGCTGATGAAAATGCCGCGGGACGCCGTGGTGCTGATGGAGAGCGGCGGGGGACTGTCGCGCGTCAGTACCCTGGATTTTTTCGATGCCGAGGGGCCTGGAGCGCCGGCGGAGGTGATCCTGCTGCCCAGCACGGATGAATAGCCATTTGGCGGCTGAGCGCAACGCAAACTGAACCGGAGGTGAGAAATGACGGAAGTCGCAGCGGTCGTGTCCATGTTCGAGCGGGTGGGCGGGGCGCCAACCATCGATCGCCTGGTGGAATCCTTCTACGCACGGATGGACAGCTTGCAGGAGGCCAACGTCATTCGGGCCATGCATGCGCCGGATCTCGGGCCGACGAAGGATGTGCTCAAACGTTACTTGGGTGAATGGATGGGCGGCCCGAAGCACTATTCTGCCGAGCGCGGGCATCCTCGCCTGCGCCAGCGGCATATGGGATTTGCCATCGGCGATGCCGAGCGCGACGCCTGGCTGTTGTGCATGCGCGGCGCACTGGAAGAGGCGATCGAGGATGCGGATGCGCGGCAGGAGATCTATGGCCTCATGGCCAAACTTGCCGACTGGATGCGCAATCAGGCGGGCAATCCCCACGATGTCGGCATGCAGCGTCCCTGAAGCGACATTCGCCTTGCGGTCCGCTTACAGCGGAATCCCGAAATAGTCTTCCTCGGCGCCTCCCCAGGCCTGATGAAGCGCGAGGGCCTCATGCCATTTTGCCGATTCTTCGGTATCGGCTGGGCGATGGGAAATGGCGCCGGTGGGGTTCTCGCCAAGCAGGTAACTCTTCCCATTGCGAATGAAACGACTGAGCGCCTTGGCGTCCGTCGGTCGCACCACACACCGCGGCGACTCATCGACGAGAATGGTGGTCGGCAGCATCCCCCGATCTCCTCAGGTCTGACCCTTGCTCAAAATCCGTCTTTCCGGGTTCCCCAAGGATGTGAATCCGGAACAAGCGCTGCCCTGATACCCGCCTTTTCGAGGTCAGCCAAGTTTTTATAGTAGCTGGCTTCATGCACCAGGGCGCCGTTGGGCGTGGTGATCGCGACATAACGGGCGCTGACATCGGTTTCGCAGAGATAGCCGCCACCGGGCGCGAGGGTGCTGCGCGCATTGCCGTCCCAATCGACAAAGAATCCCTCTGCAACGGACATGTGAAGTGCTCCTGAAAAGCGGCCTGACGGAATGTAATGGGTTGAAAAAGCGCACCAACCGGACGAGGGGCGCCTGGCTTGCCAAGGCAGACGGCGGCAAACAGATCGCAAGCCGTGCGTCCGGCGGCGGTTGAAATCCGGCGCCTACGCGGCGCGATTGGGCACCACGCCGCTCACATCGACGTGAATTTCGCCGTCCTTGATTTCAAGCGGATATTCCGCAAGCGTGCAGGGCTTGCCGCGGATGCACGCACCGGTTGTTCCGTCGAATTCCCAGTCATGATGGCGGCAGGAGATGATCTTGCCGTCGAATCGGGCATCAGCCAGCGGTTCATTCGAGTGCGGGCACATGCCCTGGTAGGCAATGGGTTTTCCACCAAGCGGCCAGACCAGCAGCACCAACGTGCGGTTGACCGCCGCCACATCGGTTTTTCCTTCCTTCAATTCGCTCAAATCGCAGGCTTTGGTAAACATGACGGGCTCCTTCCGGGCGTATGAGGGCGCGATCTCTCGTTATCTCGGCAAGTGACGATGCGAATCCGGATCCCAAACGCCGATCTGCGCAGGCAAGTCAGCCCTTGTGCTCCGGTCTATCGGCGGTCACTTCAGAAAATGGGCCTGAAAAACGGTGATCTTCTGCGGCGTGTTGAGGCCGCGTTGCATCGACCATTTGTTTTGGAAAAAGAATGCGTTGACATCGCGCGAGACTTCTTTTCCGTGGATGTACCAGCGCTCGGCGCCGTCCGGGGCAATGACGGCGGGGCCATCGCCCCGGTGCACCTGGTCCTCTTCGAGCCAGAGCTCGGTATCGACATAGAGGTAACAGCCAGCCTTGCGCGACAGGTCGTCCTGATTGCGATCTTCCACCACGATCATTTCAGCCATGACGTTTCCCTCTGTTGCAATTCAGCAGGTGCCGGTCTTGTAGACGACCAGCCACGGCGCACTGCGATCAGCTCGCCGCTTGCATGGCGTGCGAGCCGCACTTCAGACACTGATCGAGCACGCTGAATGCCTGGTCGCTGCACTGGCCCACACGGGTCTGTTTGCAGCCGCGCGCACCGCACTGGCCACACACGTAAATCGTTCCGTTACAGCGCTGATTGCCCGTGCGGGTGCCGGTGCAGAGCGCGAAATCGGCTTTGAGCACGTCATATCCAAGGGCCATGGTCGTTTGCTCCTTTAAAGGATGGGGGAAAGGGAAGACAGGCTTTGGTGGCTTTCATGGGGCAACATCGTGTGCTTGGCGAGGCGCAGCTCCGCCAGGCGATAGCGCACCGGTCCCTCGAACAGGCGCACGCCGCCGCCCTCGGCCACGGTCTGCCGCAGGGCATCGTGATCCTTTACCTCGACACCGGCCAGGTAGTCGATGCCGAAGGCGGCAAACTCTCCGAGCCAGGGCGTACCCGGCCCCATCAGCACGGTGGTGGCGGCGCGCGACAGTTCGGCAAGCCGTGGAAAGGTCTTGTTGGCCAGGCTGCTGGCAGTCAGAAACACCCAATCGGCCTGTGGCAATAGGTACTCGCAGGCCGGATCGGGCAGGTCGCCGGCGCCCGGCTGGCGTTCCAGCACCATCAGGTCCATCTGTCGGGCATAAGCATCGAGACCCGGATAGCGGCCGATCACCACCACCCGCTGGCCCGCGAGCTGCGGGGCAAAATGCTCGAATACGGCGAGATTGCCGGGGCCGCTGCCCACAAGGGGCGCGGCGCGCGCCAGCACGGGGTTGCCCTCGGTATTGAGGGCAGCGTTGACGGCGGCCAGGCCAATGCTCGCAGCGTGCGGATTCCAGTCGCGCAACCAGGGCGCAAGTTCCCGCAACGACCGCCCGGCCAGGGAGCCGGCCCACGGCAGGGTGCGGGGCGCCCCGCCGGGCGTCATGGCCAGTCCGTAGGTGCGCGCGCTCCGGCACAGGGTCCACACCAAGCCAAGCGTGATCTCCAGCGCTGGATCAGCGTGGTCCGCCACCCGATCCAGCAGCAGATCGTAGATCGACCAGGGATCGCTCATGCTTCCTCGGCAGGCAGCGCCAACAGCCGCAAATCGTTTTTGACGGTCCCATCCCGCCCCCAGATCTCAATGACTTCAATCCACCAGCCGGGAAGCGTGGGGTGCGTCAAGCCGACCTCGATTTCGCCGTAATGGCTGCCGTCTCCATGGAACAACAGGTGTCCCTTGCGTTGCCCGCCGGCCGAGAAAAAATCGGCACGCAGGGTGGGGCGGCCGCTGGCGGGATCGGTGTGCTGGGAAAAGCGCCCTTGCGTCCAAAGCGGAACCCGCAACCGACCCGCCAGGCCCAGTTGCGTCAGGCGCTCACCGGCGCTGGCCAGCAGGCGTTCCCCGGCTGGAGCGGCCGCGAGGATGGCGGCAGCGAGCGCGCCGGGATTGGCTGAGGCCGCGGGGGCAGGGTGGGTTTCAGCTGGCATCGGTAGTGGCTCCACGGTGCAGGGCGCGGATGACCTCGGCGCCTACCTGGTCGGCGGGATCGATTTCCGTCAGCTTGGCGAGCAGGGCGAGGCTTTCTTCGGCCTCCCCACGGCGCAAGCGGATGAAGGCCAGCGCCTTGAGGCTGAACAGGTAGAAGCGTTGTGGACCGCTGGCCGGCGACCAGGACGCGCTTTCCCGCGTCAGGCTGCGCCAGTCAGCGGGGAAGCCGCCCTGGGCTGCAGCTGCTGCGAGGCCCTCCCGCGCCGCTGTTTCCGCCTCTGCCAAGCGGTTCTGGTAGAAGTGGAACTTGTAGCGGGCAAAGTAGACCGCCAGGGCGTCCGGGTCTGCGGCAGCCGCCCGCTCCAGCCAGCGGCCCGCGGCCTCCGCATCCTCACGGTAGCAGTCCGCGGCGCTCTCCAGCGATTCGCGTACCGCGCCACTCACGGCGCCGCCGAAGGCAGGCCGTTCATCGCGCATCAGTGTGTTCGTGGCGCTCATGGGCTTTGCCTTCACCATGCCTCGGCGGGAGCCAGCAGGCGTTCCACCGGCTTGTCGCCCAGCAGATGTTCATCGATGAGGGCGGGGATATCCTCCGCTGTCACCCCGCTGTAGAGAATGCCGTCCGGATAGACCAGGACATTGGGACCCAGATCGCAGGGTCCCAGGCAGCCTGCCGAGGTGATGGCGATGCGGCCCCAGAGCGACCGCCGGTCCAGTTCGCCGATGAAGGACTGGAGCAGGGCGCCCGAGTTGCGGCCCGCGCCGCACGAGCCCTTGGGATGGCCCGGCGGACGCGACTGGACGCACACGAAGACATGTTTTTGCGGTTTGGCCATGGTTCACCCGAATTTGAAGAGGATGCCGAAGCCGCCGCGCGGGTATTCCCACTCCACGTTACGGTGTTCGGTACAGATGACGCGGCAGGTGCCGCATTCCAGACAGCCGTCGGTGATCAGGGTCACCGCGCCGTTGCCCTCGGCGGTATAGCAGCCGGCGGGACAGCAGACAGTGCATTGCTGGGTCTTGCACTGGCTGCGACAGACATCGCCATCCTTGATCTGGATGTGTGGCCGGCCGGCGTCCACCTTGTAGCGATTCTGGAACAGCTTTTCTTCCACATTGATGCTTGTCATTCGAAGGCCCTCCACAGCTTGAAGGCGTCGCCCATCAAACCAAACAGGCCACGGCGTTGCCCAAAGCTGCGCCGGACCTCCCGTTCTTTCGATTTCTTGTCCGTGCCATCCACGCTCACGATCTGGTGCATGGCGCCATTGAGCAGTTCCGGATAGGCGGTGAAGAACTGTGGGTTCTTGTGCAGCACATCCGGGAGCCGCCGGTATTTCTTGAGATCCTTCATCACGAAGCTCTCGTCCATCTTGCGTTTGTAAAGCGCGAGATTGGCCGTGTTCAGCGCTTTCCCCGCTGCACGCAGTTCAATGACGGTTTCCCCGGCCAGCCGGCCCGAGGTCATGGCCAGATTGGAGCCTTCCCGATGCACGGAATTGACCAGCCCGGCCGAGTCGCCGACGATCATCCAGCCATTGCCGTAAAGCTTGGGGATGGCGTTGTAGCCGCCTTCAGGGATCAGGTGGGCCACATATTCCTTGAGTTCCGTTCCTTCCAGCAGAGGCCGGATGGCGGGGTGTGTCTTCATCTGTTCCAGCAACACATAGGGCGGGATCTTCTGCTGGGCGAAGTCCGACAGCAGGCAGCCGACACCGATGGTCAGGGTTTCCCGGTTGGTATAGAGGAAGCCCGTGCCCACCATGCCCTGGGTGATGTTGCCACCCATTTCGATGGCGACGCCTTCCTCGCCCTTGAGGTTGAAGCGCTGTTCGATCACCTCGGGGGCCAGAAACAGGGTTTCCTTCACCGCCAGCGCCACGTCCTTGGGTTTCAACTCGGGATGGAACCCCGCCTTGACCGCCAGGGTGGAATTGACGCCATCGGCCAGCACCACGAGATCGGCGTAGATGGCGCCGCCTTCGCGGTCGGTGCGCACACCGGCCACTCGATCGCCGTCGAACATCAGTTCCCGCACCGTGGTTTCGCAGATGACCAGCCCGCCGGCCTCCTGCACTTTCTTGGAAAACCACTTGTCGAACTGGGCGCGGACGATGGTGTAGCGGTTGTAGGGCGGGCGGTTGAAGGCCTCGGAGCGGTAGGTGCTGCCCACATAGGCATCGTCGCTGAGCATCCAGAAGCGCTGCTCGATGAGATAGCGTTCGAGCGGCGCCTCATCCCGAAAGTCGGGAATGATGCGTTCCAGAGCGTCCGCGTACAGGATCGCGCCCTGGACGTTCTTCGAGCCGGGGGTCTCGCCCCGCTCGATCTGCAGCACGGACATGCCGGCGCTGGCCATGGTATAGGCGGCTGCGTTGCCGGCAGGACCTGCCCCCACCACGATGGCATCGAATTTTTCACGCATGGCGATTCTCCTTTATCCCGCCTTCTGGGCCACCGCCAGATGCTGGCGGAAGGCTTCGGTCAATGCCGGCAGGACCTGCAGGGCATTGCCCACGATGCCGTAGGTGGCAAAATCAAAGATGGGCGCGTTGGGATCGTTGTTGATGGCGATGATCACATCCGAACCCTCCATGCCCACCCGGTGCTGGACCGCTCCGGAAATCCCGGCGGCGATATAGAGCTTGGGCCGCACCGTCTTGCCCGACTGCCCCACCTGTCGTTCCAGCTCCACCCAGCCGGCCTGGACTACCGGACGGGAAGCGCCCACCTCGGCGCCCAGCACCTTGGCCAGATCCCACACGAGCTGGAAATTTTCCGGCGTCTTGAGGCCGCGGCCGCCGGAGACAATGATGTCGGCGAAGGGCAGTTGCGGTTTGTCCTGACGGCTGTCGGGGATGTAGTTGAGCACCTTGGTGACGATGTCGGTTTCCACCAGGTTCAGCGGGTGCTCGATGATCGGCCCGCTGCGGCTGGCGTCATAGCCTGCCAGGGGCATCACCCGCGGCCGCACGGTCGCCATCTGCGGGCGGTAGTTGAGCGTGAGGATGGTGCACAGCAGACTGCCGCCGAAGGTGGGGCGAGAGGCCGCCAGGCTGCGGTTTTCCGGATCGATGTTGAGCTCGGTGCAGTCGGCAGTGAGCCCGGTCTGCAGGGTGGTGGCCACCGAGCCCGCCAGATCGCGCCCCAGGGTGGAGGCGCCCAGCAGCAGGATCTCCGGCTGATAGGCGTTGACCAGGTCGGTCAGTCCCTTGGTGAAGGGCTGGTTGCGGTAATCGGCCAGCACGGGATCTTCCATCAGGTAACAGCGGTCGGCGCCGTAGCGAAAGGCTTCCTGGCAGAACTGGCGGGTTTCCGGCCCCGGCGCCCCCATGACTACCCCGGACAGGGACACGCCCAGCTTGTCGGCAAGCTTGCGGCCCTCGCCCATCAGTTCCCACGACACGGTATGGGCCTCGCCGCGTTCGTGTTCGACGAAGACCCAGACGCCCTGATAGGCGGCGAGGCGCGGGTCCAGCTCGATCTTGCGGCCGCCGGCGCGCTTGGCGGGTGCGTTGTCTTCACTCATGGTCAGGTTCTCCTAGCGGGCGCCCTTGCCGATCGCGGTTTCCAGGTTCGGGTTTTGGGTGAGCAGCTTGGCGATGAGGGTGACGGCCAGATCCTTGGGCGTGTCGCTCTCGCAGGTGATTAGCTCCGCCTTGATGGTCTTGGGCTTGGGCGCGAACACCTTGCTCACCACGGTGGGCGAGCCCTTGAGGCCGATCTTGGCGGGATCCTCGATGCCGGCAGCGGTCTTGTCCCAGATCTTCACGGGATGCCGGGCGGCGCGGAAGATGCCCGCCTGGGTGGCAAACCGCATCTCATTGGTGCCCTCCAGCATGGTGATCAGGCAGGGCAGGCGGGTTTTCAGCACCTGTACCCCGCCCTCGGCCCGGCGCTGGACGATGATGTCCCGGCGCTCGGTATCGACGGTTTCGACTTGGCTGACATAGGTCAGCAACTGCAGGTCGAGCCGCTTGGCGATGCCGGGGCCGACCTGGGCAGTGTCGCCGTCGATGGTCTGCTTGCCGCAGAACACCAGGTCGATGGCCATGTTCTTGTTGATCTGCGCGATGGTGGAGGCCAGGGCAAAACTGGTGGCCAGGGTGTCGGAGCCGGCAAAGGCCCGGTCGGTGACCAGCACGGCGTCATCGGCACCAAAGGAAATGGCCTTGCGCAGCGCGGCTTCCGCCTGGGGTGGCCCCATGCACAGCACGGTGACATGGGCGCCGTAGACATCCTTCAGACGCAGCGCCTCTTCCAGGGCGAACAGGTCATAGGGATTGACGATGGCCGGTACGCCCTGGCGCATGATGGTGTTGGTCACCGGGTGCACGCGGATCTGCGAGCTGTCCGGCACTTGCTTGATACAGACGACGATGTGCATGGTTTTATCCTCCCTGCCGTTGCGAGGGCAGGCTGGCGCGCAGGCTGTCCAGGCTCACCTGCGGGCCGTCGGCATCCTGGAACACCTTGAACACCTTTTCCTGGGCCGGCGTGGAGCGGACAAAGTCGCCATAGGCCCGGGCCATCAGCTCCTTGCAGGTCTGGAGCTGGGTGGCCTCGTCCAGGGCGTCCACTTTGGCGCGGGACAGGTACTGGTTGAAACGCTTCAGAATGTGCAGGCGGTTCACATGGACCACCGCCGGGTCATAGGGCACCTGGAAGAAATCCAGGAACTCCTCGGCGGCGGAAAAGCGCCCCAGTTGATTCATCAATTCACTCATGGCGGAGCCTCTTCAATGGGCGGTCTGGTAGTCCGGGCTGTAGACCGGGGGCGCCTCGGTGGCGTGCATGCCCACGCATTCATCGACGCAGGACTGGCACTCCGCATCGTGGGAAACGAGAGCGTCCCCGCCGAGCTGAATTTCCAGGGCATGAACCCGATCCAGCAGGCAGGCGATGGCCTTGCCCACGGGGTCGGGCATCAGGTGGTGATCCAGGTCGATGCCCTGGGCGGTGATGCGGCGCTGATGGAGCGGCAGCACCTCGCGGCCGGGAATGCCCACCACGGTCATGCCCGGCGCCACATCCTGAATCACCACCGAGTTGGCACCGATGCGGGCGTTGGCGGCCACGCTGATGGGACCGAGTATCTTGGCGCCGGCACCGACCACCACGCCGTCGCCGAGGGTCGGATGGCGCTTGCCGGGATTCCAGGAGGTGCCGCCCAGGGTGACGCCGTGGTAGAGGGTGACGTCATCGCCCACCTCGGCGGTCTCGCCGATGACCACGCCGCAGCCGTGATCGATGAAAAAGCGTTGGCCGATGCGGGCGCCGGGATGGATGTCGATGTGGGTGAGCATGCGGCACACATGGCTCAGCAACCGCGCCGGATAGCGCCAGCGCCAGCGCCACAGGGTGTGAGCCAGGCGATGGCTGATGACGGCGTGGACGCCCGGATAGGTGGTGATGACCTCGAACCGGGTGCGGGCGGCGGGATCCCGCTGGAACACGCAGTTCACATCGTCCCAGACCTGCCGCAGCAGGCCGGGTGCGGTGGCGGCCCGGGGCGCGCCGGTCAACACGCGACTGGCCATCCCACGATCTCCTGGTGGAAGCGTTTGAGTTCATCGCCGTTGGGCGCGCGTTTTTCGGCCAGGGCATGGCGTCGGATCCGGGTGAGGATCCGTTCCGCCTGCTCGGGGCTCAGGGCAATGCCCAGATTGCTTTGATAGGCGGCCCGCACGGCGTGAGCGCCGGAGTGCTTGCCCAGCACCAAGCGGTGCTCGCGGCCCACTTCGGCCGGGTCGAAGCCTTGGTAGTTGAGGGGATACTTCAGCAGGCCATCGACATGGATGCCTGACTCGTGCGTGAAGACGCCTTCGCCCACCACGCTTTTGTTGACCGCCACGGGTCGACCCGAGGCCGCGGCCACCAGCAGGGAGAGTTCCGGCAGACGCCGGGTGTCGATGCCCGTCTCGCGATTGCCGAGATGGCGCAGCGCCATCACCACCTCATCCATGGGCGCGTTGCCGGCCCGCTCACCCAAGCCGTTCACCGTGGTGTTGACGTGGGTGGCGCCGCCCAGCACCGCCGCCAGGGTATTGGCCGTGGCCATTCCCAGATCGTTGTGGGCATGCATCTCCAATTCCAGATCCACCGCCCGACGCAACTGCGCAATGACCTCGCGGGTGGTGAAAGGATCTAGCACGCCCAGGGTGTCGGCGTAGCGCAGGCGCCGGGCGCCGGCCGCCTGGGCGCGCTCGGCCACCCGCAACAAAAAGGCAGGGTCGGCGCGGGAGGCGTCTTCCGCGCCCACACTCACCTCGAAGCCCAGGTCGATGGCCTGCCGCACATGCTGGTCGATGGCCGCCAGCACAAACTCACGATCACGGCCCAGCTTGCGCTGGATCTGCAGGTCGGAGACGGGGATGGACAAATGCAGGCAGGGGGCGCCACAGCGGCGCGCGGCGGTGATGTCCTCGGTCCGCATGCGGCCCCAGACCACCAGCCGTGCCGGCAGGTTCAGCGCCAGCAGGGCCCGAATGACTTCCTGCTCGTCGCTGCCCATGACCGGAATGCCGATTTCCAGCTCCGGCACCCCCAGGGCCACCAAGGCGCGGGCAATGGCGAGCTTCTCCTCAAGGGTAAAAGCCACCCCTGCGGTTTGCTCGCCGTCCCGCAGCGTGGTGTCCTGGATGGTGAGGATCGTCATGGTCTCCGGTCCTTCTGTGCAGCGTGTGACCTGTCCTGATCCAACATGCGCAACTTTGATGCCAGAGTCGAAGAATCCTTGTAACAAAATGAAAGATAAGAAATTTATCTCGTTTTAGAGCGCGATTTGGGTGGGGGATAGGCGGGGTGTAGCGAGGGTGCAAACCCGACATGTCCGGTGCCTGTCGGGTTTGCGACACGGCGTGGGGTGAAGCAATGGCGGGCCGATCAAAGCCATTGACAAATGCAGCGGTAAAGAGATCAATAGTATTGGCCCGGACAAAGATTCGGCGATACCGTCTAAGGTGCACCCCATGGTCGTGCTCGCATCCCACACTGAAGAATCTGATCTGCTGACCATTTATGAGATCAGCAAGGTCCTCAGCTCATCCCTGGATCTGCAGCGGACGATGCGCGAGGTCGTGACCATCCTCGCGGGCCACCTCAACGGCCGCGCGGTGGTCAGCCTGATGCAGGAATCAGGCGAACTGCAGATCTTCGAGGCCTCGGGCCTGACCGCGGAGGAAAAGGCCCGTGGGCGGTTCAAGGTGGGGGAGGGCATCACGGGCAAGATCATGAAGAGCGGGATCCCCATGGTGGTTCCGGATATTTCCCTTGAACCCCTGTTTCTGCATCGCACCGGCGCCCCCCAAGCTCTGGGCGACGAAGTGGTCGCGTTCATCGGCGTGCCGATCCAGGTGGGCCGCAGCACGGTGGGGGTGCTCAGTGTCGCCCGGGGCGCGCCCCGGGGCATGTCGGTGCGCTATGAACGCATCGTCCGCCTGCTCAAGATGGCGGCCAACCTGATTGGTCAGACCGCGCATCTCCACCAGCACATCGGGGCCGAGCGCGCCGCGCTCATGGAGGAGAAGCATCGCCTCCAGAAACAACTGCAGGGCAAGTACCGCTTGGAAAACGTCATCGGCGTGTCCAAGCGGATGCAGGAGGTTTTTGCCGAGGTTCACCAGGTGGCGGCCAGCCGCTCCACGGCGTTGTTGCGCGGAGAGAGCGGGACCGGCAAGGAGGTGGTTGCCCGCGCCATCCACTTCCTGAGCCCGCGCCGCGAGCGGCCGTTCGTCTCGCTCAATTGCGCCGCCCTGTCCGAAACCCTGCTGGAATCCGAGCTGTTCGGGCACGAAAAGGGCTCCTTCACCGGCGCCACGACCGAGCGCAAGGGGCGTTTCGAGCTGGCTCACAGTGGCACGCTGTTTCTCGATGAAATCGGCGAAATTTCGCCGGCCTTCCAGACCAAGCTGCTGCGTGTGCTGCAGGAGCGGGAATTCGAGCGGGTCGGCGGCACCAAGCCCATCCACGTGGATGTGCGGCTGATCTGCGCCACCAACAAGAACCTGGAAGAAGCCGTTGCCAAGGGTGAGTTCCGGGCCGATCTCTATTACCGCATCAACGTGGTCACGCTCTTCCTGCCGCCCTTGCGCGATCGGCGCGAGGATATTCCACTGCTGGCCCAGTATTTCCTGGAGAAATTCAACCGGGAGAACGAACGTCACCTGATGCTGAGCCCGGACGCGCTCAAGATCATGCTGGAATGCAACTGGCCGGGGAACGTGCGCGAACTGGAAAACTGTATCGAGCGGGCCGGGACCATGACTCGCGGCGATGTGTTGCGCGGGTCGAATCTGGCCTGTCAGAGCAATCGCTGTTTTTCACTGGTGCTGCAGTCCTACGGTGCGGGGCAACGGCCTTTTCCGATCGAGGTGGTGCCCGCTCCCATGCCAGCCGATCGACCAGCGGCGGTGGAGGACTTTTCGCATCATCATGAGGACGAGTCGCTCCATGCGGGTCTCCCCGACCGCGATCGCCTGATCCATGCCCTGGAGCAGTCCGGCTGGGTCCAGGCCAAGGCCGCCCGGTTGCTGGATCTCACGCCCCGCCAGATTGGTTACGCCATCCGCAAGCACGGCATCGAGGTCAAGCGCTTCTGAGCCCTTGGCTTTTTGATCCACGGCGGTGACGTCGCTCCGGTCTCTCTCTGGATAGTCCGCAGCGGCGCTTCTCGAACCGTTTCGCTCTCATCTTCGCCCACTCGCTGACCCCATGTCGTATACCGGACATTCGTCTGTTCCGCCGCCTTGAGGATGTCGTGTGCGCGACATCAAATCGCGAATCCCTCATTAAATATCAAATAATTCAACATATTGCGTTATGGCATGGCTGTTGCTGGGGTCCTTGTGCCAGCGTTGGGCACACCCTGTGTCCAGCGTGTAAGAACACCTTCCGGAGGGCGTCATGCAAGAACGGATTGCGATTAACGACAAGCTTCAACAGATCAACGTGGCGGTGGCTGGTTCGGCCAGCGAGATCGCCGCGAAAATTGCCGAGGACCACAATGGTTGCGGAACAACCGGTAGCTCGGGCAAATCGAGCTGCGGTACCGGCGCCGGGGCGGGCGATCTGGCCCCGGAAATCTGGGAGAAGGTGAAGAACCATCCCTGTTACAGCGAGGAGGCCCATCACCACTACGCGCGCATGCACGTGGCGGTGGCGCCGGCCTGCAACATCCAGTGCAACTACTGCAACCGCAAGTACGACTGCGCCAACGAGTCGCGCCCGGGCGTGGTCAGTGAGAAGCTGACGCCCGAGCAGGCGGCCAAGAAGGTGATCGCGGTCGCTTCCACCATCCCCCAGATGACCGTGTTGGGCATCGCCGGTCCCGGCGATCCGCTCGCCAACCCCGAAAAGACCTTCAAGACCTTCGAGCTGATCTCGAAAACCGCGCCGGACATCAAGCTCTGCCTGTCCACCAATGGCCTGGCCTTGCCGGATCATGTGGACACCATCGCCGGCTTCAATGTGGACCACGTCACCATCACCATCAACATGGTGGATCCCGAGGTGGGCGCCCAGATCTATCCCTGGATCTACTACCAGAACAAACGCTACAAGGGCATCGACGCGGCCCGCATCCTGACCGAACGCCAGCTCCAGGGTCTGGAGATGCTCACCGAGCGGGGCATCCTGTGCAAGGTCAACTCGGTGATGATTCCGGGCATCAACGACAAGCATCTGGTGGAGGTCAACCGCGCGGTCAAGTCCCGCGGCGCCTTCCTGCACAACATCATGCCGCTGATCTCCTCTCCCGAGCACGGCACCGTGTTTGGCCTGAATGGCCAGCGCGGCCCCACTGCCCAGGAATTGAAAGCCCTGCAGGATTCCTGCTCCGGCGAGATGAACATGATGCGCCATTGCCGGCAGTGCCGCGCCGACGCGGTGGGCCTGCTGGGTGAGGATCGCTCGGCGGAGTTCACCACCGACAAGATCATGGCCATGGAGGTCAACTACGACGGGGAAACCCGCAAGGCCTACCAGGTCGAGGTCGAGCGCAAGCGCCAGGAACAGGTCACCGCCAAGCGCGAGGAACTGGCGCAACTGGCCGGCAAGCTCAGCGACATCAAGGTGCTCATCGCCGTGGCCACCAAGGGCGGCGGCAAGATCAACGAGCACTTCGGTCATGTCAGCGAGTTCCAGATCTACGAGGCCAGCGTGGAAGGCGCCAAGTTCGTCGGCCATCGCCGGGTGGACCTGTATTGCCAGGGGGGCTTCGGTGAAGAAGACGCCCTGACCACTACCATCCGTGCCATCAACGACTGCGTCGCCGTGTTCGCCTCCAAGATCGGGGGCTGCCCGAAGGACACGCTGAAGCAGGCCGGCATTGAACCCGTGGACAGCTACGCCCACGAGTTCATCGAGCGCTCGGTCATCGCTTACTACAAGGCCTATCTGGATCAGGTCGAAAGTGGCGAGATCGTGCACCAGGCCAAGGGGGATGCCGAGATCCGCCAAGGAGCGTACGTGGCCGCCTGATCAGGGGTGGGTCGTTCGTGGTGGGGGGCGGAACGGAGTGGACACTCCTCGGGACTCTGTCCGTTCCCCATCTTTTCAGCACGCCAGGAGAAAACCATGTCATTCAAGATTGTCGCTTCCCAGTGCACGGGCTGCTCGGCCTGTGAACCCGTCTGCCCCAACGTCGCCATCTACGAAAAGGACGGCGTCTTCATCATCAACCCAAAGAAGTGCACCGAATGCATCGGTTACTTCGATGAAGCCCAATGCATGGCCGTGTGCCCAGTGGACAACACCTGCATCATCGACCCCGCCCAACCGCGCTACCAACCGCGCGCCTGAAGGAGATTCGGATCATGGAATTAAGCATTCTGCCGGCAGCGCAAAAATTCATCCAACGCATGGTGCGCTTCGGTGGCGGCGACACCTGTGGCTTCCGTCTGGTGGTCACCCCTGGAGGCTGCTCCGGATTGAACAGCGAGTTCAGCGTGGAGCCCATGCCGCAGGCGGGGGATGTCGTCTTTGAACAGGCGGGACTGCGTCTGTTCCTGCCGGCGGAAAGCGCCGAAATGCTGGATGGGGCCACGATGGATTTCGCCGACACCGCCACCACCAGCGGCCTGGTGTTCCAGACCCGGGGCAAGGGTGCCTGCGCCTGCAGCAGCGCCAGTGCGCCCGCACCGGGCATGGGTACGGTGCCCGTCAGCACCATCGCGCGACGGGCCGCCCCCGCGGCCGAATCGTGAAGGACGCCGCCGCCATGACCGCGCGCTCCAGCCAGATCAGCGTCGACACCCCGGATGCCACCGAGGCGTGGGCGTGGCCGCTCGATCCCACGGCGGTCATCTGTTGTGCGGCGGGTTTGCCCGACGCGGCCCGGGATGCCCTGGAGGCGGCCGGCCGCGACTACCCCGACGAGGCCTTGTGCCGGGCCCATCTGGCTCGGGCTCAGGATCTGGCTCCCGATCATCCGGCCGTGCTGATCGGCTTTTACCGCTTTCATTTCTATGGTGGGCGACTGCGGGAGACTCTCGCGGTGGGCTTGCGCTGCCTGGACTGGGCGGCCAAGGCGGCGAACCTCCAGCCGGACTGGCGGGCGGTGCGTCCCGGAGATGCGCCGTTCGGGGATTTTGCGGCGGCGCTGCCGCGGTTTTATCTGTTTTGCCTCAAAGGCTGCGGTTACCTGAACCTGCGCCTGGGCGAGCCGGCGGCGGGGCAGGCCATGCTGGAGAAGCTGGCGGAACTGGACCCCGGCGACAAATTGGGCGGCCGGGTGCTTTTGCAGGTGGTCGAACGGCAGGGCAGGGATGACGATGACTGAGCGCACCCTTCTCCGCGACGAGATCGATGAGGCCATCGACTGGGTCGGGCAGCCGGTCGACTGCGCCAACTGCGTCCATCAGGACCTGCTGTTGCGCGAGACCTGCGGGCTGCGCTGGTCCTGCATCCAGGATCGCTATGCCCGGCGCATCGACCGCTTCTTCGCCATGAACCCCGAACGGGCCAACGCGGCGCTTTCCCATCCTTATTTCGAGGTGCGGGCGGTGGCGGCCAAGTACGCCGACCTGTTCCACCTGTCGGCGCTGCTCACCGATCCGGACGAAACCGTGCGCTGGAGTGTGGCCATGCGCCTGCCGCTGGGCCAGTTGCACAAGCTGAGCCGGGATCCGGATCGGGAGGTGCGGATTCGCGTGGCCTCCCGCATCAGTCCCGCACATTTGTATCCCATGATCCACGACCCCGATTACTACGTGCGGCAGATTGTTGCCAAGCGACTGCCCACCGGGCTGCTGCCCCTGATGGCATCCGATCCCGAGTCCGAGGTGCGCAAAGTAGTGGCCGCGCGCGCCGACACCACGCTGTTGCCGCGCTTGGCCCGGGATCCGGATCCGGCGGTCCGGCTGGTGGCTATCGAACGCCTGCCCACGGGGCAGCTCAGCGCCCTGCGGACGGATCCGGACTGGCGGGTGCGTTATGAAGTGACGCGGCGGTTACCGGTAACCCAATTGGGGCCACTGCTCATGGATGAGGACAGCGAAGTCCGCCAATTGGCCCAGATGCGCCGGGCAGGCAATCCCGACATCCTCGACCCGATTTGTGGCCGTGGATAACCCATCGTCAATCGAAAGGAGACTCCCATGAGCGACGGCATGATTGGTGAACTGGACAATCAACCCGCCTTCCGTTTCGGCGAGAAGGTGCAATCCCGCAAGACCATTCGCAACGATGGCACCTATGTGGGCAAGGACATCGGCGAGATCCTGGTGCGCAAGGGCGATGTGGGCTATGTCAGCAACATCGGCACCTTCCTGCAGCAGTTCTACATCTATGGGGTGGATTTCCTGGACAGCGGCCACCGCGTCGGCATGAAGGCCAAGGAACTCATTTCCCTGGATCGGGTTCCCCAGCCTGATGAGTCGGTTGCCTCGCTGGATGAGGCCGGGCAATGAATCGCCTGCGGGTGCTGAGCCTCGTGTCGCCAGCGTCCACCGGAGCCACCGAAGCGGCCGAGCTTACCGGGACGGCATCTGCGGGCTGGCTCGCAGGGCGCCTTCAAGCACTGGCGAGGCGCCTGCTCGGTGGCGCCATGGCGAATGGCGCCAGGGGGGAGACCATGCATTCCACCGCTTTTGTGGCGCAATCCGACCAGATGGTTGGCGTCCACCCCAATGAATTCGATTGCCGGCGCATCGCGCGGCGCCTGGAAGACCGGCGACGCTACCGCTATGTGGAGCCGGCCGTGATCCCGATCCCTGGCGGTTACCGCATCGAGAGTCCCTGTTGCTCGCGCAACGTGGACGCCGCTGGTGGTGTCATCGACATTGCCCGCATCGAACACCTTCCCCGCGAGCGCGGCTGGTTGCTCTATCGCCGCGATCATGCGCTGCGGGCGTGGATAGTTCACGGCGCGTTTGATTCGCTCAATACCGTGTTGGACGTTTTGAACGAGGATCCAGACCGGCTGCTCTGGCCCTGAGGTGTGGTGATGTCATCCGTCTATCTCGATCACAACGCGACGACCCCCCTCGCGCCCGAAGCGCTGGCAGCCCTGCTGCCCTATCTGGGTGAAGCTTTCGGCAATCCGTCCAGTCCCCACCATTTCGCCGACGCGCCCGCCACTGCCGTGCGCGAGGCGCGAGCGCAGGTGGCCGCCTTGCTGGGTGCCCAGGCCAAGGACATTCATTTCACCAGCGGGGCCACCGAAAGCATTCATTGGGCGATCCAGGGCGCCCTGGCCCTGCGGCCCGGGCAGCGGCAGATCATCACGACCGTGGTGGAACATCCCGCCGTGCTCAAGCTCTGCCGCCATCTGGAGCAGCAGGGCGTGATGGTCACCTATCTGCCGGTCGACCGGGAAGGCCGCTTGCGGCTGCATTACCTGGAGGCGGCGCTCACGCCGCAAACCGCCCTGGTGTCCGTCATGGCCGCCAACAACGAAACCGGCGTGCTGTTTCCGATCGATGAAATCGCCGCCCTGACCCAGGCGCGGGGGGTGTTGCTGCATGTGGATGCGGCCCAGACGGTCGGCAAGCGGGTAATCGACCTGGACCGCACGCCGATCGATCTGTTGTCCCTGTCCGGCCACAAGCTGCATGGCCCCAAGGGCATCGGTGCGCTCTATATCCGCAATGGCGTCAATCTGCCCCCGTTGTTTTACGGCACCCAGGAGCGCGGCCGGCGCGGCGGCAGCCTGAACGTGCCCGGCATTGTCGGCCTGGGCACCGCCTGCCGCCTCGCGGTGGAATCACTGTCAGGCACGACCGCGCCGATCGCTCTCCTGCGCGACCGGCTGGAAGCCGGAATTCGGGCGATTTTCCCCACGGCACACATCAATGGCGGCCACGCCGAACGGCTCGCGGGCACCAGCAACATCAGTTTCCCCGGGATCGAGGGTGAAGCCCTGGTGGATCGCCTGGACCGGGCCGGGTTCGCCGTGGCCAATGGCGCGGCCTGCACCGTGGGCGGCAGCCAGCCCTCCCATGTGCTGATGGCCATGCACAAGGACGAGATCCTGGCCAGCGGCGCGGTGCGATTTTCCTTTTCTCGATACAACACCATCGCCGAGGTTGAGCGGTTGCTGACCGTTCTGCCGGACATCCTGTCCACCTTGGCACCCGAGGCCGCCGCCGACGCGATCGGCAGCGGCTGAATTTAAATTCAAGGGGAACGCCAGATGAAAGTCATGATTCGCCGGGACGCCGCTGGGGCCTTGTCGGCCTATGTGCCCAAGAAAGACCTGGAAGAGCCCATTGTGGGAATGGACAACCCCGAGATGTGGGGCGGCATCGTGACCCTGGCCAATGGCTGGCGGCTGGAATTGCCGGCCCTGGCGGCGGATACCCCGCTGCCGTTGACGGTGGAAGCGCGCCGGGTGGGGGAGTGAGCATGCAGGCCGTGGAGCTGGAACGCATCGAAGCCATCCTGGGCGCCGATGTGCCTGCTGACTGGCTGTCGCAGTTGCGGCGCGACCTGCCCGGTCGGGTGATCACCGTCTGTGACGCATCCGACATGACCGAAGGCCAGCCCTACCGGGAGTATCCCGCCTTCGCGCTTTATCTGGTGGATAACGCCACTCATTGCTGGCAACTGACCCAGGATGTGGAGGCGGCAACCGGCCTGGTGGTGGCCAAGCGACGGGAGGCGCGCGCGCCATGAAGCCCACGGATCTCGACATCCTGCTCAGCGATCCGGACATCAGCACGCTGGAACTGGAGATGGTCACCGCTGTGCTCGGTTCGCCCTACATCAGCGCCGGCCCCCTGACCGAACGGCTGGAGGAGGCCGTGGCCCGCCGCATGGCGCGTCGCCATGCCATCGCTGTGAGCAGCTCCACCCTCGGCCTGTGGCTGGTGCTCCAGGCGGCCGGTATCGGGCCCGGCGCGGAGGTGGTGGTGCCATCCTATGGCTGGCGCCAGCTTGCCGACGCCGTCGTCCTCGCGGGTGCCCAGGTGGTGTTCGCGGATGTCGATTACTGGTCAGGCTGCCTGACGCCCGACAAGGTGGCGCCGCGCCTCACGCCCCAAACCCAGGCCCTGCTGGTGGCCAATGCCAATGGGCATCCAGCGCCCTGGAGCGGGTTGCGGGCCTTGGCCAGTCAACACGGTTTGCTGTTGATCGAGGATTCCAGCGAGGCCATCGGTTCGACCTATCAAGGCCGTGTCGTGGGCAGTTTCGGCGACTGCGCCATCCTCGACTTCACCCAGCCCGGACCCCTGGCCTGCAGTCAGGGCGCCATGGTGCTGACCGATGACATCAATCTCGCGGCCAAGTTGCGTCTGCTGCGCGAGCGTACCCTCTCTGATCGCACGTCGGTTGTGGCGGGTGGTCTGCCCGTGGCCCACGCGGGTATCGGCGAACTGAACGCGGCGTTGGGATTGGCGCAATGGACCCGGCTGGATGAAATCCTGGCCCGCCGCAAGGCCGTGGAGGCGTATTACCTCAAGGTCATCCAGACCTTCGAGGGCATCAAACCCCCTTATGTCGCCCCGGATGTGGACGAGGTGCACTGGTTCCTGTCACTGGTTCACCTGGGCACCCGCTTCAGCCGCAGCAGCCGGGATGCCATTGTCGATGACCTGGCGACCGCGGGGGTGCAGGCGGCGGCCTATTGCCTGCCCTTGCACCGGCAGTCGCGCTATTTCGACAAGCAGCGCCCGCGCCAGGATTTGTGGGTCACCGACAAGCTGGCCGACCGCGCTCTGGCCTTGCCTTTCCATGCCCACCTCGATGCAGAAGAAGTCGATTTCATCGTTCAGACCGCCAAGGACGCCTCCCTCAACGTAGGCGCCGGCTCCGCCATCTATCTATAGGTCATAGGCAGTCACTGCCGCCAAGGAGATCTCGTATGAGCACCCAGGACATCATGATTCACGTCCGCTTTGCCCCCGATGGCACCGTGACGGAAATCGGCGAACGGCCATCCGGCTGCACCGCCCAGCAGTGGTTCAACTTTCTGACCCAGCAACATGGGCTTTCCTACCTGACCCTTTCCGGCGGTCGCGCCGTGTTCCGCGTGGCGCCCGAAGCCATCACCGCCCTGCGGGAGCAGGCCCTGGCCCAGGGGGCCGCGGCATGAACAACACCCAATGGCTTGATGAACTCTTGGTTGGCCTGGATCGGGGGGGCGTGATTCCCTACCTGGGGTCTGGCACGCTCGCGCTCTGCCCGGAAGCCGCCACCGTTCCGGCTTCCCCGGAGGCACTGGCAACTTTCCTGGGCAGCAAAGTGACGGTTCCCGGTCGGGCCCGCGGTAATCTGAGCGCCAGCGCTCAGTACATCGAGAACTTCAAACACCGCAAGACCCTCACCGACTTGATGAGTCAGGCATTCTCGCCACAACTGACGCCATCCAGCCTGCACCACACCCTGGCCGGCCTGCCCGGACTGCCGTTGATCGTCCAGCTCTGGTATGACGATGCCATGCGCAGCGCCCTCATGGACCGCATGGATGTGGGGCTGATCCAGGCCGCCAGCCAGGCGGAGCAGTTCGGCACCTGGGTGAACCACCTGACCCTTGACGGCGCGCCGGTGGAAGCCGACGTGGCCGCTGATTGGTCCCTCGCCCTCTACCAACCCTGGGGCGCGTTGGCTCCCAATCGCAACTTCCTCGTGTCCGATTCCGATTTCGTGGAAGTCCTCACCGAAATCGACATCCAGACGCCCATTCCCGGTCTGGTCCAGGAACGCCGGCGTGGGCGCTCTTTCCTGTTCCTGGGCTGCCGCTTCACCAGCCAGACCGAGCGTATGTTTGCCCATCAGATCATGAAGCGCTCGACGGACACCCACTACGCCGTGCTCAACGCCGAGCCCACCCGTAACGAGGCACGCTTTCTGGCGCAGCATGGGATTCAGCGCCTGAATCTGCCCCTTGCCGAATTCGTGGATTGGTTGCAGGCGCAGGGGATTGCCGGGGCTCGCCAGGGCGTTGCCGCGTACAGCTGATGCGAGCAGTTCGGGGAACCGAACCCGGACCGACGCGACGCGCTTGAGCAGGAGCACACTCGACTGAAGAAGCCGGGAGCCGAGCGTGATAGCGCGTTCGAGGCCATGGCCTGCCTGGTTTCCGGGTGCGCCGAGCTTATAGCGGCGCTTTCCTTACCATTCATCCTCTCTCGCCCGTCGGGCCCTGCCCATGAAAACCAAGTGACCCACCGCCGAAGTTCCGCTGACGGGCGATGACGTAAGGTTTGCTGCCGGATGGATAGCGGCGCAGCAGGACTTGCGGCGTTCGATCGGCCCTTTGTCTGCGGTAACGTCGGCCGAAGGATGGGTGTATATACTGCTGAAGCTACAGCTTGGCGCCTGTAACTGTTGCGTGTCCCCATGCGCTGATTCGCGCAGCGACGGAATCCTTCAAGTGCGAGGGGCACGACCCCACGTCACAACAACCAGGGCATTTGAATGTCCGCAAGGAGAGGCGAGATGAAAATTCGATATATGGCATGGGTGGCAATGGGCTGCCTGGTATTCTCCAGCGCTGCCTTGGCCCAGGGTGATGGCTGCAAGGGTATGGACATGATGGGCGGCGACGCCAAAATGACCAAAGAGGCGTTCATGAAGCACGCCGAAGAGCGATTCGCGCACATGGACGTCAACGGCGATGGGGTCATTGACGCCAGCGAGCACAAAAAGATGCATGAACACATGAATCAGTGCATGGGCATGAAAGATCACAAGGGCATGATGGGCGACAAGGCCGCGCCGATGGCCAAGCCGGAGGACGCGCATTCCGACCACCACCCGACGCCGTAGCAAGCCGTAGTGGGGGCCGGCGCTGCCAGCCCCCACCATTTTCTTCCCTACCAATTCAATCCGGGAGGCGGACATGGCTGCTGTTGATCCAGTCTGTGGCATGCGTGTCGATGAAGATCGTGCCGCCGCGACGGCAGAGCATGCGGGCCAGCGGTTTTACTTCTGTTGCGCGGGCTGCCGCGACCGCTTCGTGGCCGAGCCTGCTGCCTTTCTGGAACCCAAGCCGACACCAGCCGCGCCCCATGGCGCTGCCGGCCACGGTCACGGGCATGCGACGCAGGCCGCACCGGCTCAGCCCGCTCCCGCCGGCACGATCTATACCTGTCCCATGCACCCCGATGTGCGCCAGGATCACCCGGGCAACTGCCCGATCTGCGGCATGGGGCTGGAGCCCCTGCTGCCCGTTGCCGGCGAAGCCGACAACGCGGAACTCAAGGACATGACCCGCCGCCTGTGGGTCAGCGCGCCGCTGGCCGCGCTGGTGGTGATCATTGCCATGGGCAAGATGCTGCCGGGCGTCAGCGATGGCCTGGCAGGACTCGCCGCGCCGCGCACGCTGGTGTGGATCGAGGGGCTGTTGACCACGCCGGTGGTGCTGTGGGCCGGGTCATTTTTCTTCACCCGCGCCTGGCGCTCGCTGGTCACGCGCAATCTGAACATGTTCACGCTGATCGGCCTGGGTGTCGGCGTGGCCTATGCCTACAGCCTGGTCGCCGCGCTGGCGCCTGGCTTGTTCCCGCCGGCGTTTCGCGGTCACCACGGCCTGCCGGAGGTGTACTTCGAGGCGGCCGCCGCCATCACCGCGCTGGTGATCCTGGGTCAGGTGCTGGAGCTGCGCGCGCGCAGCCGCACCGGCGCGGCCATCAAGGCCTTGCTGGGGCTGGCGCCCAAGACCGCGCGGCGGCTGAGCGCCGACGGCAGCGAGCAGGACGTGCCGCTGGATCAGGTGCAGGTCGGTGATCGCCTGCGCGTGCGGCCGGGCGAGAAAGTGCCGGTCGATGGCGCGGTGCTGGAAGGCGCGAGCGCGGTGGACGAATCCATGCTTACCGGCGAGCCGGTGCCGGTGGCAAAGACCGCCGGGGACGCGCTCATCGGCGCGACCGTGAACGGCACCGGCAGCCTGGTGATGGAAGCGCGTCGGGTGGGCGCGGACACCCTGCTGTCGCAGATCGTGCACATGGTCGCCGAGGCGCAGCGCAGCCGCGCGCCGATCCAGAAGCTGGCGGACGCCGTTGCCGGCTGGTTCGTGCCCGCGGTGGTGGCGGCCGCGGTGATCACTTTCGGGGTGTGGGCATGGGTCGGGCCGGAGCCGGCGCTTGCCTACGGGCTCGTCAATGCGGTCGCGGTGCTGATCATCGCCTGCCCCTGCGCGCTGGGGCTCGCCACGCCGATTTCGATCATGGTGGCGACCGGCCGCGGCGCCGGCTTCGGCGTGCTGTTTCGCAACGCCGAGGCGATCGAGGTGCTGCGCGACATCGACACCCTGGTGGTGGACAAGACCGGCACCCTGACGCTGGGCCGGCCCGAGCTGGTGACGGTCGAGCCTGCTCCCGGATTTGCGGACACGGCGCTGCTCGCGCTCGCAGCCAGCCTGGAGCGCGGCAGCGAGCACCCGCTCGCCGCCGCCATCGTGCGCGGCGCCGAGGCGCGTGGCGCGGGCCTGACGGAGGCGAAGCAGTTCGAGTCGCTGACCGGCAAGGGCGTGCGCGGACAGGTCGACGGCCGTAAGGTGGCGCTCGGCAATGCCGCGCTGCTCGAGGAACTGGGCGTGGCGCCGGGAACGCTCGGCGCGCGTGCCGAAGCCCTGCGTGCGCAGGGCCAGACGGTGATGTTCGTCGCGGTGGACGGCGCGCTCGCCGGCATTGTCGGTGTCGCCGATCCGATCAAGGACTCCACCCCCGAGGCGATCGCCGCCCTGCACGCCGACGGCCTGCGCATCGTCATGCTCACCGGCGACAGCGAGACCACGGCGCGGGCGGTGGCAGGCCGTCTCGGCATCGACGAAGTGATCGCCGGCGTGCTGCCGGACCAGAAGGCGGCGAAAATCCGCGAACTCCAGGCCCAGGGCCGCAAGGTGGCCATGGCCGGCGACGGCATCAACGACGCCCCCGCGCTGGCGCAGGCCGATGTCGGCATCGCCATGGGCACCGGCACTGATGTCGCCATGGAAAGCGCCGGCGTGACACTGGTGAAAGGTGACCTCAATGGCATCGCGCGCGCGCGCCGGCTCAGCCGGTCGACCATGGCCAACATCCGCCAGAACCTGTTCTTCGCCTTCGTCTACAACACGCTCGGCGTGCCCGTGGCCGCGGGCGTGTTGTATCCCTTCTTCGGCTTGTTGCTGTCGCCCATCATCGCCGCCGCGGCCATGAGCCTGTCGTCGGTGTCGGTGATTGGCAATGCGCTGCGCCTGAACCGCGTGCGGCTGTAGCCGAAAACACTGCGCCCCGGCCGGTTTGCTTCTTCTCCCGCAGGCCGGATGGTGACGTGCAACGCAGCGAGTTCCACTCAGAACTTGGGCCGCTTATCCATGCGGCGTTCGCGAAACGGGCTTGCACCTCAGTCCAAAGGACGGATCACATCCCGTGCATCCCGGTTCAGGACGTGGGTGTAGATCATGGTGGTTTCAACGTGGGTATGGCCCAGTAGCCCCTGCACCGTGCGGATGTCGTAACCCGCCTGAAGCAAATGCGTGGCAAAGCTGTGGCGCAAGGTGTGGCCGGTTTGGAGATGCCCGCCTCGCGCACTGCCCGTTTCATGCCCCGCTGCAATACTTTTTCGTCGCCGTGGCGGCACCGGATGACACTGGACGCGGATCAATGTCAGTCGCCGCGACGTCTGTCAGCCAGGGCTCATCAATCCCAAGCACCTGCCGATAAAAAATTGCAGCGCCCTCTTCGCCGGGTTCCGGATCGAAGACGACTCCTTGCCGGCTATCGCGAGATGCGTCAGGAGCACTTCGATCTCGGTCGCTCCCATATCGTGCGGGGGGGCGCTTTGCATGGAACAAGATAAACCGTCGCACCCAATCGACGCAGGCATCCTCGGTGCGGATGCTGTAATTCAGCCGCAGGATACGTGCGCGCACCTCGTCAAGCTGAATCGGTTTGGCTGCTGCGCCTGAGGTGTGATCGACAGGTGATTTAGAGTGTTTTACAACGTTTGATGTGACCGAGAACCTTCGTTTAATTTCGGTATATCAAATATTTAGGCACATCGCGAGGTGTAATGTAAGATGCCTATTGGGGCGACTAATATGGTGAGGCATCTCAAATGAGCGTCAGCGCAGACTTCACGTCTTGCACTCAGTGCGGTACACGCATCGAAGAGGCACACGACATGCCAATCAAGGCGCGGGCGCTATGCCCTACCTGTGGCTCTACGACACGCAACTTCAACGTCCACATTCAAGAGGCGCTGACGCTTGGCGAGAAGATTTTTCTGAAGCACAAACGTCCAGGCCACAAGAAGCCAATCTTTGAATACGTCTCAGGTAACGACCTACATCGCAACTCTGGCCAGTGGAATCACCTCACGCGCGAGATTGATCGCGAGAACGATCGGTACAAGGAACTCATCATCAATCCGAAGACCGGCGAAGTGATTCGCAACGTCGACGAGCCGCTGACCGAACATACTGACAGAGGCTCCGCAAAGCCAAAGATTGAAGGGCCAGAAGGAGAGGCCTGACCCTTCGCTCGAGCGGACCTCCACCGGCGGCCGCTCACTTCAAACGTTAGACCCAGGAGTGAGTTCAATGGATGCGAAGCAAATCAACGAAAAGGAACTCTCTGGCCATCTTGAGTCATTTTTGCGAGATCGCGAACTTCGCCGCCTGGAGCGCGAAGTCAAGATCGGGGTGTACAGACTGGATGCGGTTGTCGCCGACCCAAGCGGAGCGCTTGTTGTCGTTGAACTCAAGGTCAATGCATCGATAGAGACATTGGGGCAACTCTTGCTCTACCCCCGTGCTTTTCGGAAGGCAATAGAAGTTTGCGGAGTTAAGCCGCCGCACATTCGCGCTCTGCTTATCACAACCTTTCTCGACTCGAATGTTAAAGATGTAGCGCATGACCTGGCTGATCAAATAGACATTGAGTTTCTGGTATGCACCGGCGCGACCCCAGATACGCTCAGGCTAGTTGATACCGAGAACGCTGGCGAAGAACAATGCTGGGACCAATCGGAAAGAGGCAATCGCAAGCTAGAGCCGGTACTTGCCCATCTCGCGGCGGGGTCTAACAATTTATACAAGCCGAACCCGCTTCTCGGGTCGGATTAATTCAGGCGTTAGGCGTCGAAAGCAACCACCTGAGCATGCTGACATTGGAGAATCCATGATCGGACCAGACCGCGCGGCCTTCGCCGTGGACCCCATTGGATACAGCGGTCTCGCCTGGCATAAGTGGCAATCGGCGTTGCTCATCGCTGGCGTTATCGGACGGCCAAGCAAAGCACCAACCAAGGAAGACTTAAAGTCCCCGATTCTCTGGCTCAGTCAAGCAAATGCACTTAGCGAAGCGGCAAAGGTGCTTGTTGAGTTCCAGCCGACCTGGCAATCAATGCCTCCGTCTGTCCGTGGAATGTGCGACTGCCAGTACTGTGCAGTCGCGCTCATGCTTGTTGGCTATAGCCTCGAAACGTGCCTCAAAGCAACGCATATTTTGAAGCATGGCGTCGATGAGTTCATCGCGCGTGAAAAGGATTACTTTCACCATGATCTAGTTGAACTAGCAGAGTTTCTACCGCAGGTAAGTGAAAAAGAGCGAGCTACTCTCAAAGCGCTTACGCATTTCACGACCTGGGCCGGTCGATATCCTGACCCAGGCTCGCGACGCGTTGATCATGCAGAAGAAATATTCGCCCTGTCCGAGAAACATAAAATCTCTGGACACGATCTCTTCGCTCTTGCCGCGCGCGTCATGAAGCATGTTCAAACCGTCACTGAAAAGTAAGCGCTCATCGCCCGCTTACCTCGAACGTTAAGAGCAAAGGAGGGTGCATCGCATGGAAGGCTTCCTTTCGAATCGCTGGAGCAAGATCGGTCTTGCTTTGGTCATCTTCGGTTGGGGACCTTTGTTGCTCATTATCCTTCTGGCAGCAATTGGGCTGTGGCCAGATCCAAACCCGAACCCGGTCGGTCCAGGGTTGCTCTTTGCAGCTACAGCATGGCCAGCAATTATCTTTTTGGTTATTGGGGCCTATCAGTCCAGGCGCAAGCAGTGATGAGTATGTTTGCGCCTAACCATTCATTCGAGCGGACGTCTCCGACGGGCCGCCGCTCAACTCAAACGTTAGGTGTCATGACAACCAGCACCGCCATTTGCAGCGCCAACCAAGCCGTTTCTGCTGACGTCAGGAACTTCATCCTCCATGTCCACGATGTGAAGGAAGAGTCAATCACGGATTACCTAGCGTGGCGATGGAGCGAACTAGACAGGCGATTCCGATACCTCTCGATGCGCACTTTCAATCACGATGAGGAAAGCAGTTTGACCGGCGCCGACTTCGACCTCGAACTGTGGCTCGTTGACCGGGAGTCGCATCTTTCTCTTGCAGTGCAGGCCAAGAAGTTCATCAAGCCGTATGACTCGTACGTCAGGAAGCTTCGATATCCAAACGACACGAAGCAGCAGATGAGTACCCTGCTCTCCTACGCCAACATCAACGCCAAACTCCCCTTCTATTTCATCTACTCAGTTCCCGGCAATGGAACGACGCTCCTATGCAATGCCGGCGCCCACGATGGGGCGGTATTCATGGCCGACGCAAACGTGATGGAAGAGTTCGCTGATGGAAAGCATGGGAAGCGGATCGCCCGTGACGACCTTCTGGCTGAAAGCAAACCATTCCATTGTCTCTTTTGTTGCCCACTCGGACCAACGGGTGGCTATCTGAGCACCTACTTTCCCAAAGCGGCGGGCAACTCACCGAAACGCTCCAACGAGGCATTGCCTGTCTATGTCCGTCGCATTCTTGACGGAGAGTCTCCCGTCGCAACAAAGAAAGAGGCACAACGCCCTAGCAACGAGGGCTGGGAGCGCTTCAAAGCGGTGGGTGTCTACGATCTCCGAAATGACGCCTAAAACCCTTCTCTCGAGCAGATCTCCAACAGCTGGCCGCGCTTCACAGCCTTGTCATTGTCCGCTACGCGCGGCCAGCTGTTGGGGTCGGCTCAGCTCAAACGTTAGAGTGCATTCAAATGGACTTCGAAGTTCTCATGCTTTTCGGTGCAATCGTGCTGCTCAGTGGGCTTTTGGCAACGATCCTCTTCTATGTAGGTTTCCGCCGGTCTTCACCTGCGGCCGCGCCCGCATTCATTCGGTACTTTGGCACTGCTGCAGTGTTGGCCTTGATTGCCTACTTCGTTGGTTCGGCGGTCGGCATCTACGCCGCTTGTCATTCACCGGGTTCTGGCAACCTGTGCGGCCTTTGGGGTGCACTTGGTGTCGGGCCGGTCCTCTCGGGCATCGCACTCTGGAGCTACAGCTTTTGGTGGCGGCGGCGCCTAGCCAGGTGAGCTGCGCCCATACCCTTCAGTTCCACTCTCGCAGCACTTTCATCGCCTCAGCCAGAATGCGCTCTAACCCTTCCTTCAAGCGGACCTGAATCGCCCCGGGTTTTAAGGAGCCTCCAACCCCTGAGACGGTGGCGCCATGAAGAAATCGAACAAGTTTTCCTCTGAAGTCCGTGAACGCGCCATGCGCCTGGTGCAGGAGCACCGAGGCGAGTACCTCGCGCTGTAGGCGGCCATTGAATCGATTGCACCCAAAATTGGCTGTATTCCCCAGACGCTCAACGAATCGGTCAAACGTGATGAGATCGACACGGGCGCCAGAGCCGGCGTTGCGACGACCGACTTGCAGCGCCTGAAGGCGCTTGAACGCGAGAATAAGGCGCTGCGCAAAGCCAACGAGATCCTCAAACTGGCCAGTTTCAGGATCTCATTGGCCTGGCGCTCCTGGCCGAACCGTGAGGCCGTGGAATGGGCCACGCTGGACTGAGTGGACTGGTTCAACCACAAGCGTTTGCTGGGGCCGATCGGGGACATCCCGCCAGCAGAGGCCGAAGCGATCTGTCATCGGCGCCAGGAACGTCAGGCCCCCACGGCCTGATTCAAACCACACAGCCCCCGACATACCCGGTGCAGTTCACGGAAGCGCAGCGGTGCTTTGCGAGCGCGCCTTGTCTTCATGACGGGCTCGTGATCTGCATCAATGCCGTCCATGCGCCCACGCTTTAAGGTCGCACCCATGCCGTTCATACGGTTGCGATCCAATAACACAAGGTGGGTAAACCATGATACGAATCACAGGGCGTCAATTGGGTGCGATGGCGGTGTTGTCCGCCCTTGGCTTTTCGGGAGTGGCGAGTGCCTATGAGGCCGGCGATGTGCTGGTGCGGGCAGGGCCGACCTGGGTGCTGCCCAACGATGACAGCAGCGCGGTGCATCCCATTCCGGGGAGTGGTGTTTCGGTTGATGACGGCGTGAGCCTGGGATTCTCCGTGACTTACCTGATCACGCCGCAGATTGGCGTGGAGTTGCTGGCCGCCTTGCCGTTCAAGCATGACATCAAGGGGGAAGGCTCCCTGGATGGCGTCGATATCGGCAGCGTCAAGCACTTGCCGCCTACGCTGACGCTCCAATGGTATCCCCAGGTGGGCGTGGACTGGGTACAGCCCTATGTGGGCGCCGGTGTGAACTACACCACTTTCATGAGCGAGGAAGCTGACGGGGAGCTGGAATCCATCGTGGGCAAGACCAAGATCTCGCTGGATGATTCCTGGGGCTACGCGCTTCAGGCGGGCGCCGACTGGCGCTTGAACGACACCTGGTTCATCAACACCAGCCTCTGGTATGTGGACATCGGAACCGAGGCGACACTGAAAACGGCGGGGGCGGGAACGCTCAAGACCGACGTTGATATCAATCCTGTGGTTGTCATGCTCGGCGCGGGCATGCGGTTCTGAATCCAGGTCATTGTTTCCGCAACTTGCCCTGGGCAGGGATGCCCGCACAGGGGTTTATGGCGCCGGGTAATCCCCGGCGTTTTTTTGGGGCGATGGCCAGTTGCCAGCGATCGGGGCATTCGGGTTGAATAGCGGGAGTGGCCGGATCGGCCATCCTCTGCCAAGCAAACCACGGAATCATGAATGCGATGAACACGGCCGCTCACAGTTTCGATGTCACCACCGCGGATTTCCAGGCTCGGGTGATGCAGGCGTCCCGCACCCAGCCGGTGCTGGTGGATTTCTGGGCCACCTGGTGTGCGCCCTGCAAGACCCTGAAACCCGTGCTGGAACAACTGGCGCTGGACTACGGTGGCGCCTTTCTGCTCGCCAAGGTGGACATCGACAAGGAAGCCATGCTGGCCAGCCATCATGGGGTGCGCAGTGTGCCCACGGTGCTGCTGTACAAGGATGGCCAGCCAGTGGATGGCTTTACGGGCGCACAGCCGGAAGCCGCCATTCGCGCGCTGCTGGCTCACCATGGCATCGAACCGCCCCCCATTTCGACGCTCGAGGAAGGGCTGCAGGCCCTGGACATGGGTCAGTTGGACGCCGCGGAACGTCTGTTGACGGCAGCGCTGGCGGAGGAGCCGGGCAATGCCCAGGCCGCCGTCGGCCTCGCGCGGGTGGCGGCGTTGCGCGGCAATGTGGAGGGAGCGCGCCAGCGACTCGCCGATCTGCCCGCCGAGGTGCGCGGCGGCTTGGAGGCGGCTTCTCTGGTGGCCTGGCTGGATCTCAACGATCTGATTGCCCAAGGCCCGGCCTCGCAGGCATTGCAGGACACGCTGAACCGCGCGCCCGATGATCTGGACGCCCGCTATCATCTGGCCATCTGGCGTGCCTTGGGCGGTGATCCGGAAACCGCCATGGAGGAGCTGTTGTCAATCATGCGTCTGGATCGCAGCTTCCGGGACGACGGCGCCCGCAAAGCCTTGTTGCGGGTGTTTGATTTCGTGGGTGCGGAGCATCCGGTGGTGCGGCGGATGCGGGCCCGGCTTGCCATGTTGCTGAACTAGCGCGCAATCGCTGCGCCGCTGTTGGGATCAAGGATCCGGCGCAGGGATCGAGTGCAGCTTTGTTTCAGCCATGGAGGCTTGCATGAATCTTGAGACCTTACCCCGCTTGACGGTGCGGGGTGATCGGTTTGTCGATACCCACGGCCGCCATGTGATGCTGCGGGGCGTCAATCTGGGGGGGGACTGCAAGGTGCCGTTCCCCCATGGCGGCACCCATGTTCCCACCGATTTCGCGGATCACCGCACGGTGTCCTTCATCGGGCGACCCTTCCCGCTGGCCGAGGCGGACACTCATTTCCGGCGCCTGCGCCATTGGGGATTCAACAGCCTGCGCCTGCTGACCACCTGGGAAGCGGTCGAGCACGCCGGTCCCGGTCTCTATGACGAGGCCTACCTGGATTATTACGCCCAGATCTGCGAGCGGGCCGGCGCCCATGGTTTGTATGTGCTGGTGGATTTTCACCAGGACGTGTTCAGCCGCATGACCGGGGGAGACGGCGCGCCGGCTTGGGTGTTCGAGACGGTGGGGCTGGATTTCACCCGCTTTCCCGCCGCTGATGCGGCCCATGTGATGCAGGCCGCCTACGACTACGCCGATCCCCGGCCGCGCCAGCCGGAGCGCTACGCCCAGATGAGCTGGGCCAATAACTACAACATGCCGGTCAATGGCGTGATGTGGACGCTGTTTTTCGGGGGCGCGCGTTTTACCCCGGATTTTCAGGTCGACGGGCGCAATGTCCAGGACTATCTCCAGGGGCATTTTTTCGGAGCGCAGCGCGCGCTGGCCGAGCGGGTCGCCCATCTGCCCCATGTGATCGGTTTCGACATCCTGAACGAGCCCAGCAGCGGGTGGATCGGGCGGCCATTGAGCCGGCCCCATCTCAAGAAGACGGCGGAAGAGCCGCGCCCGGTGCTGCCCGGCCCGGCGTGGACGCCGTTCGATGCCCTGGCTGCCCTGCGCGGAATGCCGCGGGATGTGCCGAACATGGAAATCTCGCTGCGTCGCTTAGGTATCGTCCAGAATGGCACGCGTCGAGTGAACCCCAATGGCATCCGGGTCTGGCTTCCGGAACGTGAGGATCCGTTCGAGGTGGCGGGGGCCTATCGGTGGGAGGCGGGGCAGCCGGTCCCGTTGTGCGAGGATTTCTTTCAGCGCCAGGGTGGGCAAGCAGTCGATTTTGCCAACGATCATCTCGCGCCTTTCTTCAATCGGGCCGCGACCAATCTGCGGTCAGTGCGGCCGGACTGGCTGGTGTTCGCCGAGCCTGATTTGCTGGCGGGCGATCCGCAACACAGCTTTCCGAGTGAACTGCCGGCGGGGACGGTCAACGCCGGGCATTGTTATGAGGTGACGACGCTGGTGCTCAAACGGGTGCTCGAACCGGTGGGCGTGAACCTGATGCATGGCCGCGTGCTGTTCGGGCCTGGGCAGATCGAGGCGGATTACCGGCGCGAATTGGCGCAGGTACAAGGCTGCTCGCAAAGGGTGAATGGGGGATGTCCCACATTGATTGGTGAGTTTGGAATTCCCTTCGACCTGCGCGAGGGACGCGCTTACCGCGCCTTTGCCGCCGGCGATCATGGTCCCCGTCCCTGGCGCGCCCATGAACGGGCGCTGGGGCGCATGTACAACGCGCTCGATCAATTGCTCCTGAGCGCGATGTTATGGAATTACACGGCCAGCAATCGCAATCATCTGGCGGTGGGGGATGGCTGGAATCAGGAAGACCTGAGTATCTTCAGCGAGGATCAACGACTCGATCGGGAGGATCTCGATAGCGGTGGTCGCGCGCTGGCTGGATTTGTGCGCCCTTACGCCCGCTTCATCCAGGGGACGCTGCGTTGGATGCATTTCGATCAGCGCAAACGACGTTTCGAGCTTGGTTTTGAAGCCGATCCAAGCTTGCCTGCGCCCACCGAAATCTTTATTCCTCGGCGCCAGTTTCCCAATGGCTATCGACTCGACGCGCCCGGTCTTGTTGTCATGGATCAGGCGGTGGCGGATGCGCAATCCCTTCGCCTGCTGGCCCATGAAAAAAAACTGTTCACGGTGCGCGTGCAGGGATAGCGGGTTCCAGACAGCCGAATGCCTGACCGGTCATTTTCGTAGCGTGCAGACCTGTCGAGAATCCGTTTCCGATGATTGCCGTGCTCCAAGATGATGGCCACCGCCTCGTGCATAGCGCTCCGTGCTTCTGCGCTCGGGCGCCGGACTGACGTCCGTCTCCTTGATCTTTTCTGATGGCACGGCAGGGTCGGAATGAGACGGGATGGCTTGGCTGAAAATCTGGCGAATCAGCGGCTCTATGCGTTCCCGAAAAGCATCTGTGACCCCCCATGACTTCGCTTGTGACATCCCAACTCGCGTCCATTCGCGACGATCGCACAGGGATGGCCGTGATCACTTGCTTTACGGATAAATTCCTAGTTTTTGCTTGAAGATGGCATGGTTTGAAGGAAAAGCTGCGGATCCACCAGATTGCCATTGAGCGCGACGCCCCAGTGGAGATGGGGGCCGGTGGCGCGTCCCGTGCGCCCCACCTGGCCCAAAAGCTGGCCGTCCGCAATGCGTTCTCCGACCTGGACCGCAATGCTGCTGAGATGGCAATACATGGAAATCAGGCCGCCGCCATGATCCACAAAGACGCTGTTGCCGTTGAAGTAGAAATCGCCGGTTTCCACCACGATGCCGGCGGCTGCTGCATGCACAGGGGCGCCCTCGCTGGCGGCGATGTCCAGTCCGCTGTGGGGATTGCGGGACTGGCCGTTGAAGACGCGGCGCAGCCCGAAGGGACTGGAGGTGGGGCCGGTTGCCGGCAGCGCCAAGGGCCAGGGGAAAGCCGTCTCCACCGGCCGATACTGGGTTAACGCGCGGCGGATGCGGGCTTGTTCGCCACGCACCCGTTCGGCGGTGGCAGGATCCAGATCCACCATCTTGGGCGGTACGGTCAGTTTCTGGGTGGGATAGGCTTTGTCCTTGACCGTAAAGCGCAGGGATTGGACCTGTCCGTGTTCGTCCCGCCAGTCCAGTTGATGCGGTCCGGGCGTGGCCGTCAGGGCCAGGCCAACCAGGGCCAAAAGCTGGTCGTCCTGCCGGATGAGCCAAACCGGGCGGTCTTCGTAGCGGGCCTGCTGGGCTTGTGGGGGCAGCGACAGGACTGCCACGCCGCCGGGAACCGGCGTGGAAGGCATCAGGGCAAAGGCCGTTTGGGACCACAGCAAACCCAGCACAAGCAAACCGGGCGCGCGCCGCGTGGTGCACCGTGAAAACCATCGTCGCAGCATAACCTTCATCGCTCTGGATGATCCTCAGGTATCGGAAACGTCTTCCACTTGGCAGGTCAACTGGCCGTGATGCAGTCGGACCCGCAGCCGGGTGCCGACCGGCGCCTGTGCCGCATCCTGCACCACGCGCTGATCGGATACCCGCCGGACGATGGCATAGCCCCGCTCCAGGGTGCCCAGCGGGCTGACCGCGGCAAGCGCCCGGCCGAGGGCGGCCAATTGGCGGGAGCGCTCGATGAGGTGGCGATCGATGCTGCTACCCAGGCTGTGCTGGATGCGCTCCAGGCGTTCCTGGGCATGCTTCAGGCGCAGATGAGGACGCTCGGCCCACAGCCGGGTACGGGCCCCGGCGAGTCGATGCCCGGCGCTCTCCAGGCGGTATCCGACGGCGCGCTGCAGCCGCATTTCGGATTCATCCAGCCGCTGGCGTTGCCGTTGCAGGCGCTGTTCCGGATGGCACTGGGCGAGCCGGTGTTCCAGCTGGTTCAGCCGGGTTCCAGCGCGCTCCAGGCGATGCCGGGCCAAGGTCGACAGGCGCTGCTGGTACTGATCGAAACGGCGCAGGAGATCGCTACCGTCGGGGACGACGCTTTCTGCCGCGGCCGATGGCGTGGGCGCGCGCAGGTCGGCGACGAAATCGGCGATGGTGAAGTCGATTTCGTGGCCCACACCGCTCACCACCGGCAACGGGCAGGCTCGCACCGCGCGGGCCACGATTTCCTCGTTGAAGGCCCACAAATCCTCGAGCGAACCGCCCCCGCGCGCCAGAATGAGCACGTCGCATTCTGCCCGTTCCCCCGCCAGTTGCAGCGCTTGCACAATCTGTGGCGCCGCGTCCACGCCCTGCACCGGCACGGGATAGAGCACCACGCGCGCTAAGGGGTAGCGGCGATTCAGGACGTGGAGAATGTCGCGCAGGGCAGCCCCGGTCGGAGAGGTGATCACGCCGATGCTGTGGGGATAGGCGGGAAGGGGACGTTTGAGCGAGGCATCGAACAGGCCTTCAGCGGCCAGGCGTGCCTTGAGGGCCTCGAAGGCGAGCCGCAAGGCACCTTCGCCCGCCGGCTGCATCTGCTCGGCGATGAGCTGAAATTCCCCACGCGGTTCGTACAGGCTGACGCGTACCCGCGCCTGGACCTGCATGCCGTTCTGGGGGCGCAAGCCGAGACCCTGATTGCGGTTGCGGAACATGGCGCAACGTACCTGAGCCTGGGCGTCCTTGAGGGTGAAATACCAATGGCCGGAGGAGGGCTGGCTAAAATTGGAAATTTCGCCCATGACCCACAACAGGGGTAGGCCGCCTTCAAGGAGGATGCGGGCTTCGCGGTTCAGCCGGGAAACGCTGTAGACCGAGTCAGCGGGAGGAGTGAGGGTAGCAGGCATGGCGCCATGATAGCGGCGGCCCCACGCGGAGCGCCACCCGAATGTCGCTCAGCTCAGCGCTTCCATTCCACGCAAAGGCTTTGGCATTCGGTTCGCCACGGGCAACTCAGGGTCTGGCAGGCGTAGCGGGTTTCGGTGGCGAAACAGGGCTCCAAGCCCATCTGCTGTTGGACTTTCCAGACTTCCCAACGCCGATCCGACGGCTCATGACCGCCTTGCAGTTGAATGACCCGTTCCTGGTAGAGCCGACCGAACTGGGAATCCTGTCTCATGGCGCGTCTCCTACGGCAGGGGTGAGGTCCTTCTCGGCACGAGAAAGCATTTCTTGAGTCAATTTGGAAAATATCGCTGTGGCTGTAATTGAAGACCAAGCCAACATCCTGAAGTTCCTCAGGTCTCATAACAGTCACACAGGTCAACTCAGTCGAATGCGCCCGACGGGCGCGGTAACCTATTTGCAACATTTGGGCCATCGTCTGGGCGGGTTGTAGTTCAGCAGAGTGCGAATGTTTTGGCGTTGACGCAGATCAAGACGCGGCGATGGGACGCTGTAATCCCTGGTAAATCCGCAGATAACTGCGGGCACTGTGATTCCAGCTGAAGTCCTGCGCCATGGCGGTGCGCACCACTTTGGTCCACTGCTCGGGTTGACGGTAACAATGCAGGGCACGCCGGACCGCATCCAGAAGTGCCCAAGGGGTGGGTGGCGAGAACACAAACCCGGTGGCCGTGCCATCCGCCAGGCTGGCCTCATGGGTGTCAACGATGCTGTCGGCGAGTCCGCCGGAGTGGTGAACGAGAGGCGGTGTGCCGTAGCGCAAACTGTAGAGCTGGTTCAAGCCGCAGGGCTCGAAGCGGGATGGCATCAGGAAGAGATCGCTCCCCGCTTCAATGCGATGCGCCAGGCCTTCATCAAAACCGATGCGGCCCGCTACGCTGCCGGGCGCGCTGGCGCAGGCGTAGCGCAGGCGATCTTCCAGTTCCGGTATCCCCGAACCCAAAAATACCAGCTGCACCGGCAGATGGATGAGCTCGGACAAAATATCCAGAATCAGATCGATGCCTTTTTGTGGCACCAAGCGCGCGATGCAGCCCAGCAGGGGAAGATCATCCCGCACCGCCAATCCCATTTCCGCCTGCAGGGCACGCTTGATCTGCGCCTTGCCGCTGAGATCATGAGCGTCATAGTGGGCGGGCAGGTGCGGGTCAGTCGCCGGATTCCAGAGCGCCGTGTCGATGCCGTTGAGCACGCCGTGCAGCACCTGCTGTCGATGCCGCAGCAGGCCATCGAGTCCTTCGCCCAACATAGGGGTCTGGATTTCCCGCGCGTAGGTCGGGCTGACGGTGCTCAAGGCGTCGCCAAACACCAGGCCGCCCTTCATGAAGGCGATGCGGCCGTAGAACTCCAGCGCGTCGGGATGGTTCAGCCAGCCGGGCAGCCCCAGATCGGCCAGGACTTCGGGCGCAAAATCGCCGCGATAGTGGAGATTGTGGACGGTGAACAGGGTGGGCCGGTCAATCCGCTCCAGCAGCATCCAGACCGGCACCAGGCCCGTTTGCCAGTCGTTGGCATGCACGACATCCGGGGTCCAGGGCAAGCCGGCGCGCCCGCCGGCCAGGTGCGCGGCAACCCGACACAGCCGGTTGAAGCGCTGGGCATTGTCAGGCCAATCCCGGCCCGCCGCATCGAGATAAGGGTTGCCTGACCGATCGCTGAAACCGGGGCTTTCCAGCGCCCAGACCGGCACACCCAGGTTTTCGGCGGGAAGTGTGAGCAGGCGGCAGTCTGCAAAGCCCGGGGGCGGTGAAAAGCGCGGCTCTGGCGCCCAATCAGGCATCTGCGCCAACAGGTCCTGATAGGCCGGAAGCAACACGCGCACCTCCGCGCCCAAAGCCGCCAAGGCCATGGGCAGGCCGCCGGCGACATCGCCCAGTCCTCCCGTTTTGATCAGGGGCGTCATCTCGCTTGCCACGAACAGGATCTTGAGCGGTGCTTCGGTACGGGCGCCCGATTTGGATCGACTCATGGGGCTGTTTCCTGGCGCTGCAGGATGAGGCCCGCCAGCGGGGGGAGGGTCAGCAATAGCGAATGAGGGTGATCCATCCATGGCATGGCATCACTGGCGACCCCGCCGCCGTTGCCCAGATTGCTACCGCCATAGATGGCCGAATCGGAATTGAAGCATTCCCGATACCAGCCCGGTCGCGGTACGCCCACCCGGTAGCCCGGGCGCGGGACCGGTGTGAAGTTCAGGATGATCACCGCTTCGTCCGGACCATCCAGGCGCCGGTAACTGATCACCGACTGCGCCGCGTCATGGCAATCGATCCAGGAAAATCCATCGGAACCGAAGTCGTGGCGGTGCAATGCCGGCCAGCTGCGATAGAGCCGGTTGAGGTCTCCCAGAAGCCGCGCCAGCCCCTGGCGGGCAGGATCCTCGGCCAGCGACCAGGGCAGGGCTTCGTCGTGGCGCCATTCCCAGGGTTGCGCCAGTTCGCTGCCCATGAATAGCAGCTTCTTGCCGGGATAGGTCAACAGATAGCTGAACAGCAGTCGCAGATTGGCCATTTTTTGCCAGTCATCCCCCGGCATCTTCTGCCACAGGGCGCCTTTGCCATGGACGACTTCGTCATGGGAGAAAGGCAGCACGAAGTTTTCACTGAAGGCGTAGAGCAGGCCGAAGGTCAGGTCCTGATGGTCGAAGTGGCGATAGATCGGATCCTTGCTGATGTAGCGCAGGGTGTCGTGCATCCAGCCCATGTTCCATTTCATGGAAAATCCCAAGCCACCGACATAGGTGGGGCGCGTGACTTGGGGCCAAGAGGTCGATTCTTCTGCCAAGGTGACCGAGCCGGGGGCTTCGCGATGCGTCAGCACATTGAGTTCACGGAGAAAATCAACGGCTTCTAGATGTTCATTGCCGCCATGCATATTGGGCAGCCATTCTCCGTGACCTCGCGAATAATCCAGATAGAGCATCGATGCCACGGCATCGACCCGCAAGCCATCCAGGTGGAACACCTCCAGCCAATACAGCGCACTGGACAGCAGGAAGGCGCGCACCTCGTTGCGGGCATAGTTGAACACCAGCGTGCCCCATTCCTTGTGTTCGCCCCGGCGCCAATCCTCGTGTTCATAGAGGGCGCTGCCGTCGAAGCGTGCCAGTCCGAAGGCATCCTTGGGAAAGTGGCCGGGAACCCAGTCCAGATAGACGCCGATACCGGCCTGATGGCAGCGGTCCACGAATTCGCGCAGGCCGTCGGCCTCCCCGTGGCGGCTGGTGGGCGCGAAGAACCCGGTGGACTGGTAGCCCCAGGAAGCATCCAGCGGGTGTTCCGTGATGGGCAGCAGTTCGATATGGGTGAATCCCAGGGATTGCACATGGGGAATCAACTGGTCCGCCAGTTCGAGATAGCTCAGGAATTCACCATTGGGACGCCGCCGCCAGGAACCGAGATGGACCTCGTAAACTGAAATGGGCTTGTTTTGCCACCCCTCCCGGCTGGCCATCCAATCAGCGTCCTGCCAGTCATGGCGCTGGGGTCCGCAGACCCGGGCCGCCGTGCCGGGTCGCATTTCGAACTGGCGCCCGTAGGGATCGGTCTTGACCATGAGCGTGCCATGGGGGCGACTGCGGATTTCGAATTTGTACAGTTGGCCTTCAGTCACAATGGGGATGAACAGCTCCCACACGCCCGTGTAGCCGCGGCTGCGCATCGGGTGGATGCGGCCATCCCACTGGTTGAACTCGCCCACCACACTCACCCGTTCGGCATTCGGCGCCCACACGGCAAACAGCGTGCCGGCAACGCCATCCACCGTCCGCAGGTGCGCTCCCAGCAACTGCCAGGCCCGGGTGTGCCGGCCCTGGTGAAACTGCATCAGCTCGGCGTCTTCCAGCAGCGTGGGAAAACTATAGGCATCCGTGCGTTCCTGTAAGGTGCCGGACTCATCTTCCCAGCGGTAGGCGGGATGCGGTGGAACGTCCTGGGCCCGCCCTTCCCAGCAAAACAGGTCGGTGTCGTTCAGGCGTTGCAGGGGCAACTCCAGCGGCAATAACCAGGCCGCCCGCGCGCCGGGGATGCGCACCCTGACGGTGCAGTGGCTGCCCTGAACATGACGACCGAGAATCTGAGCAGGGTCGTGATGGCGCAGGTCGAGCAGCAGGCGCAGATCTTCACTCAGGGCACTGTTCAAGGTATTGGCAGAAAGTGGGGACATGCAGGCTCCAAGGCAGAGGGTGGGGGCATGCGCGGGCAGGACGTTGTGAAATCCCGGCCCACATCGCGATTGCGGCTGATTTCGTGGCATGCTTCCTGCAAAACTTGCACCTAAACGGCAGTGGAAGGGGCGCCCGCAGGATAACCGATTGCGCCGCCCCCCAGGAGACCCGTTATCCTGCATCAAAGATGAATCCAAGAGGCACTTCCGCGAGCAGCATTTGTCATGACTTAAAGCAATATGATCCATGCTTGCGGATGCAAGACTCGGATTGACCCCCCAAGTGCCCAAACCGCGGAGATTCCATGCAGATTGAAACCTCGCAGCGATTCATCAGTCTTGTCACCAAGGATACGCTGGCCCTGATCCTCGCCGGCGGGCGCGGCAGTCGCCTCGGCGAACTCACCAGTCATCGCGCCAAGCCGGCTGTGCCTTTTGGCGGCAAGTTCCGCATCATCGATTTTCCGCTGTCCAACTGCATCAATTCGGGCATTCGCCGGGTTGAAGTGCTGACCCAGTACATGGCCCATTCCCTGATCCGCCACCTGCAACAGGGCTGGGGGTTTCTGCGCGGTGAATTCGGCGAGTTCATCGAAATCGTGCCGGCCCAGCAGCGCCACGGGGAAGCCTGGTACAAGGGCACCGCCGATGCGGTCTACCAGAATATCGAGATCATCCGCACCCATCATCCGCGCTATGTGCTGGTGCTGGGCGGGGATCACGTCTACAAGATGGACTACGGCACCATGCTCGGTTTCCACGTGAGCATGGATGCCGATGTCACCGTGGCCTGCCTGGAAGTGCCGCGCATGGAGGCACAGGCCTTTGGGGTGATGGATGTGACCGCCGAGGGCCGGGTGCAGAGTTTCGTCGAAAAGCCTGTCGACCCACCGGCTATTCCGGGCGATCCGGACCACGCCCTGGCGTCCATGGGCATCTATGTTTTCGATACCGACTACCTGCTGCGCATGTTGGTTGAAGACGGCCAGAATCCGGAATCCGATCATGATTTCGGCAAGGACATCCTGCCCCGCGGCGTCCGCGAAGGACATCGTGTGTTCGCCTTCCCCTTCCGCGACAATGCCCAGGGCAAGCAGGCCTACTGGCGCGATGTGGGCACCATCGACAGTTACTGGGCGGCCAACATGGAGCTGATCGGGGTCACGCCGGAACTGGATCTCTACGACAACACCTGGCCGATCTGGACCTATCAGGAACAGGTGCCGCCGGCCAAGTTCGTGTTCGACGATGAGGATCGCCGCGGGATTGCCATTGACTCCATGCTGTCCGGAGGCTGCATCGTTTCCGGCGCGGTCATCCGCCATTCCCTGCTTTTCTCCAATGTGCTGGTTGCCGAACGCACGCTGGTGCAGGACACCGTGGTGCTGCCGCGCGCCGTGATCGGGCCGGATTGCCTGGTGCGCCGCGCGGTGATCGAGACCGGTTGCCATATCCCGGCCGGCACCGTGATTGGGGAAGACCCCGAGGACGATGCGCGGCGTTTTCATGTGACCGAGGGCGGTGTGGTGCTGGTCACGCCGGAAATGCTGCAGCAGGAACTGCCTTATGTCCGATAAGGCGCCGCTTCCCGTCGTGCTGTATTGGCACATGCATCAACCCAGTTACGAAGATCCCATCCAACATCACTACGAAGCGCCCTGGACCTACCTGCACGGCATCAAGGACTATGTCGACATGGCGGCCCATCTGGAAGCCGAGCCGCTGGCCCGGGCCGTGGTCAATTTCACGCCCACCTTGCTGGAACAGATCGCCGACTACGCGACGCAGTTGCAGGCCGCCGCGAGCGGCCAGGACAACTTGCGCGATCCCCTGTTGCAGGCCCTGGCGGGTCCCGTCCTGCCCGCGGAGGCCCGGCAGCGCTTGGTGCTGATCCAGGCTGCCTTGCGCGTCGATCGCGCGCAGGTGATCGATCGCTTCACGCCCTACCGGCGTCTGGCACGCCTGGCGGATTGGGTGCTGGAACATCCGGCGGGTCTGACCTACCTCACGGATCAATTTCTGATCGACCTGCTGGTGTGGTATCACCTGGCCTGGCTGGGTGAGACCGTGCGGCGCACCGACGCCCGTGCTCGGCAGCTGATCGAGAAGGGCGGCCACTACAGCCTGGCCGATCGCAGTGTACTGATCGGTTTGTTGGCCGAGTTGATGGCGTCCATCATTCCGCGCTACCGAAAGCTCGCCGAACAGGGGCGCATCGAGCTGTCGGTCACCCCCTACAGTCACCCCATCCTGCCCTTGTTGCTGGATTTCAAGGCCGCCCATGAGGCCCAGCCCCAAGCGTCCTTGCCGCTGGCTGCGGGCTATCCGGGGGGCGAGGCGCGAGCGCTATGGCAGATCCTGGAAGCCAAGCGGGTGTTCCGAGCTTATTTTGGTTTCGATCCGGTGGGTGTCTGGCCGGCGGAGGGGGGGGTGTGTCAGCGCACACTGGTTCTGTTGCGCCAGAATGGATTCCGCTGGGCCGCGACCGGTCAGGGGGTGCTGCGCCATTCCCTGGGTCTGGAACAGCCCACTGCCCATCAGTTGCACCGTCCCTACCAGCCGCCGGAGGGACCGGTGTGCTTCTTTCGCGACGACGAACTCTCCGATCGCATCGGCTTCCAATACCGCAATTGGCATGGCGATGATGCGGTGTCCAACCTGGTTCACGAACTGGAGCGCCTGGCCGATCAGGATCTTCCGCCGGGACAAGTGGTCTCCATCATCCTGGATGGCGAAAACGCCTGGGAGTACTACCCGGAAAACGCCTATCACTTCCTTTCGGCGCTCTACCGGCGGCTGGCGACCCATCCCCGCTTGCAACTCACCACCTTCAGCGCGGTGCTGGACGCGCTTACGGCCGAAACGATCGAGCCGCTGGACAGGGTGGTCGCCGGAAGTTGGGTGTATGGCAATTTCGCCATCTGGATCGGCGATCCCGACAAGAATCGCGCCTGGGACCTGCTGGTGGAAGCCAAACGCGCATTCGACCGCGTCATGGCGGAAAACCGTTTGAACGAGACGCAACAGGCACAGGCCGAGCGTCAACTGGCGCACTGCGAGGCCTCCGATTGGTTCTGGTGGCTGGGCGGAGACAATTCAGCCGTCAATGTCGCCCAGTTCGAACGATTGTTTCGTCTCCATCTGGCCTCGCTCTACCAGATGCTGGGTGAAGCAGTTCCCGATCAATTGACGCGGCCATTTGCCCACGGCTCGACCGAGGGTACCGGTTCCGCAATGCGGGGAGGCACATGACGGGACAAACCGACGCGATTCACCCCTGGCTGGCCGAGCGCTGTGCGGGGGTGTTGCTGCATCCGACCTCGCTTCCCGGACCGGGTACTGTGGGCCGATTGGGGGCGGTGGCCGAGGCTTGGCTCGGTCGCCTGGCTGAGTCGGGATTTACCCTCTGGCAGACGCTGCCCTTGTGTCCACCGGACAGCCTGGGCAGTCCCTACCAATCCTGTTCCGTCTTTGCGGGCGATGAACGGCTGATTGATCCCACGCGCCTGCCGGGACTCGATGGCGCCGATGATGTGGCCGGCGAACTGACCGAGGTGCAATGGGAACAGGTCAGTCATGCCCTCCACGCGGATTCCGGCATGCGTTCGGAGTTTGAGATATTCTGCGCCGCCCAAGCCCACTGGCTCGACGATTTTTGCCTGTACCAGGCGCTCAAGGCACGGGAAGGCGCGCCTTGGCATGCCTGGCCGGTTCCCCTGCGGGATCGTGATACCGATCTCCTCGATCAGGCGCGCGCCGAACTCGAAACCCCGATTGCGCGTACCCGGGTGGCGCAGTTTTTCTTTGATCGACAATGGAAAGCGATTCATCGTCAGGCTCGTGAAAAGGGCCTGTTGCTGTTCGGTGACCTGCCGATTTTCGTGGCCCACGACAGCGCGGATGTCTGGGCGCATCGGGCATTGTTTCATCTCGATGATGTGGGACAGATGACCCAGGTTGCCGGTGTGCCGCCGGATTATTTCTCAGCCGAAGGCCAGCTCTGGAATATGCCCCACTACCGCTGGGACGTATTGGCGGCCCAGGGGTATGGCTGGTGGATCGATCGCATCCGCCGCCAGCGGGAATGGTTCGACTTGATTCGCATCGATCACTTTCGCGGCTTCGAGTCAGCGTGGGCCGTTCCGGCTGGTGCGCCCAATGCCGTGCATGGATTCTGGCAGCCGGGATCGGGGGCGGCCTTGTTCGCGGCCATCGAGACCGCTTTGGGCCCGCAGGCGCTGGTGGCCGAAGATCTGGGGCTGATCACCCCCGAGGTCGATGCCTTGCGGCTGGCGCTGGGGATGCCCGGCATGCGGGTGCTGCAATTCGCCTTCGACAGTGACGCTCAAAATCCCCATCTACCGCATAACTTCGAGCCGTTGACCGTGGTCTATCCGGGAACCCACGATAATCCCACCACCTGCGGCTGGTGGCAGGAACTGCCGGAATCGCGGCAGGAAGAAATCAAGGCCTATCTGGGATGCGTGACGACCACCATGCCCGAGGCGCTGATACGCGTGGCATTGGCCAGTGTGGCCCGGATTGCGATCGTTGCGTTCCAGGATCTGTTGGGCCTGGGAGATGAGGCACGCATGAACACGCCGGGAACGGTGGCGGGGAACTGGTCTTGGCGCATGGACACGGCCGACTTGATGGGCGCATGGCAGGTGCAGTGGCGTCCCGAACTGATACGCTACGGCCGGCTTTTGCCCTAATGGTTTCAGGTCATTGCGGGCGAAAAAAGCCCGGCTGAGGAATATCCCCGGCCGGGCTTTGTTTTCAACATATCCGCAAGCGAGCGTTTTGCCCGATCAGGCTGCCTTGGCCAGCGAGCGCAAGACGTACTGCAGAATGCCGCCGTGCTCGTAGTAGTCCCATTCCTTGGGGGTGTCGATGCGCAGGCGGGCGCTGAAGTTGCGGGTCGACCCGTCGGCTGTCTTGATTTGCACCGTGACCTGGCGGGCGCCCTTGGTCACGCCGACGATGTCGAACACTTCATGCCCTGTGAGCCCCAGGCTTTCGGCATTCTCGCCGTCCTGGAACTGCAGCGGCAGCACGCCCATGCCCACCAGATTGGAACGGTGGATGCGCTCGAAGCTTTCGGCGATGACGGCCTTCACCCCTAGCAACATGGTGCCCTTGGCCGCCCAGTCGCGCGAGGAGCCGGTGCCGTATTCCTTGCCAGCCAGCACCACCAGCGGCGTTTTTTCCGCCTGGTATTTCATGGCGGCATCATAGATGGACATCTGCTCACCACTGGGCAGGTGCACGCTCATGCCGCCTTCCACGCCAGGCACCAGCTTGTTGCGCAGCCGGATGTTGGCGAAGGTGCCGCGCATCATCACTTCGTGGTTGCCGCGGCGGGAACCGTAGGAATTGAAGTCCTTGGGATCGACACCATGCGCCATCAAATAGGTGCCGGCGGGGCTGTTGGCCTTGATGGAACCTGCCGGAGAGATGTGGTCGGTGGTGATCGAATCGCCCAGTACGGCCAGGGCGCGGGCACCCGTCACATCATCAATACCGCCGGTGGCCATGGTCATGCCCTGGAAATAGGGCGGGTTCTGGACATAGGTTGAATCGCTGTTCCAGCGATAGAGATCGCCTTCGGGAATATCCAGGCTGTTCCAGCGGCTGTCGCCCTTGAACACGCTGGCATAGGACTCCAGGAACATCTTGGAATCGACATTGGCCATCATGGTGGCGGCGACTTCCGCGTTGCTGGGCCAGATGTCCTTCAGGAACACATCCTGGCCATCCTTGCCCTTGCCCAGGGGATCTTGGTACAGATTGATGTTGACGCTGCCGGCGATGGCGTAGGCCACCACCAGGGGCGGGGAGGCCAGGAAGTTCATGCGCACATCGGGATGCACGCGCCCTTCGAAGTTGCGGTTGCCCGACAGGACCGAGCAGGCCACCAGGTCATGTTCCTGAACGGCGGCGCCGATCGCCTCCGGCAGGGGGCCGGAATTGCCGATGCAGGTGGTGCAGCCGTAGCCCACCACATTGAACCCCAAGGCTTCCAGGTCTTTGAGCAGGCCGGCCTTCTGCAGGTAGGAAGTGACCACCAGGGAGCCGGGGGCGAGCGAGGTCTTGACCCAGGGCTGGCTGCTCAGCCCCTTGGCCACGGCGTTGCGCGCCAGGAGCCCGGCGGCCATCAGAACCGCCGGGTTGGAGGTGTTGGTGCAGGAGGTGATGGCGGCGATGACGACGGCGCCATCCTTGACGGTGAACTCGCGGCCCTTGTAGGACACTAGAGCTGCGCCCGGCGCATTCTGAGTCACGGGCGCGCCGATGGCGGTGGAACCGCCTTCATCCTCAAAGGATGCCGTGGCGCCGTTCTTGGTTTCCCGTGCATCCGACAGGGGTTTCAGCGCTTCAAGATAAGTGGTCTGCATGTCGGCCAGCGTCACCCGGTCCTGCGGCCGTTTGGGCCCCGCCAGACTGGGCACCACGGTGGACATGTCCAGTTCCATCACGTCGGTGTAGATCGCCTCAATCGCTGGATCGCGCCACAGGCCCTGAGCCTTGGCATAGGCCTCAACCAAGGCAACCTGCTCGGCGCTGCGGCCGGTGAGGTTGAGATAGTTCAGGGTTTCCTGGTCGATGGGGAAGATGCCGCAGGTGGCGCCGTACTCCGGGGCCATGTTGGCGATGGTGGCACGGTCGGCCAGCGGCAGATGCTCCAGACCCGGCCCGAAGAACTCGACGAACTTGCCCACCACGCCCTTCTTGCGCAGCATCTGGGTGACGGTCAGCACCAGGTCGGTGGCCGTGGCGCCCTCGGCGAGTTTGCCGCTGAGCTTGAAGCCCACCACCTGGGGAATCAGCATGGAGATCGGCTGGCCCAGCATGGCGGCCTCGGCCTCGATGCCGCCCACACCCCAGCCCAGCACGCCCACGCCATTGATCATGGTGGTGTGCGAATCGGTGCCGACCACGGAGTCGGGATAGGCGATGGTCTTGCCGTTTTCCTCGCGGGTGAAGACCACGCGGGCCAGGTATTCCAGGTTCACCTGATGGACGATGCCGGTATCGGGGGGGACCACGCGGAAGTTGGAGAATGCCGTCTGGCCCCAACGCAGGAACTGGTAGCGTTCCTCATTGCGCTCGAATTCGATCTTGGCATTCAGTTCGGCGGCGTCGGCGCGACCGAATTCATCCACCATCACCGAATGGTCGATGACCAGTTCGGCCGGCGACAGGGGATTGATCTTGTTCGGGTCGCCGCCCAGGGCCTTCATGGCATCGCGCATGGCGGCCAGGTCCACCACGCAGGGGACACCGGTGAAATCCTGCAACACCACGCGCGCGGGGGTGAAGGCAATTTCGGTGTCCGGTTCGGCCTTGGGATTCCAGTTCACCAGGGCGTCGATATCGGCGCGGGTGATGTTCACCCCATCTTCGGTGCGCAGCAGGTTTTCCAGGAGAATCTTGAGGGAGTAGGGCAGCCGGGCAAGCTTGTCGCTCTGCACGGCGTCCAGCCGATAAATTTCATATTCGCGACCGGCCACTTCAAGGGTGGTGCGCGCTTTGAAACTGTCTGTCATCGGTGATTCTCCCAGGGGTTGAGGGTCAGGATTCGGGCAAAGGCGAAATGGGTCTGAACGCAGCGATGGCGACGCGCGCGCGATGCCGCGGTTGGTGCAGCGCTGTCAAAGGGCGGGCCAGAACCCGAAGCGCTGCCAATGCTTCATTCCAGGGCGATGCATTCAATAGCGCGGATTATAACGAAACCCCGCTGGGCGCTCCATGAATTGCCGTCAGGCAGTCTCCAGGGCGCCGAGCAGTTCCCGGGCGCTGTCGCGCAGGCGCCGACTCTGCAGCAACAGCGTGAGCCGACTGCCGCCGCATTGACGCCACAGCCAGGCGGAGCGGATCGCCGCCAACAGCAGGCTGCGGATCAGATCGGCGGTGCCCATGGCCTTGATCTGTTCCGGATCACCCCGCACCACGATGCGCGGCCCGGCCTGCCCTGCCGTTTGCTGATAGACCTCGGACAGGTGAGTGAGCGTGGTGGCGCCATCGGCGCCGAACATCGGGACTTTGGCGATTGCGGCACGGACGCCTTCCGTCAGTTTCTGGGTCAAGACTGCGCTGCGGTGGATGCGCCCTTCCAGAAACAGGACGCAGGCGGTGTAGTAGGCGATGGGATGCTGGGCATCCATGCCGCGCCGTCCCAGGTGATCCATCACGGCCTGCAGGCCCACGCGCACCCCGCCCGTGCCGCCATAAACGGCAGCCACATTGTCCGGGTCGGTCTGGTAAAGGCTGTTGATGCTGGCTGTCAGCGCAGCGGCATCGACATTGGCGCGACCCCGATGGGCGATCTGGTCGACCAATGTCACGGCCTGGAACAGCCCAGCCAGGGCCAGCAGGCGGTCGGTCGCGGTAGCATTCATGCATGCAGCTCCAGCAGTGAGGGAGAGCGGTCCAGGGTCAGTCGATCGCGGATCACGGCGCCGCCCAGGCACTGCTCGCCGGCATGAAACACCACCGATTGTCCGGGGGTCACGGCCCACTGGGGCGTCTCGAAATCAACCCGCAGGCCGGCACCTTCGGGCGTCATCCGGCAGTCCTGAGCGCTCTGGCGGTAGCGCACCTTGGCCTGCAAGCCTTGCGCCGATTGGCGCAGGGGATCCCGGATCAGCCAGTGGGGCGTTTCAGTCCAGAGGGTATGCGCCAGCAGCCGGGGATGGTCATGCCCCTGCCCCACGATCAGCCGGTTGTGAACCAGATCCTTGTCCAGCACATACCAGGGCGATTCCGCGCCCTCCCGGCAGCCGCCCAGCCCCAGGCCCTTGCGCTGGCCCAGGGTGTAGAACATCAGTCCTTGATGGACGCCGACTTCGCGCCCGTCGCTATCGACCATGGGGCCGGGTCGGGCCGGCAGATAGCGACCGAGAAAGGCGTTGAAGTCACGTTCACCGATGAAGCAGATGCCGGTGCTGTCCTTCTTGCGCGCGGTGCGCAGGCCGGCGTTCTCGGCGATTTGGCGCACCTCGGGTTTGGTGAGATCCCCCAGAGGAAAGAGCGTCCGAGCCAGGGCCTCGGGGTCGATGGCGTGCAGGAAATAGGTCTGGTCCTTGGCGTGGTCCGCGGCCGCGAGCAGGCGCGGGCCCTCGGGCGTGTGCGCGATGCGGGCGTAGTGGCCGGTGGCGATCCAGTCGGCACCCAGGCGCTGGGCATGGCGGAAGAAATGCCGGAACTTGATTTCCCGGTTGCAGAGAATGTCCGGGTTGGGGGTGCGTCCGGCGGCGTATTCATCGAGGAAGTGCCGGAATACCTGATCGCGATACTCGGCGGCAAAGCTGACCCGGTGCAAGGGAATGCCCAGTTCCTCGCACACGCTCCGCGCATCCTGAAAATCCTGCGCGGCGTCGCAGTCGCTTTCCGGGTCCTCCCAGTTGAACATGAACAGGCCTTCCACTCGGTAGCCTGCTTCCAGCAGCCGCAGGGCGGCCACGGAGCTGTCCACGCCGCCGGAGAGGCCGACGATCACCAGCGGTCGTTCAGCCATTGGAAGCCGCTTCCGGCGGGAAGGCGTCACCGGCGAGATCAACCACCGCGTCCAGCGGCAAGTGCACTCCACGCTGATAATCCGCGATCGCCCGCAGCACCAGCGGGCTGCGCAAGCGGGCCTGCTGGGCGCGCAGGCTGTCCGCATCGAGCCAGTGGGTGGCCAGGATGTCGGGATCGGGCGGGGCGGGATGGGCCTGTTCACCGAGATCGCCCCAGAAATTGACGCGCAGAATGCTGCGATCCCCCGGGCCGGGGCGCCAGAGATAGAGCGCGACGACGCCGCGCGGCTCGAAGCGGTAACCGGTTTCCTCCAGGGTTTCGCGGACCACGGCCTCGATCAGGCTTTCACCCGGCTCCAGATGGCCAGCGGGCTGGTTGAGAACGGTGCCATCGCGGCCCGCTTCCTCGACGATCAGAAAACGCCCGTCGCGGGCGGCAATGGCCGCCACGGTGACATGCGGTTTCCAGACGGGCGGCGTATCGATGTCAGGACGATTCATGTTCCAAGTTTATCAGCAAACTTCGCGGTGTCGTTTCGCGCTCGGGCGCTGCTCGCGCTGCATGGGCGGCCGCTGTGCCGGACGGGTGTGTCGCCGCTGCCGCCCATGCTAGGATGCGCGCCGAGTGGCCCGGAGCAGATGCATTCGGGTGGAAGGGACAGCACAGGACGGGAAACACCACATGTCGATTGGCGTGATTTTTCCGGGACAAGGTTCCCAGTCGGTGGGGATGCTGGCCGCGCTGGCCGAGGAATTCCCCGAGGTCAGGTCCTGCTTCGAGGAAGCCAGCACGGTTCTGGGTTATGACTTGTGGGCGCTGGTTCAGCAAGGCCCCGAGGAAAAGCTCAACCAGACGGCTGTCACCCAGCCGGCCCTGCTCACCGCCGGGGTCGCGGTCTGGCGGGTCTGGCAGGGCGAGAATGGGCCGGCGGCCCGGGTCATGGCGGGGCACAGTCTGGGCGAATACACTGCGCTGGTCTGCGCCGGTGCGATGCACTTCGCCGATGCGGTGCGGGTGGTGGCCCGCCGCGGCGAGCTGATGCAGCAGGCGGTTCCGGCCGGGGAGGGGGCGATGGCCGCGATCCTGGGGCTGGAAGATGCCCAGGTGGCCGAGGCCTGCGCCGAGGCCGCCCAGGGTCAGGTGGTGGAAGCAGTCAATTTCAATTCGCCGGGCCAGGTGGTCATCGCCGGCCACCGGGCGGCGGTGGACCGGGCGATTGCGGCGGCCAGCGCCCGTCGGGCCAAGAAGGCGCTGATCCTGCCGGTCAGCGTCCCGTCCCATTGCGCCTTGATGATTCCGGCGGCGGAGCAATTGGCTGAGGTGCTTGAGGCGGTGACGATCCAGGCGCCGAAGATCCCGGTGATCCATAATGTGGACGCTCGCCCCCACAGCGAACCCCAGGCCATCCGTGCCGCCTTGGTGCAGCAACTCCACCGGCCGGTGCGCTGGGTCGAGGTGGTTCGCGCCATGACCACCGATGGCCTGGCCTTGTTCATCGAGCCGGGGCCGGGCAAGGTGCTGAGCGGCTTGGGCAAGCGCATCGAGCGGGAAGCGAACTTCCTGCCGGTGTTCGACCCGGAGTCGCTCGCGAAGGCCCTGCACAGCGCATTGGAGATCTGAATCAATGAGTGAGGCACGCATTGCCCTGGTGACCGGGGCTTCCCGCGGCATTGGCCAGGCCATTGCCCGTGAACTGGCGGCACGCGGCATGATCGTGATCGGCACGGCCACCAGCGCCGAGGGCGCCGCACGGATCGAGGCCGATCTGCGCGCGCAGGGTGGCAACGGTTTTGGACACGTGCTCAACGTCACTGACCCGGCTTCGGTACAGGCACTGATGGAGGCGCTGAAAGCGCAACCCGGTGAGCCGGCTGTGCTGGTCAACAACGCCGGCATCACCCGCGACAATCTGCTGATGCGCATGAAGGATGCCGAGTGGGATGACATCATCGCCACCAATCTGACCTCGGTCTACCGGCTCTCCCAGGCCTGTTTGCGCCCGATGATGAAGGCGCGCTGGGGACGCATCATCAGCATCGCCTCGGTGGTCGGGGTCATGGGGAATGCCGGTCAGAGCAATTATGCCGCGGCCAAGGCCGGCATCATTGGTTTTTCCAAGTCGCTGGCACGGGAAGTCGGTTCCCGGGGCATTACGGTCAATGTCGTGGCGCCGGGTTTCATTGCCACCGATATGACCGATGCGCTCCATGAAGCCCAGCGCACAGCGATTCTTTCTCAGGTCGCCTTGGGGCGGCTGGGCTCTGCGCAGGAAGTGGCACAGGCCGTCGCCTTCCTGGCCTCGGACGCCGCCGGGTATATCACCGGCGAGACGCTTCACGTAAATGGCGGTCTTTACATGATTTGACTGTCCTTGCGGCGGTGACAGATACACTCCCTTTCATTACAATGGCGCCCGCGCGCCAGCGTCTGCGGGCAAATCGAGAGGATTCAGGAAAATGAGCAGTATTGAAGAACGGGTCAAGAAGATCATTGTGGAACAACTGGGCGTCAAGGAAGAGGAAGTGGTCCACGAGGCTCATTTCGTCGATGATCTGGGTGCCGACTCCTTGGACACCGTGGAGCTGGTCATGGCTCTGGAAGAGGAGTTCGAGTGCGAAATTCCCGATGAGGAAGCCGAAAAGCTGACCACGGTGGGACAGGTCGTCGACTACATCAAGGCCAATCTGGCCGGTTGATCCCGATCCGATCCTTTTGCAGCCTGCGATAACCGTCGCCGCCGAGGCGGCGGTTTTTTGCGTACGAATCTGAGCATGGAGGCCAGTTAGCATGGAGAAGCGCCGCGTCGTCGTCACTGGCCTGGGAATGGTTACGCCGCTGGCTCTGGATACCCCGACTACCTGGTCGGCCATCCTGGCCGGTACCAGCGGCATCGGTCCCTTGGTCGTGGATTTCGATCTTGAGAAATTCCCGACCCGCATCGGCGGCCAAATCCGGGGATTCGATCCCATCGCTTACATGTCCGGCAAGGACGCCCGCCGCATGGATACCTTTATCCAGTACGGCGTTGCCGCCGCCCATGAAGCGATTCGCGATGCGGCGCTGGTGGTGACGCCTGAGAATGCCGAGCGGATCGGGCTGGCGATTGGCTCCGGGATCGGCGGCATCGAAGGCATCGAGAAGAATCATCTGGCCTTCTTGGAAAACGATCACTCGCCGCGCAAGATCTCTCCCTTTTTCGTGCCGTCCAGCATCATCAACATGGTGGCCGGCAATCTGTCCATCATGCACGGCATCAAAGGGCCGAATCTCGCCGTGGTGACCGCATGCACCAGCGGCGCCCATAACATCGGTCTGTCGGCGCGCCTCATCCAGGCCGGCGATGCGGACATTATGATCGCCGGGGGGGCCGAGATGTCCACCACCCCGATTTCCCTGGGCGGTTTTTGCGCTGCGCGCGCCCTGTCCGCGCGCAATGAGGAACCGACCCGTGCCAGCCGGCCCTTCGATCAGGGTCGGGATGGCTTTGTCATGGGTGATGGGGCGGGCATTCTGGTGCTGGAGTCTCTGGAGAGTGCGCAGGCCCGCGGCGTGCCAATCTATGCCGAATTGGTGGGTTTTGGCATGAGCGCCGATGCCCATCACATCACCCAGCCCAGCGAAGGTGGGGAGGGGGCTGCCCGGTGCATGGTCAATGCCTTGCGCGACGCGGGTCTCGCACCGGCGCAAATCGACTACATCAATGCGCACGGCACTTCCACGCTGGCCGGCGATGTCGCGGAAACCCAGGCCATCAAGCGTGCTTTCGGGGAGCATGCCCCGCGCCTGGCCGTCAGCTCGACCAAATCGATGACGGGACACATGCTGGGGGCAGCCGGGGCGGTGGAGGCGGCGTTCTCCATTCTGGCCCTGCGCGACCAGATCCTGCCGCCCACCATCAATCTGGACCAGCCGGGCGCCGAGTGCGATCTGGACTATGTTCCCCATCAGGCCCGTCCGGCCCGGTTGGAGCATGTGTTGTCCAATTCCTTTGGTTTTGGTGGCACCAATGGTTCGCTGATTTTCCGCCGGGTCGGCTGACCGGGATTGTCGTCCGCGGTGTCTGGCGTCCTGTCCGTCCACCGTCGCCGGCTCCCGGCCCGACCCGACTTGTTGGCGCTGCAGGCCTGCTTCCCGCAGCGCTATCCGGTGCTGCTGGAAAGCGCCGCCTCCCATCCGCTGACTGGCCGCTACGACTTGCTGCCCGCCTTCCCCGAGACGGTTATCGAAGCCCGGGGGCGGGGGGATGGTTTTCTCGCCGAACTCGATGCCGCCTGCCGCATCGAACCCGACTCGTTCAATGCGGATGAGCTGCCCTTCCTCGGCGGTTGGGTGGTCTATCTGGGCTATGAGCTGGCGGGCGCCATCGAGCCGTGTTTGCACTTGCCCTTGCCCACTGCCGGCAGCTTGCCGACCGCCCTGGCGCTGCGATGTCCCGCGGCCCTCATTCATGACCATCTGCGCGGGGAAAGCTGGGCGGTGGCCGAGCGGGCGGGTGATGTGGATCGGTTGCTCGCGGATCTGGCGCGGATGCCTGCGCTGGTGCCGCCCAAGCTGCCCGTCTGCGTCGTGACGGAGGAGGATCCAGCGCGCTATCTGGCGGCCATCGATCGGGCGCAACACTATATCCGGGATGGGGATATCTTCCAGGCCAATCTGTCGCGCCGCTGGCAGGGGGAATTTACCGGTCAGGTGGCGCCCGAAGCGCTCCATGCCCGTTTGCGCCACAGCAATCCGGCCCCGTATGCGGCCCTTATGCGCTGGGGCGAGGCTGCCGTGTTGTCCACTTCGCCGGAGCGGCTGCTGTGTCGCGATGGCGATCGGATCCAGACCCGCCCCATTGCCGGCACCCGTCCACGGGATCCCGATCCGGCACGGGACCACGCGCTGGCTCAGGAGTTGCTTGCCCATCCCAAGGAGCGCGCGGAGCATGTGATGCTGGTGGATCTGGAGCGCAATGACCTGGGCCGCATCTGCCGGCCCGGCAGCGTGCAGGTAGTGGAACGGCTGCAGGTGGAGACCTATGCCCACGTGCACCATATCGTTTCGGCCGTCGAAGGCCGGCTGCGGTTTGATGTGGGCGCGGCGGAGATCTTGAGCGCCCTGTTTCCCGGCGGCACCATCTCCGGCTGTCCCAAGGTGCGCTGCATGCAGATCATTGCTGAACTGGAAGGCGAAGCCCGCGGACCCTACACCGGCTCGATGGGATACATCAGCTGCCACGGCCGCATGGATTTCAACATCCTAATCCGCACCGCGCTGCTCAAGGAGCGGGAAGTTCTGTTCCGCGCCGGCGGTGGCATTGTGGCCGATTCCGATCCAGTGCGGGAACTGGCCGAAACGCGCGCCAAGGCCAAGGGATTGCTGCGTGCCTTGGCGGGCGACCGCGCGTGCTGACCTGGGTGGATGGTCATCCGCAGGATGCCGTGCCGGTGGTCGATCGCGGCCTGCAGTATGGCGATGGGCTGTTTGAAACCGTGCTGATCGATCGGGGTCAAGCGCTTGCCTGGGACCAGCATCTGGCGCGTCTGCGTCGGGGTTGCCGGGCCTTGCGCCTGCCGGAGCCGCCCATCGCCGCGCTGGAAGCGGATCGGGATGGCCTCTGCGCGATGGGCCCAGCCCAGGCGGTTTTGAAGATTATCCTCACCGTGGGCGGGGAAGGGCGGGGCTATGCCCGGCCCCAGCCTCCCACATGGCGCCGCATCCTCTCCCTGGCGCCGGCGCTGGAATGGCCGCTGGCCGAGTATCGGGACGGCATCCGGGTGCGCTGGTGTCGGCAACTCTGGTTTCCCGACCCGGCTCTGGCCGGCATCAAACACTTGAATCGGCTGACGCAGGTGCGGGCGCGGGCGGAGTGGGATGATCCACAGATTGCCGAGGGCCTGATCCGCGATGCGGACGGAAGGGTGGTCGGGGGAACCATGAGCAATCTCTTCGTGGTGCGTGATGGCGCCTTGCTGACGCCTGGGCTGCGGCATTGCGGCGTCGCGGGGACGATGCGTGCGCGAGTCATGGCGGCCGCCGCGGCCCAGGGCCTGCCGGTGCGGGAAACGGCGCTGTCGGTCATGGACTGCCTCCAGGCCGATGAATTGTTCGTGTGCAATGCGGTGCGCGGGATCCGGCCGATCCGGCAACTGGGCGCGCGATCCTTTGCAGCGGGGCCGCTGACGCGGGCGCTGCAGCGTGAGTTCGGCCCACCCTGGCCCGCTCCGGGGCATGGAGCGGGGTGGTGAACGGGTACAAAGCTTGCGCCCGCATGCTCACCCTGCTGGCCACTCTGTGGACGCCGATGAGCCTGTTGGCAGTGGGCGGGGGATGGGGCCTGTTCAACCAGTATCGCCATACACCTTTATCCGGCGTGGAGACGCCCCGGGTTATCGAGATTGTCCCTGGTGAGGGCTTTTCGACCATCACCCAAAAATTTCAGGCGCAAGGGATCATCCGATCGCGATGGCCCTTCATGGCCTTGGCCGCGCTGCAGGGGCGCACCACGCGCATCCGGGCAGGGGAGTATCGCCTATCACCGGGCATCACGCCGCAGGGCTTGCTGGATCAACTGGTGAAGGGCGAAATTCTGTTGCACCGCCTCACGCTGGTGGAAGGGTGGACGTTTCGGCAGGTGCGCGGGGCCGTCACCGGTCATCCTGAAATCCGTCAGACCTTGACCGACTTGACCGATGATGGCGTGATGGGGGTGCTTGGCGCCCCCGGCTTTTCCCCGGAAGGACGGTTTTTCCCGGACACTTACCTGTTCCCCCGCGGGACATCCGATCTCAAGCTGTTGCAGCAGGCCCATCATCGCCTTCAGGCGGAGCTGGAGGCGGCATGGGCAGCGCGCCAGCCCGACTTGCCGTTCAAGTCCCCGGAGGAACTGCTGACGCTGGCGTCCCTGGTGGAAAAGGAAACCGCCGTGGGATCCGAGCGACCTCAAATCGCGGGGGTATTCGTGCGGCGACTGCGTCTTGGCATGCCATTGCAGACCGATCCCACCGTGATTTTTGGCTTGGGCGTGGATTTCGATGGCAACCTCAGGCGCCAGGATTTGCAGATGGAGCACCCCTACAATACTTACCGCATTGCCGGGCTTCCCCCGGGTCCCATCGCCTTGGTGGGGCGTGCCGCTTTGGCGGCGGCCGCCCATCCGGCGCCGGGGGACACGCTCTATTTCGTTTCCCGGGGCGATGGATCCCATGTGTTTTCCAGCACCCTGGATGCCCACAATCGGGCCGTGGATTGTTATCAACGCAACCGATGCCTGGGAGTGACACCCTGATGTCCAATGGCCGGGGCCGTTTCATCACCCTGGAGGGCGCCGAAGGCGTGGGCAAGAGCACCCACCTGCCTTTTGTCACGGACTTTCTTCGCGCGCGCGGGCTGGAGGTGATCCAGACCCGGGAACCCGGGGGGACGGCGCTGGCTGAAGGCATCCGCGGGCTGTTTCTCGCCGCCCACGAGATGCCACCGGAAAGTGAACTGCTGCTGTTGTTCGCCGCCCGCGCCAGTCATCTGCGCGAGGTCATCCTGCCGGCCTTGCAGCGCGGCGCCTGGGTGGTGTGCGATCGCTTCACCGATGCCACCTATGCCTACCAGGGCGGCGGACGGGGCATTGATGCGGCCTGGATCGCCGAGCTGGAAGCGCGGGTGCAGGGTGAACTGCGTCCGGATTGGGTGCTGGTGCTGGACGCCCCCGTTGCCGTGGGCCGCGCGCGGGCGGCGGCGCGGCGCGGCGTGGTGGACCGTATCGAAGGGGAGGGTGACGCCTTTTTTGAACGGGTGCGGCAGGTTTATCGGATGCGTGCCCAACAACCGGGCTACCGGCTGCTGGACGCCAGCGGTTCCATCGACACCGTTCAGCTTCAACTGCGCCAGATTCTGGAGGACATCTTGAGTCATGAGCGAAGCTGAAGCCGGCTCCGGCTTGATTTCCCTGGCGTCGTCGGCGCCCTTTCCCTGGCAGGAAGCGCTTTGGGAGCGGCTCGTCAGTGCCCATCGAGAGGACCGGCTGGCCCATGCCTACCTGCTGGCCGGCCCACCCGGCGTGGGCAAACGCGCGTTCGCGCAGCGCTTCGCCGCCAGTCTGCTGTGCCTCGAACCCGATGCACGCGGTCATCCATGTGGGCATTGCGGGGGTTGCCTGCTGATGCAAGCGGGCTCCCATCCCGATTTCAGTGTGCTCGCCCCGGAAAGTGGCAAGACCCAGATTCCCATCGATGCCGTGCGGGAGCTGAGCGCCTCGCTTGCCCTGACGGCGCATCAGGCTGGTAATCGGGTGGCGCTGATTTTTCCGGCGGAGGCGATGGCGCAATCGGCCAACAGCCTGCTCAAGACCCTGGAGGAACCCGGGGCGGGCGTGATCTTGATATTGATCAGCGATCGGCCATTGGCGGTGCTGCCCACTTTGCGCAGTCGCTGCCAGCGGGTGGACTGCCCCATTCCGCCCGAGAACGAGGTGCGCGGCTGGCTGGTCACGGATCGGCAAGACAGCGCCCTGCTGGCGCGGGTACTGGCGCTCTCCGGTGGCGCACCCCTGCAAGCCCAGTCCTTGCTGAATGCGGAAACCGCCACGCGGCTTGATCGCTTGGGGCGGGAAGGCGCCCAGGTGCTGACGGGTGGCGCCGATCCCCTGGTCATCGCTGCTCGCTGGTCGATGGAGGAACCGCCTGATTTTATGGGTCTTTGGCTGGTACGCCTGAGCGAACAGGTCGCCCGCCTGCGCGTTCTCGGCCATCTTCCCGAGTCGTCACTGCTCGCCCTGCCCACTTCACAGATCCAGAAAGCCCTGGCCGGTGCCGATACCCGGGATGTACTGATGTACCACACCTTCGCGCGGCAGGCTCGTCTCTGGCTCTTGCAGGGAATTGCCAACCGCCAGGGTCTACTGGAAAGCTTGTTGGTTCCCTGGTCGATGGGGTTGCGGGGCTTCAGCATCCGCAATCCCTTGCAGCAGGAGCCATGGTGGGAGTGAGCAAATGTCTGAAGCGCAATCATCCCCGGGTGGGATTCTCAATATCGTCATCAAGGACAAACCGGCGTTGTACGAGGCGTATATGCCGTTTGTGCGCAATGGCGGCTTGTTTTATCCCACCATCAAACCCTACCGCATGGGTGATGAAGTCTTGTTGCTGTTGACGCTGATGGAAGAAAGCGAGCGCATCGCTGTGGCGGCGCGCGTGGTGTGGATCACACCGGCAGGAGCGCAAAACCGCCGGCGGGCCGGAATTGGCGTGCAATTCAGCGCCAAGGATGGTGGCGCGACCCAGAAACGCATCGAAGTCTACCTAGCCGGCGCAGTTGACAGTGATCGCCCCACGCTAACGCTTTGAGCCCGCTTCGATGCTGACCCACGCCCCGCCTATGCGGCGGTGATGATTCAGTGATGCTGAATCAATAGAGGCGCCATGGACACAGGGTTGTGGGTAACGGGCAGGGCATTCCCGGCTGCTTGCGCACGGCGTCGGCCTTCCTGCAGATCGCGCCCCAGTCGATAGGTGTACTCCTGGCAATTGATCTGGATGGTGTGGCGCGGGCTGGCGACGAAGCGCCGCTTCGTGCGCGTGTGTTCAGCTTGCATGCGGCGGGCCATTTCTTCCGGCGTCGGCGGATGGTACTGACCGGTCAGGTAAGCGGCCATCCAGCGTGATTGCTCGTCAGCGATGGGCATCATGGCGCAGAAAGGCTGCACCAGGCCGAGGAACAACAGGTCCGGGTAGCGCGGATCCAGCATGCGCTGGTAGAGCGCGATGTCGTTGTCGGGGGCGCTGATCAGGTGCTCATCGAGGAAGGGAAAGCGGATCTGGTAGCCGGTGGCGTAGATGATCGCGTCCACGGCTTCCATCGAGCCATCGGCGAAGCGCACCCGATCACCTTGCAGTTCAGCGATGGTCGGTTTGGGGAGGACATCCCCGCTGCCCATGCGGATGTGGATTTCGCTGGAGATGGTGGGGTGTTGCTGGCCGAACCAGCCTTTCGGACGAGGTAATCCATAACGCTGGGGATTGCCCGCCAACAGGTTCAGTCCCAAGGTCGCCAGCGGGTAGAACAGCTTGTCGAACACCGCATCGGGCAAGGACCACGCCAGCCGCTCCACCCAGCCCGGCGGATCGCTGGGATGGCGCAGCAGCGAGTCGTAGACAATCTTTCCAAAAAAATACTTCGGCAGGATGTAGGTGCCGGTGCGTACCGACAGGAAGACTTTTTCCGCGTTTTCCTTGTGGCCCAGTTCCGAGGCAATGTCCATGGCCGAATTGCCCATGCCCAGCACCACCACCCGTTTGCCGCGCAGGTCGTGGGGTTCGGCCGGATCGACGTAATCATGGGCATGCATCTGGATGCCGTCGAAATGTCCCGGCAGGGGTGGGTTGGGCCAGCGCGGATCCCAGTGATGGCCGTTGGCGACCACCAGGGCGTCGAAATGTTCCGTGCTGCCGTCGCTGAGACTGACCTGCCAGCCTCCCGCTGGGAGGCGTTCGCAGCGGGTGACCGCGACACCCAGGCGAATCGCATCGCGCAGGCCGAAGTGGTCCACGAAAGACTCGAAATAGGCCGCGACCTGGGCATGGCCCGGGAAATCCGGGTAGTCGGCCGGCATGGGAAAATCCCGGAACGCCATCTGCGCCGGGGAGGTGTTGATGTGCAGCGAGCGATAGGCGGAGGATTTGCCGTTGTAGGCGATGTTGTTCTTGAACGCCCACATGCCGCCGATGCGGTCAGCCGCCTCATAACAGACATGGGGCAGACCCTGGGCCTTGAAGTTGCGGCAAGCGGCGATCCCGCTTGATCCGGCGCCGATGATGCAGATGCGCGGCAATGCCTGATTCATGGATGTGCCTCCTTGGCGATCCGATGGCCGATGTCCTGTTGGCCCGGCGCCACTATTTCAAGTCGGCACGGGAGACGTCAATGGGGAATCGCAGAGGAATTGATCCGGAGCGGTTATTCTGGCGGCGGATTGCGCGCCGACTTGACCCGCGCGGGGGGTAAGGCGGTGATGCAGCGGCATTCAATGGCGGGAATGGACGGGGATGCAGATCATGGAAAGCGGCATGGTGGTGGGGATGGTTCTCGCCGTGGGGGTGGCGGCCATCCTGGCTTTGGCTTTGGTTCATCTGCGTGGACGCCTGCAGGCCGAGCTCAAGCTTCGTCAGCGCCTGGAAAATGATCATCACGATCTGCTGGGACGTCTCACCCAAAACGAAGCCGCTTTGCGCAATGAGACAGAACGCCGTGCCGCGGCCGAGGCGCGCATCGCCGAGCTGCCGGCATTGTTGAAAGAGCGGACGCAACTGCAGCAGACGCTGAGCAACTTGCAGGCGCGGCAATCCGAGTTGCAGGAGCGCCTGACCCAGGAGCGCCAGGGCGCCGTCGAGAAACTGGCCCTGATCGACCAGGCTCAGACCAAGCTGGCCGACGCCTTCAAAGCGCTGTCGGTCGATGCCCTGCAACACAACAACCGCAGTTTCCTGGAGCTGGCACGGGAAAATCTGGGTCGTTTCCAGCAGAGCGCCCAGGGCGATCTGGAGGCGCGGCAAAAAGCGATGGGGGATCTGGTCAAGCCCATCGCGGAATCGCTGGCGAAGGTGGATCTGCGCATCGGTGAGGTGGAAAAGTCCCGCATCGATGCCTACAGCGCCCTGGACCAGCAGCTCAAATCCCTGCTCCAGCACCACCTGCCGCAACTGCATCGGGAAACCGCCAGCCTGGTGCAGGCCCTGCGGCAGCCTGCGGTGCGCGGCCGTTGGGGGGAAATCCAGCTCAAGCGGGTGGTCGAATTGGCCGGCATGCTGGAACACTGCGATTTCACCGAACAGGCCAGCATGGAGGGCGACGACGGCCGACTGCGTCCGGATCTGGTGGTCCGGCTGCCGGGCGGCAAACGCATCGCCATCGACGCCAAAACCCCGCTGGATGCCTATTTCAGCGCCGCCGAACTGGAATCCCAGGGTCACACCGCCGCCGCCGAACTGAAACTGCTCGACCATGCCCGCCAGTTGCGTGATCACATGCGCAAGCTGGCGGAAAAATCCTATTGGGAGCATCTGGCCCGGGAATTTGGTTCCAGCCCGGAATTCGTCGTGCTGTTCGTTCCGGGGGAGGCGTTCTACAGTGCGGCGCTCAAGGCCGATCCGACCTTGATCGAACGCGGCGTGGAACAGCGGGTCATCCTGGCCACGCCGACGACCTTGATCGCCCTGCTCAAGGCGGTCGCCTATGGTTGGCGACAGGAAGCCCTGGCGGAAAATGCCCAGGCCATCAGCGATCTGGGCAAGGAGCTGTACAAGCGCATCACCACCCTGGCGGAACACTGGGCGCGGGTGGGCAAGAGCCTGGGGCAGGCGACGGAGTCTTATAACAAGGCCACTTCGGCGCTGGAAAGCCGGGTGCTGGTGTCGGCCCGCCGCTTCCGTGACCTGCAGGCGACCGTGGATGGCAGCGAGATTCCGGCCCTCGATCCCATCGACCATGTCCCGCGCGCCTTGCAGTCGCCGGAACTGCAGGGCATCGAGGCTGAAACAGTCGTGCCGCTGCAGGGCGATGGCTAAAAAAAAGAGGCCCCTTGCGGGGCCTCAGGAAGCATTCAAACGAATTGTTTGGATTGAGGGGCGTTTCAGACGCTGTAGAGCGTCACCACGCAGGCGCCGCCCAAGCCCAAGTTGTGCTGCAGGCCGACCTTGGCGCCTTCCACCTGGCGCTTATCCGCCTGGCCACGCAACTGCCAGCACATCTCGGCGCACTGGGCCAGGCCCGTCGCGCCCAGGGGGTGGCCCTTGGAGAGCAGACCGCCCGAGGGGTTGACCACCCACTTGCCGCCATAGGTGACGTCACCTTCATTGATCAACTGCTCGGCGCCGCCTTCCTTGCACAGGCCCAGGGCCTCGTAGGTGATCAGCTCATTGGCGGTGAAGCAGTCGTGCAATTCGATGACATCCACGTCTTGCGGTCCCAGGCCGGACTGCTCGTAGACATCCTGGGCGGCCTTCTTGGACATGTCATAGCCCACCACCTTGATCATGGAGTTTTCGTTGAACGAGGACTCCATGTCGGTGACCATGGACTGGCCGACGATGTAGATGGGCTTGTTCTTGGCGTGCTTCTTGGCGAATTCCTCGGAGCACACGATGGCAGCGCCGGCGCCGCAGGTGGGCGGGCAGCACTGCAAGCGGGTGATGGGTCCGTAGTAATGAGGCGATTCCAGCACCTCTTCCACCGTCAGCGCGTCGTGGAAGATGGAGCGGGGGTTGTTCAGCGCATGCTGGCGATTCTTCACGGCGATTTTGGCGAAGGCCTCGTTCGAGGTGCCATATTTTTCCTGGTGCTCGCGCCCGGCGCCGCCGAAAAGTTGCGCGGTGGGCGGGGCATTGGTGAATTTCTGGGCCTTGAACATCACGCCCATGTGCTTGTCCATGGGGTTCTGCCGATCGGTGTACTTGGCGCCCAGGGCACCCTTTTCCATCTTCTCGAAGCCCATGGCCATGACGCACTCGGCGATGCCGCCTTCCACCAGTTGCTTGGCCAGCATCAGGGCGGTGGAGCCGGTGGAACAGTTGTTGTTGACGTTGTAGATCGGGATGCCGGTCAGGCCGAGCTCATACATGGCCCGCTCGCCCGAAGTGCTTTCCCCGTAGACATAGCCGACCACGGCCTGTTCGACCAGGTTGTAGGGGATGCCGGCGTCTTCCAGTGCCTGCTGGCCGGCTGCCTTGGCCATCATGTGATAGTCGGGGCTGCTGCCCGGTTTGGCAAACTGGGTCATGCCGTTGCCGATTACGCAAACCTTGCGTCCCATGGGTGTCTCCTCGTCTTTGATGTGATGGATGAAAAAACATTCAGGGATCGGGGCGCGGCCCACTCGCCGCGCCCTTCTCCGGGTCAGTTTAGCGCATGAACGCCATGGTCGATTCCTGGATATTGCGCACCATCTTGGCGTCGGCGAAGTCGGTCACTGTCTTCCAGTTGTCGCGCAATTCTTCCAGGCTGGCCACGCCGGCTTCGGCCGTGCTCTTGTAGCCGTTGGTGCGGATCCAGCCCAGCTTGAAGAAGCGGCCGGCGCCGACTTCGAACAGCGAGCCGCTTTCCTTGCTTTCTTCCGCGCACAGCCAGCCCACCAGCGGTGCAACGGCCTCGGGGCGCAGCTTTTCCAGCAGCGGTGGCGGCATGACGGTTTCGGTCATGCGCGAACGGGCCACTGGGGCAATCACGTTGGTGTTGATGTTGTATTTCTTGCCTTCGTGGGCGAGGGTCTGGCCCATGCCGTAGAGGCCCAGCTTGGCGGCCGAGTAGTTGGTCTGGCCGAAGTTGCCGTAGATGCCGGCAGCCGAGGCGGTGAGGATGACGCGGCCGTAGGACTGATCGCGGAAGAAGGGCCAGGCGGCCTTGGTCATGCAGAAGGCGCCGCGCAGATGCACTTCCATGATCTTGTCCCAATCTTCCTCGCTCATCTTGGCGAAGGACACATCGCGCAGGATGCCAGCATTGTTGATCAGCATGTGCACGCTGCCGAAGGCGTCCTTGGCGATCTGCATGGTCTTCTCGGCGCCTTCCAGGGTCGAAACCGACTCATAGCTGGCGACGGCCTTGGCGCCCATGGCGACGATTTCATCGACCACCTTGTCGGCGGAGGACTTGCTGGCGCCTTCACCGCTGAAGCTGCCGCCCAGGTCGTTGACGACCACGTTGGCGCCGCGCGAGGCGAACAGCAGGCAGTAGGCCCGGCCCAGCGAGCCGCCGCCTCCGGTGACCACCACCGTCTTGCCGTCATAACGAATCTCGGACATGTGAATACTCCCTTGGAGGTTGTGTTGCGATTGCAAGAGGCTGGCCTGAGCGGGGTCTTTCTCCCTTCAGGTCAGCAGGAAATGAACACGGGCCACC
>PKDC01000047.1 GCA_002862435.1 Pseudomonadota bacterium | reverse complement strand
GGTCAGGAATCGTCCGTTGATGGTCAGCATCAGACACTATTTTTGGTAAAAATAAAATTTGCAGTGCAAGGCAGTGTTCTTTGCAGAACAGGTGCTTTTCTCAAGCTCCAGAAATAGACGGTCTCAAAAGGTCCTCTGTGGATCAGAGAGGGATAATAATCCACATCAACATCAAGCCCGGATTCTTTTGAAAGCTTCACAAGTTCAGACGTGATCAAGACATCTTCAGGAACTTCCGGTCTTTTCCTGTTGACTCTCCGATAGGCAAAAGGATATAGCAACCTCGGCGTCGCCGGTTCATAGAAATAAATGGCTTTGCCGCCTGGCTTCAATATTCTTCTGATTTCCAGGAGGGTTCTTTTGTGAGCCACGAAGTGATGGGCTGCGGCAAAACAAAACACGATGTCTAGCGTACATTCCTCTTCGTTTGTCTCGTAGCTCTTGCATGCATATGCCTTATCAACATTTATGGTGAACAGGTTTTCCCACTTAGGTAGTGACGCGACAGCAAAGGTGCTTAAATCTGTTGTCGTAACATGTGCGTCAGGATAGAGTTTTTTATATGCACATGCCGCCCATCCTTGGCCTCCTCCAAGCTCCAATACCCGTCCATTTGGCGATAGCATCGCCTCATGTCGCTTGAAGCAATCCAAGAGAATGGCAGCCTCTGACATCTTATTGACGATGTTGTAGATTGAATCTGTTTGTGGCGATTCATGTTCCGAATCTCGCCAATAGTCGTTTTCAATGTTTTGCTTTTCTTCAAGTGTAGCTGGCATTTTTGCGTTTCCTTAAATTAAAAAAACAATGCTCGCCATGATCAATAAAGCAATAATTGAAGCTACAAAGCGACCATTTTCAAGTTCAAGGCGTGCGATAGATGGTTAAGGAAATGCTGATTTATTCCGTCGTCGCGGGTGTGCAGCGCCGCGGCGCTCCATAGGTTGTTGATTCTTTGTGTGGCATGGATTGCTTCGCTGCACTCGCAATGACAAGAGCGGAATAAATCAGCGTTTCCTTAAGCATCCAGGCCAGGGTTTCCTCCAGGGAATACTCGGGCAGGGAACCCAGTGTTGCATGCAGCTTGGTGGGGTCGCCCACCAGCCGGCGGACATCGATTGCCCGCACCAGGGATTCATCGACTTCAACTTCGATTCGATTCCCCGACAAGGCTTGCAGCCGATTGAGAACTTCCACCGCGCGATGCTCACGCCCGGAGCAAATGTTGACAATCTCCCCCGCGGGGAAGCGTTCAAGTATGCCGAGATAGGCATGCGCCACGCTGCGCACGTCATTGAATTCACGCACGATGTCCAGATTTCCAAGGCGAATCCTGGGTGCGCGCCGCTGGAAATGCCCGACGATCTTGGGGACCAGAAAGTTTTCGTTTTGCCCCACGCCCGTGTAATTGAAAGGCCGGGCAATCACGATGGGCAGTTTGTCGAGCCGGGTCAGTGCCATGTGTTCCATGGCCAGTTTGCTGATCGCATAGTGATTCACCGGCGCCGGCTTGGTGTCCTCGGCCACTGGCGAGTACTGGGCGCCGCCATAGATGGTGGCGCTACTTGCGAGCACAAGCTTGCGAACCGGGACTTGTTCCGCAATCAGTGCGTCCAGCAGATTCAGGGTGCCGAAGAGGTTCACCTGATAGAGCGCCGTGGCGTCATGGTGATTGGCGAAGGAAATGGCCGCCAGATGCACCACATAATCCGGTCGGATCATCGCCACCACTTCCCGCAACCGAGCGGCGTCGGTCAGGCTCCCGGCTATCTCATCCGCGCCGCTCGGCTCGCCCTGCACCAGGCCGACGACGCGGTAACCGGCCTCTTCCAGCTCCTTGCGAACGTAGCGCCCGGTAAAGCCGCGGGCTCCCGTGAGCAAGACGATGCCTTGTGGACGTATGGTAATAAGCTTCCCGTCTTGTGCAGCCGCGGGTTTGCTTGGCGCAATCATTTGGAAAATGTCCTTTAAAGTCCCGTCAACTCCCTATCCCAGTGCTGAACGGCCGGTGGTTGGGTGCCCTGCCTGAGGCAAGTCATTCATGGAGGCGGCGCGAGGGAGCATGCCATCGACGAATACCGCCTCATGTATGCAATGAATCGGCCGAATCGGCGTGATCTTGAGTGACGGACCAGGGAAGGCGGGCACCGAGCTGTCGGGGGTGGGGTCAAGGACGGCGGCGCAAGGCGCCCGGTCAAGAGCGGTGTTGGTTGTCGTGACTTGCGATGAGGTCGGCAAGGGCTCGTGCGCTGTTCTTCCACGTCCAGCCTGGGCCGTTGGCCAGGCTTGCATGTTTCGACGACAGGGCTTTCAGAATGCCTAGCTTGATGCCGTCCAGCGTAGGCTGAATATAAGTGGCCGAGTCGCCACCCGCTTCCCGAATCTCAGGAATATCTGTGGCAACGACCGGGGTCCCACAAGCCAGCGCTTCAAGAACCGGCATGCCGAAGCCTTCATACAGCGAGGGAAATACGAATAAATCGGCGCCACTGTAGAGCGCCGGCAGATGCTCGTCGCTGACATAGCCAAGGGAAATGACATCGTGTTCGGAGGCATCCTGGAGCAGCCGGTTCAATGTGCTGTCTCGCCAGCCTTTTCCGCCCACCAGAACGAGCTTGTGCAGGGGTATTTCTCCTGCCTGTTTTAGCGCCAGGAAGGCGCGAACAAGTTGATCCAGATTCTTTCTCGGTTCCAAGGTTCCCAATGCCAGCAAGTACGGCCTGGCGACTCCAAGCGACGCTAGCGTGTGATTGATTTGATCTGGTGATGCAATTTGAAAGGCGTTACCAACCGCTGGCGGCATGATGGCGTCAGCCTGCCGTCCAAGATGATGGTAAAGGCGATCCGCCGTGCCTTGTGAGATGGTTGCAACGAAATCCGCTTTAAGAACGTCGCGGCGAAAAAAAAGACGATGAGCCCAAAGAGTCGGGCGCGGCATGGATTGAGGAACCACAAGATAATTAAGATCGTATACGGTCGTTACGGTCTTGATCGGCGCGTGAAACCAAGGTAACAAAGTAGAGCTGGCCCAGTAGAAATCGATCTTGTCTTCCTCGCAGAGACTGCCAGCTCTGAGCTTCAGCCAGGCCGCGTTCTTCAGGTATTTCTTGAGCGGCGAAGGATCGACGCGGTGAGTCCAGCGACTGGAAATCTTTGGCACAGTGACGGGCCATTTGCTGTAGACAAAAAACTGGGCGTCTGGAAGCGCACGGTCCAGTTCGAGGCATATTTCATAGGTATAGCGCCCGATCCCGGTCAGCTTGAGCGCCAGAGGATTGCCATCAATTCCAACTTTCATCGATTATTCCAGGCTGGCTATCGTCTTTAATTCTGAGATGAATGATCTGATCGCGGAACGGCCAAAAAACGTGTCAATAACACTTTCATGTGATGGGTGCGCCTCCTGGGGTGCCGGCTCACCTGAAAACTCCCCGCCGGCGGCGGGTGGAGTTCGCCCTTGCGCCTGCTTTTGGTTGATACCCCCTGGATCTGAGCATCTCGATGAAATACGCAATACGTGAGGCCAGTTTTACCGCAAGAGAAGCTGCGCGACTCTGGTTTATTCGCTTTACTATTTTTTGATGCGTTTTTGATTCGTCAATTTTAAGTCCGTGGAGATCCGCGAGTACATGGCACTCGCGCATTGCGTTAATAAGCAATATGAAGCCGGTGACCGAGGGGAACTCCTTGAGTAAGCCGCACTTCATCTTCGATGAAACAGTGATAATCTGCTGGAGCGTGTTTCCTTTGTAAGTCTGGCTGTCAGAGGTTCTGTAGTAAGCGAGACTTTCTGCAAGTGAGTAAGCCGTTCCAAGCAGGGTTGCTCGAATATAAAAATCATAGTCAGCACAGGGGTACAAGTCGTCATCAAATCCACCGAGACTCACAGCTAGGTTTTTGTGCATTAAAACGCCTGGAGCGGGTGATATGTTGCCCAATATCAAACGGGGCGGTCGGATTCGATGCCACTGAGGCTTTTCTTGAGAGCTTGGTGGCAAGCGTGCCGGGTCATAGGAGTGTATTCCAGACAAGACACAACAGGTTGCTAAATTGGCGTTGCTTGGCATGGTACCGAACATGGTTGCAAGGAACGTTGGTGCAAGCCAATCATCGTCGTGCAAGATGGTGATCCAGTTTCCAGTTGCCAGTTCAATCCCGCGGTTCCAATTTCCCGTCATACCGATATTTTTTTTGTTTCGGTAGTAGCGAACGCGGTCGGTGAGGTGCCTTCTTATTACATCTTCGGTAGCAGGGTCCGCTTGCTCTCCATTGTTATCGACTACTACGACTTCGTAGTTCGGGAAGTCCGTCTGTGACAGGGCTGAGACTAATGCCTGATTCAGAAGCTCAGCGCGACGGAAGGTTGGGATAATGATTGACACTTCAACATGTGTCGAAGGCAGTGCGCCCATGACTAATTGGGAGGAAACTTGACTGTTGGTGGCGAAGTGATCGCGGTGACACCTATACGGAGAATAGTTGCTTGCCATTTCTAGAAGCCTCTTGTTATCCACTCTGTGGGTGCGCGCGCAATCTTGAAATCGCGCATAACCACAAGTGGCCACTTCCAGTTGTTGTATGTCAACTGGATCAAGCCTTGAGCAGCAATAAAACCTAGAAGAGTGCCGCCAACAAGGCCAATTGAAACTGCTGCTGCTGCAATAGCGATTCCGGAAATCAGGGCTGCCCGAACAAATGGTACGCGGTTGCTGGTCACGATGGCGTTCGCGCAGAGGGAATGATTCATCTCCAGGAAAAGAACGGATGCCAGGAGAATCATTACCTCGCGGCCTGGTAGGCTGGTCTTGCTTCCAAGCAGGTATATCATATATGGGCCTGCAGCGATCGCAGCTGCAGCTAACAAGGCATAAACAATCCATGAAAAAGAAAGCGACTTCAGAAATAGCTCGCGAAGCCGGACCATGTTTCCGGCGAGTCTGGCGCCCGACATTTTTGGATAGTTGATCGCGAATGCTGTCGTCGCCAGCGCCTGCGCTATGTTGAAAATCTGCATGGTAACCGCATACTGAGCCGATACTGAGAGTCCAAGAAAGTAGGAGATCGAAAATGTGTTTGATCGTGTGATCAGGAAGCTACCAATAAAAACGAGACCAAGGCGACTGGATCCGTGCCACAAGATGTTCAGTATATCGCTGGGTGACTGCTGCGAATGCCTGGCGACACTCGCAGCATTGGAAGGAATGAGATCCCGGGTGCTGTAGTGGCTATATAGGTAGCTGGAGACTATCGACGCCGCATAAGCTGCGGCCAATGTGACGATCGAGGGCGCAAGCGCAAGGGCAGCAAGGGAACTAATCAGCTGAACCATTCGGCTGACGATGCCGATCTTGTAGGTTTGCGAAACGCGGTCGGCGCCGCTGAGCAGTGCCGATTGCCACTGAAAGTAGATACTCAGGCAGGCTGACAGGCAGAAGATGCCCCAGCCGGATAGCACCTGATCGCGTTCCAACCCGCTTCGACCTGCAATGGTGATGATATAGGCCGTCCCTGCTGTCGCAAGGACGAGAGCAGCGATCACAGCAAGCGCCAGGTACAAACGCCGCGCTCCCACAATAGTCGCCGCGAGTAAGCTGGGATTCAGCGGCATCACGCTGCTCGGGGGCAAACCTTCCCTGTGCAAGAACTGGGCTCCACCGAATATGTAGGCAAAATGTCTTGAGAAGGTCTGCGTAAACCCAAAGTCCAGCAGCATGACCATGCTTTGAACTGCAAAAAAGACATACCAAAGGCCAAGTTCGGCTGAGTTCAGCCGCACCAGCGCCATGGGCATGATGAACAGGCCCATGCCAAACTGCAGCAGTTGGGCCGCTATCGCCAGCGAAATTTCTGAACGATAGATCCTGCGGAACGGCGGTAAGCTTCGAATGCTCACAACGCGAATAGCCGAATGTTTCGGACTAAAATCTCTCGACACACAGCGACCTGTCCAGTAAGGCTTTTATTGTCAGAAGTGATTGCACATTGCCCACCTTGCACTTTTGGCAGCCATCGCTTTGCAATGCTGGTTGTGGCATTTGACGCTGGCCGGACGTTGACCAGCAGGCAATTGCCTTTGCTCTGGAAGGTTTGCGGTGGGGTAGGTGATTCCAGGCTGTAGGTGGCGAGGGGCATTACACACAGACCATGGTCGCCTTGCCGATAGGTAAGCGGCAAGCTACCGCTCTGCCCGAGAAACTGGTCGAGCAGGGGAAGCTCCGGCGTTACAGCGAGGGTGAGCTCGGTTTGGTTGTGTTGCATCGTTGGTGGCGACATCTCTGAGGCCTTATCGGCCGGCGCGAGATGTTCTAGAACAAATCGACGCGAAAATGAGCTTCGGTTGAATTCAACAGGATTGAGCGCTATCGGGTTGGTCGTTGAGGATACGGTACGCCGGGGATCGAGGGCAGGATTCTGTGCGCCGGTGCGTGTGGCGTTTGATGCTGCTGGCTCTGTCAGGGCTCTGGCCTGGCCGCGGCGCAGTTGCACGATTGCATTTGGCATTGCCGACCGCTAGCCTGTCTTACTTCTATCTTACTTGCCGGGGTCGGCCACATGGAAACCACGCGCTTATCAAGCAAAGGGCAGGTGATCTTGCCGAAATCAATCCGCTTGGCCCATCACTGGGAGCCCGGCGTGGTTTTCATCGTCGAGGATACGGCGAATGGGGTCTTGCTGCGGCCGATCAAAGCCTTCCGGCAGAGCTGTTTGGAAGAGGTCGTCGGGTGTACCGGTTACCAGGGGCCGGCCAAAACCGTTGAGGACATGGATGCCGCCATTGCCGCGGGGGTCCGGGCGCAAGATGATCGCTCCGCATGATCGCTGTCGACACGAATGTGCTGGTGCGCTTGTTGACGAGTGACGACCCGGCGCAAACCCAGCGCGCCGTCGAATTGTTTGCGCAGGAAAGCATCCTCATCCCCAAGACCGTGCTGCTGGAAACGGAATGGGTGCTGCGATACAGCTATGAACTGTCGCCGACCGTTATCCTCGCGGCCTTTCGCAAGGTCCTCGGCCTGCCGCAGGTGACGGTGGAAGACAGCAATGCCCTGGTCGAGGCATTGGCGCGGTATGGGGAAGGCATGGAGTTCGCCGATGCCTTGCATCTGGCCTCTGTGGGTGAGGCGGATCAATTCGCCACCTTCGACGCCCGTTTGAAAAAACGGGCGGGAAGAGAGGCAAGGGTGAGGCTGCTGTGAACCGGGATACAGGTTTCGATGGGTGTCCCGATCCGTGGGACAGCGTCCAACGGAAGCAGCGCGTTCAGGGGGCCATCTCTTGGCGGTGGGCGGGAGCGGCGGCGAGGCTGCCACGCCACCAGCTTTCGTTGGCGAGGTACCAGGCGACGGTTTTATCCAGGCCGCTTGCAAAGGTTTCGCGCGGGAGAAAGCCCAGCTCGGTTTCCATGCGCGTGGCGTCGATGGCATAGCGCCGATCGTGGCCGGGCCGGTCGGTGACGAAACGCAGGGCGCTGGCGGTGGGCTGGCCGCGGGCGGCGGCGGCATCGGGAAAGCGCGTGGCCAGGGTGGGATCGGCGGCGAAGGCGGCGTCGATGCGGGCGCACAGGAGCCGGGCCAGATCCAGGTTGCGCCATTCGTTGCGCCCGCCGATGTTGTAGGTTGCCCCGACCTGTCCCTGGCGCAGGATGGCGAGGACGCCGGCGCAATGGTCATCCACGTAGAGCCAGTCGCGGACGTTGCCGCCGTCGCCATAGATCGGCAGCGCCCGGCCCAACAGCGCCGCGGTGAGCAGCAAGGGGATGAGCTTTTCCGGGAACTGGCGCGGGCCGTAGTTGTTGGAACAGTTGCTTAAGGTGACGGGCAGGCCGTAGGTGTGGCCATAGGCACGCACCAGATGGTCCGAGGCGGCCTTGCTGGCGGAATAGGGCGAACGCGGGTCGTAGGGCGTGCGTTCGGTGAAGGCTGCGTCGGTCGGCCCCAGGCTGCCGTAGACCTCATCGGTGGAGATGTGATGGAAGCGCACGCGGGTGGCGGCCGTGGCGGCGTCCAGTCCTTGCTCGCCGAGCCAGAACTGACGACAGGCCTCCAGCAGGGTGAAGGTGCCGGTCACGTTGGTGCGCACGAAGGCGCCGGGGCCGGTGATGGAGCGGTCGACGTGGCTTTCGGCGGCGAAGTGGACGACGTTGTCGATGCGGTGCGCGCGCAGCAGCCGCGCCACCAGGGCCGCGTCGTTGATGTCGCCGTGGATGAAGGTATGGCGCGCCGGGTCGGGCAGGTCATCCAGGTTGTCCAGCCGGCCGGCGTAGCTGAGCGCGTCTAGGTTCACCACGCGCACCTGTGGGTCGGCGGCGAGTAGATGGCGCACGAAATTACTGCCGATGAAGCCGGCGCCGCCGGTCACGAGGACGTTTTGCATGGGATGGGCTCTGAGCGCTCGGGTTGTGTTTGTCGATGTGCTTGTCATTGGGATCGCCTCACGCGGCCGCCCCAGGCCAGCCCATGGCAGGGATGGCGATCATTCCGGCGGCGCAGGCGCCACACCCAGATGGGTGAGGGCATAGCGCTGGATCAGCACATGGTCGGTGTGCATGTCTTCCGTGAAGCGACAGGCCCGTTCGAGGGCGGCGGCAAGGTCGCTGGGCTGGTCGATATACTCGTGGACCAGTCGGTTGCGCAGGCGGGGCATTTCAAGCCAGGCCTCGGCGGACGACACCAGCCCCAGGCGCTCCATACGGTCCAGGTTGTCGATTGCCGCCATGACGGGCTCGCCGGCGACATGCAACAAGGCGGGGATCAGTTTGTCGATCACCGTGTCCTGCATGCGGGCGAATCTGGCGCCGAAGGATTCCAGCCGATCGATGCCGCTATCCTCGCTGAGGAGCACGCGGACCCGGTTGGCGTCCACGGCGCAGTCAGCGCCCAGCAGGCGGCCACGCACGGTCTGCAAGTGGACGTCTTCCCGTTCGACGAGTTGGAACAGGCGAGCCAGCCGCTGTTGTTCGGGGGCAAGTGCGGTCACAGCATGATCCCTGTTTGCCGGGCCTGTTCGTCGATGGGGCGCGGGGATTCTCCGTGCCGATGCACAACGATGTCGATGCGGCGGTCCCCGAGCCGGCGGATCAGGCGAGCGTAGAGTTTCAGCTCGCGTTCCAGCAGCTCGGCGGAACCGCCGGCGGCTTCGATGTGCAGGTCGATGTCTCCGCCGCGCGCCTTGTCGTGCACCCGTGAGCCGAACAGGCGCACGCGCGCATCCGGCCCGAAGATCCGGGCGGTTTCCTCGACGATGGCTCGGCGTTGTTCATCGGTCAGGCGCATGGGTTTTACCCGCGATTCTCGCCAGTTAGGGTGTTGCCAGTTTATCCCGTAAGCGATTGCTGCGCAGGGCTCGCCACGGCGGCGCGGAGGTGTTTCGTCTTTTGATGACGGATCTGGAACACCGCCCAATCGACGCCGCGCCTACGACTTTCTTCTGCGTCCTTGCGGGGAGGCGCGGCCGACGCGGCTATCCATCCGGCCGGCAGCCCATTCCGGTTGTGCAGTCCGGGCGTCAGGGTGTCTCGGCTTTACAGGCGGCGAGCGTCTGGGCGAGACCGATGCGCCAATCCGGTGGGGCGAGGCCAAAGGTCTCGGCCATGCGCGTGCCGTCCAGCACCGACCACGCGGGTCGCCGGGCGGGCGTGGGGTAGGCGGCGCTGGCGATGGGTTCGACGGGCACGGCGGCGGGCAGCAATCCTTGCGCGTGGGCTTCGCGAACGATGGCCTCGGCAAACGCATGCCAGCTCGACGCCGGCGCGCCGGCATAGTGATAGATCTCCCAGGCCAGCGTTTCGCCGCTTGCGATGCGCCGGGCGAGGTGGATCAGCGTCTCGGCGAGATGCCCGGCCCAGGTGGGGCTGCCGGTCTGGTCGGCCACGATGCGCAGGGCGCCGCGCTCGCGCGCCAGGCGCAGCACGGTGCGCACGAAATTGGCGCCGTGGGCGCCGAACACCCAGGCCGTGCGGACGATGATGTGCCGTGGCAGGGCGCTCCGGATTGCCTGTTCGCCGGCCAGCTTGCTCGCGCCGTAGACGTTGATCGGTCCCGTCGGGTCGTCCTCCCGCCAGGGGTGGGGGCTCTGGCCGTTGAACACATAATCGGTCGACACATGCAGCAGCGCGGCGCCGGCTTCTGCACAGGCGCGGGCGAGCACGCCCGGCGCTTCGGCATTGGCTGCGAAGGCGAGATCGCGCTCGGTTTCGGCGCGGTCGACGGCGGTATAGGCGGCGGCGTTGATCACCACCTGCGGGCGTAGGCGGGCGAGCGTGGCGCGGACGATTGACGCGTCGGCAAGGTCCAGCGCGGCGCGGGGCAGACAGACCGCCTCGGCAGCGGGCAGGCGCTGGGCCAGCTCGCGGCCCAGTTGGCCGCCGGCGCCGGTGACGAGAATGCTCACGCCGCCCCCGGATAGACGGGCAGCCGGTCGACCGGGATGTCGGCGAGACGCGGCAGGCGCGTGTCCTTGTCCGAGACCTGGGGCGGGCTGTCGAGCGCGGGCCAGGGGATGTCGAGCGCGGGATCGTCCCAGCGGATGCCCCCCTCGCTCGCCGGATGGTAATAGTCGGTGCAGCGATAGATGAAATCGGCCACCTCCGACAGCACCAGAAAGCCGTGGGCGAAGCCGGGCGGGATGTAGAGTTGGCGATGGTGGACGTCGTCCAGCTCCAGGGCGAGCGAGCGGCCGAAGTGCGGCGAGCCGCGCCGGATGTCCACGGCCACATCCAGCACCCGGCCACGGGCGACGCGAACCAGCTTGCCTTGGGGGTGTTCGTGCTGGTAATGCAGCCCTCGCAGCACGCCGCGCCTCGAGCGGGAATGATTGTCCTGCACGAACGGGCCGGTGATGCCGTGCTCGGCCAGCACGTTTTCGCGGAAGCTTTCGACGAAAAATCCCCGTGCGTCGCCATGCACGATCGGCTCGATGAGCAATACGCCGGGCAGGGCGGTTTGGCACACGTTCATCACGTTTCTCCCTGGGTCGCGAGATCGATCAGGTAGCGGCCGTAGCCATTTTTCTTCAGCGGCTCGGCCAGGCGCAAGACCGTTTCGGTATCGATCCAGCCCTGGCGATAAGCGATCTCCTCGGGACAGGCGATCTGCAGCCCCTGGCGCGCCTGCATCACCTGCACAAAGTTGGCGGCATCGAGGAGCGAATCGTGGGTGCCGGTGTCGAGCCAGGCGTAGCCCCGGCCCAGGCGCTCCACGTGCAGCCGGCCGGCGGCGAGATAGGCGTTGTTGAGATCGGTGATTTCCAACTCGCCGCGCGCCGAGGGACACAGCCCATGGGCGCGGGCGCTGGCAGTCTCGTCGTAGAAATAAAGTCCGGTGACGGCGTAATTCGAACGTGGCTGATCCGGTTTTTCCGCGATCGACCGGGCGTGGCCATCGGCATCGAAGTCCACCACGCCATAGCGCTGGGGATCGGCCACCCAGTAGCCGAATACGGTGGCGCCCTCGCGGCGCGCATCAGCTGCGGCCATCAGCTCGGGCAGGCCGTGACCAAAGAAAATGTTGTCGCCCAGGATCAGTGCGCAGGGCGCGCCGGCCAGAAACGCCTCGCCGATCACCAGCGCCTGGGCGATGCCGTCGGGTTGGGGCTGGACGGCGTAGGTGATTTGCATGCCCCATTGGCGACCGTCGCCCAGCACGCTGCGGAAGGCGTCGCTGTCGCGCGGCGTGGTGATGACCAGGACCTCGCGGACGCCCCCCAGCATCAGCGTGGTGAGGGGGTAATAGACCATCGGTTTGTCATAGACCGGCATGAGCTGCTTGCTCACCGCCAGGGTGAGCGGATAAAGCCGGGTGCCGGAACCGCCGGCGAGGAGAATGCCCTTGCGGGCAGGGGGGTTGTTCATGGGGCAATCATTAGGTTCATTGGGGGACGGCTGACTCGCGATTCTGGCGCATTGCGGTGGGCTGGGCTTGGGTCGATTATCGCGCCGCACGCACCGCAATCGGAAAGGGCGAATAGCCGATGGCCTTGCGCCATATCTGTTGGGAATACGGCGCGGGGTGTCATGGCCTTCTAGCAGGATGGTCGATGGCCTCGCACAAAAGATGCAGGATCAGGATGTGCATTTCCTGGATGCGCGCGGTGCGCGGGCTGGGCACGATGAGCGCCAGATCGACGGCCGTGGCCAGTGCGCCGCCGTCGCGGCCCAGCAGGCCGATGCTGGCGATGTCGTGGGTGCGCGCGTATTCGACAGCCGTGAGCACGTTCGGGGAGTTGCCCGAGGTGCTGAGCGCCAGAAGCAGGTCGCCGGGAGCGGCAAGCGCTTGCAGTTGGCGCGCGAAGATCTGTTCGAAGCCGTAGTCGTTGCCGATGGCGGTGAGCGCCGAGGTATCGGTGGTCAGGGCCATGCCGGGCAGGCCCTTGCGCTCGGTCTCGAAGCGGCCGGTGAGTTCGGCGGCGAAATGCTGGGCATCGGCGGCCGATCCGCCATTGCCACAGGCGAATACGCGTCCGCCCCGGCGCAGGGTCTCGGTCAGCCGGTCCGCCGCGCGCACGATGTCAGGCGCCATCTCACGCACGGCGTCGAGGGCGGCCTGGTGTTGGTCGAGGCTGGTGTGGATCCAGGGGGCCATACGATTTCAGCTCGTGAAATACGGGGTTGCGGGGTGCCAGTTTAGCTTGCTCCACGGGTGGGCGCAGCGCTGTGGGCAGGCTGCCGGCTGGCGATTGCCCGGCCGGATCCGGAAATGCGCTGTTTTTTTGATGAGCGGGCTTCAGGCGCTGGCGCTTCGCAACTGGTGTTCGGGAAGGCTGAGGCGCTGGGCCTGACCCAGCAAGTCCATGAGGACAAGCACCCGCGCTGCGCCATCCCGGGCGGCGAACAGGGCTTCAAGACCGGCAAAGGGGCCTTCCATGATGTGCAATCGCTCGCCGGGGCGCCAGTCGGGGTTGTTCAAGGCCAGCCCCGCAGCATCTGGATCACGCGCGAGCAGCATGTCCACGAAACCGTCTGGTAAAGGCGGCAAGTGCAATCCAAATCGCACCAGTCCGACGACGCCCTGGGTGGAACGGATGGGCGCCGTGTTCTGGGTGGTCAGGTCCAGGCGCGCGAACAGGTAGCGCGGGAACAAGGGAAGCGTGACCAGGGTATAGCGATGGCGCAGCAAACGTCGTTCCCGCGCGCGTGGCAGGTGGCAATCAAAGCCCTGGCGTTCAAGGTTTGCCAGCGCCGTTTCTTCCTGGCGCGGCTTGGTGTGAATCGCGTACCAGCGGCTCATGGGCCACGCTCGATGGCGGATTCGGTGGCGTTTGCGCCGGCATTTGCGTCCACAACGGGGGGCGGACCCTGTTGGGCAAGCTCCGATTGCAGGGCTTCAATTTCGGCGCGGATGGTTTCGTATTCGGCGCGCTTGCGGCGCAGGAACTGCACGGTGGCCCAGGCCTTGGCTTCGACACCTGTCGGGGTGAGGAGGTAGGCGTAATGCCGTTTGTCGGGGTTACGTCGGAAGTTGTCGAACTTGACGTGCCCTTTCTCGATCAGGGCTTGCAGGCAGTAGTTGATCTTGCCGACGCTGACGCCCAGCTCGACGGCCAACTCCCGCTGGGATACGGCCGGATCGCGGGCCAGCCGCTGCAACAGGCGGTAACGGACTTCCTCGGGGGACATGGCCGGCTCCGTTCAAGACTTGAACATCAACCCTATCGCAGAACGGGAGCGCATGGCAAGCCATGATTTGAGTCCGTGCTGCGCGCGCCGTCCGCAGTGCGAGAATGGCCTGCAAGGCAGGGGTTGAGAGGCGGCGCCAAGTCTGAATGGAACGCGCTTTCATGGTCGCAATGCAGCGTGAAACTGTGACGTGCTCCTCGGCGTTTCAAGGCGTACTGGATTGGAAACCTGACCAGAGGTTTCCGCCATTGACGGCTTCCTTTCACTGATACAAACCATGTCCGCTTCTCATTACAATAAAAACCAGATAATCTTCCATCTGAATAAAGTGCTTTGTTTTGTTGGACGAGAGGAAATGTTGATGAAGCAAGTGAGACAGAAACGTGCCAAGTATACTCCGGAGCAACTGGAGTCCGTGGCCGAAAAGCTGCGCAGCATGCCCGCAGTTGAGGAAAAGAAAAAAAGCACCGAGCTGAGCAAGCAGGAAGCGATCAAGGCGCTTTCCAAAGATATTCGGGCCATGCAAAAGCGTGGCTATACCCTGGAAATGATTGCCAACATTCTCAAGGATGAAAACATCGCCGTGAGCGTTCCCACCCTGCGCAACTATTTGCAGACGCAGCGCGGGCGTCCGGCGGGAACCACGCGTCGGACTCGGCGGGACGCATCGACGCCTGAAGAAACCCAGGCCGAGTGAGCCTCGAATGGCGCAGCTCGTCTCCCGTGTTAGCGGCGGGAGGGGAGCTGCGCAAACGGCTGCTTGATTTCAGCCCTGGCGCGATATTCTCCGCATCCGCCGCGCGCAGCGCCTCTTGATGATTGCTTGGACGCTCGCCTCGCTTCAGCCCGGGCTTACTCGGCGTGGCAGCGCAAATCCAGGGTTCCATGCCTCCAAGCCCCCTTGTTGAGCCCGACAGGATCGGGCAGATAGACGCCTGATTCTTGCGCTTGGACGCTGTGGTCGCTAAGCGAGCGGGCTGAAAAGACGCATGTTTGTCATTTCGGCAGATGAAGCAATCCATTTGAATTTGGGGTGTCGGATGTCCGCGCTCGCGATTCCTGCGGCATTCCTGAAGGGTCCTGTATCTTTACGTCTTTTCATCTGCTCAGCGCCGCAATTCATGCCCCCGTAAATCCCGGGCGTTTTGTCTTGCCGCCTTGCTTGTGCTGGGTGGCTGACAGTTTGCGGGCTTTCGGGGCATCATGAATTCTGCGGTGGCGATGGAATCGAAGGAGCACGCCAAGATGGGGCGATGGACACACAACATAAAGCGAGGCGCCATGGCCTTGCTTATTGGGGCGGGCATGGCTTCCTGCGCCGCAAAACATCCCGCGCCGCCGCCCCCGCCGCCCATGCCGGCACCCGATGTTCAGGCCCAGGCGGCGTTGGTGCCGCCCGCGACCTTTGTCGGCGAGATGCCCTGCAAGGCCTGCGGCGGAATGCGCCGCACCCTGACCTTGCTGGGCGACGGCAGCTATCGTTTGCGCCAGCACTATGAGTCCAGCCATGGCGGGGCGGGCGTGGTGATGCATGAACTGGGGCGCTGGCAACTGGACGGACGCCGGCTGACACTGCGCAGCGAAAACGGCCGCACCGGCAGCTATCAACTGGCCGATTCCACCAGGCTGGTGCAACTGGGCCGGGAGGGCGAGCTGCTCACCGGCAACATGGCCTATGCCCTGAGCCGGGCGGCCCAGATTGATCCGATTGCCGAATCGATGCGGGTGACAGGAATCTTCGATCCCAAGGCCGGACGCTTGGCGCTGTGTGGGACAGGTCAATCGGTTGCGATCCTGGGCGATGCCGGTGAGACTGCGGCGTTAACCCAGGCCGTCCGGGAAGCCCACAGCGAAGGTGGCCTATGGGTTGCCATCCAAGCGGAATGGGTTGAGGCGCGCCGCCAGGGAACGGCTCATGGTCAGCCGGCGCTGCGCATCGAGCGGCTGCTGACAACCCGTCCGGGGCAAACCTGTCCTGCAACCGTCACGCCGGGGCCAGCGGGTTGAGCCCGGCAGATTTACCGCATTGCGGTCCAGCCGTTATAATCGACAGCCTTTTTCTGGCTGCTGCGGGTCCTTAGGATGAAACTCACCGAGGAAGCGCTGACCTTCGACGATGTGCTCCTGTTGCCGGAGTATTCCGAAGTCCTGCCGCGCGAAGTCAGCTTGCGCACCCCCCTGACCCGCGAGATCGAACTCAACGTTCCCCTGCTCAGCGCCGCCATGGATACGGTGACCGAGGCGCGTCTGGCCATTGCCCTGGCCCAGGAAGGCGGCATCGGCATTGTCCACAAGAACATGTCCATCGAGCGCCAGGCCGCCGAAGTCGCGCGGGTGAAGAAGTTCGAGAGCGGGGTGATCAAGGACCCGATCACGGTGCGGCCCGACCAGAGCATCCGCGAAGTGTTGGCCCTCACCCGCGCCCATGGCATCTCGGGGTTGCCGGTGGTGGACGGCGAGAACCTGGTGGGGATCGTCACCGGTCGCGACCTGCGTTTCGAGGATGAACTGGACAAGCCGGTCGCCAGCATCATGACCCCCAAGGCGCGGCTGGTGACGGTGCCGGAAGGGGCGGATACGGCTCAGGTCATCGAGCTGCTGCACGAGCACCGCATCGAAAAAGTATTGGTGGTCAATGAGCGCTTTCAACTGCGCGGCCTGATCACGGTCAAGGACATCCAGAAAGCCAGCGATTTTCCGATTGCCTGCAAGGACAGCCAGGGGCGCTTGCGCGTGGGCGCGGCGGTGGGCACCAGTGCCGAGAGTGACGAGCGCGTCGCGGCCCTGATGGACGCGGGTGTGGACGTGATCGTGGTCGATACCGCCCACGGTCACTCCCGCGGTGTGATCGAGCGGGTACGGCTGCTGAAACGGCGTTACTCGGCATTGCAGGTGATCGCCGGCAACGTGGCCACGGCGGAAGCGGCGCTGGCATTGGTGGAGGCGGGTGCGGACGCGATCAAGGTCGGCATCGGCCCTGGTTCCATCTGCACCACGCGCATCATCGCCGGAGTTGGCGTGCCGCAGGTCACGGCCGTTTCCAATGTGGCGGCCGCGCTGCGCGAGAGTGGCGTGCCCGTCATCGCCGATGGCGGCATCCGCTATTCCGGCGACCTGGCCAAGGCCATTGCCGCCGGCGCCCATTGCGTCATGATCGGCGGGATGTTTGCCGGCACGGAGGAGGCGCCCGGCGAGGTCGAGCTCTACCAAGGCCGTTCCTACAAGGCCTATCGGGGCATGGGATCAGTGGCGGCCATGCAGCAGGGCTCCAAGGACCGCTACTTCCAGGACACCACCGACGAGCTGGAAAAACTCGTGCCCGAAGGGATCGAAGGCCGGGTACCCTACAAGGGCAGCGTGCTGGCGATCGTACACCAGCTCCTGGGCGGCCTGCGCGCCAGCATGGGGTATACGGGATGCAATGACATGGCGCAGATGCGCACCCGCCCGCGCTTCGTCAAAGTGACGTCGGCCGGGGTGCGCGAAAGCCATGCCCACGACGTCGTGATCACCAAAGAGCCCCCCAACTATCGCGTGGATCCGGGCTGACCCGCTTTTCATCCTGAGCGCCGGGCGGGCGATTCCCGGCATCGCCCTTGCCTCGGAGCCCTGCCATGGCCGACATCCACGCCGACCGTATCCTGATCCTGGACTTCGGCTCGCAGTACACGCAGCTGATTGCCCGGCGCGTTCGGGAGCTGGGCGTGTACAGCGAGATTCACCCCTGGGACATGGACGCCGCCGCGCTGCGGGCGTTTGCGCCCAAGGGCATCATCCTGTCCGGCGGGCCGGAGTCGGTCACCGCGGCCGACTCGCCGCGCGCGCCCGAGTGCGTATGGACCCTCGGCGTGCCGGTGCTGGGCATCTGCTACGGCATGCAGACCATGGCGGCGCAACTCGGCGGCGCTGTGGAGGCCGGCGAGGTCAAGGAATTCGGCTATGCCGAGATCCGCGCCCACGGGCATTCCCGGTTGCTCGACGGCATCGAGGACCGCGTCAACGTCGAGGGCCACGGCCTGCTCGACGTGTGGATGAGCCACGGTGACCGCGTCAGCGCCCTGCCGGCAGGCTTCAAACGCATCGCCTCCACCCCCGACGTGCCGCTGGCCGGCATGGCCGATGAAGCGCGCGGCTACTACGCCTTTCAGTTTCATCCCGAGGTCACCCACACCCCCCAGGGCAAGCGTATCTACGCCCGCTTTGTGCACGACATCTGCGGCTGCGGCAACGCCTGGACCCCCGGCAACATCATCGAGGACGCCATCGCCGCCGTGTGCCGGCAGGTGGGCGATGGCCGCGTGCTGCTGGGCTTGTCCGGCGGGGTCGATTCGTCCGTGGTCGCGGCGCTGCTGCACCGGGCCATCGGCGATCGACTGACCTGCGTGTTCGTCGACAACGGCCTGCTGCGCCTGCACGAAGGCGACCAGGTGATGCAGGTGTTCGAGCGCAACCTCGGCGTCAAGGTGATCCGGGTCGATGCCGAAGCGCGCTTTCTGGATGCGCTGCGTGGCGTGGCCGACCCCGAGGCCAAGCGCAAGATCATCGGCGGGCTGTTCATCGACGTATTCGACGAGCAAGCCGCCAAGATCGAAGGCGTCGACTTCCTCGCCCAGGGCACCATCTACCCGGACGTGATCGAGTCCGCCGGCAGCAAGACCGGCAAGGCGCACGTCATCAAGAGCCACCACAACGTCGGCGGCCTGCCCGAACACATGAAGCTGAAACTGGTCGAGCCGCTGCGCGAGCTGTTCAAGGACGAGGTGCGCGCCATCGGGCTGGAACTGGGCCTGCCCGCCGAGATGGTGCAGCGCCACCCGTTCCCGGGGCCGGGCCTTGGCGTGCGCATCCTGGGCGAAGTCACCAAGGCCGCGGCCGACACCCTTCGCCTGGCCGACCACATCTTCATTGAGGAACTGCGCCGCGCCGGCTGGTACGACAAGACCAGCCAGGCTTTCGCCGTGTATCTGCCGGTGAAAAGCGTCGGCGTCACCGGCGACGGCCGCCGCTACGAGCCGGTGGTCGCCCTGCGCGCCGTCGAAACCGTGGACTTCATGACCGCCCGCTGGGCGCACCTGCCCTATGAACTGCTGGACGTCTGCTCGCGCCGCATCATCAACGAAGTGCCCGGCCTCTCCCGCGTGGTCTACGACATCTCCGGCAAGCCGCCGGCGACGATCGAGTGGGAATGATCCCGCGTCTGGCACAGTCAGGCACCTGATGGCATAAAAAGCCGCCAAGCCAGCGTAATTGCTGGCTTTTTTATTTTTATGTCTGGCATTTCCTGGCAACTGAAGGAAGCGCCAAGCACCGTTTGAGCATGGTATTAAATCTGGTACTGTCGGTACGTGATGCCGTGATTGACACCGATACCATGCTGCGTATTCTTCTATTCTCGTGGTATCGAAAGAAAAGTAAGGACAAGCCAGCTCGGCATACATCCGCTTGAGCTTGGCGTTTTCCGCCTCGAGCTCCTTCACCCGGCGAAGCTCCGATGCTTCAAGCCCGCCGTACTTGCTCTTCCACTGGTAGTACGTCGCCACGCTGATGCCGGCTTGGCGACAAACATCCTTGACCGGCACGCCGGCGTCAGACTGCTTGAGGATCGAGACGATCTGCGTCTCGGTGAACTTCGAAGTCTTCATCGGAACCTCCTGGCGGGAACATGCCAGAAAGTTCTACTTTCAGCTTCTGTGGCAGGCGGGGAAGATTACGATTTCATCTTCGATCTGCTCGGGGCGGCGTAAAGGCAACCCGCTCTTGGTGGGCGTCAGGCTACCGGTTTCATGCGGATGAAACCATTCCGGTTTTCTTCAACGCATCCCGGTTCAGAAGACTGGACGACCGTCAGGAACAGATTTATTGGCTGGAAGGGCGCAAGCTGGACCGCATCTAACCGACGTTTGCTCGGCAATTCCACGCTCGCTGGGCATCGGTGACGCACTTGTTTCCTCCAAAGGCCTCCCGACTTGAATGCCGATAGCCAGTTCACCCGATTTTTGCGGCGCATGAAAACCGGCCTGCGCGGCCGCGCCTGGCCTCGGGCTGCCGCCGCCGACGAGCCTCCTTTGCGTGCTGAATTGTTCAGCGCTGACCAGATGGCGCAGCACGGCCTGGTGCTCGCCGGGTCTCACCGGCTGGCGACTCGGCCAGCGCCGGATCAGCTCCTGGATCGCTTGGCCGCGAACGAAAAAGCGCTGGTCGAGGTGTGCAATCTGCTGACCACGGCGGTTTCCCAAGGCCGCCAGGTCACGCCGGCCGGCGAGTGGCTGCTCGACAATTTCTACCTCATCGAAGAACAGATCCGCACCGCCAAGCGGCACTTGCCCGAAGGTTACAGCCGGGAACTTCCGCGCCTGACGCAGGGAGCCTCGGCCGGACATCCGCGTGTGTACGACATTGCGCTGGAGACCATTGCCCACGGTGACGGTCGCGTCGATGCGCACACCCTCAGCCGTTTCGTGGCGGCCTACCAGAGCGTTACCGCCCTCAACCTCGGCGAATTGTGGGCGATTCCGATCATGCTGCGGTTGGCCGTGATCGAGAATCTGCGCCGCGTGGGGGCCAGGATCGCCGCCGGCTGGGCCGAGCGCGACCTGGCGGACGTCTGGGCGGACCGGATGACGGAGGCGGCCGAGCAGGATCCGAAAAGCCTGATTCTGGTGGTCGCCGACATGGCCCGTTCGAATCCGCCGATGGTCAGCACCTTTGTTGCCGAGCTGGCGCGCCGCCTACAAGGCCACGGCCCCGCGCTGGCCCTGCCGCTGACTTGGATCGAGCAGCGCCTCGCCGAGGTGGGCCTGACCATCGCCCAGCTGGTGCAGTCCGAGAACCAGCAACAGGCCGCCGACCAGGTGTCCATCAGCAACAGCATCGGCAGCCTGCGATTGCTCGGCGCACTGGAATGGCGTGAGTTCGTCGAGAGTCAGAGTGTCGTCGAGCAGACCCTGCGGGAGGATCCAGCCGGCGCTTACGGCGGAATGGAATTTTCCACTCGCGACCGCTACCGCCATGCCATAGAAAAGATCGCCAAAAAGAGCGCTCTGGCGGAGGCTGGGGTGGCCCGCCAAGTGGTTGAGTTGGCGCAAGCGGCGGCGAGCGATGCTGGCTCCGGCGCCGATGCCCGCGCGTCGCACGTCGGTTACTACCTGGTCGACGAGGGCCGGGCGCAACTGGAGCTCAGGGTACAGGTGCGCCGCTCGCCGCTGGCGGCGGCGCGCAGGGCGCTGGGCCGGTCGCCGCTGCCGATTTATCTGGGCGGGATCGTCCTGCTCACGGCGCTCATCGCAGCGGTGCTGCTGACGGGAATACCGAGTGCAGAAATGCCCCGCTGGGCATGGGCGCCGATCGGCGTGCTGGCGCTGCTTGCGGCCAGTCGGTTGGCCGGGGCGCTGGTGAACTGGCTGTCCAGCCTGCTGGTGACGCCGCATCCGCTGCCCCGCATGGACTTTTCCGAAGGCATCCCGCCGCAGGCGCGCACGCTGGTGGTGGTGCCGACCCTGCTCACCAGCACCTCCGGCGTCGAGGAACTGGTCGAGGCGCTGGAAGTGCGCTTTCTGGCCAATCGGGACGAACACCTGCACTTCGGCCTGCTGACCGATTTTGCGGACGCCGAACAGCAAGTGCTTGCCGAGGATGAAGCGCTGCTGCAACTGGCCGAGCAGCGGATTGCTGCGCTGAACCAGAAATACGCGCCCGACGGGGATCAGACTCCCGGCGACCGATTCTTCCTGTTCCACCGTCCGCGGCGCTGGAATCCGCAGGAACGGCGCTGGATGGGCTACGAGCGCAAGCGCGGCAAGCTGTCGGACCTGAACGCGCTGCTGCGCGGCGCCAGCTGGGGCGGTCCCGAGGACGCCTTTGCGCGCGTCGTCGGTGACACGGCGACCTTGAGCAACGTGCGCTATGTGATCACCCTGGACACGGACACGCAGTTGCCGCGCGATGCGGCGCGGCAGCTCGTCGGCGCCATGGCGCACCCGCTGAACCGACCCCGCTACGACGCGGCAAAACGCCGGGTTGTCGCCGGTTACGGCATCCTGCAACCACGCGTGGCCGCCAGCCTGCCGGGGGCGAATCGCTCGCGCTATGCGCAGCTGTTCAGTGGCGACGCGGGCATCGATCCCTACACGCGCGCCGTCTCCGATGCCTACCAGGACTTGTTCGGCGAGGGCTCGTTCATCGGCAAGGGCATCTACGACGTCGACGCCTTCGAGCAGGCATTGGGCGGGCGCTTTCCGGACAACTCGATCCTGAGCCATGACCTGCTGGAGGGCTGTTACGCGCGCTCGGGCCTGCTCAGCGACGTGCAGCTTTATGAGGATTATCCGGCCCGCTACAGCCTGGATGTGAGCCGCCGCCAGCGCTGGATTCGCGGCGACTGGCAACTGGCGGGCTGGTTGCGCCGGCGCGTGCCCGGCACGCCACCGGAGCGCAATCCGCTGTCGGCGCTGTCGCACTGCAAGCTGCTGGACAACCTGCGCCGCAGCCTGGTCCCGGTGGCCTTGATGCTGCTGTTGTTGCCGGGCTGGGCGCTGTGGTCGCCGGGCTTCTGGAGCCTGGCGGTGATCACCATCCTGCTGCTGCCGGCGCTGTGCGCCACGCTGCTCGATCTGTGCCGCAAGCCGGACGAGGTTCTGTGGCGGCAGCATCTGACCGCCATCGGGCAGTCGGCGTCGCGGCGCCTGGCGCAGCTTGCGTTCGAGCTCGCCTGCCTGCCGTATGAGGCGGTGTTCAGCCTGGACGCCATCGCCCGCACACTGTGGCGGATGCTGGTCACGCGCCGACGGCTGCTGGAATGGAACCCGTCCAGCGAGGTCGATCGCCAACTGGCCAGGCCGGGCGGCAGCGATCTGGCCGCCAGCGTGCGCGCCATGTGGATCGCCCCCGCCATCGCGCTGGCGAGTGCCGGGCTGCTGCTGGCCACCCGCCCGGCGGCACTGATCGTGGCAACGCCGATCCTGCTGCTGTGGCTGGCATCACCGGCAATCGCTTGGTGGCTCAGCCGCCCGCGGGTACGCCGCGAGGCGGCCCTGACGGCCGAACAGACCCGCTTTCTGCGCGCGTTGGCGCGGCGGACCTGGGGCTTCTTCGACCGCTTTGTCGGCCCGGAGGACCACTGGCTGCCGCCCGACAATGTGCAGGACAATCGCGCCGAGCTGGTCGCGCACCGCACCTCGCCGACCAACATCGGCCTCGCCCTGCTGGCGAACCTGTCCGCCTACGACTTCGGCTACCTCACGGCCGGACAACTGATCCTGCGCACCGGCAATACGCTGCGCACGCTGGAGGGCCTCGATCGGTACCGGGGGCACTTCTACAACTGGTACGACACGCGGACCCTGCAGCCGCTGAATCCCAGGTACGTCTCGACAGTCGACAGCGGCAACCTCGCCGGCCATCTGCTGACCCTGCGCCCTGGCCTGCTGGCGCTGGCCGATGACCGGATTCTGCCGGCGCGGCTGTTCGAGGGCCTGCGCGATACGCTCGAGATCGTCGCGGACGCAACGGATGCGGCCGTTGCCCACCAGGTGGCCGGGTTAAGCAGGGAACTGGAGTCCCTCTGCGCCGCGCCACCGGAGTCTTTGGTGGCAGCGCGGTCCAGTCTCGAACGCCTGGCGAGCGGCGCCACTGCGCTCTCCAGCCATCGCGACGGCAGCGGCGATGCGGCGCCCGACGATGAAGCGCGCGGCTGGGCCGAGGCGCTGGCCGGGCAGTGCCGGGCGGCGCTGGACGAGCTGATTTTCCTTGCACCCTGGCTGGCGCTGCCGGAAATGCCGAGCGCGATGGCGCCGGCTTTTGACAGTCCGGCGGATGACCCGTGGGCGGACATCAAAGCCATCCCGACCCTGCGCGAACTCGCAACCTTGAATGAGCGCCTCGCTGCGCGCATCGCCGCTCAGCCCGACGCTGCGCAGCGCGAGGCATTCACGGCGGCGCTCGGCTGCGTCAGGCAAGGCAGCGAGCGGGCCCGCGAGCGCATCGCCGCCATCGCGAGCCTGGCGCTGCAGGCCGGCGAATTCGCGCGCCTGGACTACGACTTCCTGTTCGACAAGGCGCGCAACCTGCTCACCATCGGCTACAACGTCGATGAGCGCCGGCTGGATTCGGGCTACTACGATCTACTCGCGTCCGAAGCGCGCCTGTGCTGCTTCGTCGCCATTGCCCAGGGCCAGTTGCCGCAGGAGAGCTGGTTCGCCCTGGGACGCCTGCTCACCGGCACCACCGGCGCACCGACGCTGCTGTCCTGGAGCGGTTCGATGTTCGAGTACCTGATGCCGCTGCTGGTGATGCCGACCTATGAGAACACGCTGCTCGACCAGACCTGCCAGGCGGCGGTGGCGCGACAGATCGAGTACGGCAAGCAGCGCGGCGTGGCCTGGGGCATGTCGGAATCCGGCTACAACACGGTCGACGCCCAGCTCAATTACCAGTACCGCGCCTTCGGCGTGCCGGGCCTGGGACTCAAGCGCGGCCTGGCCGAGGATCTGGTGATCGCGCCCTATGCCTCGGTGATGGCGCTGATGGTGGCACCCGAGGCGGCCTGCCTGAATCTGCAGCGCCTCGCCGCCGAAGGGACGCTGGGCCGGTACGGCTTCTTCGAGGCCATCGACCACACGCCGGCCCGCCAGCGGCGAGGCCAATCGAGCGCGCTGCTGCGCTCCTTCATGGCCCATCACCAGGGCATGAGCCTGCTGGCACTGGCCGGGCTGCTGCTGGACCGGCCGATGCAGCGGCGCTTCGTGTCCGAGCCGATGTTCCAGGCGGTGCTGCTGCTGCTGCAGGAGCGGGTTCCGCAGGCGACCGCCCTGTTTCCGCACACGGCGCAGCTGTCCGAGGTGCGCTCCACGGCGGTCGCCGCGGAGATACCGATCCGCGTATTTGGCACCGCCGACACGCCACTGCCGCAGGTGCAGCTGCTCTCGAACGGCCGCTACCACGTCATGGTCAGCAACGCGGGCGGTGGCTATAGCCGCTGGCAGGGCCTTGCCGTCACCCGCTGGCGCGAGGATGGCACCTGCGACAACTGGGGCAGCTTCTGCTATCTGCGCGATGTCGCCAGTGGGGTTTTCTGGTCGACTACCCATCAGCCGACCCTCAAGCGCGCGGAGCGCTTCGAGGCGATTTTCTCCGAGGGGCGCGCCGAGTTTCGGCGTCGCGACGCCGTCGGCAGCGGCGCGGATCGCGGGGAGATCGAGACCCATACCGACATCGTGGTGTCGCCCGAGGACGATATCGAGCTACGCCGGGTGCGCATCACCAACCGCTCGCGCCAGCGCCGGCAGATCGAGCTGACCAGTTACGCCGAGGTGGTGATCGCGCCGGCGGCCACGGATGCCCTGCATCCGGCGTTCAGCAACCTGTTCGTGCAGACCGAGTTGCTGCCCGAACGGCGCGCCATCCTGTGCACGCGCCGGCCCCGCTCCCACGACGAACAACCGCCGTGGATGTTCCACCTGATGGTGGTGCGCGGCGAGCAGGCGAGTGCCCCGTCCTTCGAGACCGACCGCCTGCGCTTCATCGGCCGCACGCGCAGCCCGGCCGCGCCGCTGGCGATGAGTGAAGCCGGCGCCCTGTCCGGCAGCGCGGGTTCGGTGCTGGACCCGATCGTCGCCATCCGCCGCGTCGTGGCGCTGGAACCGGAACAGTCGGTGACGCTGGACATCGTGTCCGGCGCTGCCGAAAGCCGCGACCTGGCGCTCGGCCTGGTGGACAAATACCAGGACCGGCACCTGGCCGACCGCGTCTTTGAGCTGAGCTGGACCCACAGCCAGGTGGTGCTGCGCCAGCTCAATGCCAGCGAGGCTGATGCGCAGCTGTATGCGCGCCTGGCGAGCGCCGTCATTTACGCCGACGAGGTCCTGCGCGCCGACCCCGCCGTGCTGATCCGCAATCGCCGGGGGCAGTCCGGGCTGTGGGGCTATGCCATTTCCGGCGATCTGCCGATCGTGCTGCTGCAGATCGGTGATGCGGCCAATATGGAGCTGGTGCGCCAACTGGTGCAGGCCCATGCCTACTGGCGCCTGAAGGGGCTGGCGGTGGACCTGGTGATCTGGAACGAGGATCACGCCGGTTACCGGCAGCAACTGCAGGACCAGATCATGGGCCTGATCGCGTCCGGCACCGAGGCCAGCGTGATCGACCGGCCCGGCGGCATCTTCGTGCGCTCGGCGGAGCAGATTTCCGCCGAGGATCGCATTCTGTTCCAAGCGGTGGCGCGCGCGGTGATCGCCGACGACCGCGGCAGTCTGGCCGAACAGCTCGGCCGGCGCGGGCCGGTGGAGCCGCGCCCGTTGCGCTTTGTGCCCACTCGTGCGTCTCGGCCGGAAGGCGGCGCCCCCATCGACACCGCTCTCACCCGGCGCGATCTGATTCTCGCCAATGGCCTGGGCGGCTTTACCCCCGACGGGCGCGAATATGTGATCGCGCTCGCGCCCGGCGAGGTGACGCCCGCGCCGTGGGTCAACGTGCTCGCCAATCCTCACTTCGGCACGGTGGTCTCGGAGAGCGGTGGCGCCTACAGCTGGAGCGAGAACGCCCACGAATTCCGCCTCACGCCCTGGCACAACGACCCGGTGAGCGATGGCAGCGGCGAGGCGCTCTACCTGCGCGACGAGGAAACCGGCGAGTTCTGGTCGCCCACGCCTTTGCCCGCGCGCGCCGCGGCGCCCTACGTCACCCGCCATGGCTTCGGCTACAGCGTGTTCGAGCACGTCAGCCACGGCATCCGCTCGGAGCTGTGGGTGTACGTGGCCACGGATGCGGCGGTCAAGTTCTCGGTGCTGAAGCTGCGCAATCTGTCGGGACGGACACGCAAGCTCTCGGCGACCGGCTACGTGGAGTGGGTGCTGGGGGACCTGCCGGCCAAATCGGCCATGCACGTGACCACCGAGATCAGCCCGAAAAGCGGTGCGCTGTGCGCCCACAACCCCTACAACCCCGAGTTCGCCGAGCCGGTGGCCTTCTTCGACGTCGATGACCCAATGCGGCGGATAAGTGGCGATCGCACGGAATTCCTGGGCCGCAACGGCAGCCTGCGCGATCCGGCCGCGCTGCGGCGCGCGCGCCTGTCCGGCAAGGTCGGGGCGGGCCTGGACCCCTGCGGCGCGATCCAGGTGAGTCTTGATCTGGCCGACGGGCAGGAGCGCGAGATCGTGTTCCGGCTCGGTGTCGGGCGCAATGTGGACGACGCCGCCGCGCTGGTGCAGCGTTTTCGCGGCGGCGCGGCCGCGCGCACGGCACTGGAAGCCGTGTGGCACTACTGGAACCACACCCTGGGTGCGGTGCAGGTGGAAACCCCGGACCCGTCTGTCAATGTGCTGGCCAACGGCTGGCTGCTGTACCAGACCATTGCCTGCCGCATCTGGGCCCGCAGCGGCTATTACCAGTCCGGCGGCGCCTTCGGTTTTCGCGACCAGTTGCAGGACACGATGGCGCTGGTCCATGCCGAGCCCGCGCTGGTGCGCGCACACCTGCTGCTGTGCGCCAGCCGGCAGTTCCCGGAGGGCGACGTCCAGCACTGGTGGCATCCGCCGGCCGGCCGCGGCGTGCGCACCCACTGTTCGGACGACTACCTGTGGCTGCCGCTGGCGGTGTGCCGCTATGTGGCGAGCATCGGCGACACCGGCGTGCTGGACGAGCCCGTGCATTTTCTGGACGGCCGCCCGGTCAACCCGGAAGACGACTCCTACTACGACCTGCCGGGCCGCTCGCCTGATTCAGCCAGCCTGTACGAACACTGCGTGCGCGCCATCCGTCACGGCCTGCGTTTCGGCGCGCACGGCCTGCCGCTGATGGGCGGCGGCGACTGGAACGACGGCATGAACCTGGTCGGCATGCAGGGCCGCGGCGAGAGCGTCTGGCTGGGCTTCTTCCTGTGCACCGTGCTGCGGCAGTTTGCCGAGCTGGCGCGCGGGCATGGCGATACCGCTTTTGCGGACTTTTGTCTGGCGCAGGCGCAGCAGTTGCGCCAGAACATCGACGCGCATGCCTGGGATGGCGCCTGGTACCGCCGCGCCTGGTTTGACGATGGCACGCCGCTGGGCTCGGCGACCAGCGCCGAATGCCAGATCGATTCCATCTCGCAGAGCTGGTCGGTGCTGTCCCAGGTCGGGCAATCCGGGGCGGCCGGTTTGGTCAGCTCGGCCCGCTCGTTGCTGGCCATGGAAGCGGTCGACCAGCGCCTGGTGCGCCGCGACAGCCAACTGGTCCAGCTGCTCGATCCGCCCTTCGACAAATCGGCCGTGGACCCGGGTTACATCCGCGGCTACGTGCCCGGCGTGCGCGAAAACGGCGGCCAATACACCCACGGCGCCATCTGGGCGGCGATGGCGTTTGCCGCGCTGGGGGATAGCAAGCGCGCCTGGGAGCTGCTGACCATGATCAACCCGGCCAACCATGCGCGTTCGCCGGAAGGCATTGCGACTTACAAAGTGGAGCCCTACGTCGTCGCCGCCGACGTCTATGCGGTCGCGCCGCACATCGGTCGCGGCGGCTGGAGCTGGTACACCGGCTCGGCCGGCTGGATGTACCGCCTCATCATGGAATCGTTGCTCGGTTTGAGGCTCGAAGCCGACAGACTGCATCTGGCGCCCTGCCTGCCCGCCGATTGGCCGGGGTTCAAGATTCACTACCGCTACCGGGAAACGGTCTACCACATCACGGTGACGCAAATGGACGCTGGCGATACGGCGCCGCGCGGCGTGACGCGTCTGATGGTCGATGGCGTGGAATACTTCGACAAAGTCATTCCGCTACATGATGATCGCCGGGAGCACTGGGTTGAAGTAAGCTTGGCGACATCCTCCATGCTCACCAATATCCCAGGAGATAAACATGAACGTTAATTTAATGCTCACCCCATTGGTGTCGCTGATTGCCGGCATTCTCATTCTGATCATGCCGCGCCTGCTCAATTACATCGTCGCAATCTATCTGATCACCATTGGCGTGATTGGCTTGTTGGGCATGAGCAATATTCATATCCGCTAATGGCTGAACGTCATGCCGACGCGAACGTTAGCATGATTCGCTCCGCAACGACCGACAAGGAGTACGCGTCACCGCTTAATAACGCACCAGAATGGGTGTAATTGGATGTCGCATTGGACGCCAGGATTCAATCCAACACCCTCCAGATCACCCCCGAAGTTGTGAGCCTCATCGCTGGCATTGACTGAGTTCAAGGGCGCGTGGCGTGCGCTCGGCACCTTGGCGCCGGATCGAGGCCGACACCTTGCCAGCTATCGCAAGAGGCGTCAGCGACATCCACCCGCCGAGTACTTTTTTCGGTCTTTCCTCGTTGTATTCCCGGTGCCACGGTTCGATCACCGCCCGGGCGTGCAGCAGGTTCGCAAACCAGTGTTCGTTGAGGCATTCGTCGCGCAGTCGGCCGTTGAAAGATTCGACGTGCGCGTTCTGGTTCGGTTTGCCGGGTGTCGACAGAGAGAACCGCGGGCGGTCTGGACAGGACAAGCAGTGCACTCCCAGAATGGCGCTCCTCCGATAGCGCGGTTTTGAATCCCATGCCTGATTTCCGCATCTGGCTGTTGCGCACCTTCGCGCTGTTGCCTTTGCCGTTGTTGCACATGGTAGGTGCGGCGCTGGGAATGGCCTTGTCGCTGCTGCCACTGCGCTTGCGGACCATGGTGGATATCAATCTGGCGCTCTGTTTCCCGGATCAATCCCCGGCTTGGCGGCGGCGCCTGCGGCGCAAGGCGCTGGCGCATCTGGGACGCCTGATCTTCGAATCGGGCAAGGTGTGGCATGCCGATCGGCGTGGGGTGGCGGCGCTGGTACGGGAGACCCGGGGCGAGGCGCTGATCGGCGAGGCACTGTCCAAAGGCGGCGCGATCGTGGCCACGCCCCATCTGGGCTGCTGGGAGATAGTGGGCAACTATCTGTCGATCCACTATCCGCTGACGGTTTTGTACCGTCCTCAGGGAGGTGCGCTGGATCGCTGGATCCGCGAGCGGCGTCAACGCCTGGGCGCGCGACTGGAGCCGGCGGACCAGAGCGGCGTGCGGGCGCTCATGGCGGCTTTGCGGCGCAAGGAATTGGCGGGCCTGTTGCCGGATCAGGATCCCAAGTACGGCGGGGTGTTCGTGACTCACTTCGGCCGGGCGACCCACACACCGGTGTTGCTGGCGCGTTTGGCCCATAAGGCGAAGGTGCCGGTAATCCTGTGTTTCGCGGAACGGCTGGCCTGGGGGCAGGGTTACCGCATCCATTTTGAGCGGGTGCCGGAGGAGGTGGCCGACCCCGATTCTCAGGTGGGAACGCAGGTGTTGAGCGATGCGGTCGAGGCACTGATCAAACGCTATCCGGAGCAGTATTTCTGGAATTATCGGCGCTTCCGCCGCCGCCCCCCGGGTGAGCCGCCGCTGTACCCTCGTCGTCGCCATCATTGATGCCGCTTCGTCGGCGGGCAGGTTTTCCGTTTCATGGTCGTGCCTGCCTGCCTGCTGTTGGTGGCCCCACGGCAATTCCGGAACCTTTGTTGGTCTTCGGAGCCAAACTGCGGCCATGCCTCGGATCGAGTCTTTCGCCCCAGAGGCGCAATGAATCCGCGGGCGTGCCATCCGTCCCGCCGATCAAGGCCATGGGAGCACAGCTGTCCATGGCTGATCCGGCATCCTCGGTTTCGAAGGCGAAGGAGTTCACCTCATGATCAAGACCCGCGGTTACGCTGCCCACGATCCGTCCAGCCCGCTGCAACCCTTCGATTTCGAGCGCCGCGATCCGGGGCCGGAAGACGTGGGGATCGAAATCCTCTATTGCGGGGTGTGCCATTCGGACTTGCACACCGCCCGCAACGAATGGCAGAACACGCTTTATCCCTCCGTTCCCGGCCATGAGATCGTCGGCCGCGTGGTGGCGGTGGGAGAGCGGGTGACCCGGTTCAAGGTCGGTGATCTGGCGGGGGTGGGCTGCATGGTCGACAGTTGCCAGCAGTGCCCGTCCTGCGCAGAGGGTCTGGAACAGTATTGCGAGAACGGCTTCACCGGCACCTACAACGGCCGTGGCAGCGAGAACACCTACGGCGGCTATTCCCAGACCATCGTGGTGAAAGAGTCCTTTGTGTTGACTATCCGCCATGACGCGCGCCAACTCGCCGCGGTGGCGCCGCTGCTCTGCGCCGGCATCACCACCTACTCGCCGCTGCGCCATTGGCAGGCCGGGCCTGGCAAGCAGGTCGGCGTTGTCGGTTTGGGCGGGCTCGGGCATATGGCCGTCAAGATCGCCCATGCCATGGGCGCGCACGTGGTCCTGTTCACCACATCCCCCGACAAGCAGGCCGACGCGCATCGCCTGGGCGCCGACGAGGTGGTGATCTCCAGGGACAAGCAACAGATGGCGGCGCAGCGCAATCGCTTTGATTTCATTCTGAATACCGTGGCCGCACCGCATCGGCTGGATGACTACCTCAATCTGCTCAAGCGCGACGGCACCATGACCCTGGTGGGGGCGCCAGCCGAGCCGCATCCAGCGCCGCAAGTGTTCAACCTCATCTTCAAGCGCCGCCAGCTCGCCGGTTCGCTCATCGGGGGCATCGCCGAGACCCAGGAGATGCTCGATTTCTGCGCCGAGCATGGCATCGTCTCGGATATCGAGCTCATCCCGATCCAGGCCATCAATGAAGCCTACGAGCGGATGCTCAAGAGCGACGTCAAGTACCGCTTCGTCATCGACATGGCCAGTCTGCGCGTGCCCACAGCGACCTGAGCACCATTCTGCTTGATGTCATCGTGTCGGGCGGAATGGATTCCCATTTACCCGGTGTTTCCCTAAGGTAGGGACGTCCTTGTGCAAGGCGAGGACGCGACGCCGCGTCACGGCGCAGGATCGGGGAGCCGGGAAATGGGTACGAAACAGGCGTTGCGGGTCGGGATCGGTGGACCCGTAGGCTCGGGCAAGACGGCGCTGGTCGATGCCTTGTGCAAGCACCTGCGCGCGCGCTACCAGATCGCCGTGGTGACCAATGACATCTACACCCGTGAGGACGCCGAATTCCTGACTCGCAGCGGGGCCCTGGCGCCCGAGCGGATCATTGGCGTTGAAACCGGCGGCTGCCCCCATACCGCCATCCGCGAGGACGCTTCCATGAACCTCGCGGCGGTGGCCGAATTGGGCGAGCGCTTCCCTGACCTCGATCTCGTTTTCGTGGAAAGCGGTGGCGATAACCTGGCCGCCACCTTCAGCCCGGAACTGTCCGACCTGACGCTGTACGTGATCGATGTTTCCGCTGGCGACAAGATTCCCCGCAAGGGCGGCCCCGGCATCACCCGCTCCGATCTGCTCATCATCAACAAGACCGATCTGGCGCCGCATGTCGGCGCGTCCCTGGAAGTGATGGACCGCGATGCACGCCGGATGCGCGGCGAGCGCCCTTTTGTCTTCACCAACCTCAAGACCGGCGCAGGTTTGCCTGAGATTGTTGAATTCATTGAACGGGAAGGGCTGCCGGGACGCTGATCGAAGATCGCTTAGGTGCCGCTGGCTTGTTCATCCCGAGTGCGCTTTTTGAGGCGCACTCTTGCACCAATAAGGTGCGGTCAGGGTTTGCGTTGCACGTAAAAAGCTCATGAAGCACGAGCCAGCCGTTGTGTGCCACCTTTGTATGTGGCGAAAAAGTGACAATTTACCGCTTCTGGCGTTGCAGATTTGATGGCACGGATGCTGCTTAGGCTCCATGGGCCATGAAAACGCCCATCCGGCCAACGTGGGCCGGTACTCAGGGCAACCAACGTTAGGAGCAAGGACTATGAAGGCAACTTTCCTCAGCCGCCAGATCATGGGCATCACCGCCCTGGGCGTCCTGTCACTGGCGGCGCAATCCGCCCAGGCGACCACCACCGGCAATATCGGCGTCTTTTCCAAATACGTCCTGCGTGGCGTGACCAACGATGCCGAAAGTGATGATCCGGCGCTGCAAGGGGGCTTCGACTACACCCATGAAAGCGGCTTCTACGCGGGCTACTGGGGTTCCAGTCTGGATTACAACTACGAGACTGACGGCGACACCGATACCGCCAAGACCGGTTTCGAAAATGATTTCTACTTCGGCTACGCCCCCACGGTGGGCGATGTCACCTTCAACATCGGCCTGATCCAGTACTACTACATCAGCGTCGACGATTCCGACCTGACCGAGGCCCTGCTGGGCGCGTCCTACAAGGGCGCCTACGCCAAGATGCAGTATCTGCTCAACGACGGCGTCTGGGGCAACAGTGGCGATATCTACTGGACGGCCGGCTACGCCTTTGAATTACCCTCCGATTTCACCTTTGCCATCGATCTGGGTTATTACACCTACGAAGACGATGACAATGATGAATTGGGTGGCGTCACGCTGCAGAGCTCTGGTTTCCGTCATGCCAACTTCACCCTTTCGCATCCCATCGGCGAAACGGGTGCCACCATGGGCTTGACCTACGTTCTTGCGGGAGAAACCCGCGATGAAACCGAGCAGGGCGACACCATGGTGTTCAACATCAAGTACAACTTCGACATCAATTAAGTAAGGCCAAAGCCCCTGCGGGATGCGGGGGCTCCATTTTTCACGCCCCCATGGGTCAATCAAGGAGTTCTTTATGTTCCAGGCGAAATCTCTGCGCCGGGCTGCGCCTTGGCTGTTTGCGGCCGCTGTTGCGACGGCCGGCACGCTTGTCCAGGCGGCCGACACCATCAAGGTCGGTGTGTTGCATTCCCTTTCCGGCACCATGGCCATCAGCGAAACCTCGCTGAAGGACGTGGCGCTGATGACGATTGATGAAATCAACGCCAAGGGCGGCGTGCTGGGCAAGAAGCTGGAACCGGTGGTGGTCGATCCTGCCTCTGACTGGCCGCTGTTTGCCGAGAAGGCCCGCGAGCTGCTGGCCCGCGACAAGGTGGCGGTGGTGTTCGGTTGCTGGACCTCGGTGTCGCGCAAGTCAGTGCTGCCAGTGTTCGAAGAACTCAATGGCCTGCTGTTCTACCCCGTCCAGTACGAAGGTCAGGAACAATCCAAGAACGTGTTTTACACGGGCGCGGCGCCCAATCAACAGGCGATTCCCGCCGTGGAATACCTGATGAGCGAGGATGGCGGTGGTGCCAAGCGTTGGGTGCTGTTGGGTACGGATTATGTCTATCCCCGCACCACCAACAAGATCCTGCGCGCCTTCCTGAAATCCAAGGGCGTCGCGGAATCGGACATCTGGGAAACCTACACCCCCTTCGGCCATAGCGACTACCAGACCATCGTCGCCAAGGTGAAAGAATTTTCTGCCGGAAAACCAACCGCTGTGGTGTCCACCATCAATGGCGATTCCAATGTGGCCTTCTACAAGGAACTGGGCAATCAGGGCATCAAGGCCCAGGACATCCCGGTCGTCGCCTTCTCGGTGGGTGAGGAAGAATTGCGCGGCATCGACACCAAGCCGTTGGTCGGTCAGTTGGCGGCATGGAATTACTTCATGTCGATCAAATCGCCCGAGAACAAGTCTTTCATCGACAAATGGCAGGCCTACGTGAAGAAGGCCAAGCTGCCGGGCGGCGCCAAGCGCGTCACCAACGACCCCATGGAAGCCACCTACATCGGCATGCACATGTGGAAGCAGGCGGTGGAGAAGGCGGGAACGACCGATGTGGACGCGGTGCGCAAGGCCATGGCCGGGCAAACATTCAAGGCGCCCTCGGGCTTAACTGTCAAGATGGATGAGGAAAATCATCACCTGCACAAGCCCGTCTTCATTGGTGAGGTGCAGGCAGACGGTCAATTCGACATCGTCTGGAAGACCTCAGGCCCCATCCGCGCCGAACCTTGGAGCCCCTACATCAAAGAGTGATCGAGCACAGCGGCGCCGGTCTCCTAAGCAGGGGCCGGCGCTTTTTCGATCCCTAATGGGGGCAAGTTCATCATGACATCCATGCGGTGTTTCGTTTTCCTGCTGCTGTGCTTGGGCATGACGAGTCCGGGCTGGATCATGGCGGGTGAGCGTGTTGATCCCGATCCGCTCGCCGCAGCCGTGGCGACCCTGGGTCTCGGCAGTGCCAGTGACGTGCGCCAGGCGGTGGAAGCCCTTGCCGCAAGCGCCGATCCGCGCGCACTCAAGCTGCTGGGGGAACTGGCTGAGGGACATTTGCAGGTGGACAATGCGGCGGGTGCCTACCGCGAGACGCCACAGGGTTGGCGTCATGTGCTGACCGACCAGGCCCCCGCGCCCGATGCCCAGCTTAATGCGCCTTCGCTCACCAATGCACTGCGACGCCAGTTGGTCGCCGTACGGGCCCAGTTACAGATCACATCAGCCGACCCGGTACAGCGCCTGACCGGCGCCCGCGCGATGGCGGACAAGCCGACGCTGGAGGCCGACGCGGCCTTGCGGACTGCGCTCGGCAGCGAGTCCGATCCCGCCATTCGCCATTGGCTGGCTGTCGCGGTGGCTCAGCTCGATCTACAAAACGCTGATCCATCTGTGCGACTGGAGGCTGTGACGGTCCTGGGCAAATCTGGCCGGCTCAGCTACCGCGGTCTGATTGCGCCACTGGCCGGGGAGGCAGAAGCGGATGATGCGGTGCGTCGTGCCGCTACGCAGGCGCTGAGCCATATCGATCGGCAGCAATGGTGGGTCAATCAGGCCGCCAACCTGTTTTATGGCCTGAGCCTGGGCAGCATCCTCATGCTCTCGGCACTGGGCCTCGCCATCACCTTCGGTTTGATGGGCGTGATCAACATGGCCCACGGGGAAATGCTCATGCTGGGCGCCTACACCACCTATAGCATGCAGCGTTTGTTGCAGAGCCAGGCCCCGCAATGGGAAGACGGGTACCTGCTGCTGGCCATTCCGGCGGCCTTCGGAGTCACCGCCCTGGTGGGGGTCGCTCTGGAGCGGCTGGTGATTCGCCATCTCTATGGCCGTCCGCTGGAAACCCTGCTCGCCACCTGGGGTATCAGCCTGGGATTGATCCAGGCGGTGCGTCTGGGATTCGGCGCCCAAAACGTCACGGTCAGCAATCCATCCTGGCTGTCGGGAGGTTGGGAAGTCGCCGAGGGGCTGGTATTGACCTATAACCGCCTCGCCATTATCGGCTTTGCCCTGGCCGTGCTGTTCATGGCTTACCTGCTGCTGCAGCGCACCTCCCTGGGGTTGACGGTGCGCGCGGTCACCCAGAATCGCCCCATGGCTGCGGCCATGGGCATCAATACCGCCCGTGTGGATGCCTGGACCTTCGGGCTGGGTTCGGGCATCGCCGGGCTGGGTGGCGTGGCCCTGTCCCAGCTCGACAACGTCGCGCCGGATCTGGGTCAGGGCTATATCGTCGATTCCTTCATGGTGGTGGTGCTGGGGGGCGTGGGCCAACTGGCCGGGACTTTCGTGGGGGCCTTCGGATTGGGGCTGCTCAACAAATTCCTGGAGCCGGGCATCGGCGCGGTACTGAGTAAGGTGCTGGTGCTGGGGCTGATCATCCTGTTCATCCAACGCCGTCCGCAGGGCCTGTTTGCCTTGCGCGGCCGCTCCGCGGAGGCATGAGCTGATGACCGTATTCAGTCATTCCGTCGCGGGCGCCTTGCCCGACGCCTCGGATTCGATCCGTCCGATGATCTTTGGCCCTCGGGGCTGGGCGATATTCGGGACGGTGGTGGTGTTGCTGGCGGGCGGGATTCCCCTGCTCAATCTGATCCTGCCGGTGGACAGCTCGCTGCATGTGCCGGACTACCTCATTCCCCTTCTGGGAAAATTCGCCTGCTACGCCCTGGTGGCGCTGGCCATGGACCTGATCTGGGGCTATTGCGGCATCCTGAGCCTGGGCCACGGCGTGTTCTTCGCCCTGGGTGGCTACATCATGGGCATGCACATGAGTCTGTCCGCAGCCCAAGCCGGGCTCTACCGCACGGCGTTTCCGCCCTTCATGGAGTTCATGCAGCGCGACAGCCTGCCGTGGTTCTGGGCCGGCTTCGGTCACCCGGCCTGGGCACTGCTGATGCTGCTGCTGGTGCCGGGCCTGCTCGCCTTCGGTTTCGGTTTCCTGGCGTTTCGTTCGCGTATCAAGGGGGTCTACTTCTCCATCATCACGCAAGCCCTCACCTATGCGGTGATGCTGCTGTTTTTCCTGAATGAGACCGGCCTTGGCGGTAACAATGGGCTGACCGACTTCAAGATTCTGCTGGGGTTTTCGCTGCAGGAGCCGACGACACGCGCGGCACTCTACGGCATCACGGTGGCGAGCGTGGCCTCTGCCTATGTGCTGTGTCGCTACCTGGTGCGTGCCAAGGTGGGGCGGGTGCTGGTAGGGGTGCGTGATGCCGAGAACCGGCTGATGTTCCTGGGCTACAACCCACTGCACTACAAGTTGTTCGTGTGGACGCTGTCGGCCTTGCTGTGTGCCATAGCCGGTGCGCTCTATGTCCCCCAGGTGGGCATCATCAATCCCGGTGAACTGCAGCCGGCCAATTCCATCGAAATGGCCATCTGGGTTGCAGTGGGCGGGCGCGGTACGCTGGTCGGCGCCATGCTCGGCGCGCTGGTCATCAACGGGGCCAAAAGCTGGCTCACGGCGGCGTACCCGGATTTGTGGCTCTTCTTCCTGGCAGCCCTGTTCATTGCGGTGACGCTGTGGCTGCCCGGCGGTTTGCTGAGTCTGCTCAATGGACGGCGGCGAGGGAAAGCCTGATGCGCCTACCGGCTTGGCTACAGAATCGTACCGCCGTCGAGGCCGCCCCGCCGCCCCGCGACCTGGCGCATCGGCTCGAGACGGGTCGTGGCGTGATCCTCTATATGGAAGGCGTGAGCGTCAGCTTTGATGGCTTCAAGGCGTTGAATGATCTCTCGCTCTACATCGATGAGGGGGAGTTGCGCTGCATCATCGGCCCCAATGGCGCGGGCAAGTCCACCATGATGGATGTCATCACCGGCAAGACCCGCCCGGATACGGGCAGCGTGTGGTTCGGCCAGACGCTCGACTGTCTGCGCCGCGAACCCTGGGAAATCGCTGCCGCCGGGGTGGGGCGCAAGTTCCAGAAGCCGACCGTGTTCGAGCAGCTCAGCGTGCTGGAAAACCTGGAAGTAGCGATGCAGGCCGACAAGCGGGTGCGCATCAGTCTGTTCGCCCGCCCCACTCCGGCGCAGCGGCAGCAACTGGACGAAGTGTTAACGCTGATTGGCCTGTCGGGTGAGCGCGATCGCCTGGCCGGTCTCATCTCCCATGGTCAGAAGCAATGGCTGGAAATCGGCATGCTATTGATGCAAAACCCGCGCGTGTTGCTGGTGGACGAGCCGGTGGCGGGCATGACGCCCGGCGAAGTGGAACGCACGGCGGAGTTGCTCAATGCCCTGGCAGGCAAGCATTCCGTGATTGTGGTGGAGCATGACATGGCCTTCGTGCGCGCCATCGCTCGCAAGGTGACGGTGCTGCATCAGGGAAGCGTGCTGGCGGAAGGCAGCATGGATCAGGTCCAGGCCGATCCGCGTGTCCAGGAAGTCTACCTGGGCGAGGTGGTGGCATGAGCGCCGCGCCCCTGCTCCGGCTCGCCGGTCTCAATCAGGCCTATGGGCAAAGCCACATCCTGCATGACATCGACCTGGATGTTCCGGAAGGTTCCTGCACCTGCGTCATGGGGCGCAACGGCGTGGGCAAGACCACGCTGATGCGGGCCATCATGGGGCAGTTGCCGATTCGCAGCGGCCAGATCCTGTTCGAGGGCAGCAATCTCGCCGGGCAGTCGGCCTATGAGCGCGCCCGACGCGCTATCGGATTTGTGCCGCAGGGGCGGGAGATCTTCCCGCGCTTGTCAGTGGAGGAGAACCTGCAGATCGGCCTGCCTGCCGCCCGGGCACGGGGTCGCGGTATCCCTGAACGCATCTACGAACTGTTTCCGGTGCTGCGCGAAATGCGTCTGCGCCGCGGCGGGGATCTTTCGGGAGGCCAGCAACAACAACTCGCCATTGGCCGCGCGCTGGTGTTGCGGCCCCGCTTGCTGATTCTCGATGAACCCACCGAAGGCATCCAGCCCAACATCGTCGCCGACATCGGCAGCATCATCCGTCGTCTGAATCGCGAGGAGGGTCTGACCGTGGTTTTGGTGGAACAAAAGCTTGCTTTTGCCCGCAGCACGGCCTCCCATTTCCATATTCTGGAGCGGGGTCAGGTGGTTGCGGGTGGCGCGATCGAGGGCCTGACAGATGCCGTGGTGCAGGCTCACCTGAGCGTCTGAACGGCCCCTGCATGGCATCTCCAGAGGCCGCTCTTGCCCTTTTGGTCAGGCAGGCTTGCGGGCCTGGAAAATCCCGTAGTGCCACAGGCCCTGGTTGAGCGCTTTCCACTGGCGATGTACGGCGCGAATGTTGCCATCCTGGGCCTTGGTTCGGATGTGCAGGAACATCAACAGCTTGGCGCCCCAGCGCGACAACACGGCATACTGGTAGAGCCGCTTGGCGGAAGGACGGATGTTATCGCTGGCATCCTGCATGTGGATGTCGGTGAAGCCGGTCTGTTCCAGCGCCGCCTTGAACGCGCCGCTGTAACCGAAAGCCTTGACGCTCCAGCCGGAAGCCCACTCGTCCATGAGTTGCTGCTGTTCAGGGGTATAACGATCGCGAGCGGCGAAGAAGTCCGCCAGGATCAGCCGGCCGCCTGGCTTGAGCACGCGATAGGCCTCGCGCACGAAATCGGCCTTGTCCTCAGCATGACACACCGATTCCACTGCCCAGACCACGTCGAAGCTGGCATCGGGATAGCCGGTGGCGGTGAAGTCGCGCCGCTCGAAGTTCACCTTGTCGGCCACCTTGTGGCGCTGCGCATTTTTGTTTGCTTCATCAACCTGGTGGGGGGTGATGGTGATACCGGTGACCCGCGCACCCTTTTCCCGCGCCAGCCAGATGGCGCTGCCGCCCACGCCGCAGCCGGCATCGAGCACGGTGTCCTGCGCCGTGATGCCGGCGCGCTCGGCCAGAATCTGATTTTCCCGCAGCAAGGCGTCAGAGACTCCCCTGGTGGTTTCGTCCCAATAGCCAAAGTGCAGGGCCATGCAGCGGTCCAGCCGCCATAGCATCCGGTAATCGATCTCGCTCTCATCGTAGTATTTGATGATGGATGCTTCGTAGTCCTTGCTGGTCGGCTGGCTCATGGCCGGCTCCTTCTGTCGATCCTTCGGGCGGTCAAAATTGCCCGCAAACGGGCGCGATTGCAAGACGATGGCCGCATTTTCAGGTGGGTCCGATGCTTTCATCAAGATAGGTCACCCCGGGCAATTCGGCGTTGCGTATCGCCTGGCGCAAGATGTCGATCGCAGCCTGCCGGGGAAAACTGCGGCGCCAGGCCAGGGCCACCCGGCGCCGGGGAACTTGGTCCTGGAACGGCTTGACCAGCAGCAGGCTGTCTGCCAGTGGGGAGCTCAGCGCCGCCGTGAGTGGCAGCACGCTTACCCCCAGCCCGCTCGCGACCATTTGGCGTAGGGTTTCCAGGCTGGTGCCCTCGAAACCGCGCAGTCGATGGTCTTGGCCGTTGTCCTGGATGCAGTCGGGGCAAGCCTCGATCACCTGGTTGCGGAAGCAATGGCCTTCTCCCAGCAGCAGCACGTCTTCACCGGCCAGATCCTGCGCGCCAATGGCATCGCGCTCGCGCCACGGATGCAGGGGCGGGGTGATCACCACAAAAGGCTCGTCATACAGCGCCCAGGTGCGGATCTGAGGGTGATGGAAGGGCAAGGACAGAATGACGATATCCAGCGCGCCCTGGCGCAGGCGCTCAGCCAGCACGGCGGTGTAGTTTTCCTCGATCATCAGCGGCATCTCGGGCGCCAGGCGCGTGAGCGGACCGATCAGCCGGGGCAGCAGGTAGGGGCCGATGGTGTAGATCGCGCCCAATCGCAGCGGGCCGAGCAAGGGATTCTTGCCTTCCCGGGCAATCTGCGAGACGACCTGGGATTCTTCCAGCACGGTGCGGGCCTGCTCGATGATGCGGGCGCCGATGGCGGTCGGTGCGATCTCATTGCGGTTGCGCTCGAACAGTGCCACGCCAAGCTCATCTTCCAGCTTGCGCACCGCCACGCTCAAGGTCGGCTGGCTGACGAAGCAGCGCTCCGCGGCGCGGCCGAAATGCCGCTCCTGGGCGAGGGCGACGATGTAGCGCAGTTCGGTGAGGGTCATGCAGTTGCCTCAGGCCGATTCACCGGCCTCGATCAGCCAGTCCCGCGGTCGCAGGTAATCGCGCGTGAGCAGGGCTTCTGGGCTGTCGGGATCCGCGTGCCAGTCGTAGGTCCAGCGCGCCAGAGGCGGCAACGACATGAGGATGGATTCAGTGCGACCGCCCGATTGCAGACCGAACAGCGTGCCACGGTCATAGACCAGGTTGAACTCCACATAGCGCCCGCGGCGATAGAGCTGGAACGCCCGTTCGCGTTCGCCATAGGGGGTGTCCTTGCGGCGCGCCAGGATCGGCGCATAGGCGGGCCAGAAGTGATCTCCCACTTGGCGCAGCAAGGCGAAACAGCGCTCAAAACCGCTTTCGTTGAGGTCATCGAAGAAAAGCCCCCCCACGCCGCGGGTCTCGGCGCGGTGTGGCAGGTAGAAATAGCGATCGCAGGCGCGCTTGAAGCGATCATAGGCATCCGGCGCATAGTCGGTACAGGCGGCTCGGGCGGTGCGGTGCCAGTGCAGCACATCCTCGTGCACCGGGTAATACGGGGTGAGATCGAAGCCACCGCCAAACCACCATATCGACGCCGCGTCGGGCCGTTCGGCCACGAACAGGCGTACGTTGGCGTGGGTGGTGGGGACATGGGGATTGCGCGGGTGGAACACCAGCGACACCCCCAGGGCCTGGAAGGCGCAGCCCGCCAGTTCGGGTCGCTGGGCCGTCGCCGAGGGTGGCAACTGGCCACCCAGCACATGGGAGAAGTTGATGCCCGCCTGTTCCATCACGGCGCCCTCGCTGAGCACGCGGGTCTGTCCGCCGCCGCCCTCGGGTCGGGTCCAGCAATCCTCGCGAAAACGCGCGCCGTCCTCGACGCCTTCCACGGCGGCGCACAGGCGCGCCTGCAGGTCCAGCAGATAGTTTCGTACCGCTGCGATATCGGGTTGTTGGCTTGTCATGGCATGGTCCTCGGGGACGCGCCGGGTCGCAGGCAGCGTCCGCTGATCAAATCGAAAATGGGTGTGGGGCCGGTCAGGTCGCCTAGCGGACCGGGCAACAGCGGTAGCGCGCCAAACCCGCGGCGTATGCCCAAAGGTGAGCGGCAGGGCACTCGGCCGCTGCGGTTGGCGCTGGTGGAGACCAGGGCGCCGCCGAAGGCCCGGCACAGAGCCGCCGCTGGTGCATGGGCCGTCACCCGCATGGCCAAGGTGTTTCGTCCCCCGGTCAACAGCGGGTCGAGTTTCGCTCGGGCGGGCACGATCCAGGTCACCGGCCCCGGCCAGCTTTGGGTGAGCCGGCTGCGTTGATCTGCGGTCAGCGGGGCCATGAATGGCGCCAATTGAGTCAGGTCCGCCGCCAGGAGGATCAGTCCCTTGTCCGCCCGCCGCGCCTTGAGCGCCAACAGATGCTGCAGGGCGGTGGGCTGCAGCGGGTCGCAGCCCAGTCCATGGATGCCTTCGGTGGGATAGCCGATCACGGCGCCACCCCGCAGCAGTCGCGCCGCCTGGCGCAGTTGCTGCGGGGTCGGCGAGACCGGATCAGCCGGTCGCGCTGGCATCGGCCGGGAGGGCGTCCTCGGCTGGGGCCGTGTAGCCGCATTCCTTGCGCGGGCAGACTTTCTCGGTGCCACGCCGCTTGGTAGTCTTGAGGGTCAGGATGGGCCAGTTGCACTGCGGGCAGGGTTCCGCCAGGGGCGGGTTCCACACGGCATACTTGCAGGCCGGATAGCGGTTGCAGGAATAGAATAGCTTCCCGTAGCGCGACTTGCGTTGCAGCAAATGACCTTCGTTGCACTCGGGGCAGATCACTCCGGTCTCACGGGGTTTCTCCAGCGGTTCGATGTGCTTGCAGGTGGGGTAGGCGCTGCAGCCCAGGAACTTGCCATAACGGCCCTGGCGCTGCACCAGGCCCGCGCCGCATTCGGGGCAGTTGCGGCCTTCGACCAGCTCCGGCGGCGCATCATCGGCCTTGTCTTCCAGATTGCGGGTGTAATCGCATTCCGGATAGCCACTGCAACCCACAAAACGTCCGCGACGGCCCAGCCGGATGGTGAGCGGTTTCTCACACTTCGGACAGGTTTCTTCCAGGGTCTCGGTGGTGACCTCGGCGCGGGAGACGTTTTCCAGCGTCTCATCCACGCGATTCTTGAACGGGCCCCAGAAATCCTCCAGCACCGGCACCCATTCCCGCTCGCCGCGGGAGACGGCGTCGAGCTGGTCCTCCAGTCTTGCGGTGAACTGGTAGTCCACGTACTGGGTGAAGTGTTGGGTCAGGAAGCGATTGACGATGCGGGCGACATCGGTGGGCATGAAGCGCTTGCGATCGAGCACCACATATTCCCGGTCCTGCAAGGTCGAGATGATACTGGCATAGGTTGACGGCCGGCCGATGCCGAATTCTTCCAGTGCCTTGACCAGGGTGGCTTCGGAAAACCGCGGCGGTGGCTCGGTGAAATGCTGGTCGGCCTCGATTTCCTCCAGGGGAATCGATTCCCCTTCCGCGATGGCCGGCAACTCGCGGTTCTCGTCTTCATCGCTCTGTTCGTCGCGGCCTTCCTGATAGACCGCCATGAAGCCCGGATGAACCAGGGTCTGGCCGGTGGCGCGGAAGCGGCCGGCATCGCCCGCCGTCAGGGTGATGGCCACCGTGTCGAAGGTGGCGTGGGTCATCTGGCAGGCCACGGTGCGTTTCCATATCAGCTCGTAAAGCTTGGCCTGATCGGGTGTCAGGATGCGCCGCAGGGCCTCGGGATCGCGCTGTACCGAAGTGGGTCGGACCGCTTCATGGGCTTCCTGGGCATTCTTGGCGCGTGTTTTGTAGGTGCGGGGCTGGGCGGGAAGCTGATCGGATCCATAGCGTTCGGCGATGAACGCGCGGATTTCCTGCACCGCCTCCTGAGCCAGCGCCACCGAATCGGTTCGCATGTAGCTGATCAAGCCCACTTGCTCGCCACCCAGATCCACCCCTTCATAGAGTTGCTGGGCGATCTGCATGGTGCGCTTGGCGGTGAAGCCCAGCTTGCGGGCCGCTTCCTGCTGCAGGGTCGAGGTGATGAACGGGGCGGTCGGATTGCGGCGTTTTTGCTTGCGCTCGACCCGCTCCACCTGCAGTTGTCCTTGCGCGCCGGCCAGCAATTGGTTGCGCACCTCCGCGGCACGCGCGGCATCGACAATGGAGAACTGCTCGATCTTTTCCCCGCCGAATTCAACCAGTCGTGCCGGGAAGCGATGTGACGCCTTGGCCAGTCGGGCCTGTACGGACCAGTATTCACGGGCCTCGAAACGCTCGATTTCTTCCTCGCGCTCGACGATCAGTCGCAACGCCGGGCTCTGCACCCGCCCTGCCGACAAGCCGCGGCGTATCTTGCGCCAGAGCAGGGGGGAGAGATTGAAGCCCACCAGATAATCCAGCGCCCGCCGTGCCTGCTGGGCATTGACCAAGTCGGTGGAAATGCTCCGGGGATTTTGCATGGCCTCGCTCACGGCCCGCTGGGTGATCTCGTGGAACACCACGCGGCGCACCGGCTTGTCCTTGAGCAGGCCGCGCTCGGCCAGCAGTTGCTGCAGATGCCAGGAGATGGCCTCGCCCTCGCGATCCGGGTCAGTGGCGAGATAGACGGTGTCCGCTTTCTCGAGCGCCTTGGCGATGGCGTCCAGGTGCTTGCTGCTGCGGGCGATGGGCTGGTATTTCATGGCAAAGCCATGCGCGGGGTCCACCGCTCCTTCCTTGGGTACCAGGTCCCGCACATGCCCGTAGGAGGCCAGGACCTGGTATTCCTTGCCCAGGTATTTGTTGATGGTTTTGGCTTTGGCAGGGGATTCGACGATGACGAGGTAATGGTTCATGAGGGACGTTCTGGGATGACTGGGGTCCCCAACAGGGACGGCTGGGGCGCGCCCCGAGGCGGAGCGGCCGGAAGCAGCGGATCAATGGAACAGGCCGACCTGTTCCTCGAACATGTAGTCCTCCATCCAGGCATACGGCCCTTCCTGGCCAGGCATGTTGAACAGGACCATCAGCACGACCCACTTGACCTGTTCCAGATCGATGTCGTCTTCCTCGAGCGCCATGATGCGTTCAATGACGATCTCGCGGTGCAGGGGGCTCAGAATGCCGTTTTGCGCCAGATAAAGCAGCAGGCCACGTGTCTCGGTATCGAGGCGCTCCATCTCCCGTTCGGAGAAAACCCGGATCGACTGCTCCTGTCCCGCAGGCTCGCATTCAGGGCGTTCCCGATGGGCAGCCAAGGCGTCCAGCCACTCGAAGGCTTTGTGGATTTCCCCGTCCTGGAAGCCGGCGGCTTCCAATTCTTCCGTCAGGTTGTCCCGGTCGGTATCCAGATCCGCTTCCTCGTCCATATAGTGATCGAACAAGTAGATCAGCACATCGAGCATGCTTTCTTTCATTCATTCTCCCCGTCATTGGCTCAGCCGGCCATAGCGACCGCCGGGCAGGGCCTCCACGAGGCCCTGTAATTCCATGGCGAGGAGCATGGAGGAAAGCATCTGCGCCGTCAATCCAAGCCGTTCCACCAGTTCATCCACGGTGACCGGCGTGTAACCCATGGCATTCAGAAGGGTTCTGGTTTCTTCAGGGATCTTGGTTGGGCGCGAGTGAGCCTCATCCGCGGGCGGGGATTGCTGCGCGCGCGTCGCGGCGAGGCTGGCGGGAAGTTCTTCCAGGATGTCCGCCACCGACTCCACCAGCTTGGCACCCTGACGGATCAGCGCGTGGCAGCCGCGTGCCAGTGGGTTGTCGATGCTGCCCGGAATGGCGAACACCTCGCGACCCTGCTCGGCCGCCAGCCTTGCGGTAATCAGGGAGCCGCTGCGCAGGGCTGCTTCCACCACCAGGGTGCCCAGGCTCAGGGCACTGATGATGCGGTTGCGGCGCGGAAAGTGGGCCGGCAGGGCAGGTGTGCCGGGCGGCCATTCACTCACCAGCGCCCCCTCCGCAATCAGTTGTTCGGCCAAGGCGGCATGGGTGCGGGGATAAACGGTATCCAGCCCGGTCCCGCAGACGGCGACGGACAAGCCGCCGGCTTCCAGCGCGCCGCGATGGGCGGCGGCATCGATGCCGACTGCCAGACCACTGACCACCACCAATCCGCAACGGGTGAGATCAGCCGCAAAACGGCTGGCCAGCCGTCGCCCACCCGTGGTGGGATTACGGCTGCCCACCACGGCCAGGGCGGCCTGGGTCAATGCTTCCGGGTCGCCCCGCACAAACAACAGCGGCGGCGCATCTGCCAGGGTGGCGAGCAGGGCGGGATAGGCAGGCTCCCCCAACCTCAGCAGGTGGTGTCCCGGTTGTTCCAGCCAGCGCAAGTCGGTTTCGACCAAGGGCCAGTTCGGCGTGCGCAGCAGGGCCACGATCGCGGCGGGCAACCCTGCCTGGACCCACCCGGGCCCGCCTGCGCTGAGAACGCCATCACAACTGCCGAAATGAGCGACCAGTCGCTGGAAGGTGATGGGGCCAATCCCCGGCATCCGCAGCAGGGCGAGCGCGGCAGCCTGTTCCTGCTTGGCGCTCCTGCCTCCGCTCATGGCGGATTGGCAACTCGATCACCCACCGAGATGCTGCGGGTGCTGCGCACGATCAGTGCCTGGCTGAAGCCTTCGAAAACCCGGAATACGAGGACTTCACCAATGGGTTCCTCGGGAAGATCCACCTTTCCGCCGCGCACCGGATCTGGAATTCGGATGCCACTGCGGTAAATCGTGAGCACATGACCGATCTCCAGCCCCTCTCGACTGCCCAGGCCCAAGGTGACGGATTGGTATTGGCCAGTTTGGGAAATGGCATTGGAGAGGAGGAGAATCCGACCCGAAATCGGCTGGCCGGGCGCGCGAGGCAAGAGGTCGGGTGTAATGAGTGCTTCCGGGGCGGGCAGCAGGCGATTTTCCGCACGCATTTCCCGCCGGCTTTGGGTGATCACGGCTTCCGCCGGATCGCCCGACTGAATCAGCCGAATCATGCCCAGAACTTCCACCTGGTTGCCGAGGGGTTTTCCGGTATCGGGGTTTTTCAGCGCCACGCCATGATTGCCAACCACCTGGAAACTTGTTCCGGCGGGAGCGTCGGTGCCACGGATATACACGCGGTCTCCGACGCCCATGATGAGCTGTTCAGCGTTGACGGGGCCCAGCAGGTAAGGTGCTTTCTTGAGGGCCTTGATGTCCACCGGCGCGGTTTCGGTGAGGAAGGGGGCGATGCGCTCATAGGGCAAGGCCGGAATGGCTTCCTCCAGCGGCTCGCGCCTGACTTCCGGAGACAGGCGGTGGGCAGGCAGCGGAGGCTCGACGGGCTGCAGCATGGTTTGGCCGTTGATCACGGCCACCTCAAGGATATCCCCTGGATAGATGCGGTGTGGATTGCGCACCTGTGGATTGGCGTGCCACACCTCGGGCCAGCGCCAGGGATCCCGCAGGAAGCGTGCAGAAATGTCCCACAGGGTGTCGCCCTTGCGCACGGTATAGCGCAGCGGGCGGTCGGATCGCCAGACCACTGGGGTTGCCTGCGCGGGCGAGACGGCGACAGGTTCTTTCAAGGGCGTGACCTGCGCGGAGGAGGATGGCGTGCGCAGATCGGCGGGGGCCAGGGGCGCCCGCGGCGGCTCGGCGACATGCGGCGCGGTGGCGCAGGCGGCCAGCAACGTTGCCAGGGATCCCGTAATCAGGCCGGCGAGCGGCCGTGGCAGTTTCAGGATGAACACAGGCCCTCTCTTGCGTACTCACTCCCCGTCCAGAACAGGGGGTATAATGAAACCCATTCACGGCTCCGGATGTCGGTCACGACCACGGGATGCCGATAAGGTTAACGACGCAATCGCCGCCGACTTTACGAAACGCCATGGCCATACTCGACATCCTGCATTTTCCCGATCCCCGCCTGCGCCGCCGGGCTGCTCCAGTGGGGGCAGTGGACGATGCCCTGCGCCGCATGCTGGACGACATGCTGGAAACCATGTACGCCGCCAAGGGCGTTGGCCTTGCCGCCACGCAGGTGAATATCCATCTGCGCATGCTGGTGGCGGACGTCTCCGATGATCGTGACCAGCCCCTGTTTCTGATCAACCCGGAAATCATCGCCCGCGATGGGCTTCAGGAAAGCGAGGAAGGCTGTCTATCGGTGCCGGGATTTTATGAGCCGGTGACCCGCGCGGAGCAGATCCGCGTGCGCGCCCTGGGGCGTGATGGCCAGCCGCTGGAGCTGGAAACGGATGGCCTGCTTGCAGTCTGCATCCAACATGAGATCGATCATCTGGATGGCAAGCTGTTCGTGGATTACCTCTCTGAAATCAAGCGCCAGCGGATTCGCAAGAAGCTGATCAAGAGCCAGCGTGCCGCGGAACCTGCCGGCTTGGCCGGTTGATGCACTGTGGATTGATTCCGTCAATGTGTGGCCCGGCAATCAGCTTTTCAGCCGCTTGCGTTCAGGATGACCGTTCGCTACGCCCCGCTTGCGGTTACAAGGATGCGCCGGCCGCGATGACCTGCGGCCATGATTCGCCGTTTGCCCTACATAGTGAGCTCGTCCTGTCACCAAGCCCCGGTGCTCCGTTTAAATTCAATCAAGCCCAAGATTGTCGAGGCATCCCTTGCGACCGCGCTGCGGATCCGGGTTGTCCTGGTCCCTAACCTCACCCCGGTCTGTCTGCTTGAACCAGCCCTTACGTATCCTCTTTGCCGGAACGCCCCAATTTGCCGTGCCGACGCTGGACGCCCTGGCGAACAGCGGACACCCGCTTGTTGGCGTCTATACACAACCTGATCGACCGGCGGGGCGGGGCCGCCAATTGCAAGCTTCCCCGGTCAAGCGCCGTGCCCAGGCGCTGGGACTGCCTGTGTTCCAGCCCGAGCGCCTGAAGGATGCGGACGCCCAAGCCCAGCTGGCGCAGCTGGCCCCTGATCTGATGGTGGTGATTGCCTACGGGCTGCTGCTGCCCCAGTCGGTACTCGATCTGCCGCGCCTAGGCTGTGTCAATCTCCACGCCTCCTTGCTGCCGCGCTGGCGCGGCGCCGCTCCCATCCAGCGCGCCATCCTGTCAGGGGATAGCGAAACGGGGATCACGCTCATGCGAATGGAAGCGTGGTTGGATACGGGCCCCATGCTGCTGCGCCGGCCCTGTCCCATCGGATTGGCGGAGACCGCAGGAGGACTGCATGACCGTTTGGCTCAACTTGCCGCTGAGGTGCTTGCCGAGGCCCTGCCGGATCTGGCCGCTGGGCGATTGAGGCCTGAGCCGCAGCCGGTGGCGGGCGTGACCCATGCCGCCAAGCTGGAAAAAGCCGAGGCCTGGATCGACTGGCAGCAAGCGGCGGTGGCCATTGATCGACAGATCCGCGCCTTCAATCCCTGGCCGGTGGCGCAGACCCGGCTTGGTGAAGAAGTCCTGCGCATCTGGCACGCCCGTCCGGACCCCGATGTCATTGAAACCGCCATGCCGGGAACCGTGGTGCAGGCGGATCGGGAGGGCGTGGCGGTAGCCACGGGCGCCGGCCGGCTGTGGCTGGAGCAGGTCCAGCGCCCCGGCGGTCGCCCCCTGGCGGCTACGGAACTGGCCCAAAGCCGGACATTGCGGGGCGCCTGTCTTGGCCGCTGAAGCCAGTTCAGGCGCCCGCCTCCGCGCGCGGGCCGCTCAGGTCGTCGCGGCGGTGGCAAGCGACGGCGCGTCCCTTGCCACCCGCCTGCCCGGCGCCCTGGCGGGGTTGCCCTCGGCCGAGCGGGGTCTGATGCAGCAGCTCTGTTATGGCAGCTTGCGCTTCGGCTTGCGTTATCGCGCGGTGCTGGCGCGGTTGTTGTCCCGCCCCCTCAAGGCGCGTGATGCCGACCTTGAGGCCCTGTTGTGGGTGGGGCTATACCAGATTGATGCCCTGAATTTGCCGTCCCATGCGGCGGTGCATGAAACCGTGGCAGCCTGCCCGATGATCGGTAAGGACTGGGCGCGTGGCTTGGTGAATGGGGTGTTGAGGGGCGTATTGCGGGAGCCAGACATGCTGAACGCGCTGCGGATGACCGATCCGGTGGCCCGCCATGCCCATCCAGCCTGGTTCATCGATCAGGTCCGGCGCGACTGGCCCGAGCATTGGGAAGCCATTCTGGCGGCCAATAACCGCCAGGCCCCCATGACCTTGCGCGTCAATCGACGTCATATGGACCGCGCTGCGTATGCTGAACTTTTGGAAGCGCAAGGCATGTCCAGCCGGCCAGCGCTGCATACGGACCTGGGCTTGATCCTTGAACGCCCCACGGCGGTGGATCAATTGCCTGGCTTTGCGGAGGGTTGGGCAAGCGTGCAGGACAGTGCCGCGCAGTTGGCCGCACCGCTGCTGGATGCCGCGCCGGGGATGCGGGTGCTGGACGCCTGCGCTGCACCGGGAGGAAAGACGGCGCACCTGCTGGAGCGCACCGACGACCTCGACTTGCTGGCGCTGGATGTGGATCCGGACCGGCTCCGGCGTGTGACGGAGACCCTGGAACGGCTGGGTCTCACGGCGCGAACCGGCTGCGCCGATCTGGCGCGACCGCAGGACTGGCATGATGGCCGGCCCTTCGACCGTATCCTGCTGGATGCGCCCTGTTCAGCGACTGGGGTGATCCGCCGCCATCCGGACATCAAGCTGCTGCGCCGCCCGGACGATATCCCCGCCTTGGCCGCGCGCCAGCGCGAACTGCTGGAGACCGCCTGGGGTCTGCTGGCGCCCGGTGGCGTGCTGCTCTATGCCACCTGTTCGATCCTGCGTGCCGAAAATCAGCACGTGATCGACACTTTCCTGGCTGATCATCGCGAGGCTGTGGCCGAGCACCTGGATGTGCCTTGGGGACAACCCGCCGGGGCCGGGCGGCAAATTCTGCCGGGAGCGGACGATGCCGATGGATTTTTCTTTGCCCGCTTGCGCCGCCAACCGGAACCTTGAGCGGGCAAGTGAATGAGCGCGGCAAGGACGTTTGACAAGTCCCCCGCGGCCAACTAAACCCGATGAACGGGCGGTCAGTCCGCGCGTTGGTGTGGCCTGGGGATGGGGATGAAATCCATGAACATGGTTTCGGCATGCTGGAAATACGGCAAATACTTCGTGGCGGCCTGGGCCATGCTTTTGGCTTGGCCCTTGATGTTGATGGGGGGCGAGGCGATCTTTGCCTATGCATTGGCGCTGGGCGTTATTGCCTTGGCCGGTGACCTGTTGCTGGGTGAGGATTTCATCGACTATGCGGGGAGCTATCGCTATCCCGGCCTGTTTTTCTGGCTGGAAACTGCGAGTCAGGCCATCATGATCGCGACCACGCTGCTTTTCCTGTGGTCACTGGCTTACCCACAGGTCGATTTTCTGGGCATCGGCGCTGCGCTTTCACATCTGACGGGCGTGGATCTGGCCGCCCGCCACGCCGGAAACGACTGGCGCTATTACCTGGCTAGTTTTGCGATCACGGCGGCTGGCGGCGCCCTGGTCAATGTCGCCATCGCCCATAACATGATCCATCGCACCTATGACATGAAATCCGTCTGGGTGGGGCGCATTGGTGAGGCTTTCGGTCTGTTCACCTACTTCTCCATCCGCCACCCTTATGGTCATCACAACCTGGTGGGCACCCCTGCGGATCCCGCCTGGGCCCGGCGCGGGGATTCGTTTTACAGCTTCGTGGTGCGCTCCATCATCGGTCAGTACCGCATGACCTGGGCGCTGGAGCGGGAACGCCTGCAGAAAATCGGTCGGCCCGTCTGGAGCATCCACAACGCCGCCCTGCAGGGTTGGGCGCTGGAGGCCGTCATCGCGGTTCTGTTCTGGGCCGTGGCCGGCTGGGTCGGCGTCCTGGGGCTCTTGGGCATCGGTCTGGTGACCCATGTCCTGCTGGAGTTTGCCAACTACCTGGAGCACTACGGCCTGGTGCGTGTGCCCAGCGAGCCGTTCCAGTACCGCCATGCCTGGAACGACAACCACCGCATGTCGCTGTGGATCGTGGCCGCAGTTCCGCGTCATTCCCACCACCACGCCGACGCGCAGGTGGAGCACTACGAACTCAAACCCTTGCCGGAAGCGCCCACGACCTTGGGAGGCTATGTGGTAACCGGGTTGATCTCCCTGGTGCCACCCCTCTGGCATGCCCTGATGAGCCCACGATTGCTGGAATGGGATGCGCACTATGCCACGCCGGCGGAACAGCGGCTGGCAGCGGAGGAAAACTTGCGCAGCGGCATCCCGCTGCTGGTGCATGCCGGCGAGCAGTATCTTGCGCGTGAGCGCTCGAATGGGGTGTCGGCCGCCTATGCCTGAACGACCGTCGAGGCCCCGAAGTCTCAAAAAAACCACGCGGCGCTGAAACAGGACTTGACCATTTGTTCAGTCAGGCATAAATATTAAACGTTCGGCACCGCATCATGCATGGCCGCTATAATCCATCGAGGAGGGACACCCATATGAGCACACCCCAGCCCATTTCCATATCGGGCCTGGCGCGCCAGCAGGAAGCGTCGACCCAAAATCCCTTGCTGCCGCTGCTGCAGGCCCAGCAAAAGGCCTTCCTCGATCGGGGCATCACCGATGCCAAGCAGCGCATCGAAGCGCTCTCGATCCTGGGCAAGGCCATTGGTGAGTACAGTGACGAACTGGTCAAGGCCGTGATGGCCGACTTCGGTCACCGTTCCCCTCACGAAACCGTGTTGACGGAAGTCCTCGCCAACCTGGGTGAGATCCGTCTGACCAAGGGCCACATCAAGAAGTGGATGAAGCCCAAGAAGGTCGCCTCCAGCATCCAGTCGCTGCCGGCGACGGGCTACGCGGTCTACCAGCCCAAGGGCGTGGTGGGCATCATGGGCGCCTGGAACTACCCCGCCTTCCTGATCTTTTCGCCGCTGATCGGCGTTCTGGCGGCCGGCAACCACGCCATGATCAAGCCACCGGATGTCACCCCGCGCACCTCCGATGTGATCGCCGAGCTGATCGCCAAGCACTTCGATCCCAGCTTCATCACGGTCGTCACCGGTGATGTGCAGGAGGCCATCCAGTTTTCCGAGCTGCCCTTCAATCATCTGATCTACACCGGCAACACCGAGGTCGGCCGCAAGATCATGATGGCGGCGGCCAAGAACCTGACCCCCGTCACCCTGGAGATGGGCGGCAAGTCGCCGACCATCATCGGGGAGGACTACTCCATCGAAAAAGCGGTGCAGCGCATTCTACTGGGCAAGACGGTGAATTCCGGCCAGACCTGTATCGCGCCGGACTATGTGATGGTGCCCAAGGGCAAGGAACAGGAATTCGTCGACGCCTATTCCCGCGCCATCACCAAGCGCTATCCCACGGTGGCCGACAATCAGGACATCACCTGGATCGTCAATGATCGGCATTTCAAGCGCATCCAGGCCCTGATCGACGATGCCCGCGCCAAGGGCGCCAACGTGGTGCAGATCAATCCGCGCAATGAGCAGATCCCCGACGGCAAGCGGGTGATTCCCCACACCGTCATCACCAATGTCAACGATGACATGGCGGTGATGCAGGAGGAAATCTTCGGGCCGGTGCTACCCGTGCGCAGCTATGGCAGCCTCCCGGAGGCCATGCGCTACGTCCAGGAGCGGCCGCGTCCGCTGGCGCTGTATTACTTCGATGCCAATCGCAAGCGCGCCGACCATGTCATCAACCAGACCATCTCCGGCGGTGCCTGCGTCAACGACACCATGCTCCATATCGCCCATCCCAACCTGCCCTTCGGCGGCAGCGGCCCGAGTGGTCTGGGCGCCTATCATGGCTTCGATGGTTTCGTGGAGTTCTCGCACAAGAAGGGTGTGCTCTACCAGCGCAACTGGTTCTCGCCCGCCATGTTCGTGAAGGGCCCCTATCCCAAGGGCGCACTTGGCGTGCTCAAGCGCGTTTCCAAGTGGCTGGCCTGACCAGTACTTCTTCTCATGACTCGATCGGGGCCGCAATCAGCGGCCCCGATCGTTAGTGATCACTGGACACCGAGCACAATCCCGCGCACGATTCGCTTTTTTTACCGACATCAAAATGATCGAACAGGGAGGTTTTTTTTCGTGAAACACCCATTTTTGGTGGGCCTGATAGCGCTCGCCCTCGGGCACGGCCTCGCCCATGCCAATCTCACCCGCGAAGACACCGCGCCCGCCGAAGCCATCCGCGATTCCCTCGGCCGCATGACCAGCGAACGCCTGCTCAAGGCCGAAGACGAACCCGGCAACTGGATGCTGCATGGCCGCACCTATGGCGAGGATCGCTACAGCCCACTGAAGCAGATCAACGACAAGACCGTGGCCAACCTTGGGCTGGCCTGGGCCTGGGAAACCGGTACCAATCGCGGTCTGGAAGCGACCCCGATCGTGGTGGACGGGGTCATGTACGTGACGGGCTCTTGGAGCGAGGTGTATGCCCTGGACGCTCGCACCGGCAAGCTGTTGTGGCGCAATGACCTGAATGTCGACAAGACGCGCGGCCAGTATGCCTGCTGCGACGTGGTCAATCGCGGCGCAGCGGTGTGGAACGGCAAGGTCTACGTGGGCACCATCGACGGTCGCCTGGTGGCCCTGGATGCGATCACCGGCGAGATTGTCTGGGATGTGCTCACCATCGACAAGTCCCGCCCCTACACCATCACCGGCGCCCCACGCATCGTCAAGGGCAAGGTGATCATCGGCAACGGCGGCGCTGAATTCGGTGTGCGCGGCTACATCACCGCCTATGATGCCGAAACCGGCGCCCAGCAGTGGCGTTTCTACACCGTGCCCGGCAATCCGGCGGACGGCTTTGAGAACAAGGCCATGGAATTGGCTGCGGAAACCTGGGGAGGTGGCCCCTGGTGGGAGATCGGCGGCGGCGGTACCGTCTGGGATTCCATGGCCTACGATCCGGACCTGGACCTGTTGTACATCGGTGTCGGCAATGGGTCGCCCTGGAACAAGCACATCCGTTCCCCGGCCGGTGGCGACAACCTGTTCTTGTCTTCCATCGTGGCACTCAAGCCCGAGACCGGCGAGTACGTCTGGCATTACCAGACCACCCCCGGCGAGGGCTGGGACTATACCGCGACCCAGCATATCGTCCTGACGGATCTCAACATCAACGGCCAGCAACGCAAGGTGCTGATGCAGGCCCCCAAGAACGGCTTTTTCTACGTCATCGATCGGGAAACGGGGAAGTTCATCTCCGCCAACAACTATGTCCCGGTCTCTTGGGCCAAGCACATCGATCCGGAGACCGGCCGTCCGGTTCAGACCAGCAACTCTTACGAAAAATGGCCCAAGCTCCAGTTGCCTTCCCCCTTGGGCGGGCACAACTGGATGCCCATGTGCCTGAGTCGGGATACAGGCTATGTCTATATCCCGAGCCAGGAAATGGCGATGCTTTACGACAACGACACCGAATTCGAATACATCCCCGGGTATTGGAATACGGGGATGAAGGTGATGAAGGATGTCGTCTTTCCGGCCTGGATCGATCATGATCTGGTCGCGGCGCTGGGTGCCAAGGCCGCCAAGGGCTATCTGCAAGCCTGGGACCCGGTCCAGCAACGTCAGGTGTGGAAGGTTGAACACGAGGGGCTGTGGAACGGCGGCCTGTTGTGCACCGGCGGCAACCTGGTCATGCAGGGCGACGGCAAGGGCTATTTCGCGGCCTATGCAGCGGATACCGGCCACAAGCTGTGGGACTTCGACGCCCAGAACGGTATCGTCGCGCCGCCCATCACCTATGAAATCGATGGTGAACAGTACGTCTCGGTCCTGGTTGGCTGGGGTGGTTCTGTGGGCCTGTCCTTCGGCGCCGTGGGTAATCCGCGTGAGAACATGTATCCCAACGGCCGGCTTTTGACGTTCAAGCTGAACGGCAAGGAGAGCCTGCCGCCGGTTCAGTTGGCCCGGAAGCTCCCTGAACCAGCGGACTTGAAGGCGGATGGTGACCTGATCGCCAAGGGCGACAAGCTCTATCATCACAACTGCGTCTACTGTCATGGACCGGGGGCCATCGGCAACCCCAACATGAAAGACCTGCGCTACCTGACGGCCCAGGACCACGAAAACTTCATCGCCGTCGTGCTGGGCGGGAGCCATGTCCAAAAGACGGGCATGATCGGCTTCGCGGATCACCTCTCGGTGGAAGATGCCCAGGCCATCCACGCCTATCTGAACAAGATCAACGAAAACGCCCTGGCACGGGAGGAGGCTTCCGGTTTCTGGAAGTCGGTGAAGGGGATGATCTACGGCATCCTGGGCGCCATCACAGGCTTCTTCGTCAGTCTGTTCAACTGGATAATGAACTCAGGTTCTTGAAGCCGCGCCACAAGCGCAAGCTCACACAACGCCGGGCGATCCCCGGCGTTTTTTTGTGGCTTCCGAAGAATCATAACGGTAGAGAACGAGCAGGGCCGTGAGATGCACCGACGGGGTCAGGCCAGGCGGGCGTGCACCCAGTCCGCGACGCCGGCGAGCGCCTCACCCAGGCGGCTGGGATCGGTCCCGCCCGCCTGGGCCATGTCGGGCCGGCCGCCCCCCTTGCCGCCCACTTGTTGGGCAACGAAATTAACCAGATCACCCGCCTTGACGCGGTCAGTCAGATCCGCCGTGACGCCAGCCACCAGACTGACCTTGGACTCACTCACGGTCGCCAGCACGATGGCCGCCGTACCCAGTCGGTCGCGCAGTTTGTCCAGTGTTTCCCGCAAGGCCTTGGCATCCACGCCATCCAGTCGCGCCGCCAGCACCTGCGCCCCAGCCACGCTTACAGCCTGCGCGGCCAGATCCCCTCCCTGGCTGGCTGCAAGCCGCGAAGTCATGCGGGCCAGCTCCCGCTCGGCAGTCTTGAGCTGATCCTGCAACTGGGCGATCCGCACGGGCACCTCAGCGGGCACGGTCTTGAGCAGTCCGGCGGTCTGCTGCAGCAATGCCTGCTGGTCGCCGACGAAAGCCAGGGCGACATCCCCGGTCACCGCTTCCACCCGCCGTACCCCGGCGGCCACGCCGGATTCGCCCGTGATCTTGAACAGGCCAATGTCTCCGGTCCGGGAGACGTGGGTGCCGCCGCACAGTTCGCAAGAACTGCCGATGTCCAGCACCCGCACGGTGTCCCCGTACTTTTCCCCGAATAGCATGAGGGCGCCGCTTTGGCGTGCTTCTTCCAGGGGCAGCACCCGCACCCGGGTCGGCAGGTTGGCCAACACTTCGGCATTGACCAGCGCTTCGATGCGTCCGATTTCCTCAGCAGTGAGCGGTGCGGCATGCGAAAAATCAAAGCGGGTCTTGTCGGTGTCCACCAGCGAGCCTTTCTGCTGCACATGGGGACCGAGTACTTCGCGCAGTGCCTTGTGCAGCAGGTGGGTGGCGGAATGGTGGCGCATGGTGCGCTGGCGCCGCGTGCCATCCACCTGTGCCGTTACGACATCGCCCAGCCGCAGCGTGCCCTCGGCGAGATGCCCTGTATGTCCGAATACATTTCCCTGGATTTTCTGCGTGTCGCCTACCGTGAATCGCAAACCCACAGCCGTCAATTCGCCGGCGTCACCCGCCTGACCACCGGATTCGGCATAGAACGGCGTCCGATCAAGCACCACGATTCCATCCTGGCCGGCAGTCAGCGTAGGCACCGAAGTGCCATCGTGATACAGCGCCAGCACCTTGGCGTCATCCACCGTTAGAGCGTCATAACCCCGGAATACCGTGGCCGCGCCGGCATATTCCAAGGCGGCGTCCATCCGGAACCGGCCAGCCGCCCGCGCCTGCTCGCGCTGGCGGCCCATGGCCGCCTCGAACCCTGCCAGATCCACCGAAACGCCATGTTCGCGGCAAACATCCTGCGTCAGGTCCAAGGGGAAACCGTAGGTGTCGTGCAGTTTGAACGCCGTCTCGCCGTTCAATTGGCCGCCGTTTTCGGACAGTGTTCGCAGTTCACCATCCAGCATGGCCATGCCGTATTCGAGCGTCTCGAAGAAGCGTTCCTCTTCCTGGCTCAGGATCGCCACGACACGCGCCTCGGCCGCCGCCAGTTCGGGATAGGCCTGCTCCATCTCGGCGACCAGATCCGGCATCAGTCGATGGAAGAACGGCTGACGCACGCCCAGCTTGTAACCATGGCGCACCGCCCGGCGCACGATGCGCCGCAGCACATAACCCCGCCCTTCATTGCCGGGAATGACACCGTCGGTGATCAGAAACGCGCAGGCGCGTACATGGTCGGCGAGCACACGCAGCGATGGATTGTCCAGATCCGACGCGCCGGTTTCCCGCCCGGCAGCCTGGACGAGGCGCCGGAACAGGTCGATGTCGTAGTTGCTGTGGACGCCCTGCAGCACGGCGGCCAGCCGCTCCAGACCCATGCCGGTATCCACCGAAGGCTTGGGCAGGGGATGGAGCGCGCCTTGCTCATCGCGCTCGTACTGCATGAACACCAGATTCCAGATTTCGATATAGCGATCGCCATCTTCCTCCGGGCTGCCCGGCGGGCCGCCCACGACAGTGGGGCCGTGGTCGTAAAAAATCTCCGAGCAGGGTCCGCACGGCCCGGTATCACCCATCTGCCAGAAATTGTCGGAACCGCCGCCGGGCTTGTCGCCGATGCGGGTGATGCGCTCGGCGGGGATGCCGATTTCGCGCTGCCAGATGTCGTGGGCCTCATCGTCGGTGGCGTAAACCGTCACCCACAGCCGTTCCGCCGGAAGCCCCAGGGTGCCGGTCAGGAACTCCCAGGCATAGTGGATGGCCTCGCGCTTGAAATAGTCGCCGAAGCTGAAATTGCCCAGCATTTCGAAGAAGGTGTGGTGGCGCGCGGTATAGCCGACGTTTTCCAGGTCGTTGTGCTTGCCGCCGGCACGGACGCAGCGCTGGGCGCTGGCCGCCCGGGTGTAGGGGCGGTCGTCGCGCCCGAGAAAGACGTCCTTGAACTGCACCATCCCGGCATTGGTGAACAGCAAGGTGGGATCGTTCTGAGGAACCAGCGGGCTGCTGGGGACAACGGTGTGTCCCTTGCCGCGGAAGAATTCGAGGAAACGATGGCGTAGTTCAGCGCTGGTAATCATGCGATGGGGCCCGATTCGCAAAGTGGCGGCCAGTATAGGCAAAGGCCATTGAATGGAGAATCATTCCGCCGCTTCGCCGTCCTGTGCCACTCCGGCTGCGGGACGCGGCAACCGCCGACGGATCAGTTCGGGGGGGTAGCCGCGCCGTTCCAGGTAGCGGGCCTGGCGGCCCCAGTCCGACCAGTCGGCCGGCGGGACAGCGCCAAAGCGGCGGCGGCGTGCGGCGTCCAGGCGCTCACCCCAGTCCTCCCCATCGGGCAGCGCCTCCTCGATGACTTCCTCAGCCAGCCCGGCCTGGGCCAGCCCATGGTGAAGCCGACGGGGACCATCACCGCGCCCCAGGCGACCGCGTACCCAGCTCGCGGCATAGCGGGCGTCGCTCAGAGCGCCATCCGCTTCCAGGCGATCGAGTACCGCGCCCGCCTGTTCGGGCGTGGCGCCCCAACGGGCCAGACGTTCGGCCATTTCGCGCCGCGCATATTCGCGGCGGCCCAACAGGCGCAGGGCGCGGGCGCGAAAGCTGGCCTCAGTCGGCGGCGAGGTCGGGTTCGAGGGCGTCGCTGGCATGGGTCTTTCCGCTCAGCAGCAGTTCCCGCAGGGTTTGGTCCAGTTGTTGGGTGAGCTTGGGACGCTCTTTCAGGTACTGGCGCACGTTTTCCTTGCCCTGACCGATGCGCTCGCCCTGGTAGCTGTACCAGGAGCCGGTTTTTTCCACCAGATTGTGCTTGACCCCCAGCTCGATCAGCTCGCCTTCGCGCGAAATTCCCTCGCCATAGAGGATCTCGAATTCCGCTTCGCGGAAGGGTGGGGCGACCTTGTTCTTGACCACCTTGACGCGGGTTTCGTTGCCTACCACCTCGTCGCCCCGCTTGATGGCGCCGATGCGGCGAATGTCGAGGCGAACTGAGGCGTAGAACTTGAGCGCGTTCCCCCCGGTGGTGGTCTCCGGGCTGCCGAACATGACGCCGATCTTCATGCGGATCTGGTTGATGAAGATCACCAGGCAGTTGCTGCGCTTGATGTTGGCAGTGAGCTTGCGCAGCGCCTGCGACATCAGCCGCGCCTGCAGGCCCACATGGGAATCGCCCATCTCGCCTTCGATTTCCGCCTTGGGCGTCAGCGCGGCGACCGAGTCCACCACCACGATGTCCACGGCGCCTGAACGCACCAGCATGTCGGTGATTTCCAGCGCTTGTTCACCGGTGTCGGGCTGGGAAATCAGCAGTTCATCGATATTCACCCCCAGCAAGCCCGCATATTGCGGGTCCAGGGCATGTTCGGCGTCCACGAACGCGGCCGTGCCGCCGGCTTTCTGGATCTGGGCGATGACGTGCAGTGTCAGCGTGGTCTTGCCGGAAGACTCGGGACCATAGATTTCAACGACGCGCCCGCGCGGGAGGCCGCCAATGCCCAGCGCGATATCCAGACCGAGCGAGCCGGTGGAGACGGGGATCACGTCGCTGGCGGCCTGGCTGTCTCCCATGCGCATGACGGAGCCCTTGCCGAACTGCTTTTCGATTTGTCCCAGCGCCGCCGCCAAGGCTTTCTTGCGATTTTCGTCCATCCGCCCCTCGCTATTCCCGTCCGCCTGGACGGTCTTCCAAAAATCCCATCAGACCCGGCATCCCCAACGCCTGCTCTCTATGTCAAGAAGGGCAGGGGATTGACAGGCGATTATTCCACAAAGGCCAAATCGGCACCTAGGGAAGCGCTGAATAAATCCATCCTGGATTTCTCAGCGCTCGCCATCGGAAAAGCGTGGTTTTCCGGTGGCTCACAAGATCAGCAGCTTACAGCCGCTGATCTGGGCAGCACGTCCCTGCGCTGCGGGAAACGCTGAATACTTCAGCGTTTCCCTAGGCCCAGGCGCCGCCGGGAGGCGCCACGCGCAAGCGATCACACAGGCCTGCCAGCGCCACCCCCACCGTGGCCGCGCGCACCGCCTCCCGATCACCGGGAAAATGCATGCAATGGGTGTCCAGCCGCAGTCCCGGACCCGCCCAGGCGAACCACACCATCCCCACCGGTTTATCCGCGCTGGCACCGCCCGGCCCCGCAATGCCGCTGACCGCAACCGCCACATCGCCGCCCAATCGGGCCAGCGCGCCCTGCGCCATCTCGCGCACTGTGGCTTCGCTCACCGCGCCATTCCGGGCCAGGGTTGCGGGTCGCACGCCCAGCAGGCTTGTCTTCAACGCGTTGCTGTAGCTCACCACGCCGCCCTCATACCAGGTCGAGCTACCGGGCCGATCGGTGCAGCACTTGGCGATCCAGCCGCCGGTACAGGATTCGGCGGTGACCAAACGCCATCCTCGGCGAGTCAATGCCCCCGCCAGCTCCGTCAGGCAATCGGCCCAGTCGGTTTTATCGGCAGACGTTCCCATGCGCTGTTGCCCTCCCTGCGCCTCAGCATCACACACACAGGGCCGGTCGGCCACCAGGGGTAGCGCCACGCAAACGCCGGATGCTGCCAACCGCATCTTGGCAGGCCCGGGCTGCCCTGCCGCATGCACGCCATCAAAACCGCTGGATCGCTGCCGCAACGCTCCGCGCGCCAATCTCGCGCGATGTCGGAATCAATCCGTGGCCGCCCAAAGCAGAGATTGGAAATCCCTGCGCAGATTCAGCCATATCTGCGCCTCGCATCACGCGATGCTGCATCCATTATCTCTTGGGCAGGGCGCGTCCGCGCGCCGTAGCGCGCCGCAGGTCAGCTCAATCCACCCCAGGGGCGGGTAGAATGACACTGTTTTTTTTGCCCTGGATCCCTGCCTCATGACTGCAAACGTCCCTTTGCCCGATCTGGATGCCTTGATCGCCGCAGTGCCGGCGGCCTTGCAGCCTGGGTTGCGCTTGATGATCGAGCGACTTGGCAAGGAGGACGCGCTGCATCTGCGCGATGCCGAGGGCGCAATGCGGCTATGGGCATGCAGCCCCTTCGCGGCCGAATTGTGCCTGCGCCATCCGGACTGGCTGGCCGATTTGCACCCGGCAAGCCGGCCCGCAACGGCCCAGGCGTTGCGGCAGTCGCTCGACCAAGCCCTGGCGGAATGCGCCGATCCCACCCAGGCCATGACCGTGCTGCGACGCTTTCGCCAGCGCCAGACGCTGCAGTGGGCCTACCGCGACATCAATGACCTGGACCCGATCGAGACGGTGCTCGCGGGTCTGTCGGATGTGGCCGATGCCTGTGTTGCCGGGGCCGTGGCCTGGCTCGATGGTCGCTTGCGGGCGCAATGGGGGCAACCGCTGGACGCGGCGGGTCAGCCCCAGGAGCTGATGGTGCTGGCCATGGGCAAGCTGGGCGGACGGGAACTGAATTTCTCCTCGGACATCGACCTGATCTTCGTCTATCCCGAGGCAGGCACGACTCAGGGACTTAAGGCCCTGGAGATCGGCGACTACTTCACGCGCATGGCGCAGCAACTGGTCAAGCTGCTGGCCGAAACCACCGCCGACGGCTTTGCCTACCGCGTTGATACCCGGCTGCGGCCGTTCGGCCAGAGCGGCCCTTTGGTGCTGTCCGCCAGTGCCCTGGAACTCTATTACCAGCAACACGGCCGGGAATGGGAGCGCTACGCCCTGATCAAGGCGCGGCCCCTGACAGGGCGGCCCGCCGATGTGACCGCCCTGATGGCGACCCTGCGGCCCTTCGTCTACCGGCGTTACCTGGATTTCGGCGCTTTCGAATCCTTGCGCGCGATGAAGGCCCTGATCGCCGCCGAAGTTAGCCGCAAGGGACTTGCCGACAACATCAAATTGGGCGCGGGCGGCATCCGCGAGATCGAGTTCATCACGCAGGCATTCCAGCTCATCCGGGGCGGTCAGGAAGCCGCCTTGCGTGAGCGCCACTTGCTCACGGTCCTGGAGCGGCTGGGCGCGCGCGGGATCCTGGCGTCCCATACCGTGACCCGGCTGACAGCGGCCTATCGCCACCTGCGACGGGTGGAGAACCGGCTGCAGCAGGTGCGCGATGCCCAAACCCACGATCTGCCCGCCGATCCGGTGGAGCGCGCCCGCATCGCCTATGGCATGGGCGTGCCCGACTGGGCGCATTTGCAGCGGGAATTGGCGCGGCAGCGCCAGTGGGTGGCGGATGAGTTCGACGAAGTCTTCGCCACGCCCCAGAGCCCGGCGGCCGCCGCTTCGCCCTTGGACGTGCTGTGGCAGGGCGAGCTGAACGACGCGGAGGCCTGCGTTCCGTTGGCCAAGACGGGTTTCGCCGAACCCGCGGGGCTGGCCGAACGGCTGCGGGCATTGCGGGACGGGCCGGCGGTGCGCGCCTTGAGCGAAGTCGGCCGCTCGCGGCTGGACCGGCTGATGCCGCTGTTGATCGGCGCCGTGGGCCGGGGGCCGCAGCCGGAGACGACCTTGCCGCGCGTCTTGCGGCTGGTGGAGGTGATTGCCCGTCGCAGCACCTATCTGGCCTTGCTGGGCGATAACCCCACAGCGCTGTCGCAACTGGTGCGGCTGTGCGCGGCCAGCCCCTGGCTCGCCGAGTATCTGACGCGCCATCCCATGTTGCTTGATGAGCTGCTGGATGCCCGCAGCCTATATACGCCGCCGGACACCCTGGGAGTGGCCCGCGAGTTGGTGCGACGCATGGCGGAGGCCGAGGATCTGGAGCGGCGCATGGATGCGCTGCGGCATGTGCAGCAGATCAACCTGCTGCGCATTGCCGCCGCCGATCTGGCCGGCCATCTGCCGCTGATGCGGGTGAGCGACAGGCTGACGGGGCTGGCTGAAGTCATTCTGCGTCAGGTGCTGTTGCTGGCCTGGGACGAGATGGTCGCGCGCCATGGCCGGCCGCGACGTTCGATGCAGGACCGCCGCTTGGTGCAATTCGCGGTGGTGGCCTACGGCAAACTGGGCGGCATCGAGCTGGGCTACGGCTCCGACCTGGATCTGGTGTTCCTGCATGAAGGCAGCGATGCGGACGGCCAGACCGACGGTCCACGCGTCCTCGACAACCCGAGCTTCTTCGCCCGTCTCGCCCAGCGCATGGTGCATTGGCTCACCGCTCCCACCGGTGCGGGCCGACTTTACGAGGTGGACACCCGATTGCGACCCAGCGGTGGCTCGGGTTTGCTGGTGAGCGGCCTGGAAGGATTCGCCGATTATCAACATCACCATGCCTGGACCTGGGAACACCAGGCCCTGGTGCGGGCGCGGGTGGTGGCCGGACCACCCAGCCTGGCGCGCCGTTTCGAGACAATTCGCCACGACGTGCTGGGTCGGGCACGCGATCCTGCCACCCTGCGCGGCGAAGTCCGGCAAATGCGCGAGCGCATGCGCGAGGCGCTCGACAAATCCAGGCCGGGAGAGTGGGACCTCAAGCAGAGCGCGGGCGGTATCGCCGATATTGAATTTATGGTGCAATACCTCGTTTTACATCATGCCCACGCCTACCCCGCCCTGCTGCGCTGGACCGACAATATCCGCCTGCTGGACACGCTGGGATCGCTGGGCCTGCTCCCCACCGACGCGGCAACGGATCTTTCCATGGCCTATCGGGTGCTGCGCCAGCGTGCACATGTTTTAAGCCTGCAACAGGTGCCGTCGGTGGTCGGTGAGACGGAGCTGGCGTCGGAGCGCGCCACGGTGCGGGCTGTATGGGAGCAATTGCTGGAAGGGTCCGCATAAACGCGGCAACCCTGAACATTCAACGCGGGAAAATGGACGGGATGGCACCTATGGCAACACAGTTGATGGCGGACCGGGACGGGGTGATCTGGCTGGACGGCGCGCTGGTGCCCTGGCGCGAGGCCAAGGTTCATGTGCTGACCCACACCCTGCATTACGGCATGGGTGTTTTCGAGGGCGTGCGCGCCTACAAGACCACGCGCGGCACAGCCATCTTTCGCCTGGGTGAGCACAACAAGCGGTTTTCCCAGTCCGCCCACATCCTCAACATGCGCTTACCCATCGACACCCAGACCCTGGCCGCCGCACATCATGCGGTGATCCGCGAAAACGGCTTGTCGGAAGCCTACATCCGACCCATGGCGTTTCTCGGCGCCGAAGGCATGGGATTGCGGGCCGACAACCTCCAGGTGCATGTGATGGTGGCAGCGTGGCACTGGCCCAGCTACCTGGGAGCGGAAACCCTGGAGCGGGGCCTGGTGGTCAAGACGTCCTCCTTCAGCCGCCACCACGTCAACATCACCATGTGCAAGGCCAAGGCCAACGGCAACTACATGAATTCCATGCTGGCCTTGCAGGAAGCACTGGCCGCGGGCGCGCAGGAAGCACTGTTGCTGGATCGGGAAGGATTCGTGGCCGAGGGCTCGGGCGAGAACGTGTTCATCGTCCGCGATGGGGTGCTGTACACCCCCGAACTCACGGCGGCCCTGGACGGCATCACCCGTCGCACCATCATCACCCTGGCTGGGGAAATGGGCCTGACGGTCAAGGAAAAGCGCATCACCCGCGATGAGGTCTACATCGCCGACGAGGCCTTCTTCACCGGTACCGCCGCCGAGGTGACGCCGATCCGCGAGCTGGACGGGCGCACCATTGGCGCGGGTCACCGTGGGCCGATCACCGAACGACTGCAGAATGCCTATTTCGATGCGGTCTATGGGCGCGACGAACGCCATGCCGATTGGTTGAGCGTGGTCGCCTAGCAGACGAAAAGGCCCTGCCGGGATCCGGCGGGGTGGGTCCTTGCGCTGCATCAAGAAGCGCATGCCGTCGTGTTCCGAGCGGCGCAACGGGGCTGGACTGGCGTTCGCCATTACTGGCCAAGGAGGGGTGCTGGCGTTAGCATGAGCCAGCCCACCGCAGATGATTTGGAAAATCGGTTGGGTCTTGGTGCCATCAGGGATGTTTCGGTAACCGGATTCCCGCTGGCCCGCTGTTGTTTTATCTCAAATAACCCATGGAGGGGTGCTGTTTCATGATCTCCTTCGCATGCAGTGAAGACGAGCAAAGCTTGCTCGATACCCTGGGCCGTTTTGCCCAAAACCAGGTGATTTCCGACGCCCGGGCGGCCGATCGCCGGCAGTCCGTCGACCCCGTCGTGCGCGCCGCGTATCGGGACATGGGCGCCCATCTGCTGGGCTTGCCCGAATCGGCGGGCGGCATGGGCTTCGGCCTGTCCGCCAAGATTCTGGCCGAGGAAGTGCTCTCCCGGAGCGATGCCGCGCAGGCCGTGGGCCTGGACGATCTGGGCTTTGCGGCGCAGGCCGTTGTGGCGCTGGGTTCGCCGGAGCAGATCACGCGCTGGCTGGATGACACCGATCGGGTGTGGGCGTTTGCCAGCACCGAGGCCGATCCCGCTGCCCATCTGGGCTGGATGGCCACCACCGCCCGGCGCGAAGGCGGCGCCTTCGTGCTGAACGGCGCGAAGCTCTGCGTCTTCAATGCCGATCGGGCGGATCGCTTGGTCGTGCTGGCTCGGACCGCGGACGGCGAAGGCCTGGCGGGAATCGATGCGTTCGTGGTGGACACCAAGGCGTCGGGTGTGCAGATCAGTCTGGAAGACCGCATGGGCTTGCGGGCGGGCCGGCCCTGCCGCGTGCAACTGGAGGGCGCTGCGGGCGAACGATTGGACGGCGCTGCCGACACGGCGGCAGCCTTGACCCGGCTGTTCGACATCGGCCGGGTGGTGAATGCGGCGCGCATGGTGGGCGCAGCGCGGGGCGCCATGGGTTTTGCCGTGGATTATGCGCAGGACCGCAAGGCCTTCGGCAAACCCATCTGTGCTCACCAGGGGTTGGCTTTTTTCATCGCTGACATGGAAGTGGCCCTGGAATCGGCGCGCAATCTGGTACTCAAGGCAGCCTGGCAGCTGGACAGCGGGGCGGATGCCACGGTGGCGAGCTGCAATGCCGCGATCTGCGCCTGCGAGGCGGCGGTGAAGGTGACCGTGGATGCCGTGCAGGTGTTCGGCGGCGCGGGCTTCATGAAGGACATGCCCGTAGAACGTTACATGCGCGACGTGCGCACCCTGGGCAATGCCCTGGGCACGCCGGAGGATCATGTGGCGGTGTTGGGCGAGGCGCTCTATGGACCCCAATCCATGAGCCCGGCAGGCAAGGACAGCAGCAAGAAGGTGGCCCAGGCATGATCGACTTTACCGTGACCCCACAGATGAAAATGGCGCGCGACATGCTCCACGCCATCATGGAAAAGAAGGTGCGTCCCTTGTGCCTGCAGGCCGACCAGGACGCGGGCTATCCCGACAGCCTCTACAAGGATCTGATGCCGCTGGCGCAGGGATTTTCCATGGGCGGCGGTGGCGCCAAGAAGGAAGGCGCAGCCGCCGATCCCATGGCCGGTGGCATGAAAGGCATGTCGCTGCTGGCGGTGGTGGCCGGCGAGGAGCTGGGCTGGGGCGATCCGTCCATGGCGCTGGTGATGCCTGGCCCCGGCACCGGTGGCCCGGCGCTGTCGGCGCGTGGCACGCCCGAGCAGAAGGAAAAATATTTCGCCCAACTCAAGGGTCCCAATCCGCATTGGGCGGCCTACGGGCTGACCGAACCGGGGACGGGTTCGGACGCTGCGGCGATCCGCACCCGCTGCCGCAAGGAGGGCAATGACTATGTGCTGAATGGCACCAAGTGCTACATCTCCAATGGCGCCCGCGCGGAATGGACCTTGGTCTTCGCCACCCTCGATCCGGCGCTGGGCCATGCCGGCCACCGGGTGTTCATCGTCGAGAAAGGCACGCCGGGCTTCAAGGTCGGCAAGCTGGAGGAAAAGCTGGGCTTCCGCGCCACCGAGACCGCCGAGCTCGTGTTCGAGGAATGTCGCGTGCCGGTGGACAACCTGCTGGGCGGGGAGGCCGCTTACGACCAGGGCGCCAAGGCGGGCTTCAAGACCGCGATGGAGTTCTTCGACACCAGCCGGCCGCTGGTCGGCATCATGGCGGTGGGCATCGCCCGCGCCGCCTACGAAGAAGCGGTGCAGTTCGCCCGCGATAACTACCTGTTGTCCCGGCCGATTCCGCGTTACCAGGCGATCAAGGATCGGCTCGCCGATCTGCAACGCAAGATCGACGCGGCGCGTTTGCTGTGCTGGAAGGCCGCGTGGATGGCCGACAACGGCATCCGCAACACCAAGGAAGCCTCCATGGCCAAGCTCTACGGGCCGCAGGTGGGCATGGAAGTGACCTCCTACGCCGTCCAGCTCATGGGTGCCCACGGCACGCTCAAGGGCTCGCTGTCGGAAAAGCTGTTCCGTGACGTGAAGGTGTTCGACATCTTCGAAGGCACTCACCAGATCCAGCAGATGGTGGTGGCGCGCAACCTCTTCGAGCGGGTGCAGCTGAGCACTGCGGGTGAAGTGTTGAATTGATCCGATCCGGGGCGGAGCGCGTCGTCGCTGCGCCCCTTTACGCCTTGCTGACTCGAGGCTTGAATTCTCTTTTTCATGGCCGCCGCACTGCGCCGGTGCGGCGGCACCAGAATTGCAAGATGTCCCGCTGTAACCTCAACTGATCTCACTTAAGACCTTCCAGGAGTCAGCATGGATGGGATGAGCAGACCCCAACTGAACGTCTTTCCCGAAGACGAACGCACCGGATTGGACAAAGATGTCATCAAGCGCGCGTTTTTGGATCACCTGTTCTTCAGCCAGGGGAAATTCCCCGCCCTGGCGACGATGAACGACTACTACCTCGCACTGGCCCATACCATCCGCGATCGCCTGTTGCACCGCTGGATCAGCACCGCTGCGGCCTATACCGAGCAGGGCGCGCGTACCGTCTGCTACCTGTCCGCCGAGTTCCTGCTGGGCACCCACTTGGGCAACAACCTCATCAACCTGGGGATTTACGATGAGGCGCGCGAGGCGGTCGAGGAACTGGGCCTGGATTTCCTGGAATTGCTGCGTCAGGAAGAAGAGCCGGGCCTGGGCAACGGCGGGCTGGGGCGGCTTGCAGCCTGTTTTCTCGATTCCATGGCGACCCTGGAAATCCCCTCGCTGGGTTATGGCATCCGCTACGAATTCGGGATTTTCGACCAGGACATCATCGACGGCTGGCAGGTCGAGAAAACCGACAAATGGCTGCGTTTCGGTAATCCATGGGAAATCCAGCGCGCCGAATGGGCGGTGGAAGTCATGCTGGGCGGCCGTACGGAACACTATCTGGATGAGCATAACCACGCGCGTGTCCGCTGGGTACCACATCGCGTGATCAAGGCCGTACCTTACGACACGCCAATCCTGGGGTATCGCAACTGCACCGCCAATACCTTGCGGCTGTGGCGGGCGGAAGCGCCTGAGTCCTTCGATTTCGGCGTTTTCAATCGGGGTGATTATTACGGGGCGGTGGATCACAAGATCAGCTCGGAAAACATCACCAAGGTGCTCTATCCGAATGACGAGGCGATCGAGGGCAAGGCCCTGCGGCTCGAACAACAGTTTTTCCTGGTTTCGGCGTCGCTCCAGGACATGTTTCGCATCCTGGATCGACAACACATCCCGGTCGAACGATTTCACGAAAAATTCGCCGCTCAGATGAACGACACCCATCCGGCGCTGGCGGTCTGTGAATTGATGCGGCTGCTGGTGGACGAGCGCCATGTGCCTTGGGATACGGCGTGGGATATCACGCAAAAGTCCTTGGCCTATACCAACCACACCTTGCTGCCTGAAGCCCTGGAGCAATGGCCGCTGGCCCTGTTCAGTCGTCTGCTGCCGCGCCACCTGGAAATCATCTACGAGATCAACGACCGCTTCCTGGAGCAGGT